>CAYRAI010000120.1:0-1585 GCA_964422205.1 uncultured Synergistaceae bacterium | reverse complement strand
GCTCATCTTAAATTAGCCAACTATTTTGCAAAATATGCCAACTTGTTGGCATAAATTACAGCATAGTTGGCTAAAATCTCAAATAGTTGGCTAAAATATGCAAGCTATTCTTCTCTATACTGCGGAATAGTACCTTTGATTTTTGCTCTTTGGCTTGTCCGGCAGTGTCATTCTTAATTTTCCCGACGAAAGCAGCGGAGTTACGTATTTTTTCATCACATAGTATGGAGATTTTCCTATAAAAGCATAAATTTCATCTCTGTTCCTCGGCACAGAGCAAAACGCCAAAAGACCGGAAAGTCCGTCCGCGGCAAAGTTGGCGGCACTGTTTTTGAGAGTTACGCAGAACCTTCCCCTGCTGTCCTCAAAAATAGGCTCGGGCAGTCCGTGTTTTTTCATTTCGCTCTTTATCGTGGGTATTCCCGAATATCTGTTTTCCGCTGTCTTCATAATTTCGAGAATGTTGGCCAGTTTTGGATTGCGCGTATCCACACTCCCAGTGCCCAGAGTTTTCAGAGTGAGACGCCCGTAGAGACCGCCTTCGTTGATTATCTCAAGCCTGTCTCCGTACAGTATCAGGCGTATCGGTGCACCTTCCGTGTGTATGCTGTAATCTCTGTGCATTAAGGCATTGAGAACAGCTTCTCGTACCGCTATTATCGGATATTCCTCTCTGTCGCTTCTTCTTCCGTCCCTATCTATTATCGTCATTTTTTTCATATTTCTGCCGACAAACAAAATGGCTTCCTCAAGCATTTGCGGAATCGTACCCTCAATACGTTTGTTGTCGGTGAAACGCTCTCCGCTTGCTCCTATATCTCCGACAGAGTTTCCCGGGACAACTATCGCCGTTATACAGAGCTGGGGAAATATCGATTGTGGGTACTTATGAAAGCAGAGCACACCAGACAGTGTCAATTTATCTTTGGCTGTCACTCCCATAAGCCCCGATATCTCGCCGTCACTGAGCTTTGCAAGATTGTGTTTTTCCGCCTTTGACAAAGCAAGGAATTTATCTATAAGCACCGGATCAAGCTGGGATACATTAGTATCTTCAACCGTCCTGATGTCATCATGTATTCTCTTTCGATAGGCTTCGTAACTGTAGATTTCATAATCCGTCATTGGTTCGTCCGCTTCACCTACACGTATGTACGAGCCTCTTACGCGTCCCGCCCCTTTGTAATAGACGGGTCTCTGAGTGAGCTCAATGCCGGGAAATTCAGCAGATACAAGGACTTTGCCGTTAACATCGCAAGTTGTAAAGAGCGGCCTCAGCACAGGCTCCATTTCCTTGCACTGTTCCGCCACTTTATGAATGAGATCCTGCGGGTCATAAAATCCCACAGCTTCAAAACGTCTCTTTTCATCAATGCCGAATATAATAATGCCGCCCCCGTCCTGATTTGAAAAGGCGGACATGGTGCCATACAACTTTTTTGGACATCCTTCAGCCGCAGCTTTTACCTCTATTGTCCTGGTCTCGCACCTATCCTTTTTTATCCGAGCCGCAAGCTCCATAAGTTCCTCACTCTGCAAGCGGAACACCTCCTTCGGCAGACTTAGGTAATTATACCAACTATCT
>CAYRAI010000119.1:0-1673 GCA_964422205.1 uncultured Synergistaceae bacterium | reverse complement strand
GTGGATTAAAAATTTTTGTTATATTGCTTTTTATACCGTGTCTTGCTTACATAGCAATGACGCGGTTTTATTTTTTCATAAGCACAGAATTGTGAGATAATAGCCGTGTTACAAATATAAAATTTCAAAAGGAGTCTTTTAATTATGAGAGCTTATGAAAGATTGCTGAAATATGTTCAGATTGCAAGTGCCTCAGACCCTAAATCACAGTCAACTCCCAGCAGTGAAGGAATATGGGAGATGGCGCATCTTCTCAAAAAAGAGATGGAGGAGATGGGACTCTTGGACGTGGTGCTTGACGAACATTCATATCTTTTCGCGTCTATTCCGTCAAACATAGACAGAGATGTTCCCGTACTGGGCTTTATAGCCCACATGGACGTTTCTTCCGATGCTCCGTCAGAGAACATAAAGACAAAGATTGCGCAAAACTATAACGGAGGAGAAATCCTTCTTAATGATAACCCCAAAATCACAGTATCTTCGGAGAAATATCCCTCGCTCAAACGCTATATAGGCAAAGACCTGATTGTTACGGACGGAACAACTCTTTTGGGAGCAGACGACAAAGCCGGTATCGCAGAGATACTTACTATGGCCGAAAGGCTGCTTGCCAATCCAGAAATAAAGCACGGAAAGATTGTCATAGGCTTTACTCCTGATGAGGAAATAGGAAGAGGCGCAGACTTTTTTGACGTTGCACGCTTCGGTGCTGACTTTGCCTATACAGTGGACGGGGGCGCCTGCGGAGAGATATCCTACGAGAGCTTTAACGCTGTAAGCGCGGAGCTTAAATTTACCGGAGTCGGTGCGCATCCCGGCGCATCAAAAAATGTTATGGTCAATGCTCAGCTTCTTGCGATGGAGCTCTTTTCCATGCTTCCTCAGGCGGAGCGTCCCGAGTATACCTCCGGCAGAGAGGGATTCTTTCTGCTCACATCCAGTGGCGGAAATGTCGAAAGTGCGTTTCAGAGCTACATCCTGCGCGACCATGACTTAGCCAAGGTTGAGTGCCGAGAGGAAATTATGAAAAGCGCGGTAGCTTTTATCAACGGCAAATATGGCAAGGGAAGCGTGGAAGCCGAATTTACAGAGACATACCGCAGCATGGCGCAAGAAGTTCTGAAATATCCCTTTATGGTGGATATAGCGGTTCAGGCGGTCAAAGATGCCGGAGCTGTGCCCTATATAGAGCCTATACGCGGAGGCACCGACGGATCAAGGCTTTCTTATATGGGGCTGCCATGTCCCAACCTTGGTACGGGAAGCCACAGTCACCACGGAAGGGCGGAATATGCGTGCGTTCAGGCAATGGATGACGTGGTATCTGTCCTTCTGAATATATCGGCAGCATATGGCAGACTTGAAGGAGTTAAAAAGAGCTAGGAGAATAATTTTCCTCCCTGCTCTTTAGATAATTTTAAGCCCAAGCATTTTTGCGAGCTCTACTGCCTGAATTGCATTGACTTTAAGCCCTTTTAGCTCTGAAAATGTATCTGAAAGGGTGATTCCATCAATGCAGCAGGTGGAAAAATCCACGCCGCGCAGCTTTGCCTTGAAGAAATCGGCACGCGACAGGTCTGACTCACTAAAAATGCCTTTTTTGAATTCAGCTTCGGAAAATACGGACTCCGTGAAGGCGCACCTTTCGGCCGCAGCGGAGTCCATTATTA
>CAYRAI010000118.1:0-1709 GCA_964422205.1 uncultured Synergistaceae bacterium | reverse complement strand
TCGGGACGGAAAGCCATAGGGTCTAAGCTTGAATAAGCATGACAGCCGGTTGCCTCACAATGCTAATGTTCTATATAAGCAGCATTTGCTCCTTTTTGTGTGACAAAGCCCTGCATGTTTCCGTCAAAGACGAAACCATGCAGGGCTTTCGTATTTTATAAATTTTTTACTGCAAAAGCCTTGTTCATAAGGCAATAAGTTTGAGGCTTGAGAGATGCAGCGTTAAAGGAGAGAAAAATCAGCGCAGTCAAATAATCTTACTAAAATGCCAAAGAATTCTTTCATTACTGATAGTGTGAGAACGGAGATGTGCAAATTGTTAAAGAAAAGATATTTTTTAGCCGTTATCGCAATGGTTATATTTGCGGCGGCCCTTTCACAGGCGGAAAACAGCAGCACGAGAATTTATGTAAGCAGCACAGGGAATGATGCGACCGGGAATGGAACGATTAGCGCTCCGTATCAACATATAAGAGGAGGATTAGCTAAACTGGGAAGTAATGCAGGAGACGTCACGATTGTGGTATCAACAGACACTTCCGAGGGCACTCTTAAAGTCCCTGCGGATAAGGGGCTTACATCTCTTACGATAACAACTGAGAATCCGCGCGGGGTGCAAATTGGCGGAGCAAGTATATTCGCAAGCGGGGTACCGCTAACCTTTGAGAAAGGCATCACAGTCGCCGCGGATGTCTATGGCGGCTTTTACGGTACAAGTACGCTTAGGGACAAACAAAATATATCCCTCACTATAAACGGCACAGCAACGAAAGATGTCTACGGCGGCAGCGGAATCTACGAAACACTCACCTCCCTCGGTTCCTCTTCCATCAATCTCACATTCGGAGAGGATTCTCTGGTATATGGCAACATCTACGGAGGGGGCAAGAACGCGAATACAGGAAATGCGGAGCACCCTATACCCGTAAACATAACCTTAAACGGCAGTGTCGCAAACAGCAACAGCAGCCAATACAATACAAAGACACACATGATATGCGGCGGTTCCTATCTATTGCCGTCTACACCGGAACCCAAGCAACAGTACGGTGATGTAAATATCACGGTCAAAGAAAAAGCCTTTCTAGCAAACAAAAATCAGAACGCTGTGAACATAATAGGCGGAGGACGCTCTGTCGGAGTAAATACACACAACTTCACACTCTTTGGCAATGTCAATATCGACATAATGTCCGCGGACAGAGACTCGGAAATATATTCCGTCTCGGGCGGAGGATACATTGAGGGGTCGGAAAACCCGGGCTCTTCACTGGTTTCGGGCGATATAACAATCACGTCGCGCCGATCTGCCGCGCGTATCAACGGCGGCGGAAGAGTACAGGGCGACTGGTGGAAAAATGGTTCCATGAATGCCTGCGTGAGCGGAGACGTGACAATAAATCTATATAAAGGCAGCTATACCTACATAGCCGGAGGCGGCAGTATGCCGGAACTGGGCAGCGTTATAGGCAATAAGCAGTATGAGCCCGCCGCTGACGCCAATGTCAGCGGACTTGCTGTTATCAATATACATGAAGGGGCTTCTCCCCAATATGTTGTTGGAGGCGGGTTTGCTGCGGTTCCCGCACTTAACTGCAAGGCCGATGTGGAAGGCTCCGAAATAAACTACATCGAGAGCGGCGAGAGCAGCGAAGGGCTTGCAAATGAAGAAACTTACTGCTCCGGCTGGGCAAATTTTCAGCAAAACA
>CAYRAI010000117.1:0-1751 GCA_964422205.1 uncultured Synergistaceae bacterium | reverse complement strand
CATATGCTACATGGTGGATACGCCAGGCGATAACCAGGGCGATAGCGGACCAGGCGCGCACGATACGTATTCCCGTACACATGGTTGAGACAATTAATAAGCTTATTCGCGTCTCACGCCAGTTGGTACAGAGGCTGGGAAGAGAGCCGAGCGCCGAGGAAATAGCGGCTGAGATGGAAATACCCTCCGACAGGGTTGAAGAAATTCAGAGAATAGCCCAGGAGCCTGTCTCTCTTGAGACTCCTATAGGAGAAGAAGAGGACAGCCAGCTTGGTGATTTCCTCGAAGATAAAGATCTGCCGAGTCCAGAGGAAGCGGCCGCGAGCCAGATACTCCGTGAGCAGCTTGATGATATGCTGGACGACTTGACCGAAAGGGAGAGGGAAGTTCTGCGTCTCCGTTTCGGCCTTGAGGACGGACATGCGCACACACTTGAAGAGGTAGGGCGCAGGTTCGGAGTTACGAGGGAACGAATACGCCAAATTGAGGCAAAGGCGCTTCGCAAGCTGCGCCATCCGAGCAGAAGTAAAAAGCTGAAGGACTTCCTGGAATAATAGCACTTCAAAGTTCCTCTTATCCCATGGCGGATAGGAGGAACTTTTTTAAGCACCTGCCGCAATTTTACGGTGTTTATTATGCTGTGACAAAATTTTGAACAGATGTGTATGTGCAATTTGCCGCAATGATTATGGGGCTGTTATTATTGCGCTAAGAGTGGATAGGCATTATACTCATCATTGATTGAATGGGGTGTGGCTATGTCCATAAGACTTGACAAATTTCTTAAACTATCCAGGCTTGTTAAAAGACGGACAGTCGCTCAGGAGATGTCCGAGATTGGCGCCGTTCGTATAAACAAGAGGGACTCCAAGCCGTCGTCCAATGTCTCTGACGGAGATATTATCGAGATTGCGTATCCGAGAAGGCTTCTTACAGTGCGTGTCCTTACTTCTGATGAAAGTTTGCTGAAGAGGAACGCGGTGTCCTACGAGGTTGTTGTAGAGAAGCGCGTTGATATGGAAGAACGCCCCTGGTAGACTAATAACCCTGAGATAAGGAGGAGACATTATTGTCTTTAATCGCTAAGGTACACGCAAGAGAGATTCTCAATTCACGCGGTTATCCTACTGTTGAAGTTGACGTGGTCCTTGATTCCGGAGTAATGGGCCAGGCAAGTGTTCCGACCGGAGCGTCAATAGGGACATACGAGGCTTATGATCTGAGGGACGGAGACGCCGGAAGATACAGGGGAAGAGGCGTGTTAAAAGCGGTCCGCAATATCAATGAGTTTATAGAACCGGTACTCAAAGGCATGGATCCGCTTGAGCAGGTTCTGATAGATGAAACTTTGATAAATTTGGACGGAACTCTGCATAAGACGCGTCTCGGCGCAAATGCCGTACTTTCGGTATCCTTGGCTGTCGCGCGTGCGGCGGCTCACTCTATGAATATGCCTTTATGGCGTTATCTGGGCGGGCTTAATGCCAATCTTCTTCCTGTGCCTTTTATGAATGTGATAAGCGGCGGAGCCAGGTTCAATAAGAATCTTAATATACAGGAATTTTTGATAATTCCGCACGGAGCTCCTACATTTGCCGAATCACTCAGAATGGGAGCGGAAACCTACCACTCTCTTGAAGATGTTCTGATTGACAAGGGCAAGATGACGGGCGTCGGCGATGAAGGCGCTTTTTACACGGACTTCAGAGACCAGGAAGAAGCTCTCGACTCTCTCATGGAAGCAATTAAAA
>CAYRAI010000116.1:0-2105 GCA_964422205.1 uncultured Synergistaceae bacterium | reverse complement strand
TCCGAAGATATCTTCACCAAAGAAGAGATAAAAAAAGCGGCTGCCGAATATTGGAATCTCGGCGGCTCATCGGAAGACAAAGTGCAGATTGTGGAAGTCAAAAACACAGTTGCATCACGCATCGGAGAGGGAGATACACTCTTTGCCAAAGTGTGGCGCTTCATAGTCAGCCTCTTTAAGGGCGAGGACAAGACAGCTCCGGGCGAAGGCGACTACCTGCCCATCCAGGCAAACTTCACAATCCTCTCCTCCGACATAGCATCCCTGCCCGATGAAGTGAAAGACGGACTGACTGCGGATAACCTGCTCTCGAAGATAAACCTATTCACAGTGGTAAAAGACGAGAGTAATGTTATCCATGCCCGCAGCTTAACAGATGCGGCAAGCGGAGACAGAAGAGCCTACATCACGGTCAGCGGAGACAGCGAAAGCGGCTACACAATCAAGACGCGCGTCATGCTCTTCAATATGGCAGGCGGAGTATCAGGCGACAAGACAACAGGCGCAAAGTGGGTACAGCCCCTCAAAGTAACGAGCTCCGATACAAGACCGAATGAAAAGGACAACTACTTCATAGTCCAGGACGGAGTAAAGGACGACGAGTACAAACTCTGCCTCGCATTCGCGGCGAAAGTGCCCAATGTCGCATCTGTAACGGTGACACCATCAGGTGAGATAGAATCCAAAGATGTCAAAGACCTCACATGGCAGATCAGCGGAGACACTACAGTACACTCGGCGGACACATCCTCCGACATCAAGGGCGGAGAACAGAGCGTGACAATTACAATTCCGAGCAGCTACAAAGTGACTCTGAGCGACGAAACTCAGACACTCTCCACAGACATAAAGACAGTATCAAAAGATGTGACATGGGGCGGAGAGTGGAAAATCACAGCATCGTTTGAGAAAATCAAGACAGAGAGCGTCACTCTCGACAAGACTGCAATTGCTCTTGCAATAGGAGGAAGCTATACACTGACAGCGACAGTCACTCCGTCCGATGCCTATTACAAAAACATGGTATGGACGACAAGCAGTGCGGATATCGTCTCAGTAGACATTAACGGCAAAATAACAGGAATAGCCGAAGGCACAGCCAAAATCACGGCAACGGCGAAAGACAGCGGCGAAGCGGAATGCACAGTAACAGTGAGAAAGAGCGCAACCGAAGACCCGACAGTGAAGCCGACAGAGCCCGGCACAGTGAAGCCCGATAACGTCACAAGCGGCGACATAATCGCGGTAACGCCCGAATATGTCACAGACCCAGCATCTCAGGACGAAATCATCAACATAATAGGGCTAAGCAAAGATGCGGCAGTTACGGAAAACGGCAGTCTCACAACGACAGGCAGCCTTGTTGACAAAGCTGTCGGAGAAGTCATAGCAAGCGACAGCCAAATAATCTCCAAAGAGGGAGTTATCGTCCTGCCGATAGTGGTGAGCAGCGCCGACGAAGAAGGCAAAATCCACGCACTGGGCTTCAAAGTGAGCGGGGACGTCTTCGGCAAAGTAAACAGTGTGAGCGAAATCCGAGTAGTCAAAATATTCGCGGACGGACACGGCAAAGCCTTCACAGTGGCGACCTCCTCCGACACAATATCCGATAAGTGCGTGGCACTTTACGATGTGAGCGGAGACATCGTGACGGGAGCAATAGACGCAGAAGCGACATACACAATGGCTGCCTTCGTCAAAGACGGAGGAGACTTTGACCTTGGCAAGGCGACAGACGGCAAAGTCATAGACCCGATAGCTATAATCAAACAGTCCGCCCCGCCAGCAACACCGACACCAAGCGGCGGAAGCGGCGGATGCAATGCGGGATTTGCGGCAATGGCACTTTTGGCACTCGTGCCTATGGTGATGAGAAGAAAGCATTAAACGATTGTTGAGCAGTTGTTGAGCAATAGTTGAGCGATGGTTTAACGGTTGTGGGAGCGAAAACATAGGCTGAATCTCGGTTTAGCTATTTAATCGTCTCCCCGCAACGCTTCAGTGCGAGGTTTAGCGTCGTTGGGTTTGAATCTTTAGGGGCTTAGAACCCAAGCCGCTTTACCCCGCACTGGTACTTTGCGGGGAGACGAGAAGGAGCGAAAACA
>CAYRAI010000115.1:0-2271 GCA_964422205.1 uncultured Synergistaceae bacterium | reverse complement strand
CACGGCGGCGAGCCCAGTCATTTTGGAGAGACATTATTTCATTGTGCCAGCACGAACTTGAATTTGCCTCAGCTTTTTCCCTCATCAGGTTGCCTTGCAGTATGGTCTTATGTGAGCATTGATTTATCATGTCAATTAGCTTCCGTGCCATCGGAGTATTGCAAGCGTAGCCAGCCATTCGGATGTCTCTATCTGACTGCAGAATATTATTGAGCGCTGTTCTGTGCGCACAGCCGGGAGCTTGCCGCGATATCCCGCTGGCTGAGCCTGCCCTCAAAATGAAGGCGCAGTATCTCTTTGTACATGGTCATATGTATGACCTCCCTTGTGTGATTTACGCAGTACGCGTATTCAGCAAGGGTAGCAGAAATATGGTTGGGCTCGTCGCCGTGACGCTGGGCTCGTTTGCATGATTGCACTGGGCTCATGCAGATGATTTTAGGTGCGCTTGTAGATGCGGAATACTTATGGTACGACTCTCCCCTGAAAACACGACCGTTTTTACATCTTCAACATACTTAACAAGCCCCGGATCAACAGCATTCCTATACTCCTCCATAACCCTAATCTGCTCAGGGCTATGCGAATCCGAATCCGAAACCAAAAACTCCCGCAGACCCTCAGGCGCGGCTCCCGCCACACGGGACGGCTGAACCTGCTTCTGCACCTGCTCCTGCGCTCTCCCGGCTCCGGGAGTAAGGCCGCCCACAAGAGCACCCGCAATCATCGCGGGAACCCCAGCCTCCTTGAAAACCTGCGGATACTTCTTAGCCTCATCCAGCAAAGCACCGCCAAAATCCCCCAAAGAACCGCCATGCGCGAATTATACTCAAAACTAAAGGCCTCCTGAAACTCATTCGCAGATAGCCTCCGCAATCAGGGACAATTTCAGTCCGCTTCAAAAAGCAGAAAGCCGCCTCCTTTCGGAAACGGCCTCGTAAAACCAAATATAAAAAACTACCTATCGCTATAATACCCCTTACATTGCACAACCACAACACAGCCGTCATCTGAAAACTCATAAACCAGCCTGTCAGTCTCATTAATGCGCCGACTGAAAAAACCGTTCAAATTCCCGGTCAAAGCCTCTGGCTTCCCAATTCCTGCAAAAGCCCCGTTCCGGCCTATATCTTTCAAAAGCGCGTTAATCTTGGCAAGAACGCTCTTATCCTCCGACTGCCACGCAAGATACTCATTCCATGCAGAAGCGGAAAAAGCTATTTTATTCACTAGCCATAGCCTCAAGCTCCGCCATAGACTTCAGAACAACATTCCCCGTCTTAACCTCGGCTGCTGATCTGCTCAAAGCCTCCATATTGGAACGGCAGTAAAACGAATCAATAGAGACATCAAACGGAATGCGTCTCTCACGGCTCATTTTACGGGCAAAAATAGTAATTGCCGTAGTCATATTCATTCCGAGCTCATGGCAAATATCCTCCATACTCCGCTTGAGTTCTTCATCCATTCTAATATTGACATTGGTTGCCGGCATAGTACATCACCCCTTTGCAATTATAATTATATATATTGTATATATAGCGTCAATACAAAAATGTTGAATTCGCATTACGCGCTCTTATCCTAACAATTTCATTTTTTTCCCGTTATAAGGATTACAAGAAATAAACCTGCCAAGCCCCTTCTTCCTAATCTGCCCCTCACGAACAGGTACACCAAGAGCCTCGGAAATAAGCCTCTTTACGTCACCCGCCTTCACATCCGAAACCTCGTCACCTCTTGGCATAACCGGCTCATGAGCAAAACGCTGAATACTATTCAGCTCATTGACATTGTCAGAATTGTTTGATAACCTCTTATCAAAATTATCGTCCGGGCCTCGGAGGGAGTCATCTTGTGGTGAAAACAGGTCCATGTCGATCGTCCGGCCTGAGTCGGGCGATAATTTTTTACCAACTGGATTAGGCGGGACATTACTGTCATAAGCCGTGACAACCCACCTCTTCTTATTGCCTCTCCACAGAGAATTGACCACTACCTTCTCCGAACCATAAACATATTCAATCTGTTCATGATTGGGTTTAACCATGACCTCCCCGTCGTTGACGACCTGCGGGATACGGGCAAGAATCTTTTTCCCATGCTTTTCAAGAATATGGGCAACTCCATAGCCATTTTCGCCGTCAAGACTATCAGGAATTATATCGACAAGGAGGATTTTAACGAGGAATTAAAGATTTTGGAATTATAAAGGTATCCTAAGCTTTTTGTGACACGAGACACACCTGAGACACAGATTACTTTTATTTA
>CAYRAI010000114.1:0-2291 GCA_964422205.1 uncultured Synergistaceae bacterium | reverse complement strand
CAGCAATGAAGCGCGCAAGGGACGAAGCAACCCCACCGAATGTGCTGAGACTGGATGGTAAAGCCCCATGCGCTTCCGTAGGGCACTGCGTCAACTGCAAAAATTATGATACAAAGCCGTGCAGAATAACGACAATAATGGAACTCCCGCCGTTCGGCAGAGAGTGCCATGTCATAATTGTGGGAGAGCCGTTGGGCTACTAATCAAGCTTTGAGGACGAAAAACGCACTATAAGCATTCCATTTTCGTTCTCCATGACATCTGCCGAGATTGTGACGGGGATTACCTTGCTCTCATCGGGAAGCGAGAATTGTACAGTGCGGACTTTTTTCTTAAAAAGAGAATAATCTATGCGGTGTGCCGGATCTTCCTGTCTTGGATCTGCGTACGCCGCGTCTTCGCCTGAGGCTGGAATAGCTGCTTGAGAGACGTCGTGCTGAGGGCTTCTTGAGTTCCATCCTGACAAAGCCTCCGAAGTTATCTCAGTGGAGTCGGATTTCTTGTGAGCAGTGATTTTTACAACCCAGTTGCCAGGCATAATTCTATGGTCGATTATTATTGCAAAAGTTTCTTCCGCAAAGAGATCCCAGATTTTTGGATTATCCTCAGCCGCATCAGCGGCACAGCGTGCGGCAGACATAGAGAGAAGACGGCACTGCTCCTTCTCTCTTGCAGTATACTCATCCTTAGTCGCTATTCTGTAGCCGATAAAGACAAATGATGCCAAGACCATAAGAGCAAACAATCCAGCCAAAAATTTTTGAAAAATAGACTTATTCTGCATAGGAACACTCCGTTCTCTTCCTGTCATAGCCGCAGACATTATAACCCAGAGGATAAAAATTTAGTGATAAAATATAATCGGTGGTGAATTTTATGGCTAACGAAATGGTAAAAGACGAACTTTGGCTTGTCAGCTCAATAGTAAAGTGGTGTGTGCTCTCGGTATTTACCGGGCTGGTTGTAGGCACAGCCGCAGCAGGATTCCTTCATGCTCTGGAATTCGGAATAACACTTGTCCGCTCTCTTGGCTTCATACACTACATGATGATATTTCCCGGACTTTTACTCAGCCGATTCATGGTAAAGTTTTTTACAAAAGACGAAGTAATAGATGTCGAAGAGTCGATACACGAGCGTGCCGGCAGACTGAACCTCACAGCAATACCTATACGCCTTATATCAACAATAGTCACCATATCGTGCGGAGGCGCGGTCGGCAAGGAAGGGCCGTGCGCCCAGATAGGCGCGGGCATTATGTACGGCATATCAAGGATTCTGAAGCTCGATGAATACGACATGAAAAGAGTCGTAATATGCGGGACTGCAGCCGGAATATCGGCAGTCTTCGGCACACCTATAACGGGTGCGGTATTCGGCGTTGAAATTCTCTATGTCGGGCAGATGTTTTACGATGTTCTTCTTCCCGCATTCATAGGAGGAATAGTCTCAAGCATGACGGCTTCCTATTGGGGAGCAGGACATTTGCCCTCTTTCGCAATAGTGCTGCCGAGGCTCGGGGCTGACATGGTAATGCTTTCAATAGTTTCCGGCGTATTCTTCGGCATTGTCGCAATGCTTCACATCGAATGTCTTGAAGGGACAAGAAACTCATTTGCAAAAATGAAAGCCCCGTCTTGGTCAAAGCCCGTAATAGGCGGAGGAATGCTTCTGCTAATAAGCCTGATCTTCGGAGATATGTATCTCGGTCTCGGAGATGAAACGATAGCGGCGGCGCTAAACGGCGAAAGAATCCCGCTTTTGGCATTTGCCGTTAAATCCGCTGCGATGGCGGTGACTCTGGGATGCGGAGGAAACGGCGGAGTCCTTACTCCGACTCTATTTGTAGGTGCTGCGGCCGGCAGCCTATTTTCAGCCATAGGAGGCCTTGATCCTTCCGTATTCAGTGCTTTGGGGCTTGTCGCCGTACTGGCTGGTTCAACAAACACGCCTATAGCATCCACAATTCTCGCAATGGAACTTTTCGGTTCGGCAATTGCCCCCTTTGCCGGCATTGCCTGCGCTGTATCATATGTAATAGTGGGGCACAGAAGCCTCTATCAGGGACAGCTCATGCTGCGGCCTAAAGCCAGAACATTTGTAAAGAGAAAAAATTCTGACGGAAAAGAAGAATTCGTCAGCAGATTTGACGGAGTTTCACCCATGAAAATCATAAACTTCTTTTTTAAAGAAGCTAAAAAAAGAATAATAGAGAGAAGGTAGACAGGCGAAATGGAATTTGACAATTATCCCAAAAAACTTATAAATAAAATCTTAACAGTGATATCCGC
>CAYRAI010000113.1:0-2347 GCA_964422205.1 uncultured Synergistaceae bacterium | reverse complement strand
TTCCAGGATTTTCCCCACAGCGAGCAGAAAATCGCTGGATATACTTATAAAAAATAAAACCCCCGCATGTATTGTGCGGGGGTAATTTTCTTACTTCTTCGCGAGTTCGTCCAGACGCTTCTGGATTGTTCCTATTTCGTCATCTACTGCTTTAAGCTGGGACTCCAGTGTTGTCTTGTCCTTGCGGAGCTTTTCAAGACGTTTGATGAGACGGTCGCTCTCGAAGCGCTCTGCCGCTTTCCCCTGGTAGAGCTTGGAGGGATCGTCGTTGGCTACGTCCCAGATAAAGGTTGTTGTGCGTCCATTTGTCACAGATGGGTTTATCATCGATTTGAGCTCAAGGACAACTTGTTTTACACCCTTTAAAAGGTCTTTGCCTGTTTTTTCATCATAGCGGCGGAAATAGACAAGGCCTTCTTTTTTGCCTTGGAATTTGAAATTAAAGCGTTTGTCATAGTCGGCAGGCTTATATATCTTATTTCCAATCTTTAAATAGATGAAAATATCAAACGGGCCGAGATACATTGTCTCTGCATTATTATCAAACTCGATTTTTACAGGTATCATCTCTTCAAGCTGTAATGCTTTCAAGAAGGAGTACTTGTAGTCGTCTGTCTCCTGCTGTGTCCAGAGATTGCTTTGAGCTTCTTTCTGGATGTACGCTTCAATATATTCAGCCGAGTAGTATGTGGCTTTCACCGTAAGGTTAGTCAGTCCATCGTCGCCTTTGTGAAGTTTCTCTTTTGTCCAGCGCTGAAGAACTTGGTCAAAAGTCGCAGCATCTGCAATGCCGGACAAAGGAAGAGCACACATCACTATAAGAGAAAGTAAAATTAAAATCTTTTTCATATATTCACCCCTATTTTGAATTAGATACTTTATGTATAAACCGAATCACTTTGCAATTGATTCGGGTACTCTGCAATATAAAGGATAAAAGCAAAGGTCTAAAGCCTAAAAAACAGAGCCCCGTAGGGCTCTGTTTTAATGTTAATTATGCTGTCAGATTAGAAGCTGACTGTTGTACGGAACTGGAATACGTGATCGTCGCCTGTGGTTTTACCTGCCATTGTGCTGTTACCAAAGTCGAGGTAGTCGTACATAAGGCGGAATGCGATAGCGGGTGTGTACTGGTACTTAACTGCTGCACCGTATGTCTTTGCATCATCAATACCGTCTGTACCGAAGTCGGCTGTTACATAGCGGAGGTATGAACTCCACTTGTCATTCCACTTCTGGTCTGCGCGGACGAAGAACATCTTTGTTGTGTCGTTGTTTGCGGGCATATTGCTGAGAAGGTGATATTCGTAGTTTGAGCTGTCTGCGCCATATCCGTAGTAATCTCTGTTACCGATGTACATGTTGTCCTGCTCTGCATATTCAAAGCGGAGTGCTGTGAACTTGAGGAGGCTCTGGTCGAGTGTGAGGACGGCCTTCCATGCCTTCGGGCTGTCTTCTGCGCCTGTTGCTACCTTGGCAAGTCCATTGGCGAGGTCGCCATCGATATCCTGCCAGTTGTAGAGTCCCTTCAGTTCTACTGCGGGTGTGAACTTAAATCCTGCATAGAGTGCGTAGTTCTTGAAGGAGGCATCGAATCCTGTGTTGTTCTCGTCATCTGCGAACCAGTAGCCTGTTGCGCCGGCGAAGAACTTCTCGTTGGGCTGGAAGTGAAGGTCGAGAACGTAGTTCATATATGTGCCTTCGCCAAAGTCTTTTGAACCGACGTTGCTGGATACTTTATTGTCTCTTGCTGCGTTACGTCCTACGATGGCTGTCGCACTGAGCATGCCCCATGATTTCTTGAACTGGAAACCGTCTGTACGGTAGTCTGAGAAGAATGCGTCTGTTTCATCATAGAAACCATAGTCGCCTTCAAAGTCTACTGCAAAACGTCCTACGCGGAAATCGATGTCATAGGGAAGCTTTGTGTCAACATAGAGATGGGTGATTTTGTTAGAATCTATATCGCCCATTCCCTTGCCACCACCGATGTTCTCACCCCAGCGCCACTGTGAGTAGAAGCTTGTATTTTCGTCTATCTGCTTTGTAAGGAAGAGACGGAAGCGCTGTGTGTTGAACTCTGTCGCTTTGCCGCCTGTGTATGCGTTATCGTGATCTCCGCCGGCGAAATCAGCGTCAAACCAGAGGAGTCCGCGGAGTTTCCATCCACCGAGGTTATCTTCGAGGACTGCAACGCGCTTGTCGATTTTGTCAACCTTTACTCCGAGTGCATCGAGTTCGTCTTTGAATTCCATGACGAGCTTCTTCAGCATTTCGAGATCCTGCTTGCTGGCCTTTTCAGCGTCTACTTTAGCAAGTGCGCGGGCTACGACTGATGCCATTTCAT
>CAYRAI010000112.1:0-2356 GCA_964422205.1 uncultured Synergistaceae bacterium | reverse complement strand
GAGTCAATCCCGCTAATTGTGTAAACCTCCAAGAAGGTGCAAAATAGAGAGCAATGACTTGTGATATTTATAATGGTGACGAGAAGAAAAGATCCAGAACGCGCGGCAAAGAGGGTAAAAATTGGTGCCTTGCTTCAAGAGCCTCAAGTAAGTTCCATGCAGGAGATAAATGATCTTTTCAAAGAGATTGTCGGAACGTTTCTTGAAAAGGGCCTTGAAGGCGAGCTTGCCGAGGAGCAGGGCCATTCAAAGCATGACTGCTGCAAATGTTGACAATTAGTTTAAAGATATAACAAATGTCAATATAGCTGTTTGTACTTTTTTGAATCTAGTCTCTGGCAATTTTGCTCTTTTTGAGTCTCTATGCTGTAATTTTATGGCTGTTTTGAGGCTCTTTGTGCTATTTTCAAAAACTGAAATTGAGCTTTTGAGAAATTGGACATTTTTTCTAAGCCCTTGCTGTTGCTTGATTTAAGCGTCTTATCAATAAAATACACTGTACCTTGCGGCGAACCTTTGCCGTCCAAAACAAAATGCACGGCACGGGGGATTTCATTTTTCGGTACACCCTCTATTATCTCGGAGGAATAAATGTAATGTTTTCTGAGAGCGTCACATCATCTGATTTATGATAACACATAGATTTCTATATTGCAATGTTAAGATATTTTAGATATCAAAGTTATATCGGATACAATAAAGGTAAAATTTTCGTTTTTCTCTTAGGCAGGGAGAACTCTTTGCATCTGTGTCTTTGTTCTGCGGTGTGCAGACAGGAAAGCACAATGTATAAACCGGTATCCGGCGGGATTGATTGACGAAAATAAAGCCTTGTTCCCTTACAATATAAACATTTGGGAGATTTTGAGAAATGGAGGTTGCCACGCTCTGCCAACAATTTTGACCCACCTTCTTGAAAAAGGGGCAAGAAAGTATAAGATATCGCCTAACATAGCATATGACTGGATTTGTTAAAGTTGGTGTCAAGGAGGGGAATTGAACCCCTATGAGCGTTAGCCCACTAGATCCTGAATCTAGCGCGTCTACCAGTTCCGCCACCCTGACACATCTTGTCATATCAACTTATGACTAACGAATTTTACCAGCAACTTCGCCCTTTGGCAATAGTGAAGTTGAAGAGTGGCATTTAATGGGTGTCAATGAGGGGACTTGATGCCGCAGGCATGCTTTCTTTTGATGCAGAGCGTTTTATCGTATTTATGTGTATATATGTATTCGGTTTTTTGCTCATGCTTGTACATTCGGACCTTTTTTCTATTTTTTGAAGAAGTACCGAGATAAGGTCAATGAGAGCTTTTATGTTGATCATCTGACTTTATGTGAAAATATTGAATTGTGTGCTGCTAAGACAGGCAATAAATCTCTTGAAGCCTTTGAACTTATCCAATATAATCAATAAAGTGTATTTTTAGATAGGATGTAAGCTATTGTGTTAATGAAAAACAAGGAGGTCTAACTGTTATGATACAGGAGAAAATATGGGTTGTTGTTGCTCAAAATGGCGCTGAAATAACCGAGAGCTATGTTTTTGACAGTTTAGCGGATGCGGAAAATTTTGCAGAAGAGGTAAAGACTGTTCAGCCCGCCGAGTACACGATTATCAGTTCCGTGCTGAACCGCAGAGAAACGGAATCGGAGAGCCATCTTGTAGATCTTCCTGATTTTAATACAGAGTGCATTGAGTGTCTTATCGAGGAGATAGACGCGGAAGCGGCAAAGCAGCTTGATGCCGAAGCCTGTGCCAAGTTCTTCGAGGAGAATAAGTGCGAACTGCAAAAGGGTGCAGATGAGCTTGTCCAGGATTATCTGCGCAAGAGGCTTGCTGATTTTATACACAACGAGAGAGTTATATTAGGGTAAGGTAAGATAAGCGGAAGAAGGAGGGGCCCCCCTCCTTCTTGTTTTTGCAGTGCAGCGTGGCGGTATAGTGAAACAGAAATTTGGGAAACGAGGTTAATATCTTGCAGGATTTTCTTAGTTCTCTTCCTCTTTTCGGCAGTATAGCAAATGCATTTTTTATAATAATCGGCAGCCTTTTGGGGTTGGCTTTGAAGAGAAAGCTGCCTCCGAAGATGCTGGAGCTGCCGGTTCAGGGCATGGCTCTGTTTGTAATATCTTTAGGTATTTCAATGTCTATAACCACTAAATATCCTCTCATTGTTATAGCAAGCATTGCAGCCGGCTCAGTAATAGGGGAGTTCATGAATTTGGAAGGAAGACTTGAAACGGCGACGAAAGCTCTTGAGGCAAAGTGCGGAGACGCGGCAAAAGGGTTCTCTTTGGGGTTTATCACGACAAGCCTGATATATTGTACCGGCTCTATGGCTGTTTTGGG
>CAYRAI010000111.1:0-2378 GCA_964422205.1 uncultured Synergistaceae bacterium | reverse complement strand
ACCTGGGGAAATTTAGCCTCTGGCGGTTGAGTTTCTCACCCTGTTGCTTGAACCATCGAAGAGCAGGATGTAACTATGGTGCACAAGTCTGTCTATCATAGCCGCTGTCATCTGTTCATCGTAGAACAGGCTGACCCAGCGGCTGAATTCAAGATTTGTGGTCAGTATCACGCTCCTTCGTTCATAACTGTCTGAGACGACTTCAAAAAGCAGCTGCGCCGCCGTCCTGTCCATGGGAACGTATCCCCATTCGTCGAGTATGATAAGATCGAGTTTGTGTATCTCGGCGAGTTTCTTGCTCAGCACGCCCGCCTCTCTTGCCTCTGTGAGTCTGTTGACCAGGGCCGCCGTCCTGTAGAATCCCACTTTTCTGCCTTTGCGGCAGGCTTCCAGTCCAAGTGCTGCGGCAAGGTGCGTCTTGCCTGTGCCTACGTTGCCGTAGAGTATGAGGTTCTCTTTGTTTGCGATGAAGTCTCCGCTTTCAAGTACTGCGGGAGTGAGGCCGGAGGGCACTTTGACTTCGTCATAGACGAAGTCCTTCAGCTCTTTTCTCGCAGGGAAGCCGGCTTTCTGGATGAGCCGTTCTGTTTTTGCCTTTTCTCTTCCCGATATTTCCATCCTGAGCAGTTCGAGGAGATATTGCTGTCTGTCGTCGGTCTCTACTGTTTCGCTGTTGCGGGCCAGACTGCTGCCAAGTTTGAGTGTTTTGCAGCACTGTGCTATCTGGTACGTCAGCATGACTGTGCCTCCTGTTTAAGCAGGTTGTCGTAGAGCCCTGCGGTGAAGGTGAAGCTAGGCAGTTCCGGTGCCTGTCCCTCTTTAAGTGTCATGCTGTTGGTGAAGGGCTGTTGTATAAGGGCTCTATGGATGGAGAGCAGACTTTCCGTGTCGGTGGCTCCCGCTGAGAGCGCAGCACTTATGCTCTGCGCCGCTTTTTCGAAGCCGTCTTTCTTGGTGAGTTTCGCCAGTAGTTTCAGCGTGCCTCTCTTTTCTTGTTTTGTCTGGCCGTCCAGGCAGTCTCGAAGCGGTTCCGGAAGTATTGGGTAGATGCCTGTGTATTTGGCGGCTCCGGGCGAACGTGAGAGCTGCGTTAGGTATGGCATCCAGTCCATGGATTCGCTTTTTTCTGCACCGTAGGCACGGGGATGGACTGTGATGGCTCTGCCCTTTTCGTCAAGAGGTTCTACTGTGAAGGCAGTGAGTTTTACTGTGATCCTTTTACAGGCACAGCTCGGATGTGCTGAGTATGTGTGTCTGTCGCCTATCCTGAATCTGCCGCAGCCATCGAGACGGAAGCTTTCGTAGCGGGCGCAGTCAAATGCCATTGAAGGCAACGGCAAGAGTAGTGCTGTATCCGCCTTGTGTCGTTCCTCTATTGTTTCATTATATCTGTAATGCTCTCTGTCATGGTCCGCGGCGCATCTTTTGAGAAGTTCTTTGTTGTACAGGCGTATGTCTGACATTTCCGGCATAGGAACGAAGAGGTTGCGCCTGTGGTAGCCTATCTTGTTCTCTACGTTCCCTTTTTCGTAACCGGCACGCGGATTGCAGAAGGCAGCTTCAAAGCCGCAGTGCTGTCTGAAGCGCATGAAGGCTTCTGTCTGTTCCCGTTTGCCGTCGGGCAGAACTTTCGTCACCATGGACGAAGCGTTGTCAAACCATATACTTGTAGGTATCCCTCCTATCTCTTCAAATATAGTCCAAAGACCCTCAAAGAGGCACTCTGCCGTTTCCCCATAGAATATCTGGGTATAGGCGGCGTTGCTGTAAGGGAATGAGAGCGTGAGGTATTTTCCGCAGATCCTCCTGCCGCGTTCACAGAAATCTACGTCTCCGAAATCTGCCTGCGCCTCGCCTGCTTTGTGGATAAGTGGGATTGTGCCCATCGTTTTTGTGTAGAGCTCTTCTTTCTTGGACTTTACATAGTTGGCTACGCTCCTGTAACTGCAGCAGAAGCCTTTAACTTCCTGACAGAGCCTATCATAGATGCGCATGGATGTGTGCCGCTGTTTGCGGCGCATACGTTTGTCATCTTGCAGCCATACATCTATCTTAGGCATGTAAGGAGATAATTTCGTTGGCCTTTTCGGTACGGCTACATGTTCCCGCGCGTCTTGGTTAAAATTATCCTTGTCGATATATTTCCTTACAGTCTTGCGGTCTTTATGAAATTCCCTCGCCGCTTCGCTTATTGAATACCCTTTCTCAAATACTGCATCCCTGATATTATTAACATCGGTCATTGTCAGCATCCTCTCATCTGCCCCCTCATAAGTTTCGTCGCTTACAAGGGTAGTTGGTTCAGGCTCTGCTTTCAATGGCCTTTTGCATTTCCGGGGATTTCAACTTTGCAAAAGTGGGGATTTCCTTTTGCAATT
>CAYRAI010000110.1:0-2394 GCA_964422205.1 uncultured Synergistaceae bacterium | reverse complement strand
CACGCCGCCAGCGTTCGTCCTGAGCCAGGATCAAACTCTCCGTTTGATTCTGGATCTCATTCGCTGACTTACATAATTTTCTTACGTACTGTATTCTATTGGCAAGGTTCATGTCGCATTGGCGACAGGAGGTAATATACTACGGATTGGGAAAAATTGCAACCCCTTATTTTAATTTTTCTTATGTAATTTATCGTGTTATAATTTTTTTGTATTTGCTACTATATAGGTGTCGAATTCAGGGAACGATATTCCGGATTTTAATATTTTGATTGGAGGTTCGGTTTATGCCGACTCAAAACAGGGATAGGGATTTTTCTATCGAAAATCGCCCCAACACAAAGAAGGATGTTTCTTTCTTCAAACGTTTCTTTTCAATGCTGATTTTTCTTATGATTATAGGAGCCGCGGCTGTTGCCGTAGTTCTGACTGTTTTTTTGAAGGATATTTCCAGTGCGATCCCTTCCTCACAAGAGATTTTGGCTCATGAGCCAAGCCTTGCAACTGTTATTTATGACAGGAATGACAAGGTTATAACTCACCTTTTTCAGGAGAACAGGACATGGGTTAAGCTTGAGGATGTTTCTCCATGGATGGTAAAGGCTATTCTCGCAGCAGAGGACGACAAGTTTTATGAGCACTCGGGAATCAGGCCCGCCGCAATTTTAAGAGCCGCAGTTGTTGACTTTTTCCATCGCGGAGCACGCCAGGGCGGAAGTACGATAACTCAGCAGCTTGCACGCAATCTTTTTCTTACAAAGGAGAAGACTATAGCGCGTAAGGCAAAGGAAGCTATTCTTGCAATACGCCTTGAGCGTATTTACAGTAAGGATCAGCTTCTTGAGATGTATTTGAATACTATTTATATGGGACACGGCGCTTATGGAATCGATGCAGCAGCAAAGACGTATTTTGCAAAGAGTCCTGCGAATTTGTCTATTGATGAATCAGCCATCCTGGCAGGACTTGTGGCAGCTCCCGAGAAGTATTCACCGTTTCGCGACACTGATAATTCTTTTGCGAGAAAGTCGTATGTGCTCCGCCGCATGCTGGATTTGGATTGGATTTCAAAAGCGGACTATGATAATAATTTGAATAAGAAGCCTGCTCTTGCCAAGAGCAAACGCGCCCGCGGCAATTTTACTTTGAAGGATGCTCCTTATTTTGTATCGTATATTCTTTTTAAGCAATTACTTCCAACTTACGGGACAGAGCTTGTTTACAGAGGCGGTATGAAGGTTCATACGACTATTGATATTGATTTGCAGAGAAAGGCGGAGCAGGTTGTCTCTTCTATGAGCCATGAAGGCGCTCTTATAGCTCTTGACCCGAATACGGGCGAAATTTTGGCTATGGTCGGCGGACGTGATTTCGACAGCAGCAAGTTTAACAGGGCGACTCAGGCATACAGACAGCCGGGTTCTGCATTTAAGCCTATTGTCTACGCTGCCGCACTTGAGGGCGGCTACAGAGGTGTTGACCACGTGCTGGACGCTCCTTTGAGCTTTCCAAACGGATGGGAACCCGGTAACTATTCTCCAAAGTATGAGGGTGAGGTCACTATTGTTTACGCACTTGCACGCTCTATAAATACGGTTGCCATCCGTCTTGCACAGATAACGGGAATCAGCAAGGTTGTCGATTTGGCGCGCAGGATGGGGATAACGACGCCATACCTTCCCGAGGATTTGTCCTTGGCACTTGGAACCGCAAGCGTGACCCCCATGGAGATGGCCGCCGCGTATTCTTCTTTCGCCAATAACGGCTATAAGGTTGAACCTTACGGCATTAAGAGAATAGAATCCAAGACGGGAGAGGCTTTGGAGCAGAACGGGCCGAATCTTTCTTCCGCAATGGATGTTACTACCGCGGCAACAACACGCTCTCTGCTGCAGCAGGTGGCTACTTGGGGAATCGGAGCAAAGGCCAATGTTTCCGGTTATCAGACGTTCGGAAAGACGGGAACAACAAATGACTGGACAGACGCATGGTTTGCCGGAGGGATTCCCGGCCTTGTCGTAGTCGTCTATGTAGGAAATGACAACCATAAGCCGCTTGGTGGGAAAACTACAGGTACTGTCGCCGCCGTCCCTGTTTGGCATGAGTTTGTCTCTTATGCGGCCGCAAAGCTTAAGCTTCCCAATAATTTTACTTTGCCGCCGGACGCCGGGGTTGAGTCTGTCAGGGTGTGCAGAAAGACGGGCTTTATTGCCGCCGAGAACTGCCCCGCAGCGGATATTCTTCTGCCATCAGGACAGGCTCCGACTTCAAAATGTCCTTGGCATGGAGGAGATCTCAGCACGGCAAAGGCTGACGGACATGCCCCTCAGCTTATACTGGCTCCTATAGATGATGAGAGCACTCACTATAAGTATGCTATGAATTCATCGCAAA
>CAYRAI010000109.1:0-2396 GCA_964422205.1 uncultured Synergistaceae bacterium | reverse complement strand
TGCCCTTGCTTCTCCTTCTCCGTCTGCCCGTAATGCCCCCGTACGGGCCCAAGCGTCGTTGGTTTTTCTTTTAATGTTTAGCCAACCAGCCAACCGTTTGCCAATCATTTGCCCATAGTACTGAATATTTCAAGCTAACAACAACCGTTAAACAATAGCTCAACAACTGCTCAACCATCGCTCAACAACCGTTAATCAACCGCTTTCTTGACTAATGCAGGCATAACAAGTATTATCAATATATGCACCAGGATTTTGTGATTCATTATATGAAGCTTCAAAAGAAAAAAAGGAGTGAAAGTAATGGGGACACGTAAACCGGAGGACATTCGCAGCATTGCGCTCATTTCACATGGAGGCGCCGGAAAGACAACACTAAACGAGTCATTTCTTTTTGACGCCGGACAGATTTCGAGAATAGGCAGAATTGAAGACAAGAACACAGTCTCTGACTTTGATTCGGAAGAACAGAAACGCGGCATTTCAATAAGCACCGCACTTTCAACAATTCCATACAAAAATAAAACTTTATACGTACTTGATACGCCGGGCTTTGCCGACTTTGTCGGTGAACAGCGCTGTGCAATGCGTGTGGCAGACGGAGCACTAGTCCTTGTCAACGCGACAGCCGGTGTCGAAGTTCAGACCCAGAGCGTATGGGAATTTGCGGAAACATTTGAAACCCCCGCAATATTCTTCATAAGCAAACTTGACAGAGAAAACACCGACTTTGACGAAGTCGTTGAAGATATAAGAGAAAATATCTCGGACAGAGCAACTCCTCTCTTCCTGCCGATAGGCAAGGAATTACAGTTTAAAGGTCTTGTAAACGTCCTCACAGGAAAATCATACACATACAAAGGCGACGGAACCAAAGAATTCACAGAGGGTGAAGTCCCTGCAGACATGGCAGACGCAGTAGCCGCAGCCCGCGAGACCCTCGTTGAGCGCGCTGTCGAAGCCGATGACGAACTGATGATGCGCTATCTCGACGGAGAAGAAATTTCCGAAGAAGAGCTTCTCGCAGTACTGCGCAAAGCAGTATGTGCCCGCACAATCTATCCCGTAATCCCCGGCTCTGCCACAGCCAATATAGGAATCATGCAGTTAATGGATGTCATAGCTGACTACATGCCCTCACCGAAGGACATGCTCAGAAGAGCCGCCCTCAAAGGCGAAGAAGTCGTAAACATCCCTCCAGACGAAAACGGACACTTCCTCGGATTCGTATTCAAAGTCATGGTTGACCCATACGTCGGAAAACTCTCCTTCGTAAAAGTATTCTCCGGACACCTTACAAGCGACCAGCCCATATACAATGTGACCCAGGATCAAGAAGAACGCATCAGCTCCTTCCGCCAGATGAAAGGCAAAGAGAGCGTCGAAATCAAAGAAATCATCCTTGGTGACATAGTGGCTATTCCGAAGCTTGAAAGTGCAATAGCAGGAGACACATTGGGAACAAAGGGCGAAGTTCTTCAGTTCCGTCCCATCAAATTCCCGAAACCAGTCTACAGCGTCGCAGTCCTGCCCAAGAGCCGCGCCGACGAAGACAAACTCGGAAACGCAATAACAAAGACACTCAAAGAAGACCGCACACTCTCCTTCGTCAAAGACCCCGAAACAAACGACGCAGTACTTTCGGGAATGGGAGACATGCACCTTGACATCATGCTCTCCAAGATAAAAGAACGCTACAAAGTCGACCTTGAGACACGCACACCAAAAGTCCCCTACCGCGAGACAATAAAGAAAAAGGCAAGCGCTCAGGGCAAACACAAGAAACAGTCGGGCGGACGCGGCCAGTACGGAGACGTATGGTTTGAACTCGCTCCTCTCGAAAAGAACGCAGGCATCCAGTTCATCGACAGAGTCGTAGGCGGAGCAGTTCCCAAAAACTTCATTCCCGCCGCAGAAAAGGGACTTCGTGAATCCGCAGCAAAAGGCTTCCTTGCCGGATTCCCCGCAACAGACTTCTCATGCGCCATATTCGATGGCTCCTACCACGATGTAGACTCATCCGAAATGGCATTCAAAATCGCAGCCTCCCTTGCCTTCAAAAAATGCATGGAACAGGCAATGGCAATACTAATGGAGCCTGTCATGAACGTAGAAGTCAGAGTCCCCGAAGACTGCCTCGGCGACGTAATGGGCGACTTCAACAGCCGCCGCGGACGCATAATGGGAATCGACAGCGAAGGCAAACTCCAGATAGTCAAAGCCCAGTGCCCGCTCTCCGAAATGTTCCGCTACGCCATAATCCTCCGCTCCATGACCTCAGGCCGCGGCTCATTCTCAATGGAATACTCCCACTACGAAGAAGTCCCGGCTGACATAGCCAAAAAGGTAATAGACCAGGCAGCGAAGGACAAAGTAGAAGAAGAGGAATAACTCTG
>CAYRAI010000108.1:0-2418 GCA_964422205.1 uncultured Synergistaceae bacterium | reverse complement strand
ATACATAAGCGCCGCTGAAAAGATATTGCAGTGACTGGCTCAAAGCATAAGTTGCTAGAGAGCGCAAAACGAGCGTTGCAGCCGTGCCCGCTGTCAGAAAACATAAAACAGCGGCAGACATATAACTTCTATCCTTTATATCGGAGATCCATGAGGCCGCAAGAATTCCTACAATAGAGAAGAGGCGCGGATAGTCCCACACATTCAGCTTGCCGTGAGCATGCAGGTTTGAGCTGACACCGTCATAGAGGCCATAGACAAGGGTAAGAACCGCAACAGAGGCAATAGCGGCGGCATAAGCCGACTTTGCGGGAGCGGCGGAATAATTGCTCGGCACAATGGTATCGTCATCGGAAATCCAGTTTGACGGCGGACTGAAGATCAAAGCGGCAACACCTGCTATCACAAGTCCGGCCGCAAGCGCTGCAGGTTCGTTTGAAGCGCAAATGTGAACAACAATAAACTGAACAGCGAGAGCTGCGGCATAAGCAAAACCGACAACACGGCCTGAAATGGGGCTTCCATACGACAGCATGGCAAGGCTTCTATGGGCAATAGCACCGAGAATACCTATCAATGTCGCGGCAAAAAAGACTGTAACAAGAAAAACCTCAAATGATTTTATAAAAAATATGACAACAAAGAAGCAGAGCAGACAGAACACACCGCCCAAGATAATGAGCTTCTGCCTCATACCCCGCCTTATAAGGCATGAATAAGCAAGATAGCCGCAGGCATTCCCGGCCATATTCGCGGCATATGCCATCGTAAGTTCGTCTCCCCCGTAAAATCGAGAGGCCAGTCCGAAAAGCGGATAAGCATAGAGGTAGAACACCAAACAGAACGCGGAGAAATATACGGAGCTGCGCAGTAATTCCGTGTTTGTGTATTCTCTTATGCTCATAGGTATTTACCTCCCTGTTGAAATTTCTACTAATAAAGAACAAGTATACATTCGGCTGTTCCATTGTCAAATAAATTCCTGCACACTTTGTAATATTTAAAGTGATTGACTGCAAAGTTTATACAACCATCTTGCATATAATTATTATATAAAGCACGTTAAATGCTCACACATTGAATAGTGGCGCTCGAGCGCCAACGCCGGCTTCGCTCTATATTATACGCCTTATAATAATTTGGCGGTTGTCAGCCATTGACTCGCAAATTAACAAGGCGCAAACTTACATTATCATATTTTTTAAATTTTCTCCGTCCGAATTTTAAAGTTATCCCTTATAGATGGCATTTTGCCGGTAAAAAAACGAAGCCCCCAATAGAGAACTCCCCCCTAAAAAATAGAGCAAACCGGCTCTGATGTGGTCGAGTTGCTTATATTTAACTAAAGGGAAACAAAAAAAGAAAAGAAGCGGTAAACAGACAAAAAACAGCGGCCTCATCAAAAAATGCAAATAATTTAAGAAAGAGGGAATGTATAATGAGAAAATTGTGCGTAATGTTCCTTGCAGCACTATTAACAGCAGTATTTGCGGCATCAGCGATGGCGGGGCCAGTCAAGTCCGATAACTTCGTTGTAGGATTGGGGCTTGGCGACGATGGTAACATAACCATTGATTCAACAAATATCAGTAAAGTAAGTGAGTATGACTTAGACGCTGCAGATGCATTAACCGGAATGTTGAAAAACAACTCGATTGCAGCACTTGGAGATGTAAAAATATGCGGATGTCTCCGCCTTTCCTTCGGTGAAAGCAGCGGTGATGTTTCCGGCAAAACTTTTACAATACCTTTCGCAGCGGCAAGTGCGGAGAAACTTCCTAAAAATTATAAGGTAGCCATAGCAAAGCAGGTAGGAGGGACGTCAGACACAGATCCCTACGGAACATTTGTTCCCTTGGCAATTGCTTCCTCTGCAAGCCATGTCGCTAATACATCAGAGGTCGCTGTCCTTACTGTGAATTTTGATAGTGATTACACTGTAACGAATTCTACCGGAAACATCTACTGGATCTATTTCCTCGAAAGTTCCATACCCTCTCCCACAGTTGGTGTCACGGGCGTAACTCTGAATAAGACAGCACTCCTACTCGCTAATAGAAACAGTGCAGTTCTTACTGCTACAGTTGCTCCCGCGAACGCTACAAACAAGAGCGTAACGTGGAAAACAAGCAGTGCGGATGTGGTAAGCGTTGATCAGAACGGTAAGATTACAGCTGTAGCAGGCGGAGTAGCAAGGATAGCAGTAACGACTAAAGATGGTGAGAAAACCGCAACGTGCGATGTCATAGTCACAGTACCTTCGGCATCTGAGGATATCCGTGAAGTGACTCCTAAGTATGCCGACGCAGCAATGAGCGCTGATATCGCCACGGCAATAGGCGCTACATCCGCAGACATTGCTGTTGAAGACGGCAAGCTCGTTCTTTCAAAGACATTGCAGGACAAGGCTCTTGTCTC
>CAYRAI010000107.1:0-2471 GCA_964422205.1 uncultured Synergistaceae bacterium | reverse complement strand
TACTCATAAAGCTTATGTCTGTTGTTGCCACAGTTTTAGCCCCGTTGTTTGTATAGTATATATAATTAACTTGCTACAAATACATATGATTTTGTGATAATGATCTAGAGGGAGAGCGTAACTCTCCCTCTGATCTTCTTTGTAAGGAGGTGTTGGTGTGGCTGTCGGTGATGATGTGCGTGAAATCAAATCAAGACTTGATATTGCAGATGTCATCGGCGACTATGTGGCTCTGAAGAAGAACGGACAATCCTTTTGGGGGCGCTGTCCCTTCCACAGTGAAAAAACACCTTCATTCAGTGTCTCCCCTGAACGTCAAACTTTTCACTGTTTTGGCTGCGGCAAGGGCGGAGATGTTTTTACTTTTGTAATGGAAATGGAGCATCTTGAATTCCGCGAAGCACTTGAACGTCTTGCGGAACGTGCGGGGGTAAAGCTTGAGGAAAAAAGACTCTCCTCGTTTAAGCGCAGTGAGTCGCTTAGAGATATCCAAACCCATGCACTCTCTTTTTTTAAAGACTCCTTGGCATCAAAAGGCGGAGAGGCTCCTCGCTCCTACCTAAAGCGCAGATCTTTGACAAAGGAAGATTGTCAGCGCTTTGAGCTTGGCTGGGCTCCCTCATCGTGGGACGCTCTTCTCAATAATCTAAAAAACTGCGGATATGATATCAGTACAATTATAGAGAGCGGACTTGTCTCTCAAGGCTCTAAAGGCTACTACGACAGATTTAGGGGACGTATAATGTTTCCCATCTACAGCATAACGGACAGGCTAATCGGCTTCGGGGGAAGAATCCTTGACGGAGATGAGGCTAAGTACCTCAACAGCCCGGAGAGCGCTCTTTTTAATAAAAGAAACAATCTATATCTCTTAAACAAAGCAAAAATGAGTGTGCGTGAGAAGAACTCAGTGATTCTTGTAGAGGGCTACATGGATGCGATAAGGGCACACATAAGCGGATTTACCAATACTGTAGCCTCTTTGGGTACGGCCCTTACAGATTCCCAGGCGGCTCTTATTAAAAGAATGACAGGACTTTGCTATATATGTTATGACTCAGACTCGGCAGGCAGAGAGGCTGCCCTGAAGGGTATGTATGTACTTCAGCGCCAAGGTGTTGCGGTAAAGATTGTCACACTAAGCGGCGGCAAGGATCCCGACGAAATCTTGCTGGGCGGCGGAGGGCAGAAAATTTTTCAAAAAGCCCTTGACGAGGCTCTCCCATTACCTGTTTATCATGCGCTGAGCCGCGCCGCAGATATAGAGAACCCTGAAAAGTCCCATTTTGCACTTGATGAACTCTTTGATGGACTTGCGTCTTTATCACAGTTTGATGTTATGCCTCACCTTGACAGAGTCGCTCAGATTCTGGGCATGTTCAGACATGATGTCGAAGCTGAGATAGAGTCGAGACAGGAGAAAGTCAGAGGCAAAGAGAGCAAGCGTTTGCCCGAGGATGATTTTATTATTCCCGGCAATTTGCCGGAAGATGATGACTGCGATGCTCCCGATGAGTTGGAGTGCCTTTTTTGCAGTATGCTTTGGGGAAGTGCGGATCTGCGCTCCGGTTTTACCATGGAATCTGTGGTTCCTTACATAAACAGTATCCGCGTGCATAATATAGTTTCCGCTCTGCTCAGCGGAGAATCACCCTCTCAGCTTGAAAACAGATGGAGGCAGATGGGTGATACCGGGGCTTTAAACATAATAGCCAAAGGCAACGGAATTCTCTCAAAAGAAGGTATTGCAGCTGATGCGGCAGCAAAAATATTAAACACTCTGAAGAAACGCTGTATTGAAAACAAAGTTGCGGCTCTTAAGATAAAATTAAAAAAAGGCACCGCAACGGAATATGAAATAGAAGAGCATCTTAATTTAACGAGAATACTAAAGGGAGGGAATTTCGGGGGATGAAAAAGACAAACAAGACCAAACCCGATGCCGCCGCAGAGAAAGAAATCAAGCAGTCTCAGGAGAGCGAAACTGTGAATAATGGGGCTACGAGCGAGACTTTGGATGATTTTGCTCCTGCATTGGACGAGGTGGAAGGACCCGATAAGGTTGATGACATCTTTGCTGATGATTCAATAACGGATGTAGCTGTTGATCCCTCAGAGATAGCTGATGACATTAATATAATTTGCTCTGATGACCACGAGACGGAGGTCGATGCTGTCAGAACATCCGGAGAGGAGGCTGACGCTGCCGACTATGTGGCATACATAGACAATGTGAGAGATTTGCTTCACGAGGGCAGGGAAAAAGGCTTTGTGACATACGAGGATATCGAAAAGCGTATGCCTAAGGACTTCCTTACTGCGGAAATCTTAGACAGCCTCTATATGAACCTTATGGAACTTGGTGTTGACGTTGTCGATGAGCCTAAAACCAAGGTTGATCCCTCTGAGGGCGAAGCTGTCCTTCCTACGACTGCCAACAACGAGGAGATGGGAGATCTCGAAGATCTGCC
>CAYRAI010000106.1:0-2554 GCA_964422205.1 uncultured Synergistaceae bacterium | reverse complement strand
ATTTTAAAATTTCCCCTGTTCTTTCCTCGTTCTGCGAACAGGATAAGTTTTGTCGTGCTTTACACAGTTAAGTCACGAAAAGTGTATTTCTGTGCTTTTCGTGACTTGACCGTGCAGGCTGTTCTCTTCCTATGCTTCTGGGTAATTTATCAAAGGTATTTCTATTCCGGCCTCTTCAAACTTTGCCAAAATTTCCGTACGTATGGAGCTTGCCGTTTCTCTTTCAAGTGATTTGCGCAGATCTATGAAGAACTGCACTGTGAATTCTATTGAGATATTTCCGAAGGATTCAAAGAAAATCCTGTAGTGCGGCTTCTTCAGTACGTGTTTATTATTCTCCAGTACAGATGCCAGAATTTGTTTTACCAGAGCAACATCCGTGTCATAAGCGACTCGGGTCGTTACTTCCATTCTGAGTATGCTGTCGCCTATCGTGAGGTTTATTATAGGGCTGTCCTGAACTTTGCTGTTGGGGATTACGAGGGTTTTGCTTTCCTGACAGCGGAGAATTGTGTTTTGTATCGTTATCTCCTGAACGATTCCGCGCTCTTCTCCTATTATTACGTCATCTCCGACTTTTATCTTTCCCTGGAAGAGGAGGAGCACGCCGCTGAAGAAGTCTCCCATTATTTTCTGTGTACCGAGACCGAGTGCTATGGCAAGAGCGCCTCCGAGGAAGGCGAATGCGGTGAGCGGTATTCTGAGACTCCACAGAGACATCAGCATTGCCGCGGCAAAGCCCACATAGTATATGAGCTTCTGAACCAGCAGCATGTTGTGCTCGCTCATCATGCCTCTTTTCTTTGCCCTTCTGATAAACATGTAGGCTATGTAGCGCGTGATTACTATCACTGTAAGGAATGCCATAAGAGCGCGGAAAAGTTTACTCACTGTGACAGGGTAATCACCGAAGTGCCAAAGTTCGAAGTTGATGAAGGCGCTCATGTAATCATCCCAGAAGTCATTTAACGGAGAGTCCTGTCCCTTCTCTTTCATCATATCGGCTGCTTCTCTTTTGAGCTGGTACGACTGAGCTTTTATTGCTCCCAAATCTACAATGTATTTGAGATAGCGAATTTTGCGCTGGTTCATCGATTCCATAAAGGCGGCTTTGTTTTCCATGTCTTTTGGGGAGATGAATATGTGCTCCGGGTCAAAGCGTCTCTGTGTCTCCTGCTCGTTTTCCCTTATGGCCTGAATTTGCCTGTTGCAGTATTCTGTGCAATCTTCAATGGTTACAATGAATTCTTCGCATTCTTTGATAAGCTGCTTTTGTTGTTTTGGGGAAAGATCGCCCTTCAGCAGCTCCTGAAGCTGCTGCCATGTAAGCCTTGTGCCCGCCCAGTACTCTTCCAGGTCGAGAAGGAATAGGACCTCGTCCTTTGTGAGATCCATCTCTGTGTTTGTGCTGAATTTTGCAAAGGCAGTCGGGCGTGTTTCGGAATTTTTTTTCTCGTTTAGATTGTTATACTGCGAATTCATCTCTGTTATCATATTGTGCAGTGCTTTTTTCTTCTTAAATACCGTGGCATCGAGGTATCTCTTGTCGTCATCGGTAATTTTAAGGTTGGCTCTTACTTTGCTGAGCACGGGTTCCAGCATGGCGAGTTTTTCTTCCGTTTCGCTGACTCTTTCTTTAGAAAGCTCGGAAGTTATTGAGTAAAAACTTTGATAGACAAAGTTCTGCTCAAGACGTGCCTCTGTCTCTTTGAGCTCCCATGCGGCGGATGTATTTCTGCTGTCTTTGTCGTTAATCCTGGATAGGCACAGCCTATACTCTCTTTCTATAATCCCTCGTGCTTCTTTTGCTTCAAGCAGTGAGTTTTTTGTTTTGAGAGAAGACTTCTTTGCATTTTCAAGCTCTGTGCGCAGGTTTGTCATGTCCTCCATAAAGTTGAGGTAGAAGAGGAAATTATAGGGAGGCATTGTCTGGCTCAATGCCACGGCTTCATCGCTGTTGATGGAGCTGCTCTCTGTGCGTGAAGGATTTTTATGAAGGAAATATATGCTGTTGTATATGTTTATAGTGTCGTCAAGCAATATCTCATAGCGGATGACGCGCGAAGGTGCTATGTCATTTTGGCGTGCAAGTCCCTCTTCGATACTCTTTATATCTTCTATTTGTCTATAAAGTGCCTCCGCCCTTTCAAGAGGCTTGGAGAGGTATTCGGTGATTTCAAGCTCTAAATCCGTCAATGTGTCCGCATCGGCATTGTCAGCAGGGAGGAATGCAAAGGCGGCTGCCAGAATAAGTGTTATAAAAGTGTGCAGAGAGAGACTCTTTTTCATTGAAATCATCCTCAGACTTTGAATTAGATTTGTTTATTTATTTTACATTATATCTTATGTTGTGTGGAGGCAGACGGCGATAAATTCCGAGTATCGGACAGAGTTTGCCTGCGATATCATTCACAGAGTTTTACGATAAAGGCATATCGATAAAGGAATATCGATATGCCTTTATCGTATCTACCGAATGTGGATTATCGGGTATAAGATATCGCCAGAAAGTTAGAGAAACAAATCACAAAGCCAAGATTGTTAAATTATATAA
>CAYRAI010000105.1:0-2697 GCA_964422205.1 uncultured Synergistaceae bacterium | reverse complement strand
GAAAATACGGACTCCGTGAAGGCGCACCTTTCGGCCGCAGCGGAGTCCATTATTACTTTAAAAAAATTTGCATAGGCAAAGGTGCTGTCTTCCATTTTCACATCTTTGAAAAGAGACTCCGCAAAATTGCTGCCGATAGCCTTGGACTCTTTTATCGATACATTTTTCCAGTACGATGATGTAAAGCTGCAATTTGATATATCACAATTTATAAATGATGTATTATAAAATCTTACAGACTTCATATCGCATGAAATTATTCTGCACTTGCTGAAAGTCACAGATGTGAACTTGAAACAGGATAAGTCAGCACATTCCAACACTTCATTTTCAATTGCCGCGTCCTCTATGAAATTATCGTCTCTTTCAGCTACGGCAATTAGTTCCGATATCATGGCGGCTATGCCTCTGCAAGCTCCTTGAGAAAGGCAGACACGGCGGCATCGGCTATCTCCGCATCAACGGCTTCCGCAGCTCCGCTTACTCCGAGTGCTCCTTCTATAACTCCGTTTCTGCGTATCAGCTTTCCTCCGCCCATCAGACAAATGCTTGCGTCATAGCGAAGCGAGACGAGTATGCCGTCGGGCTTTTTTACCAGATATGAAAGCTCCTTTGTATCGGAATCTGTTCTGAGAGCAGTGACGGCCTTTCTCTGCGCGTATTCTACACATTCGGTCTCTTCTATGTCCATGTTCAGAAAGGCTAAGAGAGTACTCTTTGTATCAAAGACTGCGATTGCAAGTTTTTCTCCTCTTTTTGCAGCTTCTTTCCTTGCTATCTCCGCCAGTTTCAGTGCTGAATTCAGATCCATTCTTTTCTTCCTTTCTGCATGGCGTATAAATTCTTCTGCTTAAAGATTAAGGGTTGACAAGTCTCTCTGAGATTTATCAACCCTTAATTTTATTTTTTTGCTCTTAATTTTTTTACAAAACGTCCGATTCGTTTTATCGCCTCTCTCAGCTCATCGAGGGAATAGGCGTAAGATATTCTTACATGCTTGTCTCCGCATGAGCCGAAAGCCGAACCTGGAACTACTGCTACATTTTCTTCCATCAGCAGCGCGGTGCAGAAATCTTCGGAAGACATGCCGAATTCGGATATATCGGGGAAGACGTAGAAAGCTCCATATGGCTCAAAACACGGAAGTCCTATTTTTTTAAAGGCATCCATAAGATAGCGTCTTCTTTGATTGTACGAGTCTCTCATTGTCTTTATGTCATTATCTCCTTCGCGCAGTGCGGCGACAGCCGCATATTGGCTTGTCGTAGGGGAGGACATTATGGCAAATTGGTGTATCTTAAGCATATATTTTGTTATCATGGCAGGAGCCAGCACATATCCAAGACGCCATCCCGTCATCGCGTAGGCCTTTGAGAATCCGTTAATTAAGATTGTTCTCTCCTGCATGCCTGGCATCGATGCTATGCTTACGTGGCTGCCGTTGTAAGAGAGCTCCGAATATATCTCGTCTGTGATGACCACAAGATCGTGCTCTATTATCAAGTCGACAAGAGGTTCAAGATCCTTGCGCTCCATTATAGCCCCGGTCGGATTGTTGGGGTAGGAAATCATCAGAGCCTTTGTCTTTGGCGTTATTGCAGCTTCAAGCTGCTCCTTTGTCAGGCGAAACTCGGTATCAGCGCTCAGCTCCACTGTTACCGGAACTCCGTCTGCCAGAGCTATGCAGGGCTGATATGATACAAAGCACGGTTCAGGGCAGATAACCTCGTCTCCCGGATTGATTATGGCGCGCAGTGCAATGTCTATGGCCTCGCTGCCTCCGACCGTTACAATGACTTCGCTCTTGCTGTCATAGGTCAGGCCGTAACGGCGCTTGATGTAAGAGCATATTTCATCTCTAAGCTCTGCAAGGCCGGAGTTTGATGTGTAGAAGGTCTTGCCCTGCTGGAGAGAGTACATGCCCTCCTCTCTGATATGCCATGGTGTGTCAAAGTCAGGCTCTCCGACACCCAGGGATATTACATCTGGAATTTCGTTTGCAATGTCAAAAAGTTTTCTTATTCCGGAAGGTTTTATATTTTTTACCTTGTCGCAGATTACATCTCTCACGGTGTAACGACCATCCTCATATCTTTTTTGCCCTCAACGAGCATTATTCCATGGTCCTTGTACCTCTTGAGGACAATATGAGTGGCGGTGCTGTTGACCTCGTCGATAACAGCAAGCTTTGAGGATACAAAGTGGGCTATTTCCTTCATTGTAGCTTTCTTTAATATTACGGAAAAGTCATAGCCGCATGCGGACATGAGGTAGAGAGACTCAACTTCGGGAAACTGATATATTTTCTTAGCTATTGCATCGTACCCTTTGCCTCTTTGAGGGTTGACCTTAAGCTCGATTAAAGCTGAAATCTTTTCATCATCGGTCTTTTCCCAATTGACTGATGCGTGATAGCCGCAGATTATGTGTTCCTTCTCCATCTTAGCTATCTCACATACGACGTATTCTTCCTCAAGTCCGAGCAAAACGGCTATCTCGGCAGAGGAAAGTTTGGCGTCCTTTTCAAGCAGTTCCAAAATTTTTTCCCTGTTCTTGGCTTCCATATATCAGCCCTCCCAATCACAATGGTATAAGCACACATTTTCATGCCTAAGCGGAAATCAGTCAAGAGAAAGGCGTGCCGTATTTTTGCGGTTATTTCATAAAAATAAAACAAGAGTACTCTTGGACGCTGCT
>CAYRAI010000104.1:0-2702 GCA_964422205.1 uncultured Synergistaceae bacterium | reverse complement strand
TAATTGATTTAATCCAAGTTTCCTTAGATTGAGTCGAGTTCTCTCTGAGGAACTATTTCTATTCCTTTTTTAGATAGTGCAAAGACAGCCTGTTCTATGTTTTTCTCTCCCACGTGGAATATGGTATAGGCTCCGTCTTTTTTCTTTGAGGTGAAGGCGTATGTGTATTCCAGATTTATGTCATTATCGTGCAGAATCTCAAGCACGCTGCAGAGCCCGCCCGGAACATCAGGCACCACTACAGCCAGAACCTGTGTCACAGAGAAGACGTAGCCGGCATCTTTGAGCACCGATGCCGCTTTGTCCGGGTCGTTTACTATCATCCTGACTATTCCAAATTCCGTAGTCTCCGCTATAGTGAGAGTGCGCAAATCTATTCCGTTTGAGCTTAATGTTTTTGTGAGCTCCGCCAACTGTCCCGACCTGTTTTCGAGAAATACCGATATCTGTTTGACTGTCATATCCATTTCCCCCTTGCTCCCTAGTATAAATTCCTCTTGTCAATAATGCGCACTGCCTTGCCCTCGCTGCGTATAATGCTTTTGGGGGCCATAAGGTGAACTTTAGCGTAGATTCCGAGCATAGCTTTAAGATCGCTGACAAGTGACTTCTCTCTTGTGGAGATTTCCCCTATTGTGTCAGAGAATGTCTCCGGTGTCATCTCAACGTTAATATCAAGGATATCGCTATTGTTGACTCTTGTCACTATTATCTGGTAATTTGCCGGATATCCGTTTTTCAGAAGGACGCTCTCTATCTGAGACGGGAATACGTTTACGCCTTTGATGATGAGCATATCGTCGCTGCGTCCCATTGGCTTCGCCATTCTGACATGAGTTCTGCCGCATGAGCACTTTTCTCTGTTTAGGATACATATATCGCGTGTGCGGTAGCGAATCATGGGGAATGCCTCTCTCGTTATGCTTGTGAAGACAAGTTCGCCCTTCTGCCCGTCGGGAAGGACTTCGCCTGTGTTGGGGTCTATAATTTCGGCTATGAAGTGGTCTTCGTTTATATGCATGCCCTGCTGAGCTTCGCACTCATAGGAGACTCCGGGCCCTTCGAGTTCCGTCAGTCCATAGATGTCATAAGCTTTAATGTTTAGCTTGCTCTCTATGTCACGGCGCATTTCAGGCGTCCATGCCTCCGCTCCGAATATTCCCGCCTTGAGTTTGAGTTTGCCGGTCAGCCCTTTTTCCGCTATGCTTTCTGCAAGATATGCCGCGTATGACGGAGTGCAGCATAGTATCGTAGAGCCTAAATCGCACATGATATCAAGCTGGCGCTCCGTGCTTCCTGATGATACGGGTAGGGTCAAAGCTCCTATTCTGCGTGCTCCTCCGTCGAGTCCGAGGCCGCCTGTGAAGAGGCCGTAGCCGTAGGATACGTGTACGATATCGTCTTTAGTGCCTCCTGCCGCCGTAATGGCGCGGGCGCAGCACTCTTCCCAGACATCCATATCGTGGCGAGTATAGAAGCCCATGACGCGCTTGCCTGTCGTTCCGCTGGTAGAGTGCATGCGAACGCACTCTGAAAGGGGGGCAGCCAAAAGTCCGTATGGGTAGGCCTCGCGGAGGTCGTCTTTTTTGAGAAAGGGCAGTTTGTGAAGGTCGTCCACGGATTTAATGTCAGATGGGGAAACTCCCTTTTCATCCATTAGATTTCTGTAATAGGGAGATCCCTCATAAGCTCTCTTGACTGTCTTAACAAGGTTGACGCTCTGTTTCTCTCTTATCTCCTCATAAGAGGCGCACTCGATTTCTTTCTGGTAATACTTTTCCATAATACTTCATCCCTTCTGCATAGTCTTAAAAATTAGGCATAAAAAAAAGCAGGAACCCGCGCGGGTCCCTGCTTCGACGGCGATTTACGCAACTGCGGCCAATGTCGGCTTAGTGCCGAATCAAACAGCCCGAGCGCAGATCCCGTGAAGGGGACCCGCGCCGATAAAGGAGAACCGTGTGACTAAGCCACAATAAATTGTAATAGCAGTATGTGTCATGTCCCGGTGCCTCCTCTCGACTTCAGCAGTCTTTTAAGATAATGGATGAGATTCTAAGCATCACAGCCGAAATTGTCAACCCCCTATATCTGTTTTTTAAGAACGTTTCGCAGCGGGAGGTGCGGCAGAGCGGTAATTTTACCCTCATACATTGAAATTCTTATAGACTTATAACAAAATTACAACTATCATATTACAATAAACTTAATACTTAGGAGGTCGTGTTTTAAATGATCGAAAAGCTCGAAAACGTGACGGCAGTAGCAAAGGCAAATATTTATTTTGACGGCAAGGTCATGAGCCACACAGTTTACACAGCAGACGGCGACCGTAAGACCTTGGGAATTTTTATGCCGGGCGACTATGAATTCGGCACCGGAGACGCGGAGATTATGGATATCATAGACGGTGTCTGCCAGGTTCGTCTGCCCGATACATCCGAATATGTTGAAATTAAATCGGGAGAGAGCTTCAATCTGCCCGGCAATAGCAAGTTCGGCTTTCGCTGCTATGTACCGGTTCAGTATGTCTGCAGTTACATACCGGTGAAATAAAACCGTTCGCTGTAAAGTTAAGCAAAAGAGAGCCCCCGCGACGGGAGCTCTCTTTTTTACAATGCAAAAATTTACGCTGTTTCAAGCACGGATAGCAGAAGGACGTTGCAGCCGTTCGCCGCATCGGCGAATTCTGTCCTTTCTTC
>CAYRAI010000103.1:0-2720 GCA_964422205.1 uncultured Synergistaceae bacterium | reverse complement strand
GACCAGTAGTGGGTGCCGAAGTCCGCTATGCAGCGCTGAACGTCTGCTGTTCCGAAGCCTGTATCTTCTTTCATTTTCTGCCAGCTGTATCTCGCCTGTTCTATGCGTGACGGGTGGTGCGGGTAGCTTATGGATGCTCCTTTGATCTGGAGTATTTTTTTCATGCAGTAGTTGTTGTTGAGGATTGCTACTCGCGATACTTCTCTCAGACCGTCTGCTCCAAGGGCCATTATCCATGAGTAGGCTTTGACTACCACAGGAGCCACTCCCCAGAATGATTTTATTTTCCCGCAGGATTTCGGAAGGTCAAAGTCTAGGTAGTAGCCTTTGTCTTCGCTGTATTCTACTATGGGTTTGGGAAGGTAGGGACGAAGTTCTTTTTTCGCTGCTACCATGCCTGTTGCAGGACCGCCGCAGCCGTGCGGAGCTCCGAAGGTCTTGTGGAGGTTGAAGAAGGACATGTCGAAGTTGGCTTCGGCAGTTCTGGTTATTCCCAATAGTCCGTTGGCGTTGGCCTGGTCGTAGCAGCAGAGGACGTTTTTCTCATGAGCAAGTCTTGTGAATTCTTTGATGCGTACGTTGAATATGCCTGTGTCTTCAGGGTTGGTGAAGAAGATTGCGGCTGTCCTGTCGGATAATGCGGCTTTGAAGGCCTCTATGTCGGGGTAGCCTTCAGAGTCGGGCTGGATTACTGTTACTTTGTAGCCTTTGACTATGGGAACCGCACAGTCGGCAGGATGAGAGAAGAAGGTTGTGATTATCTGGTCGCGTTTTTCTTCTTCGCCTTTGTCTCTCCAGTAGGCGCGGACTATGGATGCGAGAGCAAGGACTCCGTGGGAGCCGCCTCCGGGCTGCATGCTGAATACGTCAAGACCTGAGATTTCTTTGAAGAGTTCTCCTGTCTTGTGGAATATTTCAAGGATACCCTGGGCTGTCTCTTTGGGCTGCAGAGGATGCATGTTTGTGAGTTTGGGCGAGGATACTATGCGCTCGTTTACTTTTGGATTGTATTTCATGGTGCAGGTGCCCTGACCTATGTCTATGTTGCCGTCCACTCCTATGTTTTCCTGTGAGAGGTGGTTGTAGTGTCTTACCAGCTGGAGCTGAGCTATTTCAGGCAGTTTGGCTGTGTCTTTGCGGAGCATTCCTTCAGGCAGGGATGACAGGGCTTCTTCTGTTGAGACGCAGTCACAGCAGGGGCCGGGGACTAGGACAGCACGCTGTCCGGGTTCGCTGATTTCGTAAATGATGGGTTCGTTCCATTTTGCATGGTGGAATTTCTTCATTCTTTCTAGTGCGTTCATTGGGCTCCTCCTCTCTATCCGAGTATTTCGGCAAGTGCGCTTACGAGCGCTTTGATGTCTTCGGCTGTTGTCTGTTCTGTTACGCAGTAAAGCGCGCAGCCTTTGAGTTCTGGGTAGGATTCTTCAAGGCTGTAGCCGCCGAGGATTCCTTTCTCAAGGAGTTTTGTGTTTATTTCGGATACGCTTTTGCCGCTTGCGCTGAAGTCGACTACGAATTCTTCAAACGGGGTGCCTGAGAATTTATTAAGGCTTATTCCCTTGATGCCGGAGAGGGCTTTTCTGAGTGCCGCCTGGCGCTGGACTATGGCCTCTCCTAGTTCTTTCATACCCTGAGGACCCATTGACGCAAGGTAGACTCCCGCCGCTATTCCCCAAAGTGCCGCGTGTGTTCCTACAAATTCTTTGGCTCCGTCTCTGTTGGCAAAGGAGGTGCGTTCCCAAAGCACGTCTCCGAATCCCCATTCTTTTTCGCTTGTGGGGGCTATTCCGAAGAGTCTTGACGGATATTCGTCTATTATTTCGGGCTTTTCGTCTGTCGCTATGAATCCAGCCACTCCTCCGCCGTAGTTCATGTGGATTCCGAGGGGCTGGATGTCTCCGCAGGCTAGGTCTGCTCCGTAGCGCGAGGGCGGTGTCAGAACTCCGAGTGTGGACGGTTCTACGTAGGCTATCATGAGCGCTCCTTGTGCGTGAGCCATGTCCGATATCTGCTGTGCTTTGTCTTCTATTATTCCGAAGAAGTTGGGGTTCATTATGAGAACTGCCGCTGTTTCGTCAGTGAGTTTCTCTTTGAGGCTGTCAAGGCAGATGCGACCTGTCGCTGCGTTGTAATCCACGTAGGTTATTTTAACGTCGGGTTCAAGGTAGGTCTTTACCGAGCTCAGTGTGTCGGGGTTGATGTTGCGCGGGATGAGAACTTCTTTGCGTTTCACTATTCTTGTCGCCATGCGGAGTGCTGTGCCTACAGCCTGACTTCCGTCGTAGTTGGGAACGTTGCATACATCATAGTCGAGAAGTTCGGACATCATCGACTGGTATTCAAACATTGCGTGAAAGCGGCCGTGGTCTTCATATGGCTCACCTGCGTAAGCTGTCAGAAATTCGGAACGGTTGATTACTTCGTCTACAACTGCAGGTACATAACGGTTGTAGCAGCCGGCTCCAAGGAAGCAGCGAAGCTCTTCCGCCGTACAGTTCTTATTCAGAATTCTGCTTACATGACTGTAAAGACCGGCTTCGTCCGTGTGCGGTTCGGGAAGCTCCATAGGCTTCTTCATGCGGACTTCTTCGGGAATGTCAGCTATGAGTTCTTCAATTGTTTCCACTCCGATGTACTTCAGCATCTCTTCCTGCACTGATGCCTCTGAGTTCGGAATGTAAGGATACATTTTCTTGGACATTCGTCTTCCTCCTATG
>CAYRAI010000102.1:0-2743 GCA_964422205.1 uncultured Synergistaceae bacterium | reverse complement strand
GTTTAGAGGAAGCCTTTTTCTTTGAGTGTGGCTTCGACTTTCTCTGCGTTGCGGGCGGCGAATTTGATGACAGGTCCCGTGCAGCCCATTGAGGATTCCGCGTATATGCCTTCTTTCCAGAGGGCTTTGACTGCGTCTTCTATTTCAAGGACGTCTATGCCGTGGATTTCTTCGTCTGTGGGTTCTGCCGCAGGGGCTTTGACTTCTTCTTCGTCGGCTTTGGCTGCTTTGGGCTGGAAGCCTTCTATGAGGTCGTCCATGCCGGCTGCTTTGGCTTTTTTGAGTTCTTCCGCGACTATTGCGGGAAGTCCGTTTTTGGCGGATTTGGCGTTGAGGGCAAGGGCGTTGGCTATTACGGGCGCGCCTGAGGCTCTTGAGATGATGGAGACGACTTTTGTCCAGCCTTCTCCAGCCGACGGGCCGTATCCCCAGCCCATGGCTTCGTAGTTGCCGCCTGTGTTCCAAGCTCCAAATAGTTTCATCATTACGTTGCCTGTGAGTGTGTCCATTACTGCCACGTCTACCGCTCCCGCAAGCAGGTCGTTGCCGCGGAGGATGGCTCCTCCGTCTTTTCTGATGCTTGAGCCGAAGGTTATGTCGTAACCGTTGTCTGCGAGTTTCTGGAGGGCGCGCAGGACTGTCTGGGCTCCGTCAAGGTTGAGAACTCCGACTTTGGGGTTGGCTATGCCGTTGGCTTTGGCGACTGATATGCCGTATATTGCGTTTCTGAGCATTGCTTCAAGTCTGTTGACTGAGGATGTGCCTGTGGAGGAGGCTATGAAGCAGGGTTTGCCTTTGCCGGGGGTTACTACTTTGCCTATTGTGGTTACTCCCACGGGGAATGGGTAGTGGAGTGCCACTGCGCCGGATATTGTCCCGTCGCTTAGGGCTGTTTCCATGGCTCTGGCTATTTCGTGTTCGTCAGCTGCTGTCTCTATCCAGTCGAGGTGTTCGTAGCCTTTGACTATGGGGCCTATGGGGCGTACTTTGACTGTGGGGTCGTTTTCCATGGCAAGGACTGCGCCTTTGGCGAGTTCTTCACTGCCAAGTTCGCTTCCGTATGCCATGAGCCCTACTGTTGTCTGTTTGCCGCAGCCTGTTTTGGCTTCGGCTATTATTTCACTCAGGACTTCACTTATTAGTTTTTTTGTGGCTGTTTTGTCTGTCATGTCTTTCACCGTTATTTGCTGAGGCCGTCGGCGATTTCTCCGAGGGCTTCGAGGATGAGTTCACGGATTTCTTCTTTGGTGACTCCGCCTGCTGCTGCAGGTTTGCCTGTGGGTTTTTCTATGAGGAAGGATGCTCCGTCAGCCAGGTTGGTGAGGCGGCCAAGGAAGAGGCTTCCTTTTCCTATTATCATGGCTCTGTTCATTTTGCCGGCCATTATTGCGTCTGCAGCGTGTCCCATGAAGGGGACTCCTGAGGGGATGTGTCCCTGGGTGTGGGCGAAGCCTGTCATGCCGTGCTGTTTGATGAATTCGAGCATTTGGGGCTTTTCTATCTGTTTTTTCATTACTCCGAGGGCGGCTATCATTTTGAAGTTGGCTTCGGGTACGTTGCCTGCTCCGGCCGGGAGTGTGATTTCGGGGTTGTGGAGTTCGGGGGCGTATTTGTCTACGTCGGCGAGTGTGAGTCCTACTTTTGCGAGGGGCTCGTAGGTGAGGACGCTTGTTACTGTCTGGGGCGACGCTCCTGCTCCGACTGTGTGTTTGCCTATTGCGTCGAGGCGGATTACTGGGAGTGTGCCGTCATCGGGGACTATGAGGACTCCGAATGAGCCGAGGCAGTTTTCAAGTGTGGGGAGCTGTTTTTTGACGTGGTCGCGGCTGTTCATGTAGAGTTTGGGGATTGCTCCTCCAGCTATTACCGCTACGTTTTTGCGTGTGCCTGCGGCTACCATGGATGAGCCTGCGAGCACTGCGTTGACTGGGCCTGCGCAGAAGCCGCGGATGTCGCAGCCTGATGCGTTGACGCAGCCTGCTATTTCGGCTATGGCTTTGGCGAAGTTGCCGCCGCCGCGCTGGTTCATGTCGCCTGCCGCTTCTTCGGAGCATTCTACTACGAAGTCTATTTCGGACGCGTCCATTCCTGAGTTTTTGATGAGGTGGAGGAGGGAGAGGACTGCGCTTGCTTTGCATGTCATGTTGACGAGGAGTTCGTAGGCTGTGAGGTTGGGGTCTACTTCATGTCCGCGTCTGCTGCAGCCTATTACTTTGCCGTCTATGTAGAGGGGAAGGGCCGCTGCATGTTCTATTTCGTGCTCTATTTCTGCTAGGTCGTGTCCAGCTTCGACTCTTGCTATTATGTCTTCTCTCATGAAGGGGTGAGCTGCAAGTTTGGCTTTTGCCGCCGCTGCGAACTCTTTTTCAAGCCATACGAGGTCGAATACGTCACATGCGTCTATGAAGGCGATTGTCTCGTCTTCGGGCATGATTTCTCCGTATTTGCCGAAGCGTGTTACTTCTGCTTCGAGGTTCTGATACCACGGCTGGGGGCGTGTCTCAAATTCTTCGGTGGTCAAAGCTCCGATGTATGTAAGGTTGGGAGCGTATTTGGCTGCTGATTCGTAGTCCTGTGTGTATTTAGGGAGTTCCTTTAAAAATTCTGAATCAGGGTGTGTCTCTCTTTCTACGAACGGGGTGTTGCCGTAGTGAAGCGCAAGTTCGGGGGTATGGTTAAGTGAGTAGGCTGCTGCTTTGATTGCTGCGTTTGGCATGTGTCTCTTCCTTCCTGTGGATGATTT
>CAYRAI010000101.1:0-2752 GCA_964422205.1 uncultured Synergistaceae bacterium | reverse complement strand
CAATAAAGTAATAGGAGAAAGTGGCGGCGTGGTAAATAATCATAGAGCGCAGATACGCACCGAGAAGCTGAGGCCCGTAGTCTCCGACAAGAGTCGCAAAATATGCGCCGAGTCCTATGGGAGCATAGTACATAAGGTACTTTACCATGACAAGCATAGCGTCAGCTACGACTGAGATACCGCGTCCCACGGCTCTTCCTCTCTCTCCGAGAGCCTGGAGGCAGAAGCCGAAGAAAATAGTAAAGATAATAAGAGGAAGCATCGCACGGCGAGAAAGGAGAAGAGAGAAATCTTCAACCGTAAAAGCCTTAACCACCTGATCCATCGTCTTAAGAGCCTGGAATTCACCAGGGGCTTCAAGTCTGATATTAGTACCTGCCGCAGGCGGGAAGAAAGTAACAGTTACCAGCATGAGAATAGCAGCGATAGCTCCTGTTACAAGAAATACAACAACCAGGGACCTCATAACCTTACCGAGTCTCTGCATTGACGACATAGTGGCGACGGCACTGCAAATAGTCGTAAAGACAAGAGGAACGACCACCATAAACATAGCGTTAATAAAAATATCTCCTAAAGGCTTAAATACGAGAGCATCTTTCCCCATATAAGCCCCTGCGATACATCCCGCCGCTATACCCAAAATTAAAATGATTGGAAACTTATACGCTTCCCATGAGCTTTTTTTCTCTAACACCATGATGAAGTCCTCCTCAAAATGTAATATAAGCTGACAAATAGTGCAAAAAAATCAAGACCTAACCCTTAACGGCAATGTCGGCAGTTTTTAGTTCGCAATCCCTCCTCTTATTATAAACAAAAAGGCACAACAGCCATATCCTAAGATATGTTGTTGTGCCGGATCTTGCAGTTACCAAAGCCGCATATTTGCAGCGAACATACAAGGCAGCTATATTCACCTGCTCTGCATCGCAGAGTTCATAAATTATAATCTCATAAAAGAAGATACGTCAAGCGAAATATTTAATAATCTTGCAAAAAAATAAAATAAATTTTTATTTAAAAGTACAATTCTAGGTGATGTTGCTGTATAATCATACAAAATATAGTTGCTAAGTTATATTAGGGAATAGCTTATCTTAAAATTGTCAATGAATTTTTATAGAGAAAAAGCCAAACCGCGCGAAAGTTCGGGACGGAAAGCCATAGGGTCTAAGCTTGAATAAGCATGACAGCCGGTTGCCTGACTATGTCAATATTTCTTGACATTAAGTTATCCGCTGTTTTGTGATCCCCCGCTTTCTGCCGTCTTTTACGATAAGGAGCGGGGGGCTGTATTCATAGAATAGAGGAGTAGGTTGTAAAATGTCAAATACAATGAAAAAAAGAGTCTTTTTTCTTATTCCCGCAATACTGCTATTAGCTTTTGTAATGTTTTCATGGGCAGATGAAAGCGGCAGAACAGTATATATTGACGGCTCAAAAGGCAATGACACAAGCGGAACGGGAGATGTCTCGGCTCCTTACAAAACTGTGGCAGGAGCTTTTTCAAAGTTGGGCGGCGACACGGGGGATTTGACGGTTATCATATCTTCCGATGTGAGCGGCAGTTATATCTATGTTCCTGTGAATAAGGGCATAAATTCTCTCTCTATCATCAAAAACAGCGACGATGTTTTAATCAACAGCGCCGGTATCTTTGCCAATGGCATTCCTCTTGCAATAGGAGAAGGAGTCACTCTCAGCGGAAGTCTATACGGAGGTGCAAGCTACAGGGATAGCTCAAGCGGATACAACGGCAAAAACCTCACTCTCAAAGATGGACAGAAGATAACTTTAAATATTGCGGGAAAGATAAAAGGCGATGTACTTGGCGGCAGTGAAAGGCGCGGTTACTATCCCGATATTGTCTCGCTGGGCTCATCCTCAATTGACATCACTCTGGAAAGAAGCGGTGTCATATATGGCAATATGTTCGGAGGAGGCAACGGCTGCAATATCGGTACAAAAGAAAATCCCATATCGGTAAGCCTTATGATGAAAGGAAGCGCCGCAAACAGCGGCGGAGGCACAAGAATACACACGATATGCGGCGGAGGCAAACCAAGCAACTACAACAAAGATGCATTTCAGTACGGAGATATAAATATAACAGTCGATGAAAACGCGCTTGAAGTTGGAAATAAGGATGCCGTGAAGATTATCGGAGGCTCTTACAACAAAGGCGGTATGGCTTCTATGTCGGCAACACTCTGCGGAGATATTAACATATTGCTGAAATCATCCGACATTGCTGTTGAAAGAGTCATCGGAGGTGGCTGGACTGAAGATTCACAATACGCAAATACGTCAAATATCATAGGGAATATAAAGATTCAGTCATACCGTTCTGTAAATTATCTTAGCGGAGGTGGAACGGCATATGGAATGTTGTGGGAAGATGGCGATATGACTGCCAATGTCAGCGGAGATGTTGCCATAGACTTGTTCAAAGGGAAGTATGACTATACAGCCGGAGGCGGTAGCACTCCGGAGCTTGCGAGCAGCATTGGAAATCCTAACACAGAGCCAACTGTGAATGCGAATGTAACGGGACGCGCTGTTATTAATATATATGAAGGAGCTTCAACCTCCTATATTATAGGGGGAGGCTTCGCAGGTGTGCCAAAGCCCAACTGCAAAGCTGACGTAGGAAGTTCTATGATAAATTACATAGAGACAAAAGAGAGTTCAAACGGGCTTGCAAATGAAGAAACTTACTGCTCCGGCTGGGCAAATTTTCAGCAAAACA
>CAYRAI010000100.1:0-2756 GCA_964422205.1 uncultured Synergistaceae bacterium | reverse complement strand
CGCGCAATGAAACAGTCTATCTTCCGTGCCATGAAGTCAGGCGCGAAGGGTATAAAGATTCAGTGCGCAGGCCGCTTAGGCGGAGCGGAAATTGCACGTACCGAGTGGTACCTTGAGGGTCAGCTTCCCCTTTCAACTTTGAGAGCCGATATTGACTACGGCTTTGCCGAGGCTCACACAATATACGGTGTAATCGGAATCAAAGTTTGGATATACAAGGGAGAAGTAATGGAGCGTAAGCCTATTGAAATCGCTCCTGCCGCTAAGGAGAGGGGGTAACATCTGATGCTTTCTCCAAAAAGAGTAAAATATCGTAAGCCCCATTTGACACCTCTCCGTGGCTATGCAAAAGGCGCAACAAAGGTAGATTTTGGTGAATATGGGCTTCAGGCTTGTGAGAATGGCTGGATTACAGCCCGTCAGATCGAAGCGGTTCGTGTAGCAATAAGCCGCAAGATGAAAAAAGGCGGAAAAATCTGGATAAGAATCTTCCCGGATCGCCCTGTGACGGAGAAGCCGCTTGAAACTCGTATGGGTAAGGGAAAAGGAAACGTCGAATACTGGACCGCTGCTGTAAAGCGCGGACGTGTTATGTTCGAAATCGCAGGTGTGCCTCGTGAGATAGCAGAAGATGCTTTCCGCACAGCATCCTTCAAACTGCCCATCAAGGTAAAAATGTTAGCCCGAGAGGGAGCAGGTGAATAGTATGGATCCCAAGGAACTTCGAGATCTCAGCATATCTGAGCTTAAAGACAAGCACAAGCAGTTTAAGGAAGAGCTTTTCAACCTCCGTTTCCAGAATGCAATCGGACAGTTGAACAACTCAGGCCGTATCAAAGAGGTCAAAAAGACAATAGCCCGCGTTCTTACTGTTATCACAGAAAAAGAAATGGGCATTGAGCGTGCAGGAGCTAGGGGGTAGCCGGCGATGGAAGAACGTAAAGCACATCGGAAACTTCGTACCGGCATAGTAGTGAGCGATAAGATGGAAAAGACAATAGTTGTCCGCCTTGATCGCATGGCAAAACACTCACTATACGGCAAACCGGTTCTCCGGTCCAAGAAATTCATGGTTCACGACGCTGAGAACACATGCCGCATCGGCGACAAAGTTCTTATCGGAGAGACCCGTCCTCTCAGTGCCAACAAGTGCTGGGAAGTAATGGAAATAATTGAGAGAGCGCCTATTCTTGGTGTTGCACCTCTTGATGAGGAGGATGCGTAAGTATGATACAGCTGCGTACAGTTCTTAACGTAGCCGATAATTCCGGCGCAAGAAAAATCCTCTGCATACAGGTCAAGGGCGGAAGCTTTCACAAAGTAGGCACAGTCGGTGATGTCATCGTAGGAGCAGTTCGTGAGGCTTCTCCGAACGGAAACATCAAAAAGGGTGACGTCGTAAAGGCTGTTATCGTTAGGACAAAGAAGGAAATTCGCCGTAAGGACGGTTCCTATGTTCGTTTTGATGATAACGCTGCAGTCATCATTGACGGCAACGGTGATCCAAAAGGAACACGTATCTTTGGTCCTGTAGCCCGGGAATTGAGAGAGAAAAAGTACATGCGTATAGTATCTCTCGCACCCGAAGTTGTGTAGGGGGTACTGGTCATGTCCAAGATGAGAATTAAAAAGGGTGACCGCGTTCGCGTTCTTTCCGGCAAAGATGCAGGCAAAGAAGGTAAGGTTCTTCGTAAGGATGTACAGAAAGACACAATAGTCATCGAGAACGTTAACATGGTGACAAAAAGTGTCCGTCCCAACCAGAAGGACCCGCGCGGCGGACTCGTCAAGAAGGAAGCGGCAATGCCTGCATGCAAAGTTATGCTTGTCTGTCCTTCCTGCGGTAAAGCTACACGCGTAAGCCGTGCGTTTCTTGACAGCGGCAAAAAAGTCCGTATCTGTAAACAGTGCGGCGAAATCATCGATAAGGTTTAGGGAGGGACTCATATGACTCCGCGTCTTTTGACAAAGTACACTGCCGATATTGCCCCCCGTTTGAAGGAGCAGTTCGAGTACAAGAACGTCATGGAGATTCCCCGTCTGACTAAAGTCGTAATCAACATTGGCGTCAACGAAGCGAAGCTTGACCAGAAATACATGGATGCTTCCATCAATGAGCTTACGATTATTTCAGGACAGAAGCCCATGATGAAGCGCGCAAAGAAATCCATCGCAGGATTTAAAGTCCGCGAAGGTATGCCTGTCGCCTGCTGCGTGACACTCAGAGGCCCCAGAATGTGGGAATTTGTTGATCGCCTTGTAAGCATCGCGCTTCCCCGTATCAAGGACTTCCAGGGAATTTCAAAAAGAGGCTTTGACGGCAGGGGAAACTACAACCTCGGCCTTAAAGAGCAGCTTCTCTTCCCTGAAATTGACTACGATAAGGTCATTCGCCAGCGCGGTATGAACATAACATTTGTTACCACCGCAAAAGCGGATGAGGAAGCCCAGGCTCTGTTGGCCGAACTGGGCATGCCCTTCGCCCACTAGGAAGGAGTACTGTCATGGCCCGAAAAAGCATGGAGAACAAGGCTCAGATGGAGCCCAAGTTCAAGGTTAGAAAATACAATCGTTGCCCCATTTGCGGTCGCCCTCACGGGTATATGCGCAAATTTGATATGTGCCGCTGCTGCTTCCGCAAACTTGCACGCGAGGGTAGAATCCCTGGCGTTGTCAAGTCTAGCTGGTAGGCACGTGGGCATGGAAGGGAGGATCCTTTAATGCATATTACCGATCCTGTCGCGGATATGCTCACA
>CAYRAI010000099.1:0-2815 GCA_964422205.1 uncultured Synergistaceae bacterium | reverse complement strand
TTGTCGCCCCCGTAGAGCTCCGCTGTGAGAGCTCTGTCCTCGCAGGTATTCTGCTGAATGTCCGTATCCAGAAAGAAAATGGGAAGGGGATGCCCCGATTCTCCTGTAAGAGTAAGTGTCCAGACACCTATTGTCACATTGCGTCCGTTCATAGTAAGTGTAACTTGATTTGGCAGTTTTGTGAGAAATTTGGACGGGTTCCACTCCACGGGGCGCTCTGTCTGTCTGCCGTCTTCCGTCATTTTCTGTGCGAAATAGCCTTTTTTATAAAGCAGCGTCATACCTATCATCGGTACGCCCAAGTCAGATGCGCTCTTCAAAATATCGCCGGCCAAAATCCCAAGCCCGCCCGAATATGTGGGAATATCCGGATTAAGCCCTATTTCCATGGAAAAGTACGCAATGTTCCTAAAAGCAGGGTCGCGCTCAAGTGTGGAAAGGAGAGACTGAGCAAGGTTACCCCCGTAATTCATGCCTGTCATGCTTTTTCCTCCTTCTTGCGGCGGTTTTGCGCTTTCATCTTTCGAAAACGGCAAAACTGATTTTTTCTTTGAAAAATTTGAATGCTTCTCAATATAGTTATCGATTATTATCCCCGCATTGGGAACTTTGTCTGTGTTGCCCTTAACTTTGTATAAGTCAGACACCAAAGATTTTGTCAGGTCAGCGCCGCTTACGGCTTCCGTGATTTGTGCGGCTCTCAGTGCGTATGATATAGCCTGTCTTGTTTCAACTCCCGAAATGTCGTTAAAAAACCAGGCGCACGAGGTGTACATAAACATTCTCATCCTTTGAGCCTCAAGCAGAGAAAAAACATTCGCAGCTTCCTTCTCGGAAATGGCCCCGAGGAATTCTTTCGCAAAGAGATTTTTTCTTTTATGCGAATCCGCATCGGCTAGGTAGATATGTATTGCCTCATTTCTAAGTATCCACGGATCGGCAAAACACGATACATATTTGTCAAAAATTTCGTCTGTCTTTGCGGCTAAATTGTCAAATGCCGCTCTGAGAGGCGCGCGCCATGCTCCGTTCCATGAATCCATGCCGCCTGTATGGCATCCGCAGTCGGAGCGCCACCTCTCAATGCCGTGCATACATGACCATGAAGTATTTTCCTTAATTTTACATCTGCAAAGAGGCGGATGCTTCTTTAAAAAATCACCTATTGATGGGGTATCGACATCTTTATTCTCGGTCAGCCTCGTAAAAAGGCGTGCTAGAGCCATCTCGCCGAATTTGTGGTGATGTCCGTAAGTTTCTCCGTCGACTGCGGCAACCAAAATTCTATCTTCATCCTTCACAGCCATAGAGTTAATCAGAGAATCGTAAAACCTGTCGCCGTTTTCAAGCAGACCGCCAAAGGCTATGTCGTGTGATATCCTGCCGTTGTAAAAAATAATATTTATAGTACGTCCTGAAGGGAGCTCGCAGAGATAGGGCAGTGTAGTGTCGGGCTCTCCTCCGTTTATTTCATGCCATACACTGTCATACTCGACAGCCGCACACTGATTCGAAGCCAGAATAGTAAAAGTTATGCCCTCTTTCGCCAAAGATTCCAATGTCTCCGTGTCAACAGCCGTTTCAGGAATCCACATGCCTTCGGGGTTATGCCCGAACCTGTAGGCGAAATCTTTGATTCCCCAAACAACCTGAGTTTTTTTGTCCAAAGAAGAGGCCAGCGGCATAATCATGTGGCTGTAGCATTGAGCAATGGCTCTTTCGCCCGATGATGTTATGGCTCTGTTTAAAGCGGGGTATCTTTCCTCTATCCATTTATGAAGTGTGGGACCGAAGTTGAAGCTCATATGAGAATAATTATTTACCGTAGAAATAATGCGTCCGTCAGAGCCAAGAATAACAGCTTCGCTCATAGGTTTATAGCACTCACTGCACACTCTCTCGTTCCAATTGTGGAAGGGGGCAGCCGATATATCTTTTTCTATAGTATTCAGCCATGGATTTTCACGCGGAGGCTGATAAAAATGGCCGTGTATAGCAACGCTGAACAAAAAGTTTACACCTCCGCTCCGTTTTGCGGCTGGACTGATGCCGTAAACTGATTATACTATGAGAAGAAGAGTACGGCGCAAAATTTTATTGAAGGGCAGGTATTTTATATGCTTGAAGATCTATCGGCTCACGTCCTGGATATAGCAGAAAACAGCGTCAGAGCCGGAGCTCACGAGATAACGGTTACTGTCGAAGAAAATAAAAATTCCGACATCCTCCTCTTCTCCGTACAGGATGACGGCAAAGGCATGACAGAAGAATTTGTTGCAAAAGTCACAGACCCTTTCACAACGACAAGAACTACCAGAAGAGTCGGCATGGGACTGCCTTTTCTCAAACAGTCGGCGGAACTCTGCGGAGGCTCTCTCAAAATCGAATCAAAAGTAGGAATAGGAACAAAAACGACGGCTTCATTTGCATACTCAAGTGTGGACAGACCTCCCCTCGGAGACATGCCTGCCACGGTAATGACACTTATAATGGGTTCACCGTCTATTCACTGGATATATATACACAGAACGGACACCGGCGAATTTACTCTGGATTTAAACGACATCGTTGATGCCTTGGACGGAGACAGAGATATGCTCCAATCCGCGGAAGTAGGGCTTTGGCTCAAAGAGCACATAAAAGAAGGGCTCGACGAGGCTGGGTGGAGTGGGGTCTGAGATTTTGGACAGCCATAAAATAGCATAGGGACTTGTTTTTTTTACTCTCGAGGTTATAATTGATACAGAAGCACTTTGAGTGATTACCCTGCGGAGTTCGTGGAATACGGTATGTGTCTTGAGCCAACAAAATATCC
>CAYRAI010000098.1:0-2861 GCA_964422205.1 uncultured Synergistaceae bacterium | reverse complement strand
GTCTGAGTCCGCCTATTCCAAGGATAAGCTCCTGGCAGAGGCGATATTTGTTGTCTCCGCCGTAAAGTTCGTCTGTTAATGCTTTGTCCTCATCTGTATTTTGCTGAAGATCAGTATCAAGAAAAAATATTGGAAGAGGGTGTCCCGACTCTCCTTTTAGAGTCAGCTCCCATACACCTATAGCCACACTGCGGCCGTTCATTACGAGATTCACACTGTTAGGCAGTTTTTTTAAGAAATTGCCCGGAGTCCAGTTTACGGGGTGTTCCGTCTGCCTGCCGCACTCTGTCATCTTTTGCGCGAAGTAGCCTTTTTTGTACAGGAGCGTCATCCCTACCATGGGCACTCCCAAATCGGAGGCGCTTTTCAGTATGTCTCCCGCCAATATGCCGAGCCCTCCCGAATATGTCGGGATATCAGGATTCAGGCCTATCTCCATAGAAAAATATGCAACATTTCTGAAAGCCGGATCTCGTTCAAGTGTGGAAAGGAGAGATTGAGCGAGATTACCTCCATAATTCATGTCTGCCATGTTTTTTCCTCCTGCCTGTACTGTATTAGCGTCATTAGATTCGGAATACGGCAAAGCTTTGTTCTTCTCGGCGCCATTGTGCCGCTTTATATACTCCTCAATTACTGTTCCAGCGTCGGGATATTGTTCTGTATTGCCCTTAGCCTTTTTTAAATCAACTGCAAGAGACGAAATTAAATCCACTCCGGCCGTCGATTTAGTAATCTGGGCAGATCTCAGAGCGTAGGATATTGCCTGCTTTGTCTCTACTCCCGATATATCGTTGAAGAACCATGAACATGAGGTGTACATAAACATTCTCATCCTCTGAGCCTCAAGCAAAGATAATATATTCAGCTTATCCCCGGCCGGCACAGAGTCAAGATATTTTTCCGCAAAGATGCGTTTTTTATTTTGGCTGTCGCTGTCGGAAAGATATAGCTCAATAGCCTTGTTTCTCAGAGACCACGGATCGGTGAAGCGTGATACATACCTTTCAAAAATTTCGTCGGTATCTGCAGCAAGCCTGTCAAAAGCTTCTCTGAGCGGGGTGCGCCACTTCATGTTCCAAGAGGGAAGTCCTCCGGTTCTGCACCCGCAGTCGGCACGCCACCTTTCAATTCCGTGAACGCAGGACCAAGAAGTGTTCTCCTTTATTTTGCACCTGTGAGAGGGCGGATGTTTCCGCAAGAAATCACCTATGGCAGGCAGAGTTATGTCTTTGTCTTCTTCTATTCTTGTAAATAGACGTGCGAGTGCCATCTCTCCAAATTTGTGGTGATGTCCGTAAGTTTCTCCGTCTACAGCTGTCAGGAGAATATGCCCTTCGGATTTATTCCTAAGATAGCCTACAAAAGTCTCATAAAGTTTGTCTCCGTCATTGAGAAGGCTGCCGAAAGCCATATTATGTGAAAATTCGCTGTGATAAAAAATGATGTTAATTGTTCTTCCGGAAGGAAGAATGCACAGATATGGAAGGGTACAATCCGGCTCTTCCTGTGTCAGCTCATGCCATACACCGTCATATTCTATGGACTGACACTGCTCCTTAGCAAGAATGGTGAATTTTATTTCCTCTTTTGCCATGACTTCCAAAGTTCTTATATCAACTGCTGTCTCGGGAATCCACATCCCCTCTGGTTTTCTTCCGAATCTGTAAATAAAATCCTTTATTCCCCATACAACCTGAGTCTTTTTATCCTCATCGGAGGCAAGAGGCATGATTATGTGGTTGTAGCACTGAGCTATAGCTCTGTCTCCCGACGTGGTTATTGTCTTATTTAATGAGGGGTATGATTTTTCTATCCACTTGTGAAGAGTTGGCCCGAAGTTAAAACTCATGTGTGAGTAATTATTGACAGAGGACAAAATGCGCCCGTCAGGGGCAAGTACTCTGGCCTCGCTCATAGGTTTGTAGCATTCGCTGCATATTCTCTCGTTCCAGTCATGAAAAGGAGCGGCGGACGCATCTTTGTTTAATACTCCAAACCATGGATCCTCTCGCGGAGGTTGGTAAAAATGTCCGTGTATCGCAATATTGAACAAAAAAATCCACCTCCGTAATTTTTTCGGCTGGACTGATACCGTAATCTGATTATACTATGAAGAAGGGAACAGAGAGCAAATTCTATCCCGGAGGAGAGATTTTATATGCTGGAAGATTTATCAGCCCATGTCCTTGATATAGCTGAGAATAGTGTCAGAGCAGGAGCTACGGAAATAACTGTTACACTGGAAGAAAATAAAAAATCAGACATCATTCTCTTCTCTGTTCAGGATAACGGCAAAGGAATGACAGAGGAATTCATAGCTAAAGTGACTGATCCCTTCACTACGACAAGAACAACAAGAAGAGTCGGAATGGGACTGCCATTTCTTAAACAGTCAGCTGAGCTGTGCGGAGGCGCTCTGAAAATTAAATCAACTGTTGGAAAAGGAACAAAGACTACAGCCTCCTTTATGTACTCAAGTGTAGACAGGCCTCCGATCGGAGATATGCCTGCCACTGTTATGACACTCATAATGGGATCTCCGTCGATACACTGGATATATGTACACAGAACCGATACAGGTGAGTTTGTCCTCGATCTTGATGATATAGTCGAAGCTTTGGACGGCGACAGGGGAATGCTTCAATCTGCCGAAGTAGGGCTTTGGCTTAAAGATCACATAAAAGAAGGCCTCGATGAGGTTGGCTGGAGCGGACGTTAACATATTTTACAATGTCATAAAACAGCACAAGGACTTGTTTTTTTTATTCTCGAGGTTATAATTATCATATAAGTACTTTGAGTAATTACCCTGCGGAGTTCGTGGAATACGGTATGTGTCTTGAGCCAACAAAATATCC
>CAYRAI010000097.1:0-2880 GCA_964422205.1 uncultured Synergistaceae bacterium | reverse complement strand
CGGATAATGTGCTTTCTCCAAGTGATTTTTTTACTCATCCCAATAAGTATATCTCTATGAATGAACCTGAATCTGTGGAATCTCTTAACGTCGTTAAAGCAGCTATAGAAGCTGAAAATAAATTTAGATCCGGCAAGACAAAAAAAGAGCCAACAATAACAGTCTACCGTGCTGTTCCGCAAAATGTAGATGAGTCATCTCCGAGAAATGCTGACTGGATAACACCGTTGAAAAAATATGCAAAGCTGCACGGAGAAAAGGTTTTTAACGGACAATATAAAATACCTTCTATGAAGGTAAAGGCTTCTGGCTTGTATTGGAATGCCGATTCTATAAACGAATGGGGAGTTGATGACGGACAGAACTACGGCTATAAAAACACAGAGAATAATAGGAAACTATTTGACGCGGTAACATACGATGATAACGGCAAGATGATACCTCTTGCTCAGCGTTTTAATGATGAGATGAAGGAAACATATTATCAGCCTTTGAATAATGATGTCAATCCAGATGATATGGTTGATTTTGTAGATTTAAGAGGTGTAAAAGAATTTAAGATTGATACCAGTAATGCCAAGGCCTTTGTTGCAAAATGGAATGATTCTGGTCTTGAGATTCGCAAGAATATTAGTGGTGATAAAGCTACAGCCAAACTTTATTCAAAAAATAAGAAGCATATAGTATGGTCCAGTTACATTCCGGGAAGACATGGAAAAGAACGTAGAAAGGCTCTCACTGCGTTTGATAAGGTTCTGAACGGAGCTGTAATGATTGAAACTTTTAAGAATAAAAAGTCCGATAAGCAGGATATAGAGTTTGTCCACAGGTTCTATCTCCCTATCATTACGGAGGCAGGTGAAAGCCTTTTAAGGATAGTTGCCTTAGAAAAAAACAATATAAGCAAAGTCAGTGATGTTGAGCTCTATGATATTACAAAAGAAAAAACTCCCCTAACAAGTCCGACACATGGCATAAATGCCAATACCCAACTTAATGAGCAAATACGGACTCTGGGAAGCAAAATAAGTATACGTGATTTGCTAAAAAATGTAAAGGACAGTAATGGAGACCGTTATTTCCGACAAGAGGATTTAGCAGAACAGCAGTATAGAGCTTCCGTAACCTTCCAAGACGGAAAAAGTCTTATCAGTATGATGAAAACCGCCGACCGCAGCAATTTCCTGCATGAGAGCGGACATATTTTCTTAAAGGATATGGCGGACTTTATAAACTCCGGTAAGGCATCCGAGCAAGATATTGCGGACTGGAACACATTACTGAAATGGTTTGGCATTTCAGACTGGAATACTCTTTCGCAGGAAGAGAGGACAAAAGCTCATGAGCAGTTTGCCAGAGGCATTGAGTCCTATTTCTGGAATGGAGTCTCACCGGTCAAGAGTCTTGTAGGCGTATTTAATAAGTTTTCCGCCTGGCTTAGAGAGATTTATAAGAGTGTCCAAGAGCTTAATGTTGAGATGAGCCCTGATGTTAATGATGTATTCAATAGACTGTTTGCCGTGGATGACATTGTTGGCGATGTTGTGAGCCGCAAGGTTACTGACTCTGAACTTATGGCGGATATTGCCAAAGAAGCTGAAGAAGCATCAAGTCAGACAGAGGAAGATACACCTGAAGATGAGCCAAGGACTAACGCGCAGATAGATGCATCATACGATCCTGATTGGACAGATGAAGAAATTGCCGCTTATGAAGCCGCAAGAGAAAACGCCCGTGCCACTGTCGAGTTGGACGATACTGAGTATGACCCTGCTATGTGGAATATTACGCAGGAAACTATCAACGAAACATTTGATAAACAGAAATACGCCAAAGAGCAGCAGGCAATGGAACATGATGCTTATCAAGCCTTTATCGACTTCGGCAATCATATACTTGAAAATGGGGGCATTCTGTACAGCAGTTTAGTCAACGCTATTGGGCAGGAAAAAGCACAGGAAATAAGAAAGAAAGTTCCATACCTCATCCGCAACAATTTTAAGGAAATAGCGGACATCGCTTCTGATATGGGCATTTCTGTTGATGAGATTGTCTCCCGTCTTGACTCTCGCCCGGCTAAACCAATCAGTGAGAAATTCGCCCCTATAGTTGAAGTTGATACCTCTACAGTTCCATGGATTCTTGAGCACTTCGGCATTGACGGTGGACGTCAATATTTTGGAAAACGTCTGCGTTACATAGAAGGTGTGCAATACGAAGCCGAGAAGAATTACTCATTGGCAAAAACAGAAGATAATCTTCAGAGCATGGAGCGAATTAAACAGGAGTATAAAGCTTACGTTGCGGAGTCTAAACTTATCAAAGAAGCACTGCGCGACATTGAATCTATCGAAAAAACATTAGAACCGTACTCGCAAAAGGCAGGCGCGCCCATAACATGGAAAGAGATGGTTGAGAAAGCCAAGGAACAGGCGGTGCGCTGGACACAAGTCACTGTAAAAGAGGCAATCTACTCTGTGACGGATAAAACAAGAGTCTCTGACCTTGTATCTGAATACGGTGCAATGAGAGAGGCTTATAAGATGTCGGAGCAGGATTCAAGGAGAGCATTCCGAAGCGGTAAAAAAGATGGCATGATTATAGCTGCCGCAAGGCAAAAGGAGCTGACAAAACAGAGGCTCAAACGTGCAGAAACAAGAAGATATATTATGCAGCTTGTTAAGGGGATTGATACCGCCACAGTAGGCAATATGATTTTTGCAAAGAAGCAGGAGATTATTAAGATACTTGATGATTATGACTTAAAATTCAGAAGCTCAAAGACAGTGGAAAACAGAAAAACAATTTTAGATTATATCCACGAAGGCATAGATGAGGCAAAGAAAACAGGCGACAATATGTCTGTAGAATTTATGGATT
>CAYRAI010000096.1:0-2929 GCA_964422205.1 uncultured Synergistaceae bacterium | reverse complement strand
TTGTTGCCTTTGTTCAGAAAAACATACTCTTATACATGTTTTGGCGTATTCCCATATCATAATGAATAAGGTCAAAACACCATGTGCCGATTAATAAGCCGGACATCAATCAGTCAAAAATTCCATGATTTCCCATTTTGACGGGTCTTGACGGATTCATGTCCGGAAAAACCTGTAAGTTCAGACTGTGACAACACTCAGCAATGTTGCTTTATGCTGAGAATAATTAAAAAGGACTGTTGCTGCGATGAAAATTATAGTAAGTGCGTGCCTTTTGGGAATTCACTGCAGATACAACGGAGAGTGCTCCGCCGATGAAAGAATACTGCCTCTTTTTGAAGAACATGAGTTAATTCCGGTCTGTCCAGAACAGCTTGGAGGACTTTCCACTCCGAGAGATCCCGATGAGATAAAAGACGGCAAAGTCTTTGACTCACAGGGAATAGACAACAGCGAATACTTTAAAAGAGGCGCAGAAGAAGTTTTAAAGACAGCAAAGCTCTTTGGCGCAAAGTACGCGATCCTAAAGGAACGAAGCCCATCCTGCGGTTCCTTTTTTATATATGACGGTACTTTTACGGGCAAAGTTATTCCGGGCGAAGGCATTACCTCATCGTTGCTCAGGAAAAACGGGATTATTGTATTCAGCGAGGAAAACTTTGATAGCGAAGAATTGCATAAAATGCGGAAGATTAACTAAAGTCAAAGTATCTTCAAAAATAAAGATACAGTGAAGATTAAGCAAGATAAACCCCAAAAAGGATAAATATTAAGCATTAATCGAAGTTGAGAAAAATCCGTTCTCTCATTAAACTTTCAATCGAAAATGATTAGCACTCGTTGAGAGTGAGTGCTAACATAAAACAGTAAAAATTTATCAGGAGGGATACTTATGAAACTTAAACCACTTGGAGACAGAATAGTTGTCAAAGCAGCGCCCCATGAAGATATGACAAAGGGCGGACTCGTACTTCCCGAAACAGTAAAAGAAAAGCCCGTAGAGGGTGTTGTTGTTGCTGTAGGAGCAGGCAAGATTCTTGAAAACGGAACACGCCAGCCCATGGATGTTCAGGTCGATGACAAAGTTATTTACAGCAAATACTCCGGAACAGAAGTAAAGCTTGACGGCGAAGACTTCCTTGTTCTGAGCGAGAGAGACGTTCTCGCTGTTGTAACGAAGTAATTTTTTAACACCTTTACTGATAAAAACTGAGGAGGAATTGTTCATGTCAAAAGTATTGCTTTTTAAAGAAGAAGCTCGCCGTGCAATGGAGCGCGGAATTAATAAAGTCGCAGACACAGTAGGAATCACACTTGGCCCCAAAGGACGCAACGTAGTTCTTGAGAAGAAATTCGGCTCACCCATGATCACAAACGACGGTGTCACAATCGCCAAGGAATTTGACCTTGAAGATCCGTTTGAAAACATGGGAGCACAGCTCATCAAAGAGGTAGCATCCAAGACAAACGATGTAGCAGGCGACGGTACGACAACAGCCACGGTCCTTGCCCGCGCAATGATCCATGAGGGCATCAAAAACGTAGCCGCAGGCGCCAACGGCATGCTTATCCGCAAGGGTATCGAAGCTGCCACAGACGTAGTAGTCGAAGGCCTCCGCAAGCAGGCTCTCAAAGTCAAAGACCATGAGAAGATTTCTCAGGTTGCAGCTATCTCCGCCAATGACAAAGCAATAGGTGAGCTTATCGCCGAAGCAATGGAAAAGGTCGGAGAAGAGGGCGTAATCACAGTAGAAGACAGCAAGAGCTTCGGCACATCACTCGAGACAGTCGAAGGACTCCAGTTTGACAAAGGCTACATCAGTCCCTACATGATCACAAACCCCGACAGAATGGAAGCAGTCCTTGATGATGCCAATATCCTTATCGTAGACGGCAAAATCAGCAACGTGAAAGACATGCTCCCCGTTCTTGAGAAGATAGTCCAGCTTGCAAAGCCGCTTCTCATAATAGCTGAGGACATCGAAGGCGAAGCTCTCGCGACACTCGTAGTCAACAAGCTCCGCGGCATTCTCTCTGTTGTCGCTGTAAAGGCACCTGGATTTGGCGACCGCAGAAAGGCAATGCTTCAGGATATCGCCATCGTAACAGGCGCTACAGTAATCAGCGAAGAAGTCGGACTCAAGCTTGAGAGCGCCGACACAACAGCTCTCGGCCACGCAAAGAAAATAAAAGTAACAAAGGAAGATACAACAATCGTAGAGGGCAAGGGAGACGCAGAAAAAATCGCTGACCGCGCAGCTCAGATTAAGAGAGAAATTGCCGATTCAACATCAGACTACGACAAAGAAAAACTCCAGGAACGCCTTGCCAAAATTGCAGGCGGCGTAGCAGTAATTCAGGTTGGAGCAGCAACAGAGACAGAACAGAAAGAACTCAAGCTCCGCATAGAAGACGCTCTTAACTCAACACGCGCAGCTGTACAGGAAGGTATCGTAGCAGGCGGCGGAGTTGCACTCGTAGGCTGCATCAAAGAACTCGATGCAGAAATCGAAAAGCTCGAAGGCGATGTAAAGACAGGTGCCATGATTGTACGCACCGCTATGACAGAACCCCTCCACCTCATCGCAACGAACGCAGGCATGCAGGGCGATGTTATTATTGACAAAGTCAAGGGACTCAAAGAAGGCGAAGGCCTCGATGCTACAACAGGCGAATATGTAGACATGGTACATGCCGGAATCATCGACCCTGTAAAGGTTACACGTTCAGCACTACAGAACGCGGCCTCAATTGCGGCAATGATTCTCACAACAGACGTACTCATCGCTGACAAGCCCGAGAAAAAGGAAACCCTCGGCGACATGGCAGGCGGTATGGGCGGCATGGGTGGAATGGACGGCATGTACTAGAGCCGGAACCCAAATAACTGATTGGCGGGAAGAGAGAAATCTCTTCCCGCTTTTTTATG
>CAYRAI010000095.1:0-2953 GCA_964422205.1 uncultured Synergistaceae bacterium | reverse complement strand
CCCCGTACAGGTACATTACGGGGAGACGAGGGTGGGTACATTACGGGGAGACGAGGGTGGGTACATTACGGGGAGACGAGATGGGGAGCGAAGCGGGGAGACGAGAGGGGAATCAGTGGGAAGTCGATAGCTGGTCAGTAGCTTATAACTGCCTACCGACTTCCGGCTTGCCGACTGGCGCGAAGCAGACTCCCTGTACGCAATCTTTGACAACGTTTCACCATGTTTCACAACCATTTCACCACGTTTTACCGTCACTGCACGCAGTGACTCCCCATCGCAATAGCAGCCGTACTTCTCCTACAGAATGGATATCACCTTGTCTGTTGCTTTTATCTTTACTTCGCTTTCTTCTCCTTCCGTGGTGTCGAAGGAATCGGGGATATTGTTGTTCAGAGGGGGATTTGACTTGCCGCATTCAGGGCAGGTCCATGTGTCGTAGTTTACTGTCATAAGGGTTGATGGGTCTGTGATTTGTTTTCCGCAGTGGTCGCAGGTGATGAATAATAGCATATTTATTCTCCTTCTTTCTTTGCGCTGTTGCGTTTGCTTTTGGCGAATAGTTTTTCGTAGAGTCTTTCCGCATATTCTTCAGCGCTTTCTTTGTATGCTGGGACACTCTTTATTGGGCGGTAGCATCCTGCCTTTACTTTCAGCATTGTGCTTTCATCTATGATATAGGTAAATGACGGAAGCCACTTTCTTGGATTTTTTCCCATAAGCCAGCTGCAATTTCTTATCTCTGTAAAGTATTCTTCCCACCATGAAATGTTCATTAAATGGGGGCTTTTTTCGAGCATTTTGATGAACTTTTCTGCGTCTTTTTCAGTCAGATTTTGAGTACCGCCAAGTTCGGGTAAAATCCTTTTATATCTTGATATGACAAGAGATAGTACTTTTTCCTTATCTGTTGTTGGTGTACCGAATTTGTAAACCTGCCGTGCCGTTGATTTTGTTTTGCACGGGGACGGTACTTCCCGAGGTACACATGCAGCCTCTATATTTATTCTGTACTCTCTTCCCTCATTGTGCAGCCACTCTTTGTTCATACTGATACAGCCCCTTTCTGTGAGTTTGGTGAGGTTATTGCTGACTGTACTTTTCCATAGCCCTGTAAACTTTGCGATTTCCGATAGAGATGCGGAGCATTTCATATCTTTTGCCGCATTGCTAATAAGTGCGGCCATAATTATTTTCTCTGTAGGTTTTAAGGTGCGGACGGCAAAAATTTTCTTAATTAGGACAAGTTTTTTCATTCAAACACTCCTTCGGCAAATTTTCTTCCGCAACATCAGGAAGAGTTTTTCCGTCAATTTCCCAGTCACCATATTCGACAAGCTCTTTCCAGTCGTCGTAGTCATGATGTCTTAGCACTTTCATCTCTCCTGTAGCTTTATCTGTATATATGTGCCGAAGTTCGTGATAGATCAGAGCCTTGACCTGCTTCGGCGCGAGTGTGTTTAAATTGCGCTCTCTGAGTTTTATGATGCACTCATATTTTTTGCCGCTCAATTGGTATATGACATCTTTTATGAGAGGGGTAAGAGAGTAAATCTCCGACCCGCTGTAAGGGTGCGGAGGCGACTCTCTGTCCAGAAGAAAAAGTACTCTTGATGTGTCTATATCAAGTTTTTGACATCTGACTATTCTTTGCGCAATGCGTCTAAATGGGTCCGCTATGATGTTTTTTGAAGAGGAAGTCGTTGTCATATCTATCTCCTTTTAGATAACATAATGTATGTATATAAGGATAACATATAGTCAACATAAATGCAATAGGCTGTAACAATTGTTGGATGTTAGTTTGACAATTGTTAAACTATTGCTCAACAAAAATTTTTCACATTTTCTGTTTGTATTTTTTGCCCTTCCTATGCACTATTATAGTTATCAAATATGAAGGGAGGTGTTCATATGGCTAATGTGAATCCCATATCGTCACAGCTTCGCCTCAGCCTCAATGCGGCTGAGAACGGAAAGACGGTTACAAAGTATGTGACTCTTTCAAAGCTCAGTACTGCTGTAACAGCGGAGACATTGGACCTGCTTGCCGATTCTCTCGGCACATTGCTTGCTCATCCGGTAGCAATGGTCAGAAAGGTTGACACAGGGCAGGTAGTGAAGTAAGCAGGGAGATTTTTGTTGGAAAGGAGGTGAATTTTAATGGAGACGACCAACGCACTGCGTTTTATCTTTGTAAGCGACATCGGCGACAGTCTGAATTTTACTGTCAACTATGCAAAGCCCGCCGTAATAGAGGAAGGCGGGAAGGCCCTTGTCGATGCATTTGTAGCACTGGTGCTTGAGAAGCAGCCATTCGCTATGACACTGGCATCCTGTAAAGCAGTTGATTTCATAAAGAGAGAGGTAACTGCAGTAGTAGCGAACGCATAAAGCAAAGGAAGGAGGGCTCGGCCAAGTCAGGCTGAGCTCTCTTTGTTATAAAATAATGCCGTTTGCCTCGCATGAAGTATGGCGAAGTGTTGGCGAATGATGGGCGGTTTGTCAGTAGCGTGTCAGCAGTGCGTCATTTGCACATCACCGCCTCACTCCCCGTCTGCCCGTAATGCTTCCGTACGGGCCCAAGCGGCGTTGGGGTTGCTTGTGCAGTGGAAAGTCGGTAGCATGTCAGTAGTTGGTCAGTAGCTTTTCAAAGCCCCTTTTCGTCTGCCCGTAATGCTTCCGTACGGGCTCGAGTGGCGTTGGGTTTGATTCTTTAGAACCTTAGAAACAAAGCCACTTTGCCCCGTACAGAAGATTTACGGGGAGACAAAAGGGAAAACGATACGGGGAGACAAAAGGCGAATCAGTGGGAAGTCGGTAGCTTGTCAGTAGCTCGTCAGTAGCTTGTCAAAGCCCCTTTTCGTCTGCCCGTAATGCTTCCGTACGGGCTCAAGCGGCGTTGGTTTTGATTTTTTAGAACCATAGAAGCAAAGCCACTTTGCCCCGTACA
>CAYRAI010000094.1:0-2977 GCA_964422205.1 uncultured Synergistaceae bacterium | reverse complement strand
TCTTTCTTAGCAGCCCAGTTCATAAGAAACTTTAGAGCCGCTATGCGCCTGTTGATCGTTGCTCCCTTAAGCCGTCCGTAATTGTCTATCTGCCACTTTTCAATAACTTTTGTCGTTATCTCTTCGCAGGGAATATCCAAAAAATCCTCAAAAAGCATCAGCATTCTCATAGTGACAGAACCGCTCTTTCTCTGCGACATCACCCAAGGTTCATAGAGATTTAGAAGTGCTCTAAGCGTCAAATCACCTTGCTTTTTACACACATCAACCTTTGCGGCCGGATCCGTCTTTTCCAAATGCAGGCGCGCCAAAAACTCCTTTGCCGCAGAGCGCGCTTGTGCCAGAGTGATATCAAACGGGGCTATTTTCTTATTACGAAGCCTCCGTTCCGGAGCTGGTGTTCGATAGCTTATATACCACGTCTTTCTTCCGCTTGCCTCAACTCGCAAAAAAAGCCCTCTGGTTTGAGTATCTCTTACATCATAACGTTTTTCTTCGGCGTGAAGCCTATTACAGACAGCTTGAGTCAAATGCGCAACAACCATAATCAACCCTTCTTTTCCATGAACGTCTCTATAATCTTATAAAGAAAATTCTGCTGTGAAAATTATTTTGCTCATATATTATCTCTGATATAATTATCATGTTTTAAATCCTCAAATAAAATATGGAGTATACTGCAAATACCTACAAAAAGGTGGTGGCGCAATGCCGGCAAGTCCGATTTCGCGGTTAGTGCTTAACGGATTTAAATCCATAAAAAACTGCGATATAAATCTGCAAAACTTAAATGTGCTAATTGGTGCTAATGGAGCAGGTAAATCCAACTTCATCAGCTTCTTTCACATGATAAAAAACATCCTTGATGAAAATCTGCAAATGTACATTTCAAAACAAGGCGGTCCTGACGCCGTGCTTCATTTTGGGCGCAAAAATACAGAAGCGATCTCTGCCGAAATATATTTTGGCTTCAATGGATACAAATTTGCCCTTGAACCGACGCAGGATAACAAAATGGTATTCTCCTATGAAGATTTTTGGTGGAACTTAAACGGAAATCGCAGAATAAATTCAGGCCACTTCGAGAGTACCGCCGAAGCGCAAAAAAACAAAACAGAAATATACAGTTACACCGTTCCTGCAATGAAAAGCTGGAGAGTATACCATTTTCACGACACAGGCGAAAACGCGGCGGTCAAACAACTTCATAATATCAACGACAACGAATATATAAAAACAGACGGAGGCAACATCGCCGCATTCTTATATCTTTTGAAAGAAAAATACCCTAAAGAATACAGACGTATCGTAAAAACAGTAAAACTTGCGGCACCATTCTTTGAAGACTTTGCATTGCGCCCCAATCCATTCAACAATGAAAAAATAGAACTTGAATGGAAAGAAAAAGAGAGCACTGTGCCATTTAAAGCCCACTATCTTTCTGACGGGACACTGCGCTTTATTTGCATGGTAACTGTCTTGATGCAGCCTGATGAATTCATGCCGGAGACAATAATTATTGACGAACCGGAACTTGGACTGCACCCATACGCAATAAACCTCATTGCATCGATAATCAGGTCTGTATCTGCCCAAAGGCAAATAATCATATCGACACAATCGACAGATCTTCTGAATGGCTTTGAGCCTGAAAACATAATCGTTACAGAGTTTGTCAATGGTGAGACAAAATTAAAACGCCTTGAACGTCAACCGCTCCAAAAATGGCTTGACGACTATACTCTGGGCGAGCTGTGGCACAAAAATCTGCTTGGTGGGAGACCGCAGCAATGAATGAAGTTAGAGTCTACATACTTTGCGAGGGACAGACGGAAGAATCCTTCATTAAAGAAGTGCTATATCCTCATTTCCGAAAATTAGAGATATACCTAACTCCGATAATACTGAAAACCGATGGAACATCCAAAGGCGGCGTTCCATCCTATGCAAATGTAAAAAAACAGATACTTAACACATGCTCAGACTCGAAAGCCTATGTAACCACCATGCTTGATATGTATGGACTTCCCGAAAGTTTCCCTTGCGCTGACGGAAAATACGCTGACTTAAAGCAGCATGCCAGCGCTATATGCTCCGCTATGGAAGCAGACATATCAAGACACAACTTTATTCCAAACATCATTGTCCATGAGTTTGAGACAATCCTTTTCAGCAGGCCGCAAGCCTTTGAAGAATGGTTCGACTGCAAATGCACGGCAAAGCTTGAACAAATTTTAAATGAGCATGGAGGCAATCCCGAGCTGATCAACAATGGCAGAGATACAGCTCCGTCAAAACGTATTATTGGTACATGCGGAGAAAAATACAACAAGATTCTCCACGGTTCCTTAATAGCAATAGACATAGGTCTGCCAGTCATAAGAGACAAATGCCGCCTGTTTGATTCTTGGCTGTTAAAGCTGGAATCTCTGTCTTTAACGGTTAAATGAGCCTATAGACCTATAGGATAAATTCCCACTTGTTTGTATAATTCAACCAAGCGGGAAATCCCGCAGGGTTTTACGAATCTTGACAATCTAAACCCCAAATCGCTTGGACTTCGGCGAAGACCCTTGACGGCAGGAAAGGAGGTGCACGACAACCCCCGCCAATAAAGGAGAGCCGAATGATAAGGTAGATGGGAAGCAAAAGAAGGTATGCTTGAAACCGAGAGCAAGGAAACTTTGGAGACTTGAGTAGGTTTACAGGCAGCCCCTTATGCAGAACATCTGCGTAATAAAAAAATCTCACAAAAACAACCAAGGGGGTTGTACAACTAATGAAAAAGTTTCTAGCAGTACTCGCAGTAGTAGCCATCGTTGCATTCGCAGCACCGGCATTCGCAGCAAACCCGTTCATGGACGTACCCGCTGGCCACTGGGCATATGACGCAGTAGCACAGCTCGCAGCTAAGGGCGTAGTCTCCGGCTATCCCGATGGCGCATTCAAGGGTGCACAGCCTGCAACACGTTATGAA
>CAYRAI010000093.1:0-3051 GCA_964422205.1 uncultured Synergistaceae bacterium | reverse complement strand
AACCTTGCCAAGGTTGGGGTCGGGGGTCCGAATCCCCTCTTCCGCTCCATTAAAATCAAAACCTTCCGTCTCTTTCGGAAGGTTTTTTTGTCCTATCCCCCTGCCTATCTACACATCTTTATAATATTTCGCCTGACAATCTTTTTCAAATAGTCTATAATGTATTTAGGTAAGGCATTAGTATATGCCGTTTGAAAAGTTGTTTCCTTTGTTGTTGGCACGTGTCCGACTTTTTAATGCTCTGTATTTTTTTTGATGAATAGCTGTCATTGTCCTTAGCTTTGCCGCATGACTTATATAATATATGGCACGGTGCTTTTGTCCTCTATATTCTAGGTCAATACGCAGATAAAGGAGTTGAAGAGTATATGATGTTCACGGAAAAAAGTGTCTTCCGCAAACTGATATCGTCTATGAGCACTGTTCTTATAATCTTCCTCTCCGTGCTTGCCAGCCCGTATGTTCACAACACAGTGAAGGGCGATGTGGCTGATAGCTCAATACAATTTTTAGTCCAGAGCGGAGTGTTTCCTCTTAGCGAATCGGAAAGGCTGCCTGCACAAATACAGCGTCTCTCTACTGTCATGTTCGCGTATATGTCGGGAGGACAGAGGAACAGAAACAAAATGTCAGGTGGTTCCTTTGTGGCCCCCTCATCTTTATTAAGCCACGCTGCAATTCTCTTCTCCTCTATTGAAACCTATTTTTACCTCAACTTTGACTCCTTTAATTCTTTTTCTTTAATATTAATGAAAACAGTGTGTAAGAGAGAATGATTCCACCTGCGGAATATTTAGCCTTGCTCGTTGATTTTTAGCACAGGCAGATTTTCCGCTCACAGATAAATGACACAGCGTGACGGCTCAGAAGAAGAACATACTTCTCGCAGAGTTAACATTTTTTTCTGAGCCTAGTTCACGTTTTTTTGTGATGTTTTTCAACAGGGGGGAATTATATATGAGTGATGTGCTTGAAAATATCGAAAAGCCCAGCCAGATAGACTTAGACGAACTTATGCGCAAATATGACACAGAAGCGCGTTTCAGAACCCTGTCCGGCCTTGCCGGCAAACTTGTTATGTTTATTGCCATTGCAATGTCATGTTTCCATTTTTATACATCGGGTTTCGGACTTCTGCTCGCTCAGAAGCAGGGAGCTGTCCATCTCGCATTTACGCTGGCTCTTGTTTTTCTGCTTTACCCTATGAGTTCAAAACAGTCCAAAACAAGCGGAATTCCGTTTTATGATTACGTTTTGGCAGGCCTCGGGGTGGCTTCGGCACTTTATCTCGTGGTCTTTTTCAATGAGCTGACAACCAGGGCCGGTCTTCCTACGAAAACCGACCTGATAATGGGGTTTTTACTGATTGCAACTCTTCTTGAGGCTACAAGGCGCATCTCTAATCCTGTTCTTCCTACTCTTGCCATAGTAGCTCTGCTTTACTGTTACTTTGGACGTTCTATGCCCGAAATGATTGCTCACAGGGGATTTTCGATAGAGCGTATCATTAACCACATGTATCTTGGAACAGAAGGAATATTCGGCACGCCTCTCGAAGTCTCCTCGACATTTGTTTTTATGTTCATCCTGTTTGGCTCTGTGCTTGAGAAGACTGGACTCGGCAAATTTATAATTGACTTGTCCATGGCTCTGGCCGGGTGGTCAACAGGAGGCCCGGCGAAGGTCGCAGTCGTAAGCTCCGGGCTTATGGGAATGGTTTCTGGATCATCCGTTGCCAATGTCTGTACCACAGGTATGTTTACCATTCCTCTTATGAAGAGTGTAGGCTATGAACCGCACTTCGCTGGAGCTGTTGAGGCTGTCGCATCCACAGGCGGTCAAATAATGCCTCCTGTAATGGGAGCCGCGGCTTTTATTATGGCTCAGATTTTAGGCGTTCCTTACATGGAAGTTGTTATAGCGGCAATTGTGCCTGCAATGCTCTATTATTTTGCGGTTATGGTTCAGGTTCACTTTGAGGCGTCGCGCCTCGGACTTAAGGGCATTCCTTTCTCACAGCTTCCTCCTCTCATGCCTCTGCTTAAGTCAAAAGGATTTCTTCTGATCCCCCTTATCGCAATAATTTACTTCCTATTGGCGGGATTTACTCCTCTTAAATCAGCCTTTAACGGTATTCTTGTAAGTTTTGTTCTTTCGTGGCTGAATAAAGAAACCAGGCTGACACCGTCCAGAATAATCGAAGCATTTGAGGCAGGCGCGCGCGGAGCAATAGGTGTTGCATGTGCATGCGCCACTGTCGGCATGATTGTCGGAATGGGAACACTTACCGGTCTTGCCCTTCGCATAGCAAACGCAATAGTCGCTCTTGCCGGCGGAAGCAAGATTCTCACTCTCTTTTTCACAATGCTTGCGAGCCTTCTGCTCGGCATGGGACTGCCGACTACCGCAAACTTCATAGTAACAAGCACAATGGCTGCTCCGGCCCTCTTCCTTCTCGGAGTTCCTCCTATGGCTGCCTATATGTTTGTTTTCTACTTCGGTATCGCGGCAGACCTAACTCCGCCTGTGGCATTGGCGGCTTACGCCGGTGCAGGCATAGCCGGTTCGGATCCTATGAAGACTGGTATTACAGCCTTTAAGCTGGCTCTGGCAGGATTCATTGTTCCCTACATCTATGTCTATAACCCGATACTTCTCTTTATAAACGTAGATCCACTGACAATGGTTCAGGCTATATGCACGGCTCTTATCGGCGTATTCCTGCTTGCCATGTCCACAATAGGGTTCTTTAAGGCTCATATGCCGTGGTATCTGCGCATAACGGCTTTTGTCGGAGCTCTCGGATTGCTTACCCCCGGAACGATAACAGACCTTTGCGGGCTTGCCGTCCTTGTCGTGATATACTTTATTCAAAGTCGGAAAGCAAAGAACGCTGCTCTTAACTAAACAAAGCGTGTTATCTGTTTTGATTTGCAATCTATAAGTTGTTGTCAACTAAGTCTGTTGAATGCTATATTTTTGATTCGACAGACTTTATTTTTTTAGATATGCAGATGTTGCGCACAGTAGAGAAAAAGAGATATAATAATA
>CAYRAI010000092.1:0-3124 GCA_964422205.1 uncultured Synergistaceae bacterium | reverse complement strand
TTATACCCTTCGCGCCTGACTTCATGGCACGGAAGATAGACTGTTTCATTGCGCGACGGAAGCTGATTCTGCGCTCCAGTGATGAAGCAACGCCCTCTGCGACTACCTGTGCTTCGACATCGGGATTTTTCATCTCCTGGATGTTTATCATGACCCGGTTGCCGGTCATTGCCTGGAGTTCTTCGCGAACTGCCTGAATCTCCGCACCCTGCTTGCCAATTACGACACCAGGCCGGGCGGTCCAAACAGTGAAACGCATAACATTACCTATGCGCTCTATTTCCACGCGGCTTACACCTGCGCTTGCCCAGCGTTTGTTTATCCACGCTCTGAGCTCGAGGTCATTGTGCAGATATTTGGCATATTTCTTGCCATCTGCATACCAACGGGATTCCCAATCGTAGATAACGCCAAGCCTGTAACCTACCGGGTGAACTTTCTGACCCACAGTCTCACCCCTCCTTACTTCTCACCTACGACCACGGAAATGTGGCACGTATGGTGTCTGAACGCATGTGCACGTCCCATCGAAACAGGACGGAAGCGCTTCATATAGCTTCCCTGATCCGCCATTACTTCTTTAACAACAAGCTTGTCCATGTCGAGTCCGAAGTTGTGCTCCGCATTTGCGACAGCACTCTTCAGAACTTTTTCGACATAGCGCGCACCCTTATTGGGTGTGTAGTGAAGCACAAGAAGTGCATCAGATGCTTTTTTGCCTCTTACGAGAGCAAGAACCTGGCGAACCTTTGTAGCAGAGATACGGACCTGCTGAGCCGATGCTTTTACATCCATACCCTACTCCTCCTACTTCTTAACTTTCGTGGAGCGTTCCTGTCCGGCGTGACCGCCGAACTTACGGGTCGGTGCAAACTCGCCGAGCTTGTGTCCGATCATATTATCGCTGATGTAGACTGGTACATGAATGCGGCCGTTGTGTACTGCTATTGTGTGTCCGACCATTTCAGGGGTTATGCTTGAGCGGCGTGCCCAGCTTTTTATTACTATTTTCTTCCCTGAATCGTTCATGTCCTCAACCCTGCGGAGAAGCTTAGCATCTACGTAAGGTCCTTTTTTTAGTGAACGAGCCATCTCTATTCCCTCCTAGAAACCCGGGCTACTTTTTGCGGCGACGGACGATGAACTTGTCCGAAGGCTTACGCTTGCGTGTACGGTAACCCTTTGCCGGAGTACCCCACGGTGAGACCGGATGCTTGTGCGACTTACTCTTGCCTTCGCCTCCGCCCATCGGATGGTCGACAGGGTTCTGGATCATACCGCGAATATGCGGGCGAATTCCGAGCCAACGCGTTCTGCCGGCCTTACCGAATACCACGTTTTCATGCTCTTCGTTGCCTACCTGACCGATGGAAGCCATGCACTCAAGAAGTACGAGTCTGAGCTCTCCGCTGGGCATACGGACAAAGGCATATTTGCCCTCTTTCGCCATAAGCTGTGCGGAAACTCCGGCTGAGCGAACAAGCACTCCGCCGCGTCCGGGCTCGAGTTCTATATTGTGAATAACTGTACCGACCGGAATATCCTTAAGCTTAAGGGCATTCCCGGGACGTATGTCTGACTTTGATCCGGCAAAGACTGAATCGCCGACGTTGAGTCCCACAGGTGCAAGTATGTAACGTTTCTCACCATCCGCGTAGGAGATGAGAGCAATACGCGCAGAACGGTTAGGATCGTACTCTATGGCCACAACCTTGCCCGGTACATCAAACTTATTGCGCTTAAAATCTACTATACGATACTTTATTCTGCCGCGTCCGCCGCGATGGCGCATAGTTACACGGCCGTTGTTGTTGCGTCCCGCCGACTGGCTAAGCGATACAACCAGACTCCGCTCAGGCTTCGCCTTTGTTATTTCGGAATAATCAGGCGTTGCCATATGGCGGCGGCTGGGTGTTGTGGGACGAAATTTCTTAATTCCCATTAAGGTTTACCCCTTTCTGCCTAGGCGCTTGCGCCCTCGAAGAATGCTATCTTTTCGCCTTGAGCAAGTGTTACGACAGCTTTCTTCCAGGAACGTGAACGACCCAAAAAGGCACCCATCCGCTTCGGTTTTGAACGGACCTGGATCGTATTGACTCTGACAACCTTTACACCAAAGACTTCTTCCACTGCCTTGCGAATCTCTATTTTGTTGGCTTTAGGAAGAACCTCAAACGTATACTGTCCGAGTTCCATCAAACGGCTTGTCTTTTCTGTAATAACAGGACGGACAATTATATCATGCGATACTGCGTTCATTAACCGAACACCTCCTCGAGCTTTTTAACAGCCTCAGGAGTTGCAATCAGCTGATCATGGTTAAGAAGGTCATAAACATTGACACTGTCTACATGAAGAACATTCGCTGAAGGAATGTTTGCTGTTGATTTGACGACTGCCATGTTCGTTTCGTGAAGCACGAGAAGAGGCTTCTTGCCTGTCTGAACTGCAGCAAGGAATTCAAGCATAAGCTTTGTCTTCGGTGCTGTCATATCAAAGCTGTTGACAACAAGCATATTCTCTTCCTGCACCTTAAGTGTCAAGGCGCTGCGGAGTGCAATGCGGCGAACCTTCTTATTGACCTTCTGGTGGTAATCCCTCGGATGGGGACCATGTGCTACACCACCACCTACCCAAAGCGGGGAACGTGAGCTTCCCGAACGGGCACGGCCTGTATGTTTCTGTCTCCAGGGCTTCTTACCGCCGCCGCGGATATCTCCGCGATCTTTTGTGTTATGTGTACCAACACGGCAGTTAGCCAAATGCGCGACCACAACCTGATGCATGGCCGGCACGTGGACAGGGGCTCCGAAGACGGCCTCGGAGAGCTCAAGCTGACCGATAACCTCGCCTTTGAAATTAACTTCTTTTACTATAGGCATAGTCTTCTGCCTCCCTATTACGCTGTTTTGCGGATCATAACAAGGCTGTCGCGTGCGCCGGGGACAGAACCTTTGATCAGTATAAGGTTATTCTCCTCGTCAATAGCAAAGACAGAAAGATTCTTTGTTGTGACGCGCTCGCTTCCCATGTGACCCGCCATTCTCCGGCCCTTTATTACTTTGCCGGGATAGCTGCTGCAACCGATAGAACCGGGGTGACGGTGTGTTACCGAGTGTCCATG
>CAYRAI010000091.1:0-3134 GCA_964422205.1 uncultured Synergistaceae bacterium | reverse complement strand
CGCGCATTGAAGTCGACGACAAAGTTATATTTGACGGAACGGAAGTTCTGATTTAAATATCGCGATATTTAAAAAACACAAAATTAATACAACCAGAGGGAGGTTCTTTGTAATGAAAAAATCATTTGGAATGGTGTTTCTTCTTTTAGCTATTTGCTTCGTACTTACGGTGCCGGCATCTTCATACGCGGCATACCCGACTAAACCGGTTCAGGTAATTGTCCCGTTTTCACCGGGCGGCGGGAACGACATTCTCATCAGACTTGTCGGAAAGTATATTTCCCCTGCTTTGGGGCAGCAGCTTGTAGTTGAAAACAAACCTGGCGCAGGCGGACAAATAGGATGGACAACTCTTTCAAAGGCACGTCCAGACGGTTATACGCTCGGAGCCACAAGCTTTCCTTCCATGATTCTGGTAAAGAGCCTGCGTAAAAATGTACCTTTTAAATTAGACGACTTCCGCTATGTCTGCAATATTCAGATAGACCCTATTATATGGGTAGTAAATAAAGACAGCAAGTTTAAGAGCGGCAGAGATGTAATGGAGTTTTCAAGAAGTAATCCCGGCAAACTGAATATCGCAGGAGACGGTCCTCAGAGCAACATTCAGCTTCAGCACTTGATCGTTGAAAAGCATCTGAAAATGAAGTCTAATTTTGTATCCTACAGCGGCTCAGGCCCGGCAATAACAGCTCTTCTCGGGAATCAGGTCGAACTTGCAATTACAACATTGAGCTCAGCCGTTTCGCATATCGAAAGCGGAAGGATTGTTCCCCTTGTCGTATTCTATGATGAGAAGCTTCCCGAACTTAAAATCAAAACGGCCAAAGAAGAGTTTGGCATGAACATTCCTTCTGCGGGAACAGCCTTGAGAGGCGTTGCGCTTCCCAAAAATGTAAATGATAAGGATGCGGCCGTTATTGAAAAGGCATTTGAAAAAGTTACAAAGAACCCCGAATTCCAGAAACAGGCGAAATCCCTTGGTCTCATAATTAAATTTATGGACGGCAAGACATCAGAAAAACTCGTAAAAGACTCCGAGAAAATAGTCGAAGAATACAAGTCTCTTTTCTAGAGTCACGTAAATGACATTGAGTGCCCCCGCAACGCGGGGGCACTATAAGAGGTGTGAGAAATGACAAAACAGCTAAAAGAATTATATTTTGCGTTGCTGCTTACAGCCGTATCATTTATGCTGACAGTTCAATCCTTCAGATATTCTCCCGATTCTTCGGATTTTCCAAGGTTTATTACAGTTTTGATGACAGGCTTCGCCGCCGCTCTGACTGTAAAGTCGTACCTGAATCTTAAAAAAGAGAAAGATGCAAAGAGGACTCCGCTCGGCGAGATATTAAAAACTCAAAAACTGCCTATCTTTGTTTTTCTTGGAACATCCATGTATGTCGCAGGGATAAATTATTTGGGATATTTCACCAGCAGTGTAATTTTCTTGATAGGAAGTATGACCTTTTTCAGTAAAGAGAAAAAATGGAAATTGATGATTCTTTCTACCGCAGGTTTCCTTGCCGTGGTATACGCACTGTTCGTCTGGTTTCTTAACCTCAGAATGCCGTCAGGGCTAATCATTTAGGAGGCGGTACAAAGATGGAAACGCTTTTTTCTGGTATTCTTCAGGGTGCGGCATCTATGGCCGACCCAATGATACTTTTCCTGATTTTTGCCGGGACGATATTCGGCGTTGTAATAGGAGCTCTTCCCGGACTTACAAGCACCATGGGCGTAGCTCTGCTTGTGCCTGTCACGTTCGGTATGAGCCCTGCTCTGGGACTGGCATTGCTGGGGGCAATCTATTGCTCATCGACATATTCGGGTGCAATAAGCGCAATTCTTATTAATATACCGGGAACACCCGCAAACTGCTGTACCATTCTTGACGGATATCCCATGACACAAAAGGGGGAATCCAGCAGGGCGATAGCTCTTGCAACCATAGCATCCGCCGTTGGCGGTTTTATCAGCATTTTTGCACTCCTGTTTATGGCTCCGCCTCTTGCCGAGTTTGCACTGAAATTCGGAGCTCAGGAGTACTTTCTTCTTGCTCTCTTCGGAGTAAGTGTTATAGCCTCCCTCTCTGACAAAAGCATACTCAAAGGCCTTTGGGCAGGTGCTTTTGGGCTTCTGCTGAGTGTCATCGGCATGCACCCATTGACGGGGGATCTCCGCTTCACATGCGGCATAGCAGAGCTTTATAACGGATTGCCACTTGTCGTAGCGCTGATCGGGCTCTATTCAATACCGGAAGTTATCGCCTCGCTGAAAGACGGCGAAAGAGTAATGAAACAAACCGGAGCTGTCGGCGGCGGTGTATTCTCCGAAATGCTGGAAATTTTGCAGCATAAAATGCTCTGTTTTAGAGCAACAGTAATAGGGATTATTGTTGGCATAATTCCCGGAGCGGGAAGCAGTATAGCAAGCTTTGTGGCTTATGATGATGCGAAACGCTCATCCAAGACACCGCAGGTCTTTGGTACAGGCTCGCCTGAAGGAATTATAGCGTCTGAAACAGCCAATAATGCGGTGGTAGGAGGTTCTCTTATTCCGGCATTAACGCTCGGAATTCCCGGAAATGCGGTATCCGCCGTTCTTCTCGGCGGCCTTATGGTACATGGACTGAAACCAGGGCCTACTCTGTTCATTGAAAATTCCGCTATTGTCTATAGTTTCATCATGAGTTTGTTTGTATCGAACATAGTGTTTATCCCTGTCGGTCTTTTTATCGCAAAATATTGCATAAAATTGATTGAAACGCCTGCCACCATACTCGGACCCATTGTTATAGCTCTTGCTCTGGTAGGCTCCTATGCGATAAACATGTCTATTGTGGAAGTTATGCTTATGCTGGGAGTGGGGCTTATCGGATATATCCTCAGAGAATTTGAGGTTCCGCGCGAACCGCTTGTCTTGGGGCTTGTCCTGGGAACACTCGCAGAGGGCGAACTCGCAAGGGCTTTTGCTCTTGTACACGGAAGCGTGCCTATGCTGCTCAAAGGAATGTTTACAAGTCCGTTATCCTTAGTAATAATCGGCTTTACCCTTCTCTCTCTGTGGAAAGGTATTCGCGACCAGCTTAAGGCTAAAACCAAGAAATAAACAGCTTAAATTTCTCACGCCCC
>CAYRAI010000090.1:0-3240 GCA_964422205.1 uncultured Synergistaceae bacterium | reverse complement strand
GATACCGCTTAATTCACGCAATGATACCGCCTTTTGTTACGATAGTTCAGAGCTTGTACAGCTCAAATCGAACAAAAAGAGTGGAGTTCATGACCAAGAAAATTGCAGTGAAGCTTATTATGCAGCTTAGGGCTGCAGGTATGTCGCAGTCAGCTATCGCACGTGAGCGGCAGATGTCTAAGTCATCGGTATGTGAGGTTTTCCAAATAGCGCAAGGTAACGTATAATTCTATGAGCACATTTTCAGGACCTCCGTCAGAGCTCGCGGAGTTTTGGGAGAGAAAATGAGTCAATTTATGAACTGGACTATTGGTATAAGTTTCTCGTTCAGCCCAAGATATTGCGAAAAGGGTTGAAAATAGTCCTCCATGCTGATATGTTAGTTTTGCGACAAACAAGCATAAGAAGCAAAGAGGAGGACTATGTAATGAACAATAACACAGAGAACCATAAAAATCCAGAGGCAGCCGGTCAAATTATCACCATTAACGAAGAAGGAGTGCGCAGCGAACTCGGAGCACTCGTTAGACAGACCGTAGAAGAGACGCTCAACATCATGCTGGACGCGGAGGCCGACGAACTCTGTAAGGCTTCAAAATACGAAGAACGCTCGGCAGAGCGCACCAGTACGCGTGCCGGCCATTATACAAGGATGCTCCACGCAACGGCCGGCTCGCTGAAGCTCAAAGTCCCGCGCCTCAGGAACGTTCCGTTTGAAACGGCGATAATTGAGCGCTACAAACGGCGCGAAGCATCTTCAGTTACTACAAATTTCCGCCGCAGCATTGATGCTGGTAGCCGCCAGGCTCAGGCACATAATGATGTCGAAGTGGGGCTCCGTTCGATACATGAACATGGATCTGTTGTTCGATATGGAGAGAGATAATGAACAAATAGCGGTCTAGGGTTCAGACAAAACTAACATATTAGCATGGTAAAATATGAGCTCAAAATAAAAAGTGCGCATAACTCTTGACACAACCGAAAGACACTTAGTATTGCAGAAGGAAAGGAAACTCTGACATGGCAGAAAGTCAAAATATAGAATGGAAAGAGTCTTGGCATGACGAGTATCTGAGATGGATATGCGGCTTTGCCAACGCACAGGGCGGCAAGATATATATTGGAACACGGGATGACGGAACAGTCATCGGAGTGAAAAATTCCAAGAAACTACTGGAGGACATCCCTAACAAAATCCAAAATAAGCTGGGAATTGTAGCAGATGTGAATCTGCTGAATAAGGACGGTTTGGATTACATTGAAATTGTGGTTAATCCGTGGTCTTTTCCGGTGAATTATGATGGTGAATATCATTATAGAAGTGGCAGCACAAAACAGTTGCTGCGTGGAAATGCACTCACTAATTTCCTGATGGCAAAGACGGGTTTGAAATGGGATGCAGCGACGATTTCTAATATCAGAATCAATGACTTGGACAAGGAGAGCTTTGATATTTTCAGAAGAGAAGCTTTGCGAAGCGGACGTATGTCTAAGGAGGATTTGGATATTCCAAATGCAGAATTATTAGAGAAGCTGGATTGGGTGGTGGACGGTAATTTGAAGCGTGCTGGTGCATTATGCTTTTACCGAGAACCGGAAAAGGTTATCGGTGGCTGCTATGTAAAAATCGGGAAATTTGAAGGAAGCGAATTGCTGTATCAAGATGAGGTACACGGTTCTTTGCTTATCATGGCAGACCGTGTGATTGATTTAATATACTTGAAATATCTAAAAGCGGCTATTACTTACCATAAGGAAACAAGAGTGGAACCTATCCCTTTGCTCGCGATGCCGTGAGAGAGGCTGTTTTCAACGCATTAATTCATTGTAATTGGGCGGATAATGTTCCGGTGCAGATTCGTATTGAGGATGATGCCATGTTTGTCAGCAACTGCAGTATGCTGCCGTTTGGCTGGACTGCAGAGACGCTCTTGGGCTCTCACGCATCAAAACCGTACAATCCGGATATTGCACGGGTGTTTTATCGAGCAGGATATATTGAAAGCTGGGGACGTGGCATTCAGAAGATTCGAGATGCCTGCAAGAATCTAGGCAGCGAAGATCCAGAGTACATTGTTCATGGAGAGGACATCATGGTGAAATTCTCTGCGCTCCAAAGTGCCAAAGTGCCAGATCCCAAAGCACTAAACCGACATGATGGTGGTTTAGATGTCGGTTTGGGTGACGGTTTGAAAGAAGAAATCATACGAATGCTTTCGGAAAATCCTAAGCTTACGATGGCAGAGATAGCAGAGAAGCTGAATGTTACAAAGCGCACTATTGAGCGTATCGTTAAGAACTTGCGTGAAAAAGGAGTGATAGAACGCAAAGGTGGTAAGCGATACGGATATTGGGAAGTTCATGAAGAGTAGACTTGTGAGAAAAGTGGTTGTTGCAGATTTTGCAATAAACACTTGGCATGGGAGATTGAGACGGTAATATTTCGGGTTGAAGCAGTAAGCCGAATTATTGCTATCACCACTCAACCCTTTTGAGCGGGCAAGGTCATAACAGGCGGTATTATATAGGAAGCACGCAAAATGAACCTTTTTCCATTACTGTGCAATATCGGCAGTGGATATGTTTTCCAGTACGCAAAAATCAAATAGATGAGTCGGGGGTGCGGACAAAAAGTTGGACAAAATTAAGCCGCCTCTAAATGCAGACTTCTGTAGTCTTTCGGGCTAAGATAACCTAAGGTGATCTTGATTCGTTTTTCATTATACCATTTAATATAATTGTCAATGTACTTGATGAACATGTCGTAAGCGTCAAATCTTCCGTACCTGTTCAGAATTCCTAAGATCGTATAAATTGTATTTTGCAAGCCCAAAATTCTCAAAATTGCAAAGACAAATCCCCGCTCCGGTATGGGGAATTTTAGTCTCCGGCGATTGAGTTTCCGAAGAGAAGCTGTGCCGCTGTCCTGGCCATGAGGCATATCTCTACTCTTAAAGCGGAGTTACTATAAATTGGAACTAATGTACTTTAGTTGATTTTGCACTTTTTCTACAGAGTGGTTGACGCATGTCTTTACTCTGTTTATTGTAACGGAGTCGCCATAGCAGTTTGTGTCAGCAGCACGTCAGCAGCATGTCAATCGTTCTTTCCGTCTGCAGATAATGCTTCCTATGTCCGTCTGCCCGTAATGCTTCCTATGTCTGTCTGCAAGTAATGTTTCCTATATCTGTCTGCCCGTAATGCTTCTGTACGGGCCCAAGCGGCGTTGGTTTTGAA
>CAYRAI010000089.1:0-3320 GCA_964422205.1 uncultured Synergistaceae bacterium | reverse complement strand
CTCTGAGTTCGGAATGTAAGGATACATTTTCTTGGACATTCGTCTTCCTCCTATGCGGTAAGGTTGATTTTGTGTTAATATGTCGTACTCATAAGGTGCTTAAAAATTGCGACGCAGCTATAGATAGAGCTAAAAATTTCAAAACATAAAACAGCGTTGCCAAAACGGTCTAAATATGGTATACACTGAATACATAAACTTTGTTATTTTATATATCATTCTCATTTTTATGTCAAGAGATTTTTCACAATTTGTGTATTGATTGTATAATAATTAAGTTAACGTCGTTTAAAGGAGTGGTTGGTATGGACATACTGCACTTACAGGGAGAAACTGCGGCAGACTATGTATATCTGCAAATAAGAAAGCATATCTTTGAAAAGAGACTGACCATAGGACAGAGACTGCCCGAAACTGCTATAGCCAAAGAATTTGAAGTCAGTAGAACTCCTGTACGAGAGGCGCTTAGGCGCCTTGAGAATGAGGGACTTGTGCAGATAAAACCGGGCTGGGGGGCTTGCCTTGCTTCTCCTACCAGGGAAGAAATTATAGATACTTATGAGGTTCGCGAAAATCTTGAAGTCATGGCGATACAGAAAGCAGCTAAAAATATTACACCGCTGCAGCTCTGCCGCCTTCAGGAAAAAATAGACGCGGAGAGACAAACGTTCGCCAAGAGAGATCTTGAAGCTTATCTGAAAGTAAATGATGATTTTCATATCATCATAGCAGAATCTTCCGGCAACAATACACTTGTTGGGTATATAAAAAATATTCTTTCACGCACATTTGTTCAGACATTATTCTTTGAATCTTTCTTTGATTTTGACTCAAATCCCAGCCTTGAGGAACACATCAGTATTTTGAACGCTCTGCAAAGACATGATGTATGTGAGTGTGTTAAGCTTATGAAGGAACACGTGGATCTTTCAATGAAAGCTCTTAAGACCCAATAAGCAGCAGAGCATAAATTACAAATTTAGCGAAATTTCAGTCTAAAATAACCGGCTCAGTACTCAAAAATTAAGTACGAGTCGGTTATTTTATTATCGGTAAGCCACAATCTTCAGGATAACTTTATCCCCAACTGTCTTCCGTAGTCTTTATGCGGGCGATTTTTTCCTCAAAACCAAATACAGACGCATCAATGCTGTTTACGGTTAAATCTATTTGCTCCATGTGAGAGAAGGAGTATTCTGCAGGCAGTCTGTTTGCAAACCTTTTTACCTTAAGAAGTGCCTGGAGGTAATTTCTTTCGCTTCTTCTTAGGATATCTGCTGCTTCCATGGCATCAGGAGCGCAATCCTTTGCAAAAAGCACGGCTATTGCAATATTCGGAGCACAGTCCATTTCATCGCTCCAAATATCTCCCAATATTTTTTTAACTTTTTTCCGAAATTTCTGGTCTTTTATCTGCCCAAGCATCAATGTTATTTCTGCCAATATTTCCTCTACTTCAGCAACAACTTTTTTATATCTTCGCACGGGCAGAGAGCAATCTGCAATCATTCGCGCCTCTATTTCTATCGTTGTATCTTTCTTAAGCAGGCGCCCCACAGCTGGCAAAAGCTTTATTCTTGCTTCTTCACACTGTTTGTCAAGTGTCTCCAAGTAGAGAAGTCCCGTGTCGTAGTCTCTGTGCTCGGCCCGACTCCTCGGAATGTATGTGACATAGCCCGGATTAAAATAGCCTTTTCGTCCCGCTCTTCCCGCCATTTGCATAAATTCATTTTTCGTAAGAGGGCCGTCAATGAGCTTAGCCATCTGCCCAAAGACAACTGTCTCGGCAGGAAGGTTCACTCCAAGAGAAAGAGCATCTGTCCCGACAACAACATCTATGATTCTTTCTCTGAAAGCCATTTCAACAAGCAGTTTTTCTTTAGGAAGCATTGAACCAAAGTAAGTTCCTACGCCATGTAGCATGATGTCGGGAACAGAAGGGACTTCAAGTATTTCCGTCATCTCTCTGAGTCTGGCTCGGTGTTCCCTGCTTATTTTCTTTCTGTATTTGCATATCTGAAAGGAAAGCCATTCTGCTCCTTTCTTTGAGAAAACAAAGACCAGAGCATCATGTATGGAGGCAAAGCGGATTCCGCTTTTTTTAAAGACTAAGTCTGTAACACGGGATTGCGTCTCGTATAGAGTGAACTCTCTTGATGCCATCTTATCAAGATAGGCTTTAACGCCGGAGGTGTTGCCGAATGTAGCTGACATTACAAGTATATCGCTGTCAAAAGATGTGCTTCTCAGGCCATCAATGTATGCCCTGGCACGTTCCGGATCATTGAAGATAAAGTGAAATTCGTCCACTATAACTTTCTGATTCGGGAGGCGCGCATATTTCAGCGTATATATTTCCTGTGTGCAGCAAAGAACATGCGCACCGGCATTTTTTTTGAAGTCTCCTGTTTCAAGCCCCACATCAAAACCCATTGATTTCAAATCCATATAACGTTCATTTGAGAGTGCTTTGATTGGAGCAGTAAATATAACTCTGCCAGGCGGAAGAATCGGAGAACCGTTCCTGTCCATCAGCCCGGCCCAAACGTATGCTACAATGGTTTTTCCACTGCCTGTTGGGGCGGAAAGTATTGAACTCTGCCCCTCTATGGCTTTAATAGCCTCATTTTGCCAGTCATAAAACATAAATTATAATTTTATCTTCAAAACCGGCAGGATACGATCCAGATTGCCGACTTTAAAGAGCTCCTCTCCAATTGGTTCCGCCCCTAAGTGAGTAAAAAATTCTGTGCCGCTTGGGTCGGAAAGGATGTAAATTTCCTCTGCGCCTACAGTTTCCGCGGTTTCACATGCGTGGAGAAAAAGCTCTCCTCCTATACCGCTTCCGATATATTCCGGAATGACCCACATGTGACGAAGCCACCACTGCCCTTTTTCGTCATCTTTTTCCAGAGCGTAGAAGCCTATTTTTTCCTCTGTCTCTTCGTTTTCCGCTAAATAGACAATGTTGTTCTCGATAAATTCTTCTCTTATTAAGAGAAAGCTCCGGAATTCATTCATTACTTCTACAGGATATTCCCAGTACCCTTTGGAACTCCATGCTATATCGGAGAGTTCCTCCGCTTCTTCGGGGACAGCAGGACGTATTCGCACGTCATCATCTAACATATCTGTAAATCTTCTCCTCTTGTATCTAAAGATATTTTGGTTATTGTACCACATTTATGCAAAACCTATCACCGCTGTTCTTATCACTGAATAATAGTAATTTTGCAAATATAAAAATCAATAAATAAATATGCTTAAATTTATTTTATATAACTTGATAGAAGATCCAATACATGATAATATTAGCAAAC
>CAYRAI010000088.1:0-3481 GCA_964422205.1 uncultured Synergistaceae bacterium | reverse complement strand
CCGTCCGTGCCGTCGATCACGGAACGGAGTGGCTGCAATCCGAAACCACCGACAGCAGATACGGAAGCTATGCTAAACACAGTGACAGCAACATTTTCCAAGATATTACCGAAGCTGAAAAAACCGATAAAACCGACAAAATACGACATAGAAAAATTTGCTCTTTTGATACAAAAAATGCCGCACCTCAAACGGGCAAAATGGAGGCGGGGTTACTTTCAAAAAATCACAGTCAAAAGCAATCTTTTAGTATGTAAAATGTTCTTAAAGCCTTCCCCACAAAGGGGGAAGGCTTTAAAGGCAAAATCAACAACACGCACCGTTTTTCAAATGATTTTCAACCATCCCTTGCCACCGCCCCTAACAATCGTTCAACAATCGCTCAACGCCCCTGCCCCTGCCATTGTTTGCCAACTGTTTGCCAATAGTTTGCCCACCGTTTGCCAACGTTTTCAGCCATCCCTTGCCACCGCCCCTAACAATCGTTTAACTACTGCTCAACAATCGTTCAACCATCGTTCAACGCCTCACCGCCCCTGCCATCGCTCAACGCCCCTTCCTCTGCCTCCTCGTTTCACTGCAAATTTCACAGAAAATAGCTCTATTGCCCCTAAAAAATTTACATGTTAAAAAATCATGTATAATTTACATATTGGGAAAGTGTCTGTACAAATTCTTTATGGGAGTGTGAGCATTGTGAAGATAAACAATAAGTTATTCTCTCTTTTTCTTGCTTTTGCGCTGTTTTTCTTGCCGAGTACGGCGGCGATGGCTCAAGTCGGCAGGTATGCCGAGGGTGAGGCCATCATAATGCTGCGTTCGGGCATGACTCAAGGCACTTATGCTGCAAAAACCGCAGCCACGGGGACTCTGACGAAAGCTTCGGCGGCATCGGTTGCGTCTTTGTCCGGAGCTGACGTTGTTCAGGTTTTTCTCCCCGTGCCGTCTGTTTCGGGCACAGCTTCCTCTAAATCCGCGAAGAGCGCAGCCGCCTCTGCTGAGATGCTGACAGTCGCTCATGTACGCACGACAACGGGAGAGACGACGGAGCAGCTTATAGCGCGCCTTAAAAAGAATCCGAATATAGTTTCGGTTCAGCCAAACAGAATACACTCAGTCTCCCCGATACGGCAGGAGAGTTCTTTACTCGGTACGATTGCGAAGGCTGACATCGACCAGCGCTGGGGACACAAGAAGGTAAATGCACCGGCAGTGTGGAAAGCGAACGGCAAGGGCTCGAAGGATATCGTTGTGGCCGTAATGGACACCGGCGTAATATATGACCACCCGGATCTTAAAGCCAACATGATAGTTCTCTCCGCTGATTTCTATAAAGATATGGGACTTACAGCTCCGCCTGCGAGCTTTGACAATAGCTGCGGAGTATGGTTTCACACTCAGCAAGTGACGAGCAGAGATCATAAAATACTGGATCCCGTGGCGATAGGCGGCAGCGGAAGCTATGCGACTACCGGCGGCACATCCGCCGACATAGACAGCACCTTTGAAAAGATGAGAGTTGTAGGCGACGTAAACGGACACGGGACTCACGTGGCGGGGATAATAGGAGCCGCGGGAGACTATAATTCCCAAAATGTCGCAGCAGGGGTCAACAGTGATGTTACTCTTATGGCTCTGAATATCTTTTCAAAATATCAGAAAGAAGACGGTACTTACGACAGCGGCGCTTACGACTCAGACATAGTCAGGGCGATAGACTTCCTCGTTTCGGCAAAGAAAATCAAAAAGCTGAATGTCAAAGCGGTCAACATGTCATTCGGTGGCTGGTGGTTGATTGACGACGCTTATGCAAGCAAGATAAACGCTCTGAGCGATGCGGACATATTAGTCTCAATAGCTTCCGGCAACGAGGGGCAAAACATAGACTCTCCGGACGATGATTTTAAAGGGTATCTGCCTATACCTGCGGCCATAAAGACGGAGACATCAATAACGGTCGGAGCCACGGCAATCCACCAATTTATATCAACGGACCAATATGAAGAAATATCGGAAGACAAGGCATACTACTCAAACTACAGCAGCAGCGGGAAGTGGGTTGACATCTTTGCACCTGGAACCTATATATACAGCACATGCCGTTCAACAGATATTATAGATAAGAAAGACGTGTACGACCCATCGGGGCGAAGGATACTGAGCGGAACCTCCATGGCTGCTCCGATGGTCACCGGGGCGGCGGCTCTTTTAAGCTCAATATATCCCGACCTTGAGATGAGAGACATCAAAGCGGCTATGCAGGAGGGTGCAGACAGCAGCATAACAAAGAGCGGCTGCTCCGCATACGGCAGACTGGATATAAGCGGAGCTCTGAGCGTGCTTGAACCGGCACCGACCGCATTCAGCAAAGTTGACGATCTGTCATCGGACAAAATAATTCCCCTTTTGGCAAGCAGCAAACTCTCGCCTGAGGCAGAGTTGCTCGTGGACGGATTTACATACGAAACACGCTCCGGAGACCGTTTTGTAAGCCCGGCAGATGTGAGAAGCATCCTGCCGTCCGGTGCTGACAATGTTCGCTCACTGCCTGTCTTTGCCGCAAGCGCGGATAACATGGGAGGAAAAGCTGCTGCCATATCCTTCGCAGTATCGGGAGACAAGCTCGGAGAGGGCAGACTTGCGACACTTCACATCTTCAAGCTCAAGGCGACAGGCAGCACGCCTGAACTTCTGGAATACAAGTATGTCTCAAGCGACAAGGAGTACCAAGACGGCTGCTACACAATACTCAAGAAGGACGGCACTGCTTTTGTCGGCACGGGCTTCGACCCGACGCAGGAGTATATAGTAACTCTCTTTATAGAGGATAACGGAGCTTACGACTGCGACACAAGGGATAATTATATACTAGACCCCGCCATAATATGCTCCGTTCCCGAAGCGAAGCCAACACCCTCCGGCAGCGGCGGCTGCAGCGCGGGATTCGCGGCAATGGCACTTTTGGCGCTCGTGCCTATGGTGATGAAAAGAAAGGTAAAGAAGGAGCGTTAAACGGTGACTGAGCAGTAGTTGAGCGATGGTTTAACGGTTGCAAGGGGCGAAGCAGGGGCAAAACCTTGGGGGTACACTGTGTGAAAGCCGCTTCGCGTGAAACACGGTGAAATGCTCGCTTCGCACTGCGTGAAATATTGTGAAATGCTAAATCTCTGTTTAGCTTTTTTATCGTCTACCCACAATGGGTCAGTGCGGGGTAAGGTGTCGTTGGTTTTGATCTTTAGAACCAAAGCCGCTTTACCCCGCACTGAAAATTTGAGGGGTGACGGAAGGGGCGAAAACGTAGGCTAAATCTGGGGTTAGCCTTTTGATCGCCTTCCCGCAACGGGTGCAGATCAATAATTTGCGGGGTGACGAGCAGGGGCGAAAGCAGGGGCTTGCAGTGCGTGGAGAGTTGGATAGGATGATGCGGCTCATCTTAAATTAGCCAACTATTTTGCAAAATATGCCAACTTGTTGGCATAAA
>CAYRAI010000087.1:0-3515 GCA_964422205.1 uncultured Synergistaceae bacterium | reverse complement strand
GATTGTGCCTATGTTAAGATGCGGCTTACTGCGTACGTATTTCTCTTTTGCCATAGTGTTTTGCCTCCCTGATATTTGGTTCTGTTTTATGCCCCATGGGCGTGTTTTTTCGTATATTTTTACCACATCAAAAGAGACCCGGGGACTAAAGAGCCGGATCTCTAAAGATAAGTAGGTTGGATTATACAGTATCAATGCAGGTTATGCAATAGTTCACGCAAATTAAGGCTGTCTTTTTACGCTCGCAATATTTTTGGACTAAACTCTGTGCCGTGATTTACGCTATTTGCTTCACCCGCTGAAACTTTCTCCGCTATTCCGTCACTTTCTGCGTCTTGGCCGAAGCTGAAAAATCTTTGCCGCCGCAGGTGATTAATCCTTTGTTTGTCTCTCCGTCCATGTAGGCGGAGAAGGTGCCTCGGTAGATTTTTATAGCTGGGTTGGGGCCTGTTTCGTGTTTGTATTCGCCAAACCATTTTTCGTCTATGAAGTTGCCTTTTTCTCCTTCAAAGACAGGCATGTAGAGGACGTTGTCCACGGCAAGGTCGGAGAAGAAGTGCGTTCCGTAGGAGAGTTCGGGCATGAAGCCGAGCCTCGGGATGCCGAGCTCCACTATGCAGCAGCAGCCTGTAAGTTCGTTGTACTGCACAGGCACTCCGAGTTCGGGGTTGCTTGAGCCTACTCTTCCGGGGGCTACCAGTATGTATTTTTCCCCATTCAGGGATTCGTTAAGTTCTCCGACGGAGCGTGCCACGGCATAGAAGTCGTGGTTTGTGTAGTATATGTTGTGGTCTATATAGACTAACATGGGGATGTTTTCCGCGCATCCCGGAGTTACCATTCTGTCCGCCCTCAGTATGACGTTAAGCCCTTCCGTGTCAGGTATGGCACCGCACGACAGCTGAGACCAGAAAGGTCTGGACTGGATGAGGCAGAGGCGGTCTTCCGGAGGGTCGTAGGCAAATTCTATGTCAGCCGCGACTCCCATAGACGATTCGAGGAGGGAAAGTGTCTTTTTCATTCTGGTGAAGAAGCCCGGATATTTTTTGGGGAAGTCTTCAAAGGTCAGGCAGATTTTGCTCCCAGGGTCGAGTACCATCATGTTTTGAGTAAGGGAGCTGAAGCAGCCTCCGTCTGGGTCGTAGGTGTACGCCTGAGCATAGGCGGCGAAGTCGGGATGGTAGTCGAGCAGGTGGCGCCATTTTTTCTTTATGTCCAAGGTCGTCAGTTCGTCCGGGTGTTCTTTGTCTATTACCTGAAAATTTTCCTGAGCGTGGAAGGATATTTTAGCCGGGTTGCTGCCGTCTGGTCTCAGGTATGGATTTGTCAGGGATATCGTTCTTGCGTATCCGCGCTTTGTGCTCATTGTTCCCATGCCGAATACTATGCGCAGCACTCCGTCTTCCTGCTTTATGCGGGTGCTCCACCTTCTGAAATTCTGGGAGTAGCCTACTCCAGCGACTGAGGGGTAGTAATACTGTCCGCGCCACCGTCCCGACATGCGTATTACGATTATCCCCATGTCATCGCCGTCCAGTCCGTGCCTTTTGCGGTAGCTGACGGCTTTCGGGAAGTATATGCGTGAATATATTTTTTTTATTTCGCACTCGGCGGCAGTGACTCTTTCCTCAAGGCTTGAGTCTGAGTTGTAGAGGAATGTCGAAAGATATTTGCCGGCGAATGAGTGTTTCAGGGAGTCTTCCTGTCTGCTGCTGCTTCTCACGACTATCGGGTCTGTCATTTGAGAGAGGTATTTTCTTAGAGCCTCTGAGACTATGGGAGGCAGAGGAGCAGCAATAAATGCAGCCTCCAGCCTTTCCGTGTCGTTATCGGCAATGAGTGTGTCCAGGTTTGGCACAGATTCAAGAAAGAGGTGAAATATTCCTATTCCGAAGTATATGGATTCAGGAACTCTCGTAGAAGCAAGCTGAGTGTCGCCGCTGTCCCTAAGTTTGCGCAGTCCGAAGAGCAGGGAGCGTCCCTTGCCCCCTATCGTTCCGCTTCCGTATATCATCGGGGCGAATTCGGGATCGTCCTGCGGTCTCCATGAAAAGTATTCGTCCTGTATTTTTTTAATGTCTGTCATTTTCGTGCTCCGCTCTCCTGAGATTTGTCAATTACGATTCCTGTCTCGCTCTCTCCGTCAAGCAGTACGTCGAATCTTCCTTTGTAGTGCTTAACAGCAGGGTGGGATGATGTCTCATATGAGTGAGATGCGAACCATTCCCTGTTGAAGACATTGTTTCTCGCTCCTTCAAACACAGGAAGATATAATATATTATCCCCGTCTAAGTCAAGGAAGAAATGCGTACCGTAGGAAAGCTCGGGCGCCATTCCTCTGTTGGGGATTCCAAGCTCGGCAAGGCAGCCGGAGTTTGAGAGTTCGTCATAGCGCACTGGAACTCCGAGCAATGGATTTGAGCTTCCCCAGCGTCCCGGGCCTACAAGCAGATACCGCTCTCCGTCAAGCTCTTTGTTGAGGTCTCCAACTGCGCGCGCCACGCTGCTGAAATCTGGCGTGCTGCCGTATATGTCAGGGTCTACATATACGATATGTCTTATCTCCTCAAGTCTGCCGTTTGCCACCATTCTGTCTCCCTTTAGGATAATTCTCTCGGGAGCCGCCTCGGGGATCTCCACTTTTCCCCTGTCGTCATAGACAGAAAGAGGGCGGAGCTGTACAAGGGTGAACTCTCCCTTCTCCGTGTCATAGGTAAATTCCATATCGGCGGGCAGTCTAAGCCCATCTTCAAACATGGTGAGAAGTTTTTTTAAAGTCTGAAAGAATTTCGGATACTTCTGAGGAAGTTCCGCGAATGTGAATACGGCTCTGGGAGCGGACATGTTGAAAGTATCGGAGTGAAGCCAGTGGAACATATTGTCGTCATACCACTGTATGTAGTGCTGAGCTGTCTTATGCTCGTTAATTATCCATTTTATAGAATTGCTTACATAGTCTGTCGCAAAGGTGTCTTTTTCCATATCGACAAAGTCGAATTGTTCCTGTGAGTGGGCTACTATCTCCGCCGGCTTATTGCCTTCGGGGCGCAGGTTGGGGTTTGTCAGGTAGAAAGTTCTGGCAAATGCTCTGTCAACTGTGCGGGTTCCCAGTCCGAAGCAGAGGCGGACTACACCGTCCTCTTTTTTTATCCTCGGAGAGGGACGTCTGAATACCTGAGAGAAGGCCGCTCCCGCAAGTTCGGGATAGTAGCGTCCGCAGTGAACTTTGCCTACAAGAGGCTGGATGAGTATGGCCATCTTTTCTCCGCCCCACTGTATTCCGTGCTTGCGCTTGTACTCACGCGCCGCAGGGTTGTAAGTAGACGCGTAGACGTACTTTATCGCCGATTCCAGTTTTTTCCTTTTGGATTCTCTGCTGCCGCAGTTCGGGGTGAAGCGCGTCGCGTACTTTCCGGCAAAAGATAGGTTAACATCATCTTCAAGAATCGAAGAAGAACGGACGGAGAGCGGAGACGGGATAGTATCAAGAATATAGTCGAGAGCTTCGTCTATAG
>CAYRAI010000086.1:0-3629 GCA_964422205.1 uncultured Synergistaceae bacterium | reverse complement strand
TAGCCGCACTTTCCTTCTGCATAGGCTGGGGAGCAAGAACACTTCTTGGAATAGAGATGTAACCTTTTTAACACGAAAGCGGAAGGAAAACATCCCTTCCGCTTCTTATTTTGCATCTTACTAGTTAATATCTATATTTAAATATTAATTATCTTTTGTTAATTCAAATATTGCTTTTTTGATATCTTCATCTTCATTGTACCGCCTTCTCAAGAGTTCCTCTACCTTTGCCAATATTGGAGCGTCTTCTGTTAGTTTGCTTAAGAAAATTTTATTATGAGCGGTCTTGTCCACATGAGCTGTATCGTAGAATAGTTCCTCATATAACTTTTCTCCCGGGCGAATGCCGGTGAATTTTATATCTATATCTTTGTACGGTTCATAACCGTGGAGTTTTATCAAGGTCTCAGCCATTTCGGTTATGTTGACAGGCTCTCCCATATCCAAAACAAAAAGCTCACCGCCGTTTCCCATTGAGCCTGCCTGCAGAACTAAGCTTACTGCTTCCGGTATGAGCATGAAGTAGCGTTTCATATCGGGGTGAGTTACGGTTATAGGACCGCCCTCTTCTATCTGCTTTTCAAACTTCGGCACGACACTGCCTCTGCTTCCCAGTACATTTCCGAAACGCACAGCCATGTATCTTGTGTCGGGATAATCCTGCTGCACAGAGAGAAGTAGTTTTTCCGCTATGCGTTTTGTGGCTCCCATTACGCTTGTTGGGTGTACCGCTTTATCGGTGGATATCATGACCATACGCCGAACACCGTATCTGCCGCAGAGATCTGCCAAGTTCCATGTCCCGTATGAGTTAACTCTCAAAGATTCTATCGGATTGTCTTCCATCAGCGGCACATGCTTGTGAGCCCCGGCATGAAACACTGTCTCGGGCTTGTATTTTTGAAAGACTTTTTCCATTGTCTCTCTGTCCGCCACGTCCGCTATTATTTTGCGCACCGGGATTGTGTTGCCGGATTCTGCTAAACTTTCAGTCAAGAGATATATCGACTGCTCCCCGTGCCCTAAAAGCAAGAGCTCTTTTGGCTGCTGCATAAGAACCTGTCTGCATATTTCCGAACCAATCGAACCGCCAGCCCCGGTAACAAGGACTGTCTTGCCCTTGATGATAGATTTAATCGCACTGCTGTCGAGAGTAATAGGCTCGCGGCGCAGCAAATCTTCCAATTTAAGGGGGCGCAGTCTTGTAACCGAAACATCTCCGTTTGCAAGCTCCACAAGGCTCGGCAGCACACGTACTTTCAAATGAGCGAACTCTCTGAGAATATTAAGATATGATGTAATCTCTTCGCCGGTCGCGGAGGGCATGGCGATAAGAACGGACGAGATAAGTTCTTTCTCAATTACGGTTGTAAGTACATCTTTGCCGCCCAAAACTTTCAGTGAGGCAATTATTCTGCCGTGCAGCTTCGGATCGTCATCTATAAAGCCGATCGGCTTCATCTTAGTGTTGTTATGCATAAGGTCGCGCGCCAAAAGAGTACCGGACTCCCCCGCTCCGACGATTAAAACCTTTTCCGCTCCCTCCGCACGCGAGTATGTAAGGAGCACCATCATCCTCCACACCACTCTTGTCGTGATTACAAATGTAATACCGGCAAAGAGCATTATCGCAAGGGAAGAACGCGGAACAAATACAGACTTGGTAAAATAAGCCAAAAATATGAAAAGAACCGCGGCACTCCAATAGGACTTGATAAGACGGCTGAACTCCTCAACACTGGATTTTGACCAAGAGACCTTATATATCTTACAGATGTAAAAAGTCAGCACCGTAACAGAGCTGTATACCGCCATTACGTTCAGCATTTCAGGTATATACCTTTTCGGAATAAGCAGGGAGAGTCTTAGGGCAAATCCCACATAGACGGCAAGGGAGAGAAGGATGAAATCCATCAGCATGACTATAAATCTGCTGTTTTCCAGCCTCCTATAATGTTTAACAATAGAGTACGTAATCCTCAGCAAAAATGGCATGGTAAAATTCTCCGCATATTATATTTAGCAGTGTCAATACTATGTAAGTGAACAGGCATAAACATAGCAAAGCTACTTCTCTATTCTGATTATATCCTTGAACTTTATCCGTGTAAACCTGAAGAATGCATATATTTTAAATTATGCACATAATAATTAGTAATATAGATATGAAAATTGTGCAATATCAATGCCGCAGTAAAACCTTAACTCATGATTTTATACTTTCTCGAAAACAGAGGGAGGTACAATACTCTTATTCTATCTTCACCCGCGAAAAGCCTCTTTACATGTTACAATATGGCTATGATTGAACGTATAAGAAGATTTTTTCACTTCCTGCTCGGGAAGCACAATGCCCGCAACGCCACGGTAATAACGACTTCCCTCACTGCCGCAAGCAGAATCTTTGCTTACGGAAGGGTGTGGCTTGTTGCGTACCTATTCGGCGCCTCGGCATTTGTCGACTCCTTCTATGTTGCATTCGGAGCCATAGGCTTTATAACAGGAACCATACAGGGCACGCTTGAATCCGCAATCCTCCCCAAACTGGTTCAAAACGACAAAAAGACATCGGAAAACTTAATAGGCTGGATTATAAGAAACGTTGCCATCCTCTGCCTTGTAATATCCGTTCTGACACTCATATTCCCGGAGGAGTTCATAAAACTTTTTGCAAGAACATTTGACAAAGAAAGAATCGCGTATGCCGGACAGATGGTCAAATACATACTTCCGGGTTCTATGGCTATGCTCTTCGTGGGGATACTTTCAATGTGGGCAAATTACAAAGAGAGGTTTGCCGTACCAAACACCATAACATCTTTTGCGAACATTATAGCAATACCGGCTCTTCTGCTGCTCTACCCCATCATCGGAAAGTACGCGCTCCCCGCATTCCAGAGCGTATCATACGTAATTCTTGCTGCCGGAATGTGGTACATACTAAAAGAAATACCTCTCCGCCCAACTGCCAAAATTGAACCGTCACTGCGTACAAAAACGAGGTCAGACATATTCTTCTGTCTCATATCAAGCGGGGCGGGACTTATATACACACTCGTAGACAGATACTTCGCTTCATCTCTTCCAGTCGGAAACGTATCCGCGATAACTTACGCTCAGATGATCTTCAGCCAGCCCATGGGGTTTATGGGAGCTGCAATGTCAATATACCTCGTCCGTGCGAGCGAAGCGGTCAAGTCACAGGAAGAGGGAGAACGCCAATTATTCTCGGTTCTCTACATGGCATGGAGCTACTTTTTTCCCGCGGCAATACTTCTATCTGTGCTTGCGGGCCCTGTTGTAAAATTGCTTTTAGGCTACGGAGCATTTGACGCAAAAGCCGTCGCTCTAACGACTCCCTGTCTTGCCGTCACGGCACTCGGGCTTCCAATACTTGTCTGGCTCACGATAATGGGCAGATACGTTCAGGCTCTCGGAAAACTGCGTCTCTTGGCCGTTTGGAGCTACATCGGAATAACAGGCAACTTCTTCCTCGACTGGCTCTTTGTAAAACCGTTCGGAGCCCCAGGGCTCTGCGCCGCGACAACCCTCATGTGGGGCGTATCCACCTTCTTCTTTATGATAACGCTCGCCCCCCACATAGTGTGGAAGCTATTCAAATCCCTACT
>CAYRAI010000085.1:0-3714 GCA_964422205.1 uncultured Synergistaceae bacterium | reverse complement strand
GGCATAGATGAGGCAAAGAAAACAGGCGACAATATGTCTGTAGAATTTATGGATTTTGCTGAGTCTGAGCTTAGAATTTTAAGCCGCAAGACACTTAATAATATGACTATCGAAGACCTTATAGAGCTGCATACTAAGGTTACTGATTTAAGGCGTGAAGGGATAAAAGAATACAGGCTTTGGGAGGCAAAAAACAGACAGGAACTTGACGGTATGAAGGAATCTCTGTTCGGCGTTACAGGCGGCCCTCAGAGCGGCAACACCAGAGGTATTATTGTCCCCGGCAAAACAAAGCGCGGCGCGCAAATCAGCAGGATTGGCGCTGCTCTGCTTGAGACTCTTACTCCGTCAAGGGTTTTTGACAGGCTTGATAATTTTGCGGATTTTAAGGGAGCTTTCCATAATATTTTTATGAGGAATGCAGATGAGGCAGAAGATCGTTTCCTAAGGGCAAAGAACAAGCGTCTTAAAGTCATGGAAGATATCTTTAATACATATCAGATGACGCAGGCGAAGCTGGCAGAAACCAGGCTTAAATTTACCGATGCGGAGAGCGACGAAGAAACAATCCTCACACTTGACCACTGTCTGCATATTTATATAGGCTGGCACAACGCACTCACTCGCGATGCGCTGATGTATGGCAACAGGATATCGCAAACTGTTGCGGACAGTGCTTTTGCATCTTTAAGCGAAAACGAGAAGAATTTCGCATTAGCTGTTATGAATGAGCAAGGCGGAGAGAACACTGACAGGTACGAGAATGTCTTACTGGATACATTTAATATAGGACTTAACCGTGAGAAGTATTACACGAGAATGTATCGTACTCAGTGGACAAATTCCAAAGGCGACTCTGTAGATGAGGGAATAAAGGGAATCCTTGACAGTCTTGCTATGGAATACAGCATTAGGAAAATATATGCCGATAAAGGCAGCAGTAAGGACAGAAGAATAATATCTGAGCTATACCAGGAGCCTATAGCATTAGGCCTCGTGAATGTATGGAATCGCTCTATGGTTGAGCATGAGCATCTTATAGCTTATGGCAAGCTTGTAAAGCAGCTCCATGCTATTGTAAACGAACAAACTGATAGAAACAAAGCTGAGCATATCGCCGGCATGAAGGAAACGATTGAAAATGTTTACGGCACAGATGTCCAGCGTTGGATGGTGGGCTACATAAACAGACTTGCGAACCCGGATTTCTACAAGTCTTTTAAGGCATCTGACCAGATGATGAGAAAGGTGCGTGCCAATGTAGGAGTGGCTTATTTGTGGGGCAATATTGCCAGTTTCATGAAGCAAGCACAAGCCATAGCATATTATCTCCGCGATGCCGGGCTTGTGCATCTTGTTTCTTCCGTTGCAGAGTTTACGGCTCATCCCGTCCGCACTATGGAAATGGTATGGGAACTTGACCCGCAGGTGAAAGACCAAAAAATTAACCGTTTCCTTGAAGAGCTAAAAGTAAGCAATGAAGATGGACAGTTAGGCAAGATTAAGAAGTATGGCGAATGGGGCTTTGCTCCTATGCAGTGGACAGACATGCTTACGCGCTGCATAGGGTGGAATGCCGTCTATAAGAATGAACTTGCAAAAGGCAACTCACAGAAAGACGCGGCGTATGCGGCTCAGAGAGCGACTTTAAACACTCAAAACGCCGCACATCCAAAGGAACTGCCTTCATACATGGCTACCGGAAACGAGATGCTTAATCTCATGACGCAGTTTACAAATCAGGCAAACAAGATTTTTGGCGTGGCTGTTCACGAGCTTTACGGAGATTTTAAGAAAGGCAGATACCATAAGGGATTTTTGACTTTGATGAGTCTTTTTATAGGCGCATATCTTATGAGCCTGCTCAAGAACGGCGAGAACCCTGCCGACTCTAAAGAAGCGTTCAAGAGACTATTTATAGAAGAAACACTCGGCAATATTCCTCTGATGGGATCCGGCTTCCAGGCATACGCAAGCGGTTTTTCAGGAGGTGCTACCCCATACGATGATGTGGCATCCGACCTTGCAAAAGCTCTATTCAAGGGCTTTGATAATGAGTTTGAGGATAGTGCAATGGCTCTATACACAGCATGGTCAATTCTCTTAGGGGGCACACCCGTAACAGCTGTAAAGCGAGCAATAAAGTTTGCGGAGACAGGTGACCTATCGGATCTTACGGGGCTCTTGAGGAGGCATAAGTCTAAAAAGAGTATCGTGTTGTAATTGGATTTTTTAAATTAAGGAGCATTCGGGATTTTCCCGGGTGCTCTTTTTTTATCCCACTTGAAAGGAGGTGAGAATATGACTGTAGCAAGCAGAAATAATAAGCATGTCTATATCGGCAACGGAGTGAATCGTGTCTGGCCGTATACGTTCTCGCTGCCGGTTGAACGTGATTTGCGTGTATATCTGAGACACGGAGATGCTCCTGCCACTCTTCTTAACGGAGGATACGTTATTGATACAATTAATTGTAATGTCACATATCCCCCCATTGCCGCCAATGACACGGACACGTTACCCCCGCTTGGAGATAGAACCAAAATTATCCTCTTAAGAGAGGTACCGTACACACAAGAGATGGACTTGGAAAATCAAGGAGAGTTGCTTGCCGAAACGATTGAAGCTGCGTTTGACCGCGCCACTATGCAGATACAGCAGATAGACGAACGTGTTAATCGTGCGTTGTTGGCTCCTGTTGACTCAAATGAGGCGGATTCTGCGTATGACGTGTTAACGGAGGCTGTTGCCGCCGCTTCCGCCTCTGCTGAGTCGGCAGCAACAGCGGCGGCAACAGCAGAACGAATCGGAAATGATTATATACGGTACAGTTTTGGGCGATTTTATGTGGACGAGCAGGCAAATTTAATTTGTGAGTATTACGGCGATAGCGGCACAGATGCAATCGAGATTAACGAGCACGGCGAGTGTGTAATTAAGACAGGTCGCATAATATCAGAATGAGGTGAAATATTATGGGAGAAATGAACGTTGGCAAGGTAAGGCCGGTTTTTTGTGGGGAGTACGTTGCAACTGTATCCTGCGGATATTACGAATGTTATAAATATGGAGGCACATGGTGGCTGCATATTGGAACAGCGCCGACAACCGGCACCGCTCCAAGCGAAGGAACTGTTTGGACAGCGTTTGGCGTAAAAGGAGATGCCGGGGCAAATGGCGCTCCCGGTAGTGCTGCAACAATAGCAATAGGAACGGTAACAACCGGAGTGGCCGGCAGCGCTGCTGCCATTGTAAATAGCGGCACGTCCGATGCGGCAATTTTTGATATTACTATCCCTAAGGGAGATAAGGGAGACAAGGGTGATAACGGCATATCAGGTACAGATGGTGTGAGTATTACTGCGGTTACTATAAACTCTACCGGTGACCTTATTGTGACAACCAGCGCGTAGGTGGGCGAAATTATGTCAATTATCACTGTAGGCAGGATTCGCCCATATTTTAGAGGAGATTATACCGCTTCGGCCGAATACAATTTTTATGATTGCGCACGTTATGGCGGCACATGGTGGCTGCATATCGGTACAGCTCCGACAATCGGCACTGCACCAAGCGAGGGTGATGTTTGGACGGCTTTTGGCATAAAAGGAGATCCTGGCCCACAAGGAGAGAATGGTGCCGCAGAACAGATATCTCCATACACCATCACCGCCTTCGACGCTGCCGGCGAGCCATCGGCAATAACCATCGGCA
>CAYRAI010000084.1:0-3837 GCA_964422205.1 uncultured Synergistaceae bacterium | reverse complement strand
GGGCTTGCAAATGAAGAAACTTACTGCTCCGGCTGGGCAAATTTTCAGCAAAACAGGTGCGGCATCCTTGGAGATGCTGTTGTCAAAATTCTGGGAGACGGCACTTCCGGCAAAACATACAAGTGGGCACTCTATGCAGGCGGAGCAGGAAACGGAGATCAGACAATATCCGGTTCCAAGACAGCAATCTTTGAAAGTTTAAAAAACGACTTCTGCGGAAATCTGGGCGCCTTTGACAAAATTATCGTAAAGGGCGGCAGCAACTTTGCCATGTCCTCCGACAAAACTATCGGCGGGGCAAGCACAGACCTTACGATAGAGAACTCCAAACTAACGCTTGGCGGTGCGTCTTTCAAAAGCGTTTCCGCAGTATCAGGGGAGAAAAACGTGCTTAGGATTACGCAGGACACGACTGTCACCGGAGAGCTGAACATAAACGGCGCGCTTGAAATAGCGGACGGAGCCACTCTCACAGCAAATTCTTTGACAGCATACGGCAGTATTACGTTTAAAGGCACGGGGAAGATAAATGTTACCGGCACTGTGTCGGGCGATGTGATAATGCACCTTCCGGCTGACACTGAGCTTAAAGACCGCTTCACCTACGGCGGAGGTACAATTAAAACAGACGTAGCAATTGAAGCAACGGAGCTTAAACTGACAAACGCTAACCTCATACTTGCACCGGGTGAAGAAAGAGACCTCATAGCCGCAGTGTTCCCGAAAAATGCCACACATAAAAAAATAACATGGAGCACAACTGCTGCAAATATCGTATCGGCAGACCAAAACGGACATGTAGCTGCAATAGGCGAAGGCAAGGCTGTTGTGACTGCCAAGATTGACGGAACGGAACTATCATCCGACTGCCAAATAGAGGTCAAAACACCGAACATTGAAGTCCGGAGCGTGCAAATAAGCCCCAAACCTCTGACACTTACGTCCGGTGACAAAGCTCAGATGGCGGCTAAGGTAACGCCGCAAAACGCGACAAATCCCAACATATCATACAAAAGCAGCAACTCCGATATTGTGAGCGTGGATGCAAGCGGCAAAGTTGAAGCCCTCAAGGCGGGAGAAGCTGTTGTCACAGTCACAGCTGACGGAAAGAGCGATTCCGTAAACATAGTTGTCATGCCGGCTCCGGAAAAAATCATTCTTGTGAGCGAAATCAAACTTACACCGACAAAAATAGTGACGGCAATAGGCAAAAAAACCGCCGTCAGCGCGCAAGCAGCACCGGAAAACGCTACGAACAAAACCCTTGCATGGAGCTGTGACAAAGCCGTTGAAATAACAGCCATAACAAACTCCGGCTGTGAAATAACGGCACACAAGGCAGGAGAGTACACACTCACCGCAACGGCAAACGACGGCAGCGGAAAAAATGAAGCCTGCACAATTAAAGTGATAGACGAGCGTCTGCAAATAACGGCTTCGCTTGACGTTAAATCAATCAATGCAAGTACAGAGGTGCCGCAGACAGTACCCGCAACGCAGAGCACGGATATTATAGGCAGTCTGATAGCAGACAAAAAACTGGAAGGCTCTGAGGGCAGCGGCTTCACAATATCAGAAAGCGCGGCAAAAAAGGCAGCAGAAGATCATGGGGTTAAGCCCGAAACTATAATACCTCTTCAGACTGTTGCGGGAATCATCGACTCAACGGAAAAGAAAACGGCGATACTGGCTTTTGCGATTGCTGGAGGCAATATGCCCGAAGAGGCAAAAACCTTCAGTGACCTGGCCATATTGAAGCTGACCACAAACGGAGACTTTGTACCTCTGATTCAAGTCGAAAACGAAGCGGAACTTGTGCAGGGAATGTACATGATAAAAAAGGGCAGCGAAACAGTTACTCAAGCGACAAGCACGGATAGAGGCGAAACCTACACATTGTGCATAGCCGTGGATGACAACGGAAATTTTGACTACGACAGCACAAAAGGAAGCGTTGTGGACACGCCCGCTATCGGAGTAAAAAGTGAACCGGCGGCGCCGACCCAACCGAACAGCAGCACAAACAACGGGTGCAGCACGGGATTCGGAATAACAGCCCTGTTGGCTGCCTTTCCCATGCTCATATTCAGGAAAAGGCACAAACACTAACCAAAACAGCTAAAAAACAAAAGCAGAGCGCGGGCATCGTACTTCTAAGGTGTCTGCGCTCTGCGCGGTTTTTAAGATGCACACAATTTTATCCGAAATTTTTTAAATCCGTGAAAGCGCACCTTTGAAAGACTGCGGCAATAAATATAAAAAATGCTAAAATATACAGAAGATACCAATAATTGTGCAAGGATTTATCTCTGAAACAGTGGCAAGCTTTTTCTGTATTGTATTATGAAAAGAGGGGTTGCTGATGGAAATTATCCTTGGCCTTTTTGCACTATACGGAGGAACAATGCTGGTAATATATCTTCTCACCTGCGGCTTTTTTGTCGTAATTTGCGGAGTAGTCGCGGGCGGAATCGTTTTTGCCATCGCCGCAAAGATACTGATTCTGATTATGCGGTTAATTGCAGAAGCAAGAGGTTTTGAAGCTCTGAAAAGATTTGAAATCAAGAGAGAGAAAATATTCAATTTTTTCGGATGTGATTCGGAATTTGCAATAATCTTTGCAATATCTATAGTCTGTATTGCTGTTGTCTTAGCAGCTATCTCACTTCACTGGGGGTACAAAACACTAGGAAGCGTAGGCGCTGTCATTGTAGGAATAATTATTTTCGGTCTGCTCAAAGCATTTATATCCGAGTTTTTTAGGTAAGCCGGTGAAAATATGGAACAGGTACATAAATTTTTACATTATCGGCTTGCATGTGATAGCACAGAACCCATGGATGCGAACAAGCTCGCCGAAACTTTTTTTAACAGCTATGATTTTTCATGGGCAGCATACGAGGACACTTTATCTTTTGAAGAAAAATATGATCTCCATGATGAGTTTGATTTGTGCCCTAAGTTGGATGTGCGCTCTGCGATAGAATTTATAAAAGATGAACTTAACAGCGCAAATCTTGAAAGATTGGAAACATGGAATAAGGAAGCACGGAAGCTGATTGCCGAAGGTGTGTTTTTTGCGGCATATAAAGGGTTAAACGGATATTATTTTAATTGGCGGGGAGAACGTGAGGAAGCCGCAGAGAGTTTAGGTGCGGAAATTCCAAAATCGCACCTGTGGTTTTGGCCTCCAAATGAACCTGCAGGAATGACATACAATCAACGGTACTATTACACCGAAAACCGTGATGTTCGGAGACTTGCTCTGCTCATCTCATGCATGAATTCAGAGGACGCACTTTGGAAAAATGCCGCGGAATATTTTTATCGCCGGGGTTACCATGCGGCTTCGCGTTTTCTTTTCCATACATGGAAAATATTCAATTTACATTCGAAAGAGGGCTGTCTTGAAAGTATGGCAAGAAGCGCCGCGACAGGCAAGTATTGCGAGGACGAGACGGAGTTTTTCCCTTTCGGATATCTTCCCTTTCCCGAGCTGGAAATACGCTCTGCTATCGAGATACACTTTGAAAACTCCAATAGAAATCTGCCGAAGGAAATCGAGTTCTGGGACAGAGTTAATCTCAAGTTAATAGAAGATGGGCTCTTTTTGCAAAGACACCTCCCAGCCGAAAAAACCTCCATCACTTGGGGTGAAAAAATAGCCAGAGCAGAATTTTTGCTGAATTACCCTATCCCAAAATCACACTGGTGGTTCTGGGATGAACGCATTAAGCAATAATGAACAGTCTGCTTGCCGGGCCATTTTTCAAGGTTAAGATTTTTTTCTGAGGATAGCCGTATAGACTATGGCTTTGTGTGCTAATCCTCCTCGCG
>CAYRAI010000083.1:0-3930 GCA_964422205.1 uncultured Synergistaceae bacterium | reverse complement strand
ATTACCCTGCGGAGTTCGTGGAATACGGTATGTGTCTTGAGCCAACAAAATATCCCGGCAGAATTCGGTATCCTCTCGGCGGCGGAGACCTTTGCGGTCGACCAAGCATGAAGGAGCGGGTTCGATCCTATTTTAGGAGCGGGTCAAGACCATCCGTACACGGCTTCAGCGGGGTTTTTGTAACTAGATATGAGTATTCCACCCAATATTTATAACAAAAAAGTCATATCAGACAAGAGCTTAAAAAATTTATATAAGAGTCAGGAGATATTTATGAGTATCGAAACCCCTTTTTGGCATCCATCCGAGGCGTCATCTTTTTTGCTTGACTGGGATGGCGTGATAGCAGAGACAAAACTGGATTTTTCCGCCGTAAGAGAGCGTTATTACGGCGGCAGAAAGGCGTTGCTTCTTGAAGAGGCTGATACTCTTTCGCCTGAAGACAAAGAATCGCTGATGAAGGATTTGCGCAGCCTTGAGATAGAAGGCGCTTTAAATGCGGTCCCTGTACCGGGAGCGTTGGAACTTCTTGAAAAACTTAATTCGAGAAATATTTCCTATTCAGTGGTCTCGCGCAACTGCAGTGAATCAATAGCTGCTGCCGCAGAAAAAATTGGAGTGACTCTTCCTCCTCACGTTTGGAGCAGAGATAACTCAAAATATATCAAGCCCGACCCAAGAGCACTCATCGATGCTGCTGATGCTCTTGGCACGCCTGTTTCAAAGTGCGTCCTGGTGGGTGACTTTATATATGACATCCAGTGCGCCAGACGCGCTGGAATGCGCGCAGTCCTCGTTCAGAGGGAAAATTCTGAGTGGGATTCATGGTCGGACGTTTCATATCCTCTCCTGACAGACTTGCTTCGTGCAATGGACAGCCCCGAGCCGCTGGCTCCGTGGGAATACAGAGAGATACATGCAAAACGAGGTGCAAAGTGGCTTGAAGCAGCGAGCAATCTTGTATTTTCCGTGCCTGACTCAACCTCTCCGACACTGGACTGCTGGCTTCTGAGAACTGCTGCCTTGGGCATAGGAGCTATAGCTATTCCCGACGATATTATATTCACCGCCTCCGACTGGAAAAACAGCCCTTCGTTCCCGACATCGGCAATGGGGCTTCCCTTATGCGATGTTGTAAAAGAATTTTTCGCATCCCGCTATCCTATGATAAAAGTGATAGGCGATACCGAAAACGCTGTCAAAGCTCCTAAAAACTCCTTAGACCTGATGCGTTTTACGGAGCGGAAAATATTCTAGATAATGCGGGAAACAAACCTATTCTCATTATCGGATGAGGAAGAAAAATTAAGTTATGATGTTCCTCTTGCGGAGAGGATGAGGCCGCGCTCTCTTGATGAGTATACCGGTCAGAGTCATATTATGGGCTGCGGGCGTCCTTTGCGTGTCATGCTTGAAGGCGGCAAAGTACCGAGCTCCATACTGTACGGCCCTCCTGGGGTCGGCAAGACAACTTTGGTTCGTCTCATGTCGAAAGTCACAGGAAGAAAGCTTCTTGAAATTAACGCGGTAAGTGCGAAAGTCGAAACTTTAAGAGCCCTTGTAGACGATGCTAAAGCCGTTAAGAGAGAGACCGGCCGCTCCGCAGTCGCTTTTGTCGACGAGATATACCATTTTAATTCAAAACAGCAAAACGTTCTCCTTCCATATGTGGAAACAGGGGAGATAGTGCTTGTCGGAACTACTACAGAAAATCCATGGTTTGAAATAAACAAGACCTTACTTTCAAGAATGGTCGTCTATACATTAAACCCTCTTGACGAAAAAGATATATTTGAACTGCTAAAACGTGCTATGGCTGACAAAGAGAGAGGACTAGGCATGCTTGAAGTAGAGGCTGACGATGAAGTCCTCATGAAAATAGCCATGCTTGCGGGAGGAGATGCAAGGCAGTCTTTAACCCGCCTTGAAGCCTCCGTCTCATCCGTCGCTCTTGGCGGAGGGCACGTCCTAACATCAGAGATTGTGGCGCAGAGCACGGGAATGGCGACTCAGAGATATGACAGAGCCTCCAACGACCACTATGCCGTAATATCAGCCCTTATCAAGAGCATAAGAGGATCCGACCCCGACGCCGCTCTTTACTGGCTTGCACGCATGCTTTCAGGCGGAGACGACCTCCGCTTTATATGCAGAAGGCTCTGTATCTCCGCATCGGAAGACATAGGCCTGGCAGACCCGTTGGCTCTAGTAATAGCTCAGAACGCCTCAGCGGCAGTGGACAGAGTTGGAATGCCGGAAGCGGAAATCATACTCGGAGAAGCGGTAGTCTATCTGGCATCTGCTCCGAAGAGCAACAGCACATATCTTGGAATAAAAGCAGCAATGGATGCAGTTCGCTCCGGTGACTTGATGGAAGTTCCATACCACCTCCGCAATGACGGAGAAGGCTATGTATACCCTCATGACGCACCCTCGCATTGGGTGCCTCAGTCATACCTTCCGGAAGTAAGAAGATTCTACCGCCCAGGCAGACTTGGGGCTGAGGGAAGAATAAAAGAGCGTCTTAAAAATTTTTGGAAAAGATTCTCCGAAGACGAAGAATAAAAATACAAAAAACCGCAGGCGCGAATTACCCTGCGGTTTTCAAATTTTGACAGAGCGGAAATTAATTTTTCTTTTCGTCCTCGTCAACCTTCAGTGAGATAACATATATAACATCCGACAACCTGTTGAGGAAAATATACGATTTTTCTTCAAGTTTACCGTCGCGGAAGAGCGGCGTAGCAATACGTTCCGCCCTTCTTGCGATAGTGCGCGCCAGATGCAGAGCCGCGCCACAGCTGCTGTCTCCGGGACGGACAAAAGACATCTCCTGTGTCGAAATGGAAGCCGTAACGCGCTGTGATACATTCTCGAGTATTTGAGGGTCGGGAGTGGGGTAGTCACACTCGGCAAAATAAGCCATGGCTCCAAAAAGATAATCCTCTATGAAAAAAATATCCTCGGCAGTCTTTGGGTTGCCGCAGAACGACCTTGCAAGACCTAAAGCCGCCTGGCATTCGTCGAGAGTCCCGTAAAGCTCGACCCTCATATCATCCTTGGGAACTCTCTCTCCGCTGGCAAGTGAAGTCGTCCCCTTGTCTCCGCCCTTTGTAGTAACATTGAAATGAGCCACAGTACCCCTCCTAACAGTCGTGTCCGCAGCCGCAGGAGCCGCTGTCTTCGCCTTTTTCCTCGTCGCCGCATCCGCTGGCGCACGAATTGCAGTCGGAACATCCACACCCGCTCTCATGCTGAGCCTTAAATGCTATCCGCAGCGTCGCTTCCATAAAAAACTCCTCTGGCAGAGCCTGACACTCTTCTCCGTCGAAATTCTTGAAAGTGCGGCATGCAAACCCAACTCCGTCAGGTGTTACACATGAGGCACAGGGAGAAAAGTCCAGATCAAGCATCAGAAGCTCTTCAATCGGTGTCTCCTTAAATTTCATATCAGAGCATGATATTGTAACCATATTGCCTGTCATGAGATTTTCTTCCGTTATGTCATCAAGGATAACCTTGCGCAGCCTCAGTTTAATTCCCATAGGAAGAAGTTTCGGTGACATACGCTCTGCAAAGGATGTCATATTATCCCAAGTCTCTTTCCATGGCTCCGCCTCTATGTCCTTTATAGTATAGTGAGAAAGAATGATAATCTTCATAAGAATCCCCCTTGGCTCATTTGCTGTGTAGCATGTATATATTACAACATATAAGCGTGAGAGATAAGGTGAGATTACCATTGAAAGAAAAAGTTGCGCAGAAAAGTTAAAAATGATATAGTATGCGTTGTCATTAAACAGACCTCGCCGGAGTGGCGGAATGGCAGACGCAGCGGATTCAAAATCCGCCGAGGTAACACTCGTGGGGGTTCGACCCCCCCCTCCGGCACCAAGTTCAAATAATAAGGCAGAAAAAAGTAATATAAAG
>CAYRAI010000082.1:2560-4033 GCA_964422205.1 uncultured Synergistaceae bacterium | reverse complement strand
GTATGTTTGGCGACCAGGGAGAGGAAGGAAATATAAAAAACTCCGATCTGATACGTTCTGCACTTATACAGCAGACCATCGCCAACATAGCCGTTAATGATCCAATGGCAGCTGAAACATTTTTCGAGAAACATAAATCGCTTATGGAGCCTGCGGCGGCGGAAGAGGTAAAAAATACTCTGGATAAGGCTGCGTTGCCGGTGAAGGCGCAGGCATTAGCTAAAAAGCTTTTTGAAGATACTAAGGGCGATATAACGGCTGGTTATAAGTACATTGAAGAGAACGTTCCTGTTGCACAACAGAGCGTTTTTAAATCTGAGTTTGATGGATATTATGCCGACATGAAGCGTGCTGAAGCGGCACAGCGCGATAGTGTACAGGAGCAGTTTTATGGACTTTATAACAAGAAGTCCAGTTATACTGCGGCAAAAAACTTCCTTATAAAGAATAAGCCTATTCTAGGCGAGCAGGCTTTTGCAGCTATGAGCGAAACAGCACAGCGGTTATGGGAGGTTGGACGATATGCGCCTAAGGCGCAGAAACGAGAACTTACACGTAATGAGATTATAGCTGCTTCCGCGCTTGGAATAGAGGCCAAAGAAGTCCTTGCTTCTATAGATATGAAAGACGCTGCGCAAATGAAAAAATTCAGCGATACGTATGGTGCTGCTCTTGAAGCCATTACAGGCGATAACAAGATGTTCATCAAACTTATAAACGACAATAGTAAGCAAGAGGGCGAAACTGAGGATGACCGCAAAATACGCGTATCCTATGCGTCTGCATTCAAGGAAAAAATGAAGATAGAAAAGATTGATGATATTAACAAGCAGGGCAATTATGAAGACCGTTTCAATTATGAATACAGCCTTGCTGTAAAAGAAGCTAAGCAAAAAGGGCGTACAGTTACAAATAAGGATGCACTTGAAATCATGGACGCTATTCTGTTGCCTGAAAAGGTCGGAGAAAAACGCGGCTATATGGGTGGAAAAAACGACATGACTGTTCGCCGCGGTGATATTCCCCTAGGTGCTGAGCGCGGTGCTGATGGCAGATGGTACATAAAAGACGGGAATAGTTACAGACAACTCATTTTCACAAATGACGGCAGGATTTTAAATTCCGGTTACACCAGGGGGAGTATAGAATGAGCCTATACAGCGAAATTCAGGAAAAAAATGAGAAGAGCAGCAATATCCTTGTAGGCCCTGCGATTTCATCCGAAAAGGCAAGGAGCCTCGGACTTAAAACGGATTCTTTAATAGATGAGCTTGAATCCATTTACAAAGATTATGTTTCAGGTAATCCGGAGGCGGAGGCTCAAAAGAGGTGGGACGCGGAGCGTGTCGGTGTTCCTATGTGGATTCAGGAGCGCGATGAGATGTATGCCAAGGAAGCTAAGGCAAGGAGCGCTTTGCTGAATAAAGGACTTCCGGATTTTGAGTATGTTGTCGGCAAGTACCCGCTTACGGC
>CAYRAI010000082.1:0-2460 GCA_964422205.1 uncultured Synergistaceae bacterium | reverse complement strand
GCTGCGCAGAGATGGCTTAAGAATACGTCTTTAGGCGGCGATCGTAGTCCGGATACAGGTATAAGTAATTTGAAGGCTGTTAATAGCTGGGCGTCTGATACATCGTTTGGCAGAGGTGTATCCGCCGGATATGAGATGTCGGATATCGGAACTGAGGCGGCAAATCTTTTTGTATCCTCGTCTTGGAACGATAAGAATGATGAGGCCAAGTGGGTGAATCTTGAGAAAAGACTGTTGGCTCTTGACCGTGATAAGCCCGATGGCTGGTTTTCCGGAATGCTTTATGAAACAGGCAAGTTTATCGGTCAGCAGAGTCAGGGAGCGCTTCAAACCGGGCTTATGTCTTCTGTCGGTGCCGTGCTTGGCGCTTATGGAGGCGGTATTGCCGCAGGGGGCGCTATGTTGGTTCCCGGCGCAATTCCCGTGTTGGCTTTAGGCGCTATGAGCGGATGGTTTTTCGGTTCCAAGATGGGGGCTTTTACTCAGTCCGCCAAGGTAGAGGCAGGGCTTGATGTTATCGAGCGCCGTATGATGACTGACGCTGATGGGAATTATCTCTCTCCTCTTGCCGTGGGGCTTGGGAGCCTTACTGTGGGAGCTGTAAACGGTGCTCTTGAGCTTATGCAGTGGAAGATTGCCGGAGCTCCTTTGATAAAACTCACAAAGAGGTCTATTACTCCTGCCGCAATGAAAACTCTCAGCGGCGCTATTGCAGGACGGCTTGCAAAGCTTCCTGTAAATGCAAAGATAGCTGGGCTTGCCGCTAAGGATATTCTCATAAATGATTTTGCGGAGTCTATGACGGAGGTGGCGCAGGACCTTGTGCCTATTACTGTTGATGAGATGCAGAAGGCTGCGCTGCTTGACGGATATGACAGGCGTACTTTGGCCGATGTGACTTCTCAGCTTACCGATACTTTCTTGGAGTCAGTTTATTCTTTTTTGCTTGTTTCGGCAGTCGGACCTTTCGGCGGAGCTATCGGCGGGAATTACCGTTTTGAGCTTATGCGCCGTGATATCGAGGCGGCGGAGACTATTCGGCAGGGTAAGATATTTGACGGCTTTAAGGGCAAGGTTTTGGCAACGAAGCTGTTTTCACGCTATCCGGGCATGAGTAAGGAGCATTCAAAGAATTTGCTGGAACATGCCGATACAAATAAGGTTTTCTTAAGCGCAAATGCCGTTCAGACTCTTTATCAGTCCGGGAAGTTTGCGGATTCCGGCTATGAGAGCGCCGTTGACTGGGCTGTAGATAATCTTGGGGTTACCGAAGAGGATTATAACAGGAGTATTACCGAAGATTATGATATGGAGGTTGAAGCGGTAAATCTTTATGATGTTTTGGACGATAACGAGGGGCTTATGAAGGAGCTTGCAGGTGAAGCCCGTTTTGTCCGTGACGGTTATACGCTGAAGGAGGCTGAGAAGGCAAGGGCGGATTTGAGGCTTATACAGCAGGAGGATTTGTTTAGGTTACAGACCGGAATAAATTTTGAGGCTGATGACATAAAATCCGCAAATGTCGTGAGTGAGGCTTTTCGCATCCAGCTTATGAATGCGGGAGTCGATGATGAGACGGCTGCCGCTGACGGGCTTATAGCAGGCAAGATGTTTATTCCGATAGCGCGAAACTTGAATAATTTAATGCCGTTGAAAGACGGGAAACGCTGGACTCCGGAAGCGGCATCTAAGCTGTACAAGCTTGCAGTTGAACGTGACGCGAACGGCAAGCCCGGTAAGGTGTTTTTAGAGCCGGCAGGCAATAACGCAGGCACTGCGCTTACTCAGAATAGTTTTCAGAAGAAGAGAATGGCATATACTTTGCGCAATTGGGGCGCGAATGTTGACCGTGTTTTTAATGCTCCGGATAAGTCTAAGATGAGCGGGCTTGTGCATGTGATGGAGACGCCCCTTGTTTTGTCTCTTGTCGGAGGAAATTATATCAACAAGACAGAACGCCAGGGAATTAGTATTTCCGAATCTAAGATGCTGAAAATACAGCAGGAGCATAATTTAAGCACCGCTGTTGTGAAGCAGATTCCTAAGGCTATGGCTGACCCTATTGCGATATTTGAATCTGCTGAGAATGAAGGAAAGCCGGGCGTTAATGATGTCGTCTTTATGCTTGACTTGAAGGACGATAATGGCGCAACTGTTGTTGCCGCTGTTTGGCTTGAACAGGACAGCAAGCAAGGTCTTGTGTTTAACAGGCTTGCCAGTTATTACGGGAAAGATAAGGTTAAGGAAAAGTCAAAAGTTGCTGTAAACGACGATTGGTTTGTAAGGCAGAATAATAAAGGCAAAATGCTCTATGTAAACACAAAAAAAGCTCTTCATTGGACGACCAAAAGCGGACTTCTATTGCCGTCCGTGGGCTCCAATGGAGAGCTATTAGAAAACATACCATCTGAACGGGATCTTGTCAAGCTGAGACAGGAAAACCCTACGTTTTATCAGGCA
>CAYRAI010000081.1:0-4131 GCA_964422205.1 uncultured Synergistaceae bacterium | reverse complement strand
TAGTTCCTCAGAGAGAACTCGACTCAATCTAAGGAAACTTGGATTAAATCAATTATTGCAGAACATCACAAACGTACCATCCGCTGATTACGGACAGAGAGCCGAAATCAGCGGTTCCCTGACATAAGAATCAGACGCACCATTCACAGCAATTTAATACATGACATCCATAAGCCCCATGAGCCGAACTTTGATAAGTTCGGCTCATGGGGCTTATCTTGCAGTAAAGCCGCGCCGCAGCTGCCGCCTATCGGCATATATCGCTCCGGCAGCAATATCAAAAAGATGCTTTTAAACTCAAACTTTTCATAGAATAAGAATCACCGACAAAACCTGCCACTGGACATTATTAATTTCAAACTTTATTTTAACCTCTTCATTTTGCGGGATACACGAAGCGGAAAAGAGCCTGACACTATCGCCGCTCTGCCTAACTGTCAAATTCCGCCTGATTCCTGCCTGTGCGTAGATGTTATCCATATTATCTGCAATGGCACCAAATTGTGTTCCGCAGAGCGGAACACACGTTCTATCGAATGGAACATAAAAGTTGAATTTTATATATCAGAGTATATATTAATATCCATAGGCAGTTAAAATTCCCAATTTACTGATAATACTAAATTTGCCATGTGCGACAGGAGGTTTTTTTATGTTAAAGGCTAATGTCGGTTCAAGTGTACTCAAATGTGCGAAAGCTGCTGGAAAAGAGGCGGCTCTTGCCGCTGCCGTCGGACTTGAGAAGGTCGGCGCGCTCTTTGTCTACGGAAGCTGCGGATATGATACTGCGGAAATGATGAGCGGAGTAAGAGAAGCTCTCCCCAATGTACCTGCCTTTGGAAACACTTCATTTACGGGCATAATAACTCCCGACGGGTTCGTCTCCTCAGACGACGGATTCGTAGGCGCAATGGCCCTTTCAGACCCTGCAATGAAGACGGGTGCCGCCGCATCCGAAAGAGGCTCCAACCCCGTAGAAACGGGGCGCAAAGTTGCTCTTGAAGCCATGAAGGCAGCAGGCATGGAAACAGCTCCTAACTTCTTCTACATGGCGGCATCTCCCGCGGAAGAGGAATTTTATCTCAAGGGCATCAGCTCCGTTATAGGACGAGTTCCCTTCTTTGGAGGAAGCGCGGCGGACAACTCCATTTCCGGAGACTGGAAGCTCTTCTGCGGCGATAAAAACTTTGCAGACGGCGTAGTTGTGGCATTCTTCTACGGAGATGTGAAAATAACAAACCTATTCACGGGAGCTTACCGCGAAACGGATGATTTCGGCGTAATCACAAAAGTATCAGGCAGCAGAACCTTAGTTGAAATAGACGGAGAACCTGCCACTGAAAAATTCGCCAATTGGCTCGGCTGCGCAAAAGAAGCGGTAACGGGAGCGAACCTCCTTGTGACATGCGTGCTCTCTCCCCTCGGCGTAAAAGACAGACTCGGAGACCTTATCGCGATACGCCACCCGATGAACGGCAACGAGGACGGCTCTATGGCAGTCGGCAACAACCTAGCCGAAAAAACCTGCGTAATAAGAATGGAAGCCACCGTTGACGAACTAATCTCGTCTGTAAGCGAAACAATGAGAGAACTAAAATCAAAAGCTGAAACAAAACCTCTTGCATACCACCTTGTCCACTGCGGAGGCAGACGCGCAGGCATAGGAGACAGAATCGGAGAAGTTGCGGAGGCTGTTAAGAGAGAGGCAGACGGAGTACCCTTTATAGTCGAATTCACATTCGGAGAGTACGGCTTTGAAAGCGACAATAATAACACCTGCGGAGGATTGATGCTCTCCTTTACGGCTTTCACAAATTAGAGAGCGCGCGAGTCGTAATTTTAAAGTAGATTTGGAGGAAATTTAACATGAAAATGATAATCAACGGAAAAGAAGCGGATGCTTCCGACAGCAAGGTAATAGAAGTAACCAACCCTGCTACTGGTGCGGTGATAGACACAGTTCCCGCGGCAACATGCGAGGATGTGGACAGAGCTGTTGCATCGGCTAAAGCGGCACAGAAAGAGTGGGCAAAAATCCCCGTATACAAAAGAGCTGAAATAATGAAGAAGTTCCTAGTTCTTGTCGAAGAAAACAAAGAAAAGCTCGCCCAGACACTCTCTGCAGAAACTGGTAAACCCATATCAGAAGCTCGTGCGGAAATAGGAAACATCTTCATCTCATTTGAAGCATTCAGCGAAAAGGCGAAGCACCTCTACGGGGAAGTCGTCCCCTCGGGGCTTGAAGCGGGACAGGATAAAAACATACTCATCACACAAAGAGAACCTGTCGGAGTCGTTGCCTGCGTCATCCCCTTCAACTTCCCCTGCGACCTCTTCGACCAGAAAGTTGCACCTGCGCTTCTCGCCGGAAATGCGGCAATAGTAAAACCGTCCACGGATAACCCTCTCACACTCTGCATGCTCACGAAACTCCTTGCACAAGCAGGAGTAACAGACGGAGCAATCCAGATAGTGACGGGACGCGGCTCCACTGTAGGCAACGCTCTCTGCTCACACCCAGGTGTCGACCTTATCACTCTCACAGGCTCAACGGAAGTCGGAATAGAGACTGCCGGACATGCGGCAAAGAATCTTGCTCACGTCGCTCTTGAACTCGGCGGAAACGACGCATTTATCGTGCTGGAAGATGCCGACCTCGAACTTGCGACAGACGAACTGCTCTGGGGACGCATGTACAACACGGGTCAGGTCTGCTGCGCGTCAAAACGCTTCTTAGTCCACAAAAACGTGGCGGAAGAGTTCATAAAGCTCGCAGTAGAAAAAATAAAGAAGATAAAAGTAGGAATGCCGCAGGACGAAGATACAAGGCTCGGCTGCCTCATCAGCGAAAAAGCGGCAAAAGAAGTAGAAAAGCAGGTTGAACTCACAGTCGCTCAGGGAGGAGAAATCGTCCTCGGAGGAAAACGCAGCGGCGCATTCTACGAGCCGACGGTAATCAAAAACGTCCCCAAGTGTGCGGACGTCGCAATAGACATGGAAATATTCGGCCCAGTCGTACCTGTCATCACATTTGAAACAACGGAAGAAGCTGTCGAAATAGCAAACAGCTCAAAATTCGGACTCTGCGGATGCGTATTCACAAAAGACATGAAAGAAGCGTTCAGCGTGGCAAACGCACTCGAATGCGGCGGCTCTGTCATAAACGGAGCGAGCTTCTTCCGCAGCTTTGAAATGCCCTTCGGAGGATACAAATTCTCAGGCATTGGCACAGAGGGAGTAATGTCCACCTTTGACGAAATGACACACACAAAATCTCTCGTACTCAAAAATATCCTGAAATAGCAAAACACAATATCAAACACAAAAGGCAGGCCGAAACACGGTCTGCCTTTTACTCTCTGCTGTAGCCCATTCTTTGTGAAAGCAGCTCCGCTGCGTGCTTAACTTCTTCTATTATATGAGGGATACGCTCATCCGTAATCTCAGCCGTAGTACCGCTTGCGCTGACCGAGGCAATAGCATCTCCCCTATAGTCGAAGACCGGCGCGCCCACACACCTGTGCTCAAGCAAATACTCCTGGTCATCCATCGCCCAGCCCCTCTCGCGCACAACCTTCAGCAGCTTCTTAAAATCATTGAAATTCGTAATAGTGTGAGGTGTAAAACGCTCAAAGGGACAGGCATAGAGAGCCTTGTTCAGCTCCGTTCCCGAAAGGCACGAGAGCAGACACTTTCCCATGGATGAACAGTAAGCGGGCGAGCGATATCCGACCTGAGTGTAAAGCCTCATCGTGGGGTAAATATCCATCTTCTCCAGATAGACAATCTCATTCCCGTCCAAAATACCGAGGTGGACCGAAAGATTGAGCTTGCGGCGCAGCTCCGCCAGAACAGGCTTCGACTCAGTCTGCAGCTCCAACCCGTTTATATGGCAGCTAGCCGCCTCGATGAGCTTAGGCCCTATGGAATAGCCTCCGTCCTTATTCTTCTCCGCATAACAGCGTCCACACATAGTCTGAAGCAGCCGAAAGACAGTAGTCTTGCTCATCCCGCTCTGCTTAACAATATCGGTAAGAGACATAGGCTCCTGAGCCTGAGCCAAAAGCTCCAAAATATCAAAAACCCGCTCGATCGACCGAACTTCCTCCATAGAAGCACCCCAATACAGAA
>CAYRAI010000080.1:0-4226 GCA_964422205.1 uncultured Synergistaceae bacterium | reverse complement strand
CAGGTTGTGCCTTTGAGCTACGTAAAGGCCGGCTACATTCTTGCCCCGCTGAAATCGGCACTGCCGAACATCCAGATTACGCCCCTTGCGGATGGCCGCTCTGTCCTTCTCGTAGGCAAAGCCTCTCTGCTCAACCGCGGCGTCAGCATCATAAGAGCTCTTGATGCGAACGACAGTATACGCTCGATAAAAATTTACTCGATATCATACGCTAACGTAAAAACGCTCGAAGCTTCCTTTAATGCCATGGCAAAAGACGTATCATCAAAGCTCACAGGCCTCATAGCAGTCGCGGACGAGCGTACAAGAAGACTGGTACTCATAGGCAACAGCCAGTCCCTCAGAGAGTCGGAGCGCATCCTGAAAGCTCTTGACGTGCCCTCAAAGACAGAAAACTTCCACGTATACCGCCTGAAGAATGCGGACGCAAAAACAGTTGCCGAACAGCTCAGTCAGATACTCTCCGTGGCGGCCAAACTATCGCCCGACCCCAAAGGCGTAATGCCGTCAACAGTAGTACCCGACCTTCCCACAAACAGCCTTGTATTCACAGCCTCTCAGGAACAGTTTAACTCACTGAAAAGCGTCCTCGAACAGCTTGATACTCAGCCGAAACAGGTGCTTCTGCGCGGCCTCATTGCGGAAGTCAACCTAAACAAACTCAACAGCGCCGGCATAGACTGGGCCGCCTGGGGCGGAGCATTGGCAGGAGATGTCATAGGAGCGGCAAATGTCCAGCTCGGAACGGCGGGTGTCCCATCACAGTTCCTCGACCTATACAACAAAATGATAACAAAAGAAGAGCTGATTGATAAAAATGGTAGCACGTACTCTGTTACAAACACGGAAGGCAAAGGGCTCATATACGCTTATGTCAAAATGCTCAACAAATTTGACGCTATAAACGTCCTATCTATGCCGCGCCTCATGTGCACTGACAACTTAAAGAGCCACCTTCAGGTTGGACAGGTCATTCCTCAGATGAAGGGCAGTCTCACAGACACGACAAACCCCGGCGCAGTACAGAACAGCTACGAATACAAGGACGTGGGCTTAATTCTGACAGTAACACCTCACATCAGAAGCGGAAACCTGGTTGCACTTGAAATAGAGCAGAGAGTAGAAGACCTCCTCACGACACAGGGCTCCACTACACCCATCACCTCAAAGCGCGAGATAAAGACAAACGTACTTGTCGCCAACGGGGAGACAGTCATATTGGGCGGACTTATAAAAGAGGCGGAAAAGGCTCTGCGCAACCGAGTCCCCGTCCTCTCCTACATACCGCTTATAGGCAACCTCTTTAAGTCAAACGAAAAACAGCGTGAGAAGATAGACCTCATGATCTTCCTGACGCCTTACATACTAGAAACGCCGCAGCATGCCTCAGGCATCACAACTCAGATAATAAACGAAGGACAGTCACTGAGCGAAGCGGAAGGAGCAGTGCTGAAGCGCAACCATGAGGACTACAACAAGTCTGTAAACCAGCAGAACATAACCAAAGAAGTCTCGGATCCGACGGCAGGGACAAAAGATAAAAAAGACGACGCACCAAAGGGTGCAGAGATTAAGTAATGGAACATCATCTTCCGCCCGCGGAAAATGTAATCGAGCTCATACCTTCGGGTGTGAGCTTAGACATACTGCGCGACAAAGGTTTTCTGCCGGTAGCTCTCGAAGGCTCTGTGCTGACAGTCGCAATTTCTGACTACACCACTGCGGCGGAGGCGCAGCTGCTTGCGGCAGGTATGGGCTGCAGTGCTAAAGTCGAGCTCTGTCCGGCCAGCGAGATACAGAGTCTTATAAGAAGTCTTTATGATCTTAAAAGCGGAGTGGGACAGGACACACTAAGCGAAATAGAAGAAGTTGACGACCTCTCCGAACTTGCGCGTCAGGAAGTCATGAGCGACACAGTAGACGCACCTGTTGTACGCCTCGTAAACGGCATAATGATGGAGTCTCTGAAAGAAAGAGCGACTGATATCCACATAGAGCCATACGAGGACAGAGTCGTGGTCCGCTACAGAGTAGACGGAGTCCTGCAGGACAGATACTCTCTCTCCAAGGGGCACCAGGCTCCAGTAACAAGCCGCATAAAAGTTATGGCTAACATGGACATTGCGGAACGATTCATACCTCAGGACGGACGCATCGGCATCAGCCTCGGAGAGCGCATGGTAGACATACGAGTCAGCTCTCTGCCGACTCAGCACGGCGAGAGGCTGGTTTTACGACTGCTCGACAAAGCAAGAGGGCTTCTCACCCTGGAAGACCTTGGAATGAAAACAGTAGAGCGCGAAAGGCTTGAAACACTTATACGCCGCCCGAACGGGATGATACTCTTCACCGGTCCGACAGGCTCGGGCAAGAGCACAAGCCTATACGCCATACTGCAGGCTCTTGCGCGTCCTCAGGTCAATATAATCACAGTAGAAGACCCGATAGAATATGACCTTCCCGGAGTGGGACAAGTGCAGGTAAACGAGAAAGCCGGACTTACATTTGCATCTTCACTGCGCTCTATACTGCGCCAAGACCCTGACATCATCATGATAGGTGAAATGCGTGACTTTGACACGGCGCACATAGGCATCCAGTCATCCCTGACAGGACACCTCGTGCTCTCCACTCTTCACACCAACGACTCAATATCGGCAGTCACACGCCTCACCGACATGGGCATAGAGCCATACCTTGCGGCAGGCTCGCTGCTCGGCGTTGTCGCGCAGCGATTGGTGCGCAGAGTCTGTCCTCATTGTAAAGAAGAAGTTCCCACCTCAGGTGTTATTTTACGCAATGGCATCACAAAATCATGGCGTGGAAAAGGCTGTCCAAAGTGCGTGGGCACAGGCTACAAGGGACGCTTCGGACTCTACGAACAATTTGACGTAATACCTGAAATACAAAACGCAATAGCTGAAAAAGCTCCGATAAGCGAACTCCGCAGGCTTGCACGGGAGACAGGCTTTTGCACATTGCTTGAGCTTGGGCTCAAAGCAGTGGCGAACGGAGAAACCACCGCGGAAGAAATGCTGCGCGTAGTGGGAGAAGTATAAATTGCCATTATACAGAGCGGAAGTCTACACATCAAAAGGCGACAAAAAACAGCTTCGCAGAGAAGCGTCAAGCGAAAATGACCTTCTTCGTACACTTATGTCAGAAGGCTGCACTGTCGTCTCATTAAAAGAAGAAAAAATACGCACATGGTCGCTCTTTCACGGCAAAGAGGGAAAAGCTCGAAAACTCAGCCTCGAAGAACAGCACCTATTCTGCACCACACTCTGCTCATTTATGAGAAGCGGCCTCTCACTGACAGAAGTGCTCAGACTGCTGCAAAAACAGACAAGAGACAAATCTCTCAAACCCGTATTCACAAAACTAAGAGAATCAGTCGAAGGAGGACGCTCTTTAGCATCCTCCATGCAGGCTCTAGAAGTATTCCGTCCGAGCCTAACAGGCATGGTTGAGTCGGGAGAAAAATCCGCATCTCTTGCAGACATACTTGAAAAAGCGGCAGAACTCATACACAACGAAATACAGCTCCGCAGAAAAATACAATCATCGCTGACATATCCGATATTAATGCTCATAGTGGGGCTCGGTGTCGTAGTATTCCTGCTCAGCTTTGTAGTTCCCAAACTGACCCAGCTTGTAATAGAATCGGGAGCGGAACTTCCCCTTATAACGAGAATACTCATATTTATCTCGAATGCTGTACGTACAGGCTTTATACCATTCATAAGTCTTGCTGCCATTGCAATATTCTGGTGCAGAAGAAACAACAAAAAAATTAAACTGCCAATGTTCAAAGATGTAAGAGACAACATAGCCTTTGCAATGATATTCTCACAAATAGGCACACTCATAAAAGCGGGTATACCTCTGGTACAGGCTCTCAAACTGACAGCACCCCTAGACCCCGTAAAAGGACGCCTTGCAATAGTCTCCGAACACATAAGGCAAGGCTACCGTTTCTCTCAGGGACTTGAAAAAGAAGGCTCATTCCCCGAAGAAATAGTTACGGTAGTAAGAGTAGGAGAGAGCGGAGGCAACCTTCCCGACAGCCTAAACCGCCTAGGCACAAACTGCTGGGACTACGCCCAATCCTCCATGCAAAAATGGGCAACACTTGCAGAACCCATGATAATACTAGTAATGGGAGGGCTTGTAGGTTTTGTCGTAATAGCAGTCCTACTGCCAATATTCGACCTATCATCGCTTGC
>CAYRAI010000079.1:0-4261 GCA_964422205.1 uncultured Synergistaceae bacterium | reverse complement strand
TTCGCAATTGTCAGCAGAAGCTCTCTTATTACTTTGCAGGCTGTGACTGTAGATACTCCGCTTTGGTCGTAGTGGGGTGAGAGTTCGTTTACGTCACATGCAACAAGGTTAATGCCTCTCATTTTGTGTACTGCCGAGATGAGTTCCGTAAAGGATATTCCGCCGGGTTCGGGTGTCCCCGTGCCGGGGAATATTGACGGGTCTAGCACGTCCAAGTCTATTGTGAGGTATACGGGCGCGTCTCCTATTGCTTCTATGGCTTCGGAAAATCCCTTTGTATCATATTTGTTTTGGATTGTGTGCTCTTCCGCCCACAAGTCCTCTTCCTTTGTCATTGATCTTATTCCGAACTGGTAAACGCTTTTGTCGTCAAGGAGTTCCGCGCACCTTCTTATCACTGTCGCATGGGATAGTTTTTCTCCCATGTAGTCATCGCGCAGGTCGGCATGAGCGTCAAAATGGATTATTTTAAGTCCTTTGTGTTTTTTTGCCGCGGCTCTTACCGCGCCCAGTGTGACGAGGTGTTCTCCGCCTATCATAAAGGGAAGTTTTCCGCCGCTTATGATTTCCGATATGGATTCCTCTATTATCTCAAGAGCTTTTTCCGCACTGCCGAATGGGAGTTCCATGTCTCCGGCGTCGAATACGGAGATTTCTTCCAGCTCTCTTTTGAGGTATGGGGAGTATGTCTCTATGCCGAAGGATTCCATGCGTATGGCGTTGGGAGCGAAGCGCGAGCCGGGGCGGTAGCTCGATGTTCCGTCAAACGGTGCGCCCACGAGGACAGTGTCCGCATGGGCGTAATCTGCGTCACACGCCATAAATGCAAGAGGTGTGTTCTGTTTTTCCATTATTTAAGCAGTTCTTTTACGTAGTTGGGAAGAGCAAAGCATCCCGTGTGGAGCTCAGTGTTGTAGTATTTTGTCTCTAGTCCGAGGGCGTTCCACTTTGCCGCGTCGAGGTCTGATACAGGGTCTATCTTTTTTGACGCGAAGCCGAAGAGCCAGTGTCCAGACGGATATGTCGGGATGTGAGCCTGATAGACTTTCGCTATGGGGAAGAGCTCAACAATTCTGTCGTGAGCGCGCTTCATCGACTTTGCATAGCTGTCATAATAGGGGCACTCATGCTGATTGACCAAAATTCCGTCCTCTGTCAGGGCCTTGTAGCAGTTGCCGTAGAATTCTTTTGTGAAGAGTCCCTCTCCAGGGCCGAAGGGGTCTGTACTGTCAACAATTATGAGGTCGTACTCGTTGACTTTTCCGCGGACAAATTTGAGGCCGTCCTCAAAGAATAGCGAAACTCTGCTGTCGCCGAGTTTCGACGCTGTTTTCGGAATGAATTCGCGGCAGGCTTTGACGACCATTTCGTCTATCTCTACCATGTCTATTTTCTCTATCGAGGAGTATCTTGTGAGCTCGCGCACAGTTCCTCCGTCTCCCGCTCCTATTACGAGGACTTTTTTGATTGCGGGATTTGCTGCCATCGGTACGTGGACTATCATGTCGTGGTAGATGAATTCGTCCTTTTCCGTGAGCATCATAAGGCCGTCAAGTGTGAGGAATCTGCCGAACTCTTTTGAGTCAAATATGTCTATGCGCTGAAATTCGCTCTTTGCTGAGTAAAGCTGTTTGTCTACCCTTATCGAAAATCTTGTGTCCTCTGTGTGTTCTTCCGTGTACCAAAATTCCATGTTCATTTTTTATTCCTCCACAGTCTCTATAAATTTCATATCCATGTCTCTCGTGCCTGTCATGACACAGCCTTTTTCTTTCGCGTATCTGATATATTCCGTTATCTCGGCAGTGATTCTCTCTCCCGGAGCAAGTATTGGGATGCCGGGGGGATAAGCCATCACAAGCTCTCCGCTGATGCGCCCGCAGCTTTCTTCGAGAGGGCAGCTTCTCTTTCGCGCGTAGAACGCCTTTTGGGGAGATAGTGCCACAATGGGGTTGATGTATTCGTGGTCAAGCATGTTCATTGGTTCTTTTGCAAAGCGGCGCTTTATCTCGGAGAGGGCTCCCAAGAGGCGTTCTATCTCAAGTTCTCTGTCTCCTACCGATATTATCGCCAATATGTTGCCAATATCTCCGAATTCTATCTGGATTCCGAATTCGTCGCGGAGTATGTCGTAAACTTCTATTCCCGCAAGTCCCACAGCTCTTGTGTGTATGCTGAGTTTTGTCTCGTCAAAGTCAAATACCGTGTCTTGGTTAATGATGTCTCTTCCGAAGGCGCGGAATCCCTCTATTTTATTGACTTCGTCTCTTGCGTAGGATGCCAGAGTCATGACTTTTGAGAATATTTCCCTTCCGTTAAGGAAGAGGTTTTTTCTGGCTATGTCAAGAGATGCCATAAGGAGGTAGCTGCCGCTTGTGGTTTGAGTCAGGTTTATCGTCTGTCTCACTCCCTCAGCGTCGGCTCCTTTGCCAAGAAGGAGTATTGAGCTCTGGGTCAGAGAGCCGCCTGTCTTGTGTATGCTTACGGCGGACATATCCGCTCCCGCCGCCATAGCCGAGAGGGGAAGTCCATCCCCGAAGTAGAGGTGTGTGCCGTGAGCCTCGTCAACAAGGGCGTACATGCCTGCGGAGTGAGCTATTTTGACAAGTTCCCGTAAGTTGCTGCACACGCCGTAGTAAGTTGGGTTGTTTATGAATATTGCTTTTGCGTCGGGATTTTCCGCCGCGGCTCGTTTTACGTCCGCTGCGGACATGCCCAAGCTGATGCCAAGTTCTGGGTTCACTCCGGGATTTATGTAGACAGGCTCGGCTCCGCATATCACCATTGCATTGATGACGCTTTTGTGAACGTTTCTCGGCAGGATGATTTTGTCTCCCTGCCTGCATACTGAGAAAATCATGTTCTGCACTGCGGCAGTTGTGCCGTTTAATATTAAAAAGGCATGAGCGGCGCCGAAGGCTTCCGCGGCGAGCTCTTCAGCCTCTTTTATGACTCCTGTCGGGTGGGTGAGGTTGTCGAGCGGTTTGCTTGAATTTAAGTCCATGGATATGCACTTTTGTCCGAAAGCGTCGGTAAGGGCCTTGTGCCCTTTGCCCTGTTTATGTCCCGGCACGTCAAAAGAGACTATCCTGTTTTTGAGATAGTTTTGAAGCGCGTCGTATATAGGGGTTGTGTCCTGTCTATTCATAGATGTTTTTGCCGTTAAAAATTTCTATCATCTCGCGGCGGAGCTTGGTTGTTATCTCAAGGCGCTTCTGAGGTCTGAACTCGTGAACGTCGTTGTTGAAGAGGTAGTTCTGTAAGTCGAGTTCTTTTATCAGCATTTTTGTATGAAAGATGTTTGACTGGTAGACATTGATATCCTGTGTATCGTAGATATCGAGTGTCTTGTCGTCTATGTAATCCTGGATGGAGGTTATAGGGTGATCCAGAAAACATTTGCGCCCGTCAAGCTCTCTTGTAAAGCCGCGTACTCTGTAGTCTATTGTGATAATATCGGAGTCAAAGCTGCCGATTAGGTAGTCAAGGGCATTAAGAGGCGATATCTGTCCGCAGGTGGAGACGTCTATGTCCACTCTGAAGGTTGATATTTCCTGATTTGGATGATATTCGGGGTAGCTGTGGACTGTTAGGTGGCTCTTGTCCAAATGTCCGCAGACTGTCTCTCTCTTTGAAAGTATGTCTATGCCGCAGTTGCAGGAGCTGTCTACGATATCCGAGGCTATGGGAAGCTCCGATATCAATATGGTGACGCTTGCTCCCTGGGGGTCGTAGTCCTGCTTTGATATATTGAGGACGTGTGCTCCTATCATGTCTGTAACATCGCAGAGGATTTTTGTAAGTCTCTCTGCGTTGTACTGTTCGTCTATGTATGCCACATACTCATTTTTCTCTCTTTCGCTTTTTGCGTAGCATACATCGTAAATGTTGAAGCTAAGAGTCTTTGTCAGATTGTTGAATCCGTAGAGCTTTATCTTTTCGGCCATCTCAGGCTCCTTTCCGAAAATGGCCTCCGCTGTGTCAGTCGTGTTCGGACCATAAAAAAACAACCATTTGTCTTCTTCCTTACGAAAAGACAGAATGATTGTACTTGGTTATAATGATCCCTACGCTATTTGTTTTTTTATTCAAATGTCGGTAGTTTATTTGAGCCTATACAGTAATAAATTACTTTTACTGCTCATGTCGACCATTCACAAGTACAAAATTACTTATGAACACAATTTCACGGAGGTTTCCCCACACAAAAAATTTGAGCTTATGCTCATCAACACGATATCACAATCGCTAGTTCGGCATT
>CAYRAI010000078.1:0-4356 GCA_964422205.1 uncultured Synergistaceae bacterium | reverse complement strand
AAATACCTATGAATATAATAAGCATATGAATTTTGCTCTCTTCGGAAATAAATATCGGCCGTATAAAATTATCGACCATACTCACAACTCCGAAGCCCCATGAAAGAAGCATTACACAGCCCATATAGTCGCCAGAAAGCAGAAGCATTATCGAACCGGGAATCCAGACAACCGGAGTACCTACAAAAGGAATCATGCCTGTGATAAACATACAGAAGCCAAAAAATACCGGATGCGGCAAATCAACATACCACCAGCCTATTCCCCCCAAAGTTCCCTGAATGGCGGCTGTAAAAACGATACCATAGACAACGGCGCGCAGCATCTTCTCCGTACGCTCTATAATCCTTCCGCGCTCAAAATCCGGCAGAGGAATTATCGCCTTTATATATTCCACTATCAGATAGCCATCTCTTACGATAAAGAATGAAGAAACGGTAACGATCGCAAGCAAGTAGAAAATCTTGAAAGCATTGCTGAAAATCTCGCGTGAGATGAGGCGAAGAATCGATGTCAGCCAATTGATACTGCTGTTTATCAGAACTTCAAGGACAGGCATTCCGCTGACCGCATTAAAATGAGTCATTAAATCACCGAGGTAAGGCACCGCGGAAAGCTTTGCAAGCACTTCGGAGTAAGAACCGTTAAGAAGCCCGCTTGCCTCAATTGCGTCATATATCCTAAAGGCCTCTTTTGTAAGAAAAAGTCCCAAAAGCAGCATCGGTATCGTCATAAAGAAAAGAATTGCTCCAGTTGTCATTCCGGCAGCAATATTGGGATGACTGCTCAGAAGATGCGACCTTCTCAGGCGCGCATAAAACGGATAAGCGAAATATGAAAATACCGCCGAAAAAAGCAGAGGACGTCCGAGTGGCTTTACAATAAGCCACGTAAGAAACAGAAAAATTGAGAAAAGAAGGACAAAAGGTACCATACTCCCCTTAATTCTCTTTGATATTTTCAGATAGCGTTCGTCTCTCATGACATCCTCCCGGCTCAATACACATTATCTGATATATCTTAGCTTCAGACATGCAATTACACAATGCAGTTATTGCCGTCTTATTTTTGGGCGGCTAAAACAGCGGAAAGACCTGCACCTACTCCATTGTCAATATTGACAACCACAAGGCCCGGGCTGCATGAACACAACATAGAACGCAGAGCCGTATTGCCGCCCTCCGCGATTCCGTAACCGACGGATGTCGGAAGCCCTATAACGAGAGACGGGACAAGACCTGCTACGACGCTCGGCAAAGCACCATCCATACCGGCAGCCACAATAACGGCATCTGCCTTGCGCACCTCCGGCAAAACCTCCATCAGCCTGTGTATGCCTGCGACACCGACATCGTAAAAACGAAGAACCTTACAGCCCGAGAACTCCGCAATCGAGGCGGCTTCCTCGGCGGCAGGGACATCGGTGCTTCCGGCAGAGAGAACAGCTATAACTGATCCTCTCTTCTGCCTGGGTTCAAATGCTGTAAAGCCCATACGGGAAAGAGGGGAATAAGAAAATTTCTGAATGACAGAAGATACTATCTCGCTTTGCTCCTCCGTCATCCTGCTGAAAGCTGTGTCCACCCCGCTCTTCAATACATCTTCAGCTATCTTTGCAATCTGCGAATCAGACTTGCCCTGACAAAAAATAACTTCTGAAAACCCCTTGCGCTCTTTTCGGGTAAAATCAAGCCTCACTTCGGGATTCTTGCCGCATATATCCATAGCAACCACCTCTCAAAATCACTGTTTATTATAGTCTAAAAATAAAAAAACAAGCCCTTTGCAAAGACAAAAGGCTTGTGAAAAAAACAAAGAGCATTGTAAATCGCAAAAATTCTAGCCGCATCTTTTACAAGTAAGAATAAATTTATCCCTGTTTTTCAAAACAGCACTATATTCCTTTGATGGAGCAAAATACAGACCGCTTTTCAGCTTCTCGGCAAGAGCGGATAGAGAGAGGAAAAGGGGTGTAATACCAAGATTTCCGGCAACACCCTTGAGAGTATGGCACGCCTCATATGCACCGACGATATCTCCTTTGTCAAGACACAAATCAAGATTGATAAAACACTTGTCCTCGGCAAAAAGCATAAGACACTCATGATAGAATCCTGTGTCGCCAAGCAATCTATCCAGCGCTCCCTTAGTGTCACAGCCCCACACATCCAACTCCTCTGTGAGTTTGTCCATTAGCATCACCCCAATCCTACGATGTATCTCCGGTTCTCAGACATTTATACACCATGCTTGAGATTGGGTACAGAGTAGTGAGACCAAAATTTTGCAGCGGAAAACATTTTAACAACCATAAAAAATGCCGGGCGTACAATACGTCCGGCATTTTATTAACTTAATACTTTTTAGTAATAACTAAATAACTAAAGGAAGAAGCCCTTCAGTTTGAGAGCATCGGCAACGCGCTTGATTGCGACGAGGAATGCCGCGCGGCGCATCTTTACACCATGCTGCTGTGAGTAGTCCCAAACTCTCTTGAAGTTGTCCTTCATGATAGGAACGAGGCGGTTGTTGTACTCTTCCTCTGTCCAGAAGAATCCGGCGAGGTCCTGTACCCATTCAAAGTATGATCCGATAACACCGCCGCTGTTGGCGAGGAAGTCAGGAACAACGAGGATACCGCGCTTGTCGAGGATTGCGTCGCCTTCGGGGCGTGTAGGACCGTTTGCGCCTTCAACGATGTATTTGCAGTTGAGCTTGTCTGCGTTCTTGTCGCTGATTACGCCTTCGAGTGCACAGGGTGAAAGGACGAGGCATTCCTGCTCGAGGATCCATTCGTTGCCTGCTGCTGTACCTTCGACAAACTTCATGTTGGGCTGTGTGTAGCCGGCGAGGAGTCTCTTGTGTGAAGGATCTTCAACCCATGCCTTCGCTGCTTCGACATCAATACCGTCTTCGCAGTAGTAGCCGCCTGTGAAGTCGCTGATACCGACAACTTTAGCGCCTGCGTTGTGGAGGTAGAGTGCGTTGTATGTTCCGACATTGCCGAAGCCCTGTACGACAACCTTTGCGCCCTTGATCTCTTCGCCTACTGCCTTAAGGAGTTCAAGAATGCATGTTGCGACGCCGAGTCCTGTTGCGGCTGTACGGCCTTTTGATCCGAAGTATGCGATGGGTTTGCCTGTTACAACGCCGGGCTCAAGTTTGCCGCGGAGCTTGGAAACTGTATCCATGATCCATACCATTTCGGGGCCGCCTGTGTTGACATCGGGAGCGGGAACGTCTGTCCAGTCGCCGATGAAGGGAGCGATGCGGGCTGCGAATGTGCGTGTCATCATTTCCTTTTCACGCTGTGAAAGGAGTGCGGGATCTACAGAAATTCCGCCCTTGCCTCCGCCGTAAGGAATACCGGCGAGGGAACACTTCCATGTCATAAGGCTTGCAAGAGCTTCGCACTCTTCAAGATTGACATCGGGGTGGAAGCGAAGTCCGCCCTTTGCGGGGCCAAGCACTGTCGAGTGCTGGACGCGGTAACCGCTGAACACATGGACAGAACCATCATCCATTGTTACAGGGATTGATACGCATACTGCGCGCTCGGGACGGCTGAGAACTTCAACAAGACCATCGTCAAGCTTCATCTCTTCTGCTGCGGAGTAGAAATTCTTAAGTGCTGTGTCGAGAAGTACGTTTGTGGAAGTACGTTTCTGTACGGCCATACAAAAAACCTCCTTGAATTTTGCCACTGTGGGCATTTACTTTTTTATGCCCCCTAACAGGGGCAATCTAACTCACTCAGATATTGTATTCCTCTTCTCAAAACGAGTAAAGGGGTAAAATGCCTGATAAAAGTGTGTGATTTTGACAAACATTACAAAAAATTTGTTTATATCAAAAGAGCTTGTGAATAAAAGGCTTAACATGCGATATCTTAAAAAATTCGTTTAAAAAATAACTATTTTTGAAGTAAAATCCTATTTTGAAACTTCAAATAACACATAGAGCTAAGGTATCAGACAAAAAGCTGAACAAGCACAACGGCTATTACAAGCCCGGGCAGCATATTCATGGCTCGGATTTTCATCAGTCCCAAAAGATTAATACCTATAGACATCAGCATAAGTCCTCCCGTGGCGCTCATCTCCGCAACTGCAGGCTCCGACATAAACGGCTGAACCCAGCCTGCGGCAAGAGTTAAAGTTCCCTGATACAGAAAAACCGGTACTGACGAAAATATAACGCCGAAGCCGAGAGAAGCAGCCATCGCAATTGAGGTAAGTCCATCAATGAGTCCCTTTGCAAGCAAAAGAGAAGGATAACCGCCCATCCCCTCCTCAAACGAGCCCAAAACAGCCATAGAGCCGGTACAATATATCAGGCTTGTCGTGATAAACCCCA
>CAYRAI010000077.1:0-4479 GCA_964422205.1 uncultured Synergistaceae bacterium | reverse complement strand
GGCATAGATGAGGCAAAGAAAACAGGCGACAATATGTCTGTAGAATTTATGGATTAGGCTACATAAACAGACTTGCGAACCCGGATTTCTACCAGTCTTTTAAGGCATCTGACCAGATGATGAGGAAGGTGCGTGCCAATGTAGGAGTGGCTTATTTGTGGGGCAATATTGCCAGTTTCATGAAGCAAGCACAAGCCATAGCATATTATCTCCGCGATGCCGGGCTTGTGCATCTTGTTTCTTCCGTTGCAGAGTTTACGGCTCATCCCGTCCGCACTATGGAAATGGTATGGGAACTTGACCCGCAGGTGAAAGACCAAAAAATTAACCGTTTCCTTGAAGAGCTAAAAGTAAGCAATGAAGATGGACAGTTAGGCAAGATTAAGAAGTATGGCGAATGGGGCTTTGCTCCTATGCAGTGGACAGACATGCTTACGCGCTGCATAGGGTGGAATGCCGTCTATAAGAATGAACTTGCAAAAGGCAACTCACAGAAAGACGCGGCGTATGCGGCTCAGAGAGCGACTTTAAACACTCAAAACGCCGCACATCCAAAGGAACTGCCTTCATACATGGCTACCGGAAACGAGATGCTTAATCTCATGACGCAGTTTACAAATCAGGCAAACAAGATTTTTGGCGTGGCTGTTCACGAGCTTTACGGAGATTTTAAGAAAGGCAGATACCATAAGGGATTTTTGACTTTGATGAGTCTTTTTATAGGCGCATATCTTATGAGCCTGCTCAAGAACGGCTGGAACCCTGCCGACTCTAAAGAAGCGTTCAAGAGGCTATTTATAGAAGAAACACTGGGCAATATCCCTTTAATGGGGTCTGGCTTCCAGGCATATGCAAGCGGTTTTTCGGGAGGAGCTACTCCATACGATGATGTGGCATCTGACCTCGCCAAAGCTTTATTTAAGGGCTTTGATAATGAGTTTGAGGATAGTGTAATGGCTCTGTACACAGCATGAGCAATTCTCTTAGGAGGCACACCCGTAACAGCTGTAAAGCGAGCAATAAAGTTTGCGGAGACAGGTGAGCTATCGGATCTTACTGGGCTCTTGAGGAGGCATAAGTCTAAAAAGAGCATCGTGTTGTAATTGTAAGCCGATTAGCAGATTTTAGGCAGCCTGTCTCTCTGTTCGTCCAAGTAGTCAGCCCACCACTGCATCATTTTTATCCTATCCGGCAAATACTCCGCATAATTATAGGCTGCTCTGACGCCATTGCCGGATATGTGGGCAAGCTGACGCTCGATTGCGTCTCCGCCCCATAGTCCGGATTCGTTAAGGCGCGTGGAGGCCATCGAGCGGAAGCCGTGTCCCGTCATTGTCTCTCGGTCATATCCCATGCTTCGGAGTGCGGCATTTATAGTGCCATCGCTCATTGGGCTGTGATATGTCCGCTGGGAAGGAAATAGATATCGTGATTCTCCGGAGAAATCTTTTATTTTTGGCAGTAAATCCAAGACCTGACGGCTCATCGGGACTATGTGTACGCGGAGTATTGCAGAGCAAATTTGACTATCGGCCCTCCGACGTATGCCCTTATGGCTCTCATGAGCTGTCCAATCTCTTTCGGGGCTGTGACGCTTGCAAAGTGTTTTTGTGTTCGTGGGGCAAGCGCGCCGCTTAGAGCGTAAGTCGGGTCGTTCTCGACATAGCCTGAGGCAATGGCATAACGATAGACTTGCCCTGTTATCCCGCGCAGTCTGTGCGCTGTTTCTATGTGTCCAATGTCTTCATGGGTGCGAAGCAGTTGTAGTATTTGTCCCGATGTAATTTCATTTGCGGGGATTTTACCGATTTATTTTTAAAGAGTTGTACGGTCTACGGCTTGGTATACGGTCTAATTATGTAATTGGAAATTATCGCTGTTTATCGCTGAAAGTCATAATACAGCAAAAAGCCCGCCATATCAAGGGATGGCGGGCTTTTCTATTTTGAAACGGTCTGTGCCGTTAGGGTATTTGGTGGAGACGCGGAACACCGAAAAAATATTATAAATTGCTTATATAGCTGTTGTGTATTGATATTAAAATATTTATAGTACAAAATTAGGTGCAGTTAGAATCTGACAACCGAAAAACAAATTCCGAACCCAATAGCAATTTCCCCGTGGAGTGTATCATACCCGCCAAAAAATCCCATCGACCAGGGAGATTGTAGACGCTTGTTTTCACGCGCAAGCTCCTGCGAGCGGGAAGCCCACGCAGAACGCTCGGCAGACATGCTGTCTTTTAAACGGGCGATATCTACATCCAGTTTTTCAAGTTCGGTGTCCTGTGAGGCAATATACGCGTCCAGTGTTTCTATCTCTGCTGCCTGTGATTCTAATAATTCCAACGTGTCGCGCCCGTCGCGAATAGGTACAACATAGGCGGGTTCATTCAGGCGGAAGCCCTTCTGTTGTAGCTTTATATGTCCTGTATTTGCCCAGGATGTTGTTCCAGCGGACAGCAACAGCATCGTCAGACATGCTGCGAATATTTTCGACAGACATTTTCTTAGCACTCTCTCTCACCTCCGGCAATTTTATACGCTCTTTTTTTATTACGGATATTCTGTCCGTGATAACAGATGTTGCATGCTCCGTTACCGCTGCTTCGGGGATAGTCATATTCAGAGTGGATTTATCTCTCCATTTAGAGTATCTGCAATATAGAAACATAATTATTATTACTGTTACTAATACAAACCACCACTTAAAGGGGCTCTCCTTCGCTCTTTTCAAGATGTTCTTCACTTTCACACCTCTTTCTCTTTCCCTCATAAACACTCTTGCCGGTCGCAAGCGCAAAAACAGCACCGCCGAACCATATACCGAACTGCGTCGCATTCGGCGGAATGTCAACTCCTGTTGTCCACGCTCCAATAAAAATGACTAAGCCCACTGCGCCGTAAATAATCGCAATGGGCTTAGTCCATGGAAGCAAGTTTAAAAACATAAATAGTTTACTGATAAGGTTCTTCATCTTTACTCCTGCTGTCTATTCCATATTTGCTATGCAAAAGCTTGACACACACAGACTCCAGTCGTCTAATCCCGAAATGCACGGCACCGCCGGCTAACGCCCAAGCTAGAAAATGGCTTCGCCCAACTCCTATCGTAGCCAATCCGAAAAGCGTTCCGTAGACAACATCCGTCCCCACGCCAATAAGCAGCTTTGACATTTTAAAAGGTTCTACGCCCCAATGACGCTGAAAAAAATTACACAAACTCACGAGGCCGGATACCAGAGCAAGCGGGAAAATCACACAAATAATCTGGCAGAATCCGTCCCAGGCACTCTGCAGCTCCTGCTGGCTCATATCTGCCTCCGAATAGCTGATATAAGCGCAAGCTGAGCATTACACAGCTCGCATATGTGCGTTAGTGCGCCTTCCGCTTCGTCCATGTCTTTAATATCACCTCGGAGACAAAAACACGTTATTCTGTTTTCTGCGACAGCAGTAAGCCTATTTAGTTCGCGCGCTATTTGCTTCTGCATTTTGTTCATTTCGTGCATTTTACCGCCCCCTATAATCCCAGCGCGCCCGATGCCCGCGTGTGTCGACGTGGATCCCCCAGTCGTAGATACCTATGCCGCCATTTCGAAACGCTGACACCATCTCTGCTATCGCTTTTAACTCCTTCGGCGACAGCTCATCACAACGGATATCCGCGGCTATGCCTAACAGATGTTTGCTGTTGCGCTCACCTCCGACGGTCTTGTTGTGGGTTGGACAGCGAAAACCGGAATTGACATAAATAGGATAACCGGCAAGATCTCTCATCTCCTGCAGAGCATCTATAAGCTCCTGTTTTACGGCATAATGCGGGCAATTAAAATGCCCGCACTTGCAGGCAAACTCTGTGATTTTAAAGTTTTTTGTATCGTGAGCCGTCATTATTCAACACCTCTCAGCCATTTATCGTATCTGACGTATAGGGCAGACACGTTTCGTGCATAAGCAGAGTCGCTTCCGCCGCCGTTGTATTTACCTGCAACAGTACGTACTATTGCCATATCAAGAGGTGCTCCGTTTGGGGCAGCTTTTTTCATTAAATTGCCAAGATGAGCAGCGCCAAACCGTATATTTTGCGCAGGATTTAAGCACGTCATAATTCCGCCACATCCATCTTGCTTTTGTTCTGGGCTCATGTAGCCCCAGGCCAAAGGCAGCATCAGCTGCATGAGTCCATAGCTTATTGCAACCTCCTGTTCCGAGATATCTCCTGCGTCTGCAATTTCTTTACAGCGTTTTGCATATCTTTTCAAATACTCCGGCTCAAATCTGGTTGCCTTTGGATTACCGCCCGACTCCTGTTGGATAACGGCCAAAATAAGAGCCGCCGGACATTTCGTCGGGCGGCTCCAATACTCTGCCAATTTACGCCATTTTTGCATTTTCTCTGTTGGCTGCCACATGCTTAATCCCCCTTTAGCTGTTTTTGTAAATCCTCATAAATCCCAACAACTGTATCGTGCGATTT
>CAYRAI010000076.1:0-4598 GCA_964422205.1 uncultured Synergistaceae bacterium | reverse complement strand
AAAAATACAAACAGAAAATGTGAAAAATTTTTGTTGAGCGATAGTTCAACGATGCCTTAACAATTGTTATCTCATATTGCATTTTAGGCAACTATGTGTTATCCTTTTACACATACAATTCGTTATCTAAAAGGAGAATAACATGACATACAACTGCTCTAAGAACACCATAGCGGACCCTTTCAGGCGTATTGCCGACAGGATTGTTTCGCGCCAGATGCTGGATATAGATACATCGAGGATTCTTTTTCTCTTGGACAGAGAGTCTCCCCCCCATCCATACAGCGGTTCGGCTGTCTTCCCTATCAACTCTATGAACAGAGATATCATCTATCAGCTAAGCAGCAAAAGGTATGACTGCATAATCAAACTGCGCGAACGTAATTTAAACACTATGACGCCGGAACAGGTGAAGGCTCTGCTCTATCATGAATTGCGCCACATATATAAAGATGAAGGAAGCGGGGATATAAGGATTTGCCCATACCACGACTATGATGACTGGCAGGAGCTTATGAAGTACGGCGATTGGGAGTCTGACGGCGAGGCTCTTCCCGATGTGGCGGAAGAGGTGTTAAAAAGAGGTGATCCGCTATGAAACTTGATAGGAGCATCAAAGACGTTTTGGCAGACAGCTCTCTTAATCCTACAGAAAAGGTCATTCTGACGTCTATGCTGCTTAAAAGCACAAAGGAGATGCAATGCTCCGTCTCTCTGACAGAGCTCTCAAAAGCAAATACATTTTCAAGAAGCACATTATGGGGAAATCTAAAAAATCTAAAACAGAAAGGGCAAATAGAGATGAATGAAGTAAACAGGCATAACGAAAAAGGCATATATTCGGTGATAGCCAAAGAAAAACAGAATTTAGCTGTTCCGCCTGAGAGGAACAGCCCGTCCGTGCCGTCGATCACGGAACGGAGTGTCTGCAATCCGAAACCACCGACAGCAGATGCAGAAGCTCTCTTAAACACAGTCATGACAACGTTTTCCAAGATATTACCTGAGCTTAAAAAGCCCTCCAAAACAGCAAAAAACGACATAGAAAAATTTGCTCTTTTGATACAAAAAATGCCGCATCTACAACAAGCGGAATGGTGGCGAGAATACTTTCAAAAGGTAAAGCTGTCACCATGGTTGATGGGCAAAAACCCGCAAAATTGATTACTTTTACAAGTTCCGCTTTTGTCAGCAAGTACCCAAGCTATTTCTTATGCAGACGGGCATAACGGAGTTAATGGATAGTCCTGATATTTTTCATTCCACTCCGCGATGGAAAGCACTTGAAAATTCTCTATCAAAGGCGTCTTGGCCGATAACTCTTCCTGTAAAGAGAACGGCAGATAATTCGATATCTTATTTCTGATAGCTTTCCTTGTAACAGAATCTCCTTTGGGATATTCAAGAATATATACATAGTCCAGAGGTTTCGTTCCCTCTTTCATCTTTAAACGGAGATAAAACGTACTATCATAAAACTTTCTAGCAATTTTCCTTATTGTCTTATCATCAGATGGGAGAAACGCATCAGAATTTGCAGCTTCTTTGATACATGAATTTTTGTATTCAACAAAGATAAATTTATCTTTTTCCTCAATAAAAAAATCAACATCACTTAGAATAGACGCACACAGACGGTTATATAACTCGTGTATTTCACTCGTTGCACTGACAGCTCCTGAGCAATTGATCTGATATTTATTGTTTTCTTCAATAAGCACCATCGCCATTTTATTGTCCGTTCTGTTCGCAATATACGTCGTCTAACAGCTTATCAAAGGCTTTGATGAGCGGATTATTTTTAAGATTTACGAAAGAATTTCCGTATTCGCATACTACGTTCTTATCGGAGTGATAAAAAGAATAATATTTTACAACATCATTCTTTTTTCTTATATCAAAATACTTGGACAGAATATAGTCATGCGTAGAAACAAATATTTGCACACCGTCTCCCTGCAGTTGGAGCAGCAGATCCACTATTGCCGGAATATGGACAGGGTTTATGTTAGCCTCAGGTTCGTCCCAAAATAGGATTGAGCCCCTCTCCAGCGTACCATTTTTTATCAGCTGCCAAAGCAGAGCAATTTTGCGTAACCCTTCCGCAACCAGAGGAAATTCTAGTTTTGCCTGCGACCCCGGTTTTAGGTAGAATTTTTCTTTTTCCACTAATACGGTAGCCTGAGTCATCTTACGCAGAATTTTAAGATATTTCTCTCGTGTATCAGACACACGGCCTTTGGAAATGTCCACTTTAGCCGATGATATAATGTCAACATATGTGTCGTCAAAATCAACATTATTCTTACTCACTGCTGATTCAAGATTCCATGCGTTAGACAAAATTTCTTTTGCCGGAATAAAAGTAGACGTTAAATTGACTAGCTGTTTTTCCCATTTATCTTCACCAGTTACAATACCATCCCATTTTTTTGTTAAATTATTAAAGTTTAAAGAAATATCGGCATTATCGGCGCACACCTTTATCTGAGATGAAGTATTACCGGCAGAACGTTTAAGAAGACGGTGTATTTCCAGGTTATCCGGCTTAAAAACACGAACAAGTTTATTTGAAAATGATACATCATGCCGTGTAGCCTGCGTTGCGGCGTACAAAATTTTCATCAAATGCGTCTTCCCCGTGCCGTTATCTCCGACAAAAATATTGACACCACTTGAAAGATCCAGATTAAGTTCTTTAAATACTGTAAAATTTGTAAGTTCTATTTTGCTCAACGGCATAAGCGACACCAACCTTCTGGCATAGTGATATCTTTCTTATACATTATAACAGTACCTCCGGTAAATTGTGTAGAGTTACCATACCGGCAGGCAGGACAAATCTACACATAATTTTCTGCTTATAAAATCAAACCTTATTTAACGCTCATTTTATCTTAGCAGTTGAGCTATTTTTGGCAGAAATACAGACTTCTCTGTTTCATGCACTGCCTTAGAAATATAGGCAAAGCAAATTCGCAAGTCTATCACAAAGTACCATCTGCTGAATTCTTTGTACCCTGATTTATCCAATGTACAGGTATACCGCCTGTTTCATTTATCAGCTGTGAGTTCAGTATGATAAGCTGGCGTTTCTTCAAGGACCGAGGCTTACATTAAATTCAAAAATAAGAACTGTTTGAAGCACGAAGATGAGAATAGATGGAGGATTTCCACCAATAACAAATCTCTGTCGCAATTACCGGCCGGCGGCACTGCCAACAGAGACAGTCTTGACATAGAAACGTCTTTAAAGGCGGCAATGACAATTGCCTGTCTCTATGGCACATTTTCAAAACATAATGATACACCGAAAGCAGAAGAACTTGCCAAGTTCCACGCTCCTCTTTTGTCTGAATCGATTCCTAAACATGAAAAAGAGCTTTTTGTAATTCTATTTCTAGAAGGTAACTTTGATTGTCATACAAGGAGCAAAAAAACCATTATGAAGAGCTTGCAAGACAGTATCAAGACAAAACTCTCATGGCTCGGCTGCTCAGTCTCAGTCATAGATTCAAGTGAGGAGAATCACAACTTTTTCACATTATATAAAGACAAAAAATAAATGGAAAACTCGACACGGGAGAAAGAGTTAATCCGTTCTCGGTTAGTGGCATGCTCTGGCATAATATATTCATAAAACGTTTCTGGAGAACACTCAAGTATGAATTCGTGTATTGTAACGAATTCGCAAGTGCCGGATATCCGGCGAAGCGACTTGCGGAGTGCGTCTGTTGCAACAATAACTAGAGATACCACAGCTCCGTAGTCGACACACCTGCTGTCGTATATGCACACGCTCAGGCAAAAGAGTTGCCGCGTAATTTGGGTTATTTAGGAGAATTATTGGTACTTGACAAGGGGGCCACTATAAGTTCTCTTGCTTGGAATCTGCCATGATAACTGAAACGCACCAGCAAGAAACAACCAACTTTATAACTCAGCAGGAGGCACACCTCCTATCGTATATTCAAGCGCAAAAGCAGTAGAAAAGCTAAGGGGCTCTGCCGGATATTCCAAGCAAAGCCCCTTAGGCAAAAATCAATCGCCTATCGCCGGAAGCGGTGGGCAGAGGTTTTTTAATTCCCCATACAGCTCCTTAGCCATTTCAATCCGTCCATCCTTAGCTTTTTGCTGCTTCCGCGCAGCCGTTTCACTCCATGCATCCGCAACGCATTCCTCTTTTGACAGATAAAGCGCCGTAGCCGCCAGTTCCAGTATCACAGAGCTGGAATCAGCTGCTTTCTGCGCAAGCGAAGTAAATTCTTCCGGCAGCATAGCGACATCAGACACTTTGTTATTAGCGGTATAAACAGAATACGCTGTACCCCAGGCAGTATCTACTTCCTCCTCTTTAAACAAGCCCGACGCCGCGCCATAGTCCGCTGCATCCGCCAACTCCTCGCAGTAAGGACCATAATGATAATACTGGTAGACAAGGTTGGAATCCAACCCGGCCACCTGTAGTATGTACATAATCTTTTGCAGCCTTATCCGGCCGACTAGTTTTCCCCCAACGGTCTTAATCAGCCGCGCGATCAGCATTGCATCATCTTTTAGCTGCATAAGGCCACCTCCTTCATTCTATAATTCTCGAC
>CAYRAI010000075.1:0-4917 GCA_964422205.1 uncultured Synergistaceae bacterium | reverse complement strand
GGTCAATGGGTTTTGCAAGATGTGCATTCATACCCATTGCTTTGGATTTATGGATGTCATCTTCAAATGCATTGGCCGTCATGGCTATTATCGGAATGGTTTGGGCATCGGCTTTTCGCCAATGACGAATATTATAGGCTGCCTGCAGTCCGTCCATAACAGGCATACGGATGTCCATCAAAATTGCATCATAGTAGCTGACAGGTGTTGAGGCAAACATTTCCATTGCACGCAGTCCATTTTCGGCGTGTTCAACGATAAACCCTTTAGACTCTAAAAGTTTTTTTGCTACTTCTGTATTTAATGGGTGGTCTTCTGCAAGCAGAACTCTTTTCCCTTCAAAATTGAAATCGGCTTTTAGTTCTAATGCCGCCTCTTCCTCTTTTAGGTTGAATACTTTTTCAAATGCCGAGATGAGAGAGGATTTGAACATCGGCTTGCTGATAAGGAGGTTGACTCCCGCAAGCTTTGCATCGTGCTCGATTGCAGCCCAGTCGTATGCGGTCATTATGATGATGGTTACATCCGGCCCGACTATGCAGCGGATTTGTCTTGCCGTTTCGATTCCGTCCATATCAGGCATTTTCCAGTCCAGCAGGATGATGTCATAGTATTCTTTGTTATCCCATTTTTTTCTCACTGTCTCTAGTGTTTTTCTGCCGCTGTCTACCCATTCCGCTTTTACTCCTATTTCTTTCAGAGTGATAACGGTATGTTCGCAGACAGTGACATCATCATCCACCACAAGTACTTTCAGCTCGGTAAAGTTGTAGTTGTGCTTCTTGCGGCAGTGTGTCTGTGATTCTTCCGCTATACCAAGCTTTACCTCTACTGTAAACTCTGATCCTACTCCTACAATACTGCGAACTTCGATATGCCCATCCATCATGGAGACAAGGTTTTTGCAAATGGCGAGTCCCAGCCCCGTGCCGTAGTACATGACTGATGTGCATCTCTGTTCTTGGGAGAATGGCTCAAAGAGCTTTGGGATAAATTCTTTGGATATTCCGCAGCCTGTGTCGTGGATGACAAAGCGCAGAACAGCGTTATTTCTCTCTTTGCGCATTTGACGGACGCTGAGTGAGACTTTGCCATGGTCAGGCGTGAATTTTACCGCATTTGAGAGTATGTTTATTAAAATTTGTTGAAGTTTCATGGCATCCCCAATATAAAAATCGTCTATGTCTGGAGCTACTATATTTTCATAGTCTATTTGTTTTGAGTTTGCCTGTGCATAGCAGATGGAGTTTATGCCGTTTAGGAATTCTTCAAATGGTATTTTATCATTTTTAAGAAGCATTTTCCCGCTTTCTATTCTGCTCATGTCTAGGATGTCATTGATGAGAGAGAGCAAAAAGCGTGCAGAGATGCCTATTTTGCCGATGCAGTCCGCAACTTGGGCATCATCTCCGATATATTGCGCTGCAAGTGTCGACATGCCGATGATTGCATTCATTGGAGTTCTTATTTCATGACTCATATGGGAGAGAAAATCGCTTTTTGCGCTGTTTGCCTGCTCTGCTGCTATTAAGGCGGATTTCAGTATCTCCTGCTGCTGTTTTTGCTGTTCAAACAGCTCTGTCATGTCTGTTCTTGTACAGATGACATGCTCGCTCAGCTCATCTAAGTATGAATATTGAATACGCTTTTGTCTCACTATGGTTTTTCCGTCTCTGTCTTTTTCATAGACTCCATAGACGGTTGAGAATACTCTCTGATTTTTTAGGTTCTCTCTAATGCCGTCGGGGCACATTTCAGCAATGGAGCGTTCCAGATCTTCCGGAACAACTACAGCGCCGTTGACATCATTCAGTGTCTGCGTGTAGTTATCGGAGTAAGTTGGCAGGCGGTTTTCAAAATTTTCTCTTCCTATGTAGAGGCGGATCTGATTTCTTTTTAGGTCTATGTGGGCAATGTAGTCATATTCGATAGCTGTAATTGACTCTATAAGTTGTTCCTTAATTTTTCTGTCATTTATATTATACGTGTACATAAAGGACATGATGTCCTTTGTTTCGGGGTTTTTGTAGCTTTTGACGGTTGTATTGACCCACAAAATACCGCCGTCATTAATTTTCCGGCGATAATCAATGCTCCATGTGGTTTCTCCCTCCGCAAACGCTTTTAAGACTTGTTCTCGGTTTAGATGATTACGAAGCTGGTCCTGCTCTTCTTTTGTAAAGCCGGTCAAGGCAAGCGCTTCTGCTCCCTCTGTATAAGATTTGCCGATGTTATAAATAGAGACAGATTTTTCGGCAATGTAGGATTCTGTTATATTCTGCGTGATATTGCTGCGCACTTTAACAAGAAGGTCGTCGCTCTGTGTTGCCTTGGAGTATGCCAGCTCCTCCTGAAAGTGTTTTTCGGCTATTTTGCTTGATGTTACATCTTTGCCTACCGCATGAGCATATATGGGATGCCCGCTCTCATCGAAGACATTGGTGTAGTCAATATGTTCACACCACCAGCCATTCCCGTCGTTTGTCTTAAACCAGAAATCTCCTGATGCTGTTTTCTCGCCCGCTTGTAATTTGTCGTACAGCTCAAGGAAGGGTTTGACCGAATCATCACGCACATATCCTGTTTTAATAAAGGATTCCGGCACGTTTAGGATAATTGCATGGTGTCCGTGACTGATTTTGGAAGCTTCTGTCTGGGTCATAATTTTACTCTTTAAATGATAAGTCCAAAATGTGATATCTGAGTTTTGTGTAGCAATCCGAAATTTCTCTTCACTTAGGCGAAGCGATTCTTCCATCTTTTTCTGAGCTGTGATGTCTATTACAAGACCGTTCATTATGGTTTTGTCTTCTGTTTTTTCAAATATGCCGCTGCAAAGAATGTAGCGTATGTTATTATTCCCTGTAACAACGCGCATGACCCATTCTGCGTAAGTGCCGCCCTGCGCAAGACAGTCACTTATTGTCTTTTTCACCATGTGACGGTCATCGGGATGAACATATTCACTGCAGTGGTTATGAATCCGTTCTTTCATGCTTTCCTTTGTATATTCATGTATATCATAGTATCTGTCATTGCCGTAGAGCAGCGAAAAATATTCATCCACTACGACTGTGAATACTCCGCCTAGTTTTGATGCTCGGTATAGTTCCAGCTGTTTGTTCAGGTCTGTTTCGTTTTCTGTCAGCTGTTTGATTTGCTGTTCCATATTTCTTTGCTTGGTTATATCAGAAATATAGCCGTCCAGCACTTCTTCGCCATCTCTGACGTTAAAGATACCTCTGACCATAGTGTATTTTATTTTTCCGCTCTTTGTTATAATTCTACTTTTAAATTCAAAAAATTTTTCTTTTTTCTCTTTTGTGTGTTTCAAGAGATTATGCACCATTAAGAAATCATCAGGGTGAATAAATTGCTCACAGCTTTTTTGAAGCATCTCTTCCGGCTCATATTCGTATAAATTAAAGTATAAATCATTGCCGTAAAGCAAAGTCAGGTGTGCATCAAACCGAATTGTATAAACCCCGCATAATCCTACAGAACGATACAGCTCCAGCTGGTAGTTGTTGTCATTATATTGACAATGTGTGTTTTTGCTCATAGTGTCACACTCCTTAATATGGCGGTCTAAAAAGCGTTTACGCGGTTGGATTTTCTCAATATTTTATATATTACCGCCGTTACTTTCAAAGATACTGCTGTCCTGTCCTATTTTTGCAGATCTTCTATATCTAATATATTTTATTCTATTTTTCAACTTTTTTACATTTCACAGATAGTACTGCTATTTATGTCGATGATAACAGATGATTGTTCTTTTTCTCCGATGCAAATCTAAAATTAAGCACATAACTTTGGCCATTTTTATTAAATTACAGCAGGCACAGCCATTCATGAGCTGTGCCTGCCTCGATTTTTATATTAGACTGTGCCCCTTCGCAGAAAAGCGAGTCATTTTTACCTTTTTGTCTGCTGAGCCACAAGATTTTCGGCGCAGTAGATTTTGCGCAGTTTTGGCTTTTCTATTTTGCCTGTTGGGTTTCTTGGTATTTCGGCAAATATTATTTTCCTCGGGCGTTTGTAGCGTGGAAGATCCATGCAGAATTCGTTTATTTCTTCTTCACTGCATTTAAAACCTGGCTTTATTTCTATTATGGCGGCTGCGATTTCACCGACTCGCGCATCGGGAAGTCCTATGACTGCCACGTCTTTTATCGAGCTGTGAGCGCGCAGGAAGTCTTCTATCTGCACGGGGTAGATGTTTTCTCCCCCGCTGATTATTACGTCTTTTTTGCGGTCTACGAGGTAGATGAAGCCGTCAGGGTCGCGCATTGCCATGTCGCCGGTGTGGAGCCAGTCATCCTGAAGTACCGCTTTTGTGGCCTCCGGGTCTTTGTAGTAGCATTTCATTACTCCCGGGCCTTTTACGGCAAGTTCTCCTACTTCGCTGCCAGTGACATTTTCACCGTTTTCATCTATTATCTTGACCTCCCAGCCGAAGCCCGGCACTCCTATAGCTCCCACATGGTCGATATTCTCCACGCCCAAGTGAACGCAGCCGGGCCCTATGGATTCGCTTAGGCCGTAGTTGGTGTCGTATTGGTGGTTGGGGAAATGTTTTTCCCATCTGGTTATGAGGCTTGACGGCACAGGCTGAGCTCCAATGTGCATGAGTCTCCACTGTGAGAGTTCGTAGTCATCTAGGTTTATCTCATCGGAGTCAATTGCATCCAATATGTCCTGAGCCCAGGGGACAAGCAGCCATACTATTGTGCATTTTTCTTTTGATACCGTCTCTATTATGCTTTTGGGGTTGACGCCCTTCAGGAGCACGCCTTTGCTGCCGGATATGAGGCTGCCGAACCAGTGCATTTTTGCTCCCGTATGGTAGAGGGGCGGTATGCAGAGGAATACGTCGTCGTGTGTCTGCCCGTGGTGCGCCTGTTCCACTTTGCA
>CAYRAI010000074.1:0-5049 GCA_964422205.1 uncultured Synergistaceae bacterium | reverse complement strand
CTCTTTGTGAGGACACCTCCTTTGCTGCGCTTTTATCTGCACTTTGGCATTATGTGATTTTCAAAAAACTCTTTTGTGCTGTCAGGCGTTACCGAGAAGAATTCTCCGTCCACCGTTGTGCAGACACCTTCTTGGCATCTGCCCATGCAGAACTTGCCTTTCAGGTCGATTTTATCTTTTATCTTGTTCTCGGCTATGAGAAACTGAAGATTCTCTACTACTTTTCTTGAACCCTTTACATGGCAGGCGCTTCCTATGCAGACAACTACCTTTATCATATCACTCAGTCCTCCAGATTATTCGTAGTCCACTACGTTTATCCAATATAACAGGAATTCGCGTTCTTCCTCTTTGCCTTCCGCAAGCTGTGAGGCTGCGGCGAGAGGTATCCATTTCTGAACTTCGCTCTTTGATACATTGCTCTTTCTGCAGTATGAATCAAGGTATTTATCCGCCATGGTTATGTTTCCGGCAAGCCAGAAGAGCAGGTATGTGCGTGCTGCGTCTGCGGCGGGAGTTCCCTGTGCGGCATCTACCCAGTCAAGTATGTATGGCGTACCCTTTTCGCCTATGATTATGTTGCTCGGATTAAAATCACCGTGGCAGATTTTGAGGTCCTGGGGCAGAGATTCAAGTCTTGTATGCAGATCGTAAAGGACAGCAGGCTCAAGTCCGGCTTTAAATAGTCTGCGCGATATTTTGTCTTTGAGTTTATTGAGCAAGGGCGACTTTCTTGCATGGACGTCTATCTGAGCTTTTATGAAGATGTCGAGGTATTCGTTTTCTTTGTCGGGGTTCTCTTCCATAAGGCGGTCTAGTGTCTTGCCGCTTATGTATTCGGAGACAATAGCCCACTTGCCGTTAGCCTTTGTAACTTCAAGAATTTTGGGGATAGCAAGGTCTGTCTCTTCGATGCGCGCCTGGTTGAGAGCTTCGTTTAGGACTTCTGCCTTTGAGTAGTCCGAGTCAAAGAGTTTTACGCACTTATCTTCGTCGCGGTAGACGGTTTTTGCTGTTCTGACTGCGATAATTCGTTCAAGGTTCATGGTTTTCCCTCCCGCTATTTCCCGTAATAGGCTTTGAGGTACATTTCTTTTATCTCGCTCATGAGCGGATATCTCGGGTTGGCGCCTGTGCACTGGTCGTCGAATGCCTGTTCTGTCATATCGTCCAAGGTTTCAAGGAAGACTTTTTCATCGACTCCGTACTCTTTTATTGTACTCTTTATATCGACTCTGGCTTTAAGAGTGTCAATAGCCTTTATGAGGTTTTCGAGCTTTTCCGCGTCGTCCTTGCCTTTGATTCCCAGATAGTCCGCTACTTCGGCGTAGCGTGCAAGTGTGTGGGGATAGGCGTACTGTGAGAATGTTCCCATTTTTGAGGGTACTTCCTCCGCGTTGAAGCGAAGCACATGGTTTATCATTAGGGCATTTGCTACTCCGTGGGGCAGGTGGTGGAAGGCTCCGAGTTTGTGAGCCATTGAGTGGCAGACTCCGAGGAATGCGTTTGCGAAAGCCATTCCAGCCATTGTCGCAGCATTGCCCATTTTTTCACGCGCGACAGGGTCGTTGGGGCCATTGTCGTAGGCACGAGGCAGATATTCAAATATTGACTTGAGGGAGCGGAGAGCGAGAGCGTCTGTGTACTCTGTGGCGAGCATTGCGGCATAGGCTTCAAGAGCGTGAGTCACTGCGTCTATACCTGATGCTGCTGTAAGACCTTTTGGAGCGTTCATCATCATGTCCGCGTCCACTATCGCCATTTTGGGCATGAGCTCATAATCTGCAAGTGGGTACTTTACCCCGGTACGCTCATCTGTTATGACTGCGAAGGGTGTCACTTCCGAACCTGTACCTGCCGAGGTGGGAACAGCTATGAAGTATGCTTTTTCTCCCATCTTGGGGAATGTGTAGGTGCGCTTTCTTATGTCGATGAAACGCATTGCCATGTCCATAAAATCTGCTTCCGGGTGCTCGTACATGACCCACATTATTTTGCCGGCATCCATTGCGGAGCCGCCTCCCAGAGCTATTATGCAGTCTGGGGCAAAGGCTCTCATAGCGGCCGCTCCCTCTTTGGCGCATGCGAGTGTCGGGTCGGGAGCCACGTTGAAGAATGTTGAGTGGACTATGTCAAGCTCGTCGAGTTTGTCTGTTATGGCTTTTGTATATCCGTTGTTGTAGAGAAAGGAGTCTGTTACTATGAATACTTTTTTCTTGCCGAGAACGTGCTTGAGCTCATCAAGAGCCACTGGCAGACAGCCCTTCTTTATGTAAAGTTTTTCCGGGGCTCTGAACCAAAGCATGTTCTCTCTCCTCTCTGCGACTGTCTTTATGTTAATAAGATGTTTTACTCCGACGTTTTCAGATACGGAGTTTCCTCCCCACGAGCCGCAGCCCAGTGTCAGAGAGGGTGCGAGTTTGAAGTTGTAAAGGTCTCCTATGCCGCCTTGGGACGATGGTGTGTTTATCAAGATTCTTCCAGTCTTCATGCGTGAAGCGTGAAAGTCTATTTTTTCTCTCTCTGTCACGTCATTTATGTAGAGCGATGATGTGTGTCCGTAGCCTCCGTCTGCGACAAGCTGCTCTGCTTTCGCCACAGCGTCGCCGAAGTCTTTTGCCTTATACATGGCAAGGACTGGGGAGAGTTTCTCGTGCGCAAATTCTTCGGATATATCTACGCTTTCGACTTCGCCTATCAGAATTTTTGTCTCCTCAGGCACTTTTACATCAGCCAAGCCTGCTATTGTATGGGCTTTCTGTCCGACAATTTTGGCATTGAGAGCTCCGTTTATGATTATTGTCTTTCTGACTTTTTCGGTCTCTTCTTTATTGAGGAAATAGCATCCTCTCGCCGCAAACTCGTCTTTTACTTTTTTGTAAATTGATTCGTGAACTATTACCGACTGTTCCGAGGCGCATATCATGCCGTTGTCGAACGTCTTTGAGTGAATTATTGAACTTACCGCAAGGAGGATGTCGGCACTCTCGTCAATTATTGCAGGTGTGTTGCCGGCACCTACTCCAAGAGCCGGTTTGCCGCTTGAGTAGGCGGACTTGACCATTCCCGGGCCGCCTGTGGCAAGGATAATGTCGGAATCTTTCATTACGCTGTTTGTGAGCTCCAGTGAGGGTACATCTATCCAGGCTATTATTCCTTCGGGAGCTCCAGCTTCCACTGCGGCATCAAGCACAATTTTTGCCGCCGCTATTGTGGAATTTTTAGCTTTCGGGTGGGGGCTTATCACTATTCCGTTGCGTGTTTTAAGTGCCAAGAGAGTTTTGAAAATAGCTGTGGATGTAGGGTTTGTCGTGGGGATAACTGCGGCTATCACTCCTACGGGCTCGGCAATTTTTCTTGAGCCGTAGACTTTGTTTTCCTCTATGACTCCGCAGGTTTTTGTATCTTTATAAGCGTTGTATATATATTCTGAAGCAAAGTGGTTCTTTATCACTTTATCTTCGACAATTCCCATGCCTGTCTCTGCGACTGCCATCTTGGCAAGGGCTATGCGGTTTCTGTTCGCTGCCATTGCGGCGGCTAAGAATATTTTGTCCACCTGCTCCTGCGTATATGATGAGAATCTTCTCTGAGCGGCTCGAACCTCTGCCATTCGTGCTTCGAGAGCGGGAACACTGTCCACAATTTGCGGTGTCTGTACTTCCTTTGCGTTTTTCATATTGCAACTCTCCTGTCGGGCTTTCGCCAAATAGAATGTAGTGAGGGCATCTTAAGAGAGAGCCCCTTTAACTCTCGCAATTAAAGGGGCTCGGATGAAACTTGTGCAGCTGTATATAAGAGTGAGTTAGGTGGGTGGGTGGAGGCTGAATTAAAGACCTATGGTCTCTTCGTCAAGATAGCAGCTCTTAAGAAGCTCTTCCATCTGTGCCGGTGTTATTGTGCGGGGGTTTGAGCCTGTGCATGCATCTCCGACAGCAAGTTCCGCGACTTTGGGAAGCTTTTCCATAAATTCTTTCTCGTCAATGATGCCGCCCTCATAATCCTTGATGCGTGAGGGGATATCAAGAGCTTTGTTCATTCTGTTGATGTGCCCGACAAGAGCCAGTGTGAGCTCGCTGTCACTTTTTCCCTCAAGGCCGAGGAAGCGCGCGATTTCAGCGTATCTCTTCGCCGCTTCGGGTGCTGCTGCATTGAAGCGGATAACCTTGGGCAGATACATTGCGTTGGCGCAGCCGTGCACAATGTGGCCTCCGCTGTATGCGGCGCCTGTCTTATGAGCCATGGAATGGACTATTCCGAGAAGAGCGTTTGAGAATGCCATGCCTGCGAGGCACTGAGCATTGTGCATCTTTGCGCGTGCACCCATATCTCCGTTGTATGAAGCTATGAGATTCTCGCTCACCATCTTTATGGCATGGAGCGCAAGAGGATCGGTGTAGTCGCAGTTCAGAGTCGAGACATAAGCTTCAACAGCGTGTGTCATAGCGTCCATGCCTGTATGAGCCGTGAGCTTCTTGGGCATTGTCTCGGCAAGCTCCGGGTCTACGATAGCGACATCGGGCGTGATGTTAAAGTCTGCAAGGGGATACTTGATTCCCTTTTTGTAATCGGTTATGACTGAAAAAGCCGTAACTTCCGTCGCTGTTCCCGATGTTGAAGGAATGGCGCAGAACTTCGCCTTTGTGCGGAGAGTCGGGAAGTTAAAAGGAATGCAGAGCGATTCAAAGGTTGTATCGGGATATTCATAGAATGCCCACATTGCCTTTGCCGCATCTATAGGGGAACCGCCGCCTATTGAAACTATCCAGTCGGGGTTGAACTCCCTCATTGCAGCAGCGCCTTTCATGACTGTATCGACAGAAGGATCGGGCTCCACTCCTTCAAAAAGCTGCACTTCCATGCCAGCCTCTTTCAGATAAGCTTCAACTTTGTCAAGGAAACCGAAACGCTTCATGCTTCCTCCGCCTACTACTACAAATGCCTTTGTTCCTTTAAGTGTTTTGAGGGCCTCAAGTGAACCCTTCCCGTGATAAAGATCTCTCGGTAGTGTAAATCTTGCCATAACAATCCCTCCATAAAATTATATAA
>CAYRAI010000073.1:3130-5146 GCA_964422205.1 uncultured Synergistaceae bacterium | reverse complement strand
ACTCACCGCGGTATTAAAAGCAAGATGCCAGCTAAGGCCGTCCAGCCTCTCGGGATTTAAGGGAAGAACACCCTGAGCCATAAGCATGACAGCGAGAAAAACTAGGCTCACGGAACTAAAGGCAAGAGCCGCAAAAGCATACTCCTTCCAGCTCATATCCTCATCCGGAGCAGAGCCCACAAGCCTGTAAATAAAATTCTCGCAAGGCCTCAGAAGAGGCGACATAAAAGTCCTCTCCCCCTCCATAACCTTATATATATAACCGCCCAGAGGAACAGCCGCTATGCAGAGAACTAAAAGAGCTAAACAATACTGCGACAAAATTTCCATGTGCATCTCTCCCATCAAAATTTCTAATGCGGCGAGTATACAGCGGAAAAAATAAGAGTGCCGTTAGAGAAAAGGCAAAGTTGTTAAGGTTTTGTTAAGAAGAAAAATTCCGCCCTGACATGGCAAATTAATATGATATAAAGCGGCATTAATAGGAAAAAGAGTGATACATCATGAAGGAAGCATGAGCCAGCGGCTATTTTAATATCTGTTTTTCTCAAAATTCTTATTAATATCTTAATAGGGAGTGCTTTATATATTTTTCTGATTTATTAAAAAGGAAAATAGGGTTTTACACTTGTATTTTATAAAAATTTATAGTATTATTTTATTGCGGTTACTTTTTAGCGTGTAGCATTTCGGAGTGTGTCACGTTACTATAATAAGTGCATCCCTTCGGGGATGTTACCGCAAGGTTTCGCCCCGGTCAGTTCACGTTTCGTGCGCTCATCGGGGTATCCTTTTATATTGGGGGGCTTCTATTTTGCGTTATTCATTAGGACTTGATATAGGCATCACCTCAGTTGGATGGGCTCTGCTTGATTTGGGCAACAAAAGGATAGGAGATCTTGGAGTCAGACTCTTTACCGGAGCTGAGAACCCCAAAGACGGTTCTTCCCTTGCGGCTCCGAGACGGGAAGCAAGAGGAGCACGGCGTCGCCTGAGAAGGAAACGCCAAAGGTTATCCTCTGTCAAAAAACTGATATTATCAGAAAAAATTCTTTCCGAAACTCAGATGGAAAATATCTTCGACGGGCAGATTACATCCCCGTGGGAACTGCGCTCTGACGGGCTGGACAGACTTCTATCTCCGGCAGAATGGTCAAGAGTTCTGATACATATAGCAAAGCACCGCGGTTTTAAATCCAACAGGACACTTTCCGCAGACGATAAAAGCTCAAAAGCTTCCGAGGACGGCAAAGCCAAAGAGGGTATGAAGGCAAACAGCCTCCTGCTCTCTAAAGGTAACGGAGGGTGCGGCTACCGCACCGTCGGCGAAATGATTTTCAAAGACGATAAGTTTGCCGAGCACAAACGCAACAAAGGCGGAGACTATTCAAACACAATCACACGGGACGACCTTGAGAATGAAGTCAAAATATTATTCGAGAGCCAGCGGAATTTTAAAAATCCCAACTCTTCAAAAGAAACAGAAGAACAATACATTGAAATATTCAAACGCCAGCTTCCATTCGCATCTGGAGAGATTATAGAGAAGATGGTCGGCTTTTGCACTTTAGAGCCTCCCTGCAAACGTGCGCCGAAGGCCTCATGGACATCAGAGCGCTACATACTGCTGACTAAAATAGTAAATTTACGGGCTATCTATGATGGGAAAAAATACGAATTATCCGCGGAGAACAACAGAAAAATATCCGACCTTGCTTACTCCAATGCCAAAGTCACATACAAACAGATAAAAAAAGCAATAGGCGCTCCCGAAGAATTATTTTTTGAAAACATGCCGTCTAAAAAAGACGGCAACCCCGAAGATGCCGCCTTTGCAGAGCTCAAAGCATTTCATGCTTTCAGAAAAGCTATAACAAAAGAGCTTGGCGAAGAGTATTGGAAAAGTATTATAAATACGACTCCGACACTGCTTGATACACTGGCCTTTGCTCTCACCTACAGAAAAACCGACAGTGAAATAAGGGATTACTTGAACGCTCGAAATATTGACCCCAA
>CAYRAI010000073.1:0-3030 GCA_964422205.1 uncultured Synergistaceae bacterium | reverse complement strand
GTCAATGCCATCATCAGAAAATACGGTTCACCCGAGACAGTGCAGGTTGAGCTTGCCAGAGACCTTTCAAAATCAAAAGAAGAGAGAAAAAAAATAGAAGACGAACAAAAAGAGAATCGCAATCAGAGAGCCGGACTGTCGGATAAATTTGAAAGTGAATTTAACCACAGACCTAACGGAGCGGAACTGGAAAAATACCGCCTATGGAAAGAGCAGGGTGGATTCTGCCCATACAGCGGAGAGTACATTGAACCGCGATCGGCTTTTCAGAGCAACGACGGCACCTATGCCGAGATAGACCACATAATTCCCTACAGCCGCTCTTTTGACGACAGCCTCAGCAACAAAGTACTCGTCATAGGCAGTGAGAACCGCAACAAAGGAAACAGAACACCTTATGAATATTTAGGGAGCGATGCCAAAGCCTGGGACGAATTTACAGCAAGAGTGGACGCATATATTTCTAACAGGAAAAAAGCGGAACGGCTGACAAGAAAAGATTTTGACGCAAAAGACTCTCAGGAGATGACGGAGAGAAATCTCAGTGACACCCGCTACATAACAAAATATGTAGCGGCTTGGATAGAGCAGAATCTCATATTTTCAGACCCTGAAAACAAACAGCCGGTACACCGCTTAAACGGCAGGGCAACATCCGTACTGCGCAGACAGTGGGGAATTAACAGCTTAAAAGACAGAGCCGCCAACGACCTTCACCATGCTTTGGACGCATGTGTAATAGCTGCGTCAACACCATCTATGATAAAATCAATTTCGGATTTCTCGCGCAAAAGAGAGCTAAGCATTCTCAAGAAAGAATCCGAAGACGGTAAAAAGACAAGAACACCCGAACCTTGGCCGCATTTCCGCAAAGAGATAGAGGCCAGAATGTCAGATTCGCCTGCCGATAAGATAAAAGAGTTTGGGCTGGAAAATTATGACGAAGAAACACTTTCAGAACTCAAACCCATATTTATCTCCCGCAAACCCGAGAGAAAAGCGGATGGAGCTTCTCACGAAGCGACAATTCGCAGTATCAAAGGCGACCTTCTTGCAGAGGGAAAAACCGCAGTAAAGACAAGCTTGCTTAATATAAAGCTCTCATCCCTCGAAAACATGGCAGGCAAAGAGAGAGACACCAAGCTCTATGAAGCTCTCAAACAGAGACTTAAAGAATTTAAAGACGAACCGAAAAAAGCATTTAAAGAACCATTCCGAAAACCGACCAATGACGGCACATTGGGCCCCATTGTACGCTCAATAAAAATTAAATCCCCCGGAGTATCGGGAGTGAGAGTCTGCAGCGGCCTTGCGGCAAACGGAAGCATGGTCAGAGTGGATGTCTATACAAAGGGCGGCAAGTATTTCCTAATACCCTACTATGTTGATGATATAGCAAAGAAGAAAATCAAAAATAGAGCGATAACAGCAAATAAAAAAGAATCCGATTGGGAGATAGTAGACAACACTTATACTTTTATGTTTTCCATATTCAGAAATGACTTGCTCAGAGTTGTCGACAGCAAGAAAAAAGAGATATTCGGCTACTACGTTGGAACAGATATATCCACGGGCTCTATTGAGATAAAAGAACACTCCGGAGCTTGTTCATGGCGCGGCATCGGAGTAAGAACAGCAAAGAGCATAGAAAAGTATCAGGTCGACGTATTGGGCTCTTACTACAAAGTAAAAAAAGAGAGACCTCCCCATGAGCTGGCGTAACATCATTATCGCCAACCCTGCAAAGCTCTCATTAAAACAGAACCATTTGGCAATCAAGCAGGACGAAGAAATACTCGTCCCTCTTGAGGACATATCAATAATCGTGGTAGAGACATCTCAGGCTCTGATAACATCCTCTCTGCTGGATGAGCTTGCAAGAAAATCAATACCACTGTTCACATGCGACCCGGGGCACATGCCCTCGGGTCTTTTTCTTCCCTTTCATCAGCACAGCCGTCAGTTAAAAGTAATGAGAGAACAACTGGAGCAGACACAACCTTTTAGAAAAAACTGCTGGCGCATATTGGTGCGGCAGAAAATAAAAAATCAGGCAAAATGTCTTGAATTTCTTGGAAAAGACGGAAGCCGTGAACTCCATGCCCTCGCATCGGAAGTAAAAAGCGGAGACCCGACAAACCGTGAAGGTGCCGCCGCAAAAGTATATTTCAACAGCTACATGCCCTCGACCACGCGGCAGGAAGACAACACTGTAAACGCCGCACTCAATTACGGCTATTCTGTAATGCGAAGCTCCGTTGCAGGAAGCCTAGTCTCTTACGGATTCCTGCCCGCAATAGGAATACACCACAAAAGCGAACTAAACGCATTTAACCTTGCGGACGATTTTATGGAAGTATTAAGACCTCTTGTAGATTTATGGACAGCTTTGAATATCACCGAGGGTGAAACATTCGGGATAAAGGACAGAGCCGCATTGGTATCCCTGCTTAACACAAGCATGACAGTGGACTTTGCAAAACAAAGCGTCTCAAGAGCGATAGACATAATGAGTGCGAGTTTCAGCACTGCCACAACATCAGGAGATCCCGAAAAATTAAAATTGCCGGAGCTTATCCCTCTGCAATAAGACTGATATGACAAATGAGAGACGGAGCAGATTTATGAGGATTATGGTATTCTTCGACCTTCCTGTTGTATCAAAAGAAGACAGGAGTATCTATACACATTTCCGTAAATTCCTTATAGAAGACGGCTATGACATGCTCCAATTCTCCGTATATTGCAGAATAGTAAACGGAGAAGATGCAGTGGATAAACACCTTCAAAGACTCATGGCTCATCTGCCTCAAAAGGGCTCTGTACGATTTTTGCAAATTACAGACCGACAGTATGCCTCAATGAAAATGCTGGTAGGCACGAGGACGAAAAAAGAAAAGTACGTAAACGTCAACCAAACACTGCTTTTCTAAGCAAAAACGCAGCCGACAAGCCCTTGATTTCCAAGTGATATCAAGGGCTTGTCGGCTAAGTAGTATAGCATTTCGGAGTGTGTCAGGGAACTATAAC
>CAYRAI010000072.1:0-5519 GCA_964422205.1 uncultured Synergistaceae bacterium | reverse complement strand
CTTTTTCTATGGGTGCGGTTTCACATCAATTCGTTATCTTACGAAGTTTTTGCTGTGATTTTTCCTTTTTTGTGCGATGGGAAGCAGGGCTATGGCAAAAATAAGTGCTGTGCCTGCAAAGCCTGCATTGCATCCGCCGCTGCTTGTGTCTTTTGACTGCAGTACCGCCGGAGCGATGAGTACCGAACCTTCGGTTTTGTCCATGTCGAAGGCGCCGTTGTCTTTGACGAATATTGTCACTCTGTAGTAGTTATCCGTCAGAGGCGTGTTTCTTGAGAGCGTTTTTGTGCTGTGGTCGTTCGGCTGGATTGTGAAGCATCCGTCTCTGACAAAGTCGTATGGGGCGCTTGAATAGGTGAAATATTGAGCGCTCTTATCTCCTGTCACGGCAATCAGCCTTACATCTCTCGCCGTTCTTGCCATAAGGTCGGCTGACGCTATGATGAAGGAAGATGCCACGTTGACGGCGTAAGGATCGATTGTGTCCGTCTGTGTAAGTATCGGAAGTGAATAGACTCCGCCTGCGCCGCCTGAAGCTTTTTGTATCGCACTTGCCTTGAGTACGGCCTGGTGCGTATCGTCCAAAGCTATATCGGTAGACCTAGGCGGCGGTGAGTGGACACCGATCGGCGGCTATGCACATTATGAAATGAACTATAAAAAGAAGTAGCGTCACGAAACCGATAATTTAAAAGCGGTGCCCGAAAGGGGCCGCTTTATTTGTCATGGGCGGCTTTTAATAAAAGATATCGGCACGGTAAGAACGGCGGGTCAATTTGCGCAAGATTTCCTCTGAATAAGCTGTCACTGTGATAAACTCTCTCTTTTCTGCTATCATAGGATCATATTTAAAATGTTTTTATGTTGCGTGAAGGGAATGGTCTTGTTGGACGTTAGGGAAATTGTGCAAAAGTTTGATGCCATGCTTGCGGAAGGACGCGTGAGCGAAGCAGGAAGATGGCTTGAAGAAGCGGCTGAAGAGTGCCGCAAAAATGGCGATTATGCATCATGCGTCACTGTTTTCAACGAGCTTGAGGGCTTTTGGCGCGCGGCCGGCAGCAAGGAAAAGAGCTTTGCCGCGGCACAGACAGCCCTTGCTCTGCTTGAGTCCGCAGGGCTCGAGGGAGGAGCAGACTATGCGACAGCTCTTTTGAACTATGCTACAGCAAAGGCGGCATTTGGCTGTGCAGGGGAGGCTTTAGAGCTTTTCCGCCGTACTGAGGCTATCTACGATGCTCAGCTTGAGGAGGATGACTACAGGTTTGCGAGCCTCTACAACAATATGGCTCAGTCCCTTCTGAGAATGGGAAACTCATCCGAAGCCGCCTCGTATTTTAATAAATCTCTTGCTCTGCTTGAGCATAAGGAGGATACGGAATCTGAGAAAGCGACATGCCGTGTCAACATCTCCTTCTGCTTTATGGCGGAAAAACGCTTTGATGAAGCCCGCTCCTCTCTGGAAGATGCAGAAAATATCTTCTCCTCCGTTCCTAACGACCCTCACATTTCCTCCATGCTGGCGGCGCGGGGACAGTTGGAATATATGCTCGGAAATTACAAAACCTCTGCTGATTACTATGAGAGAGCGGCTCTGTCCACAGAAAAAAAATTCGGAAAGAGCGGCCGTGTCTATGTCACATTGTGCCGCAATTGCGCAAAGGCTTATGAAGCCGCGGGAAACTTCGAGAAGGCGGAACTCATGAGCCAAACCGCTCGTGATGCGGAAGCGGCGGAAAAGAGGCATATATGAAAGGACTCGACCTGTGCCGCTCCTACTACAAGGAGTGCGCAGCACCGGCTATAGAGCGGATATTCGGCACAAGAGCAAAGCTCATAGCGGCGGGGCTTGCCGGGGCCGGCTCCGACTGTCTGGGCTATGATGACGCCATATCGCGCGACCACGACTTCGGCCCCGGCTGCTGTCTGTGGCTCACTGACGAAGATTACAAAAAATTCGGAACAGAGCTCAGTAATCTTTATGACTCTCTGCCGAAAACCTTTGAAGGAGTTCCCCGCCTTGAAACTCCCCAAGGAGCAGGACGAGTTGGAGTCACTTCCATAGGCCGCTTCTACTCTCAGTTCATAGGCTCCTGCGGAGTGCCGCGCGACAACATCTCATGGCTTCGCATACCGGAGCACTTTCTTGCTGCCGCTGTGAGCGGTGAGGTATTTCGGGATGATTTGGGAGAGTTCAGCCTCATAAGAAACACCCTGCTTAATTTTTATCCGAAAGACGTGCTGCTCAAAAAGCTCGCGGCGCGCCTCTTCATCATGGGACAGGCGGGACAGTATAACTACGTCAGAATTATGAAAAGAAAAGACATACCTGCGGCTGCTCTGGCTCTTGACGAGTTCGCGCGGGCCTCTCTCTCCGCTCTTCACCTTCTGAGCGGACGATATATGCCGTACTACAAATGGGCATTCAGAAGCGCGAGGGAACTGCCTCTCTTCAAAAAAACAGCGGAAAAAATAGACTCTCTGTTTGCCGAAGGAAGCTTTGACAAAGAGCGTGTCATAGAAGCGATATGCGCTGATGTCACTGATGCCCTGCACAGTGAGGGACTTTCATCAAGCCGGGAGAGCTTTCTTGTTCCGCAGGCGGAAGAAGTAATGAAACAGATAGAGGACGAAAAAATCAGACACATGGGGGTGTCAGTGGGATGATTGAAAATATGAGCAATAGCAGTGATATGAAAAAACTTATAGAAGAAATAATAAAAATTGAGTGGGCTTTTTTTGATAAGGTCAAAAATGAAGGCGGGCGCGCCGAGTGTCAGGACGACTTCAGGACTTTCAGCATTATGCGCCGCAGTCAATATATGGCTTGGAGCCCGGCTATGCTCGCAAGCTGGATGGATGACTTAAGAGAGGCCTTGGATGACGAAGAGGGGCGTAACCCTCTGACGGAGAAATACGGCTATATGATGTGCATCAGCGAACCGGATAAGAATACGGAGCTAGCAAAGCGCCTTCCCGATATTTCTGAGGAAAAGAGAGCCATAGCTCATCGCATAACGGAAAAGCTCCTTCCTCAAAACGAAGCATTTCGCGCCAAATACCCCAATGTGGCAGGGAGAGGAAGACCTCTTCGCACATCGGAAGAAGCTGCCTTTGGCTTCACATCAATAGAGACATACGAGCTCGGAGAGCTCTTCACATACTCAATGCGGACTCTCAAGCTCTTTGAAGAGCACCTGACGGGGCTTGAAAAAGAGGGAGTAAGCTATCCGGAGACAGTGATAGAAAACAGCCTCAGACAGAGAGGCTTCACCGGGCTTGCACATGCGGAAGAGTATCTTGATATTTCCTCACGGGCCTAATGAAATAAATTTCCGCAAAGCCTAACAATAAAAAACTGCAATAAATCACTCTGACATCAATCGTTATGTTATATATCGCATAACGATTGGAGTGATTATTTTAGCTGTGGCTTATCAGAAAGATAAAAAATCCGGAATTACTTACACTTATGAAGCTGCTGCTCATTGATATAAGGAGAAGTAAGAGCCTCTTGCTAAACTTACTCTTAAGGTGCATCTTGATGTTAAAATAATATCGTTATGGTGTTTTGCCAAGGTATCTTTTCAAGCAAAATTCAGGGGGATTTTCTGTGAAAAAAATTATACCGCTTATTCTGCTGCTTGCAGCACTCTGCACTGCCGCACTGAACGCTGATGAGCCTCCGCGCTATGCCGCAGGAGAGGCAATAGTCATGATGACAGGTGTACCTGCCGCAGCAGAATATAGGGCTGACAGTTCGTCGGCTATGAGAACCATGGCGAGTATGGCGGGAAGTGTCGCAGATGAACTGGGAGCCGCGGCGCTGCACGTCTATGCGCCTGTTGAGGCTAACGTCACCAAATCATCGTTCACAGGCAAAGCGTCTCTCTCCGCCGCAGAGTCCGCCCTGCCTTCGGAAAAACAGATGCTCACAGTGGCTCACTTAAAAACATTAAAAGGCGAAAGCACGGAAGAACTTATCTCGCGCCTCAACAAACTTCCGAACGTCATAAGCGCGGTTCCAAACCGTATGCACAAAATCAGCGCAGTGTCGAAAATGCCAGACGAAGCGGCTGTCGAATCGCTTTGGGGAATGCAGCGTATAGGCGCGCCCGCAGCGTGGAATAAGGGTACGGGCTCAAAAGACATAATCGCCGTGGTCATGGACACGGGAGTCATATACGACCATGAAGACCTGAAGGGAAACATGTACTCCATATCCGCTGATTTGATAACAAAGATGAAAAGTGCGGGATACAAATCCATAGACGCGGACTTTGCAAACAGCCACGGCGCATGGTTCCACTCCGTCGTCACCTACAATGAAAAGGACGGAACCTACAGCACGGAGCCCATAGACATAGTACCAGTTGGGTCGGGAGATACTGCTGCGGCGGTGTCCGATGACATTGATTCCAAAGATCGCCGGAGAATGAGCAAAGTCGGCGACATCAACGGACACGGCACTCACGTAGCGGGCACAATAGGAGCTGTCGGCAATAACAAAATAGGTGTCGCGGGAGTCAACTGGAACGTCAGCATTATGTCAGTAAGCAACTTCTCAAAATACTACGACCCATCTCTCAAGGGCTACGGCGCATGCGAATTTGACTCCGACACAATGCGCGCCATAGACTTCGTAGTAGCAGCCAAAAAAGCTGGAGCGGACATCCGCACGGTAAACATGTCATTCAGCGGCTCATACTACGGCTGGATAGACCCTCTTGACCAGACAAAAGACCCTCTTGCTCTAAAACATAAGGAACTCAGCGACAATGGCATAATAGCCTGTATTGCGGCGGGAAATGACGGAGAAGATTTTGACCATCCGACTCAAGCCGGCAAGCTCATCTATCCTTCCTGCTACAGGTTTGATAATTCTATAACAGTAGGTTCCACCTCCGATTCTAACACAGGCGAAGCTCGCTCACCATTCTCAAACTACAGCTCAAGTGCCAAATGGGTGGACATCTTCGCACCGGGCGGTGCAATCCTCAGCACATGCAGGAAGCAGCCGATTATGGGCGGGATAGGAGAAACCTACAAATCATCAGGATACACAGCAATATCCGGAACCTCTATGGCAGCCCCTCACGTGACGGGAGCCGCTGCACTGCTCTGCTCCATATATCCGAACCTCTCGGCAGGCGACATCAAAGCGATGCTGCTATTGGGCGCAAACCCATATGTTGCGGGCAAAGGTTTCTCAGCCCACGGCAGACTCGACCTTGAGGGAGCTCTCTATGCCTTTAAGCCTGCGTACGTGACATTTGAAAACTTAGCCGTCCTCTCCTCCGACAAAGTGTTCCCCGTATCCGCGGAAATTCTTCAGTCGCCGGATATAACGGCGGTAATCTCATCCTCAGACCTGTGTCAAATGGACGCAGATTTGGTGCTCAAACCCTCTGTCACTGCGAGCCTCTGCAAAGATGCTAAGTTGCTGAACACACTGCCCATATTCACGGCAAGCGGAAACTTCGGAGACAAAGCCGCGGCAGTCTCGATGCTCATATCCGGCT
>CAYRAI010000071.1:0-5907 GCA_964422205.1 uncultured Synergistaceae bacterium | reverse complement strand
GCAAGCGGAAACTTCGGAGACAAAGCCGCGGCAGTCTCGATGCTCATATCCGGCTGCTACCTGGGAAGCGGTGTAGCATCTGAACTCAACGTAGTGAAACTCATAACAAGCGGCGACAAAAAAGCGACAGCCTTTAAAAGGGCACAAAGCGCGTCGGACTACAAAGACGGCTACTACGCAATATTTGACGAAAAGACAAAACAGCTCGTCACCGAAACAACCTTCGATTCAGATACAAACTACATACTCACCCTATTCATAAAAGACAACGGAGAGTACGATATTGACGGCGAAGAAGGCAAAATAGCAGACCCGACAGTAATCTACGCAACAGCCGCCCCACAGCGCCCCTCAACGGGCAGCAGCGGCTGCAACGCGGGCTTTGCGGCGCTGGCCCTGCTTGCTCTGCTTCCGATGGCGGCACGGCGAGGCAGAAAACAGTAAGTAACCGGAACAAAGATAACGCAAAAACGGCAAAAAGCACATTCGGGCGGGGCAAAGCTGCTCTGCAACACCCCGCCCCTCTAGTCTCCCAGCAGTGTCCCCTCTCGTCTCCCCGCAAATTGTTGTAGTGCGGGGTAAAGCGTCTTTTGTTTTCGCCTTAGAATCTTAAAAATCAACTCCGCTTTCGACCTTGATGAAACAGCGGGTTCTGTGGTAGACCGCGATGGCGGTAGCCACAAACACAGCCAAATCGACCTCAGGCGGCAGCAGCGGCTGCTCAGGTTCTGCCAACGCCATAGCTCCGTCGGACTATTCAAAGGCGGAGAACTGGATAGCTCTTCCCTCAGAGCGAAGCTGCTCTGCAGATGTGATATATTTTTATCCCACTGCATACATAAGGACGAGCCCCGACGTTCAGCCTGTGATATGCTCCATAGACGACAAGGGTATGAGAGAGAGCGCTTCTGCCGTATTTAAAAAGCAGGCGGCAGCCTTTGAAACCGCGGTGGATATCTTTGCTCCATACTACCGGCAGGCGGACGGCATGTATGCCCTCACTCTCTCCAATGACGTAAAAGACGCCGTTTTGGCAAAAGAGCCTCTCACGGATGCAGAGGCAGCATTGGATTACTACTTTGCCCATTACAACAATGGGCGTCCCTACATCCTTGCCGCTCACTCTCAAGGCTCAAATGTGCTGAAACTTCTCCTTGCGGACTATATGAAAAAACACCCCGACCGTTACAAAAAAATGGTCGCGGCCTACGGGATAGGCTATTCCATAGAAGAATCATACATGAACGCGAACAGAAATCTGAAATTCGCCAATACGTCAAACGACACAGGCGTGATACTTTCATGGAACACGGAAGCTCCGACTGTGGCGGGCAACGACCCTGTGTGGCTTGAAGGCTCCATCTCGATAAATCCCATAAACTGGAGACGCGACACAGTGAAAGCTCTGTCTGCTGACAACTTGGGCAGTATGACAAAGGAACTTGCAGGCGGTGTAATGTCGCTTGATGTGCCGGGCATAGCCGATGCTTATCTGAACCTCGAAAGGGGCACGGTGGTCTGCTCCTCTGCCGAACAGGCGAAATACGAAACTCCGGCGGCAATGTCGCCGATCTTCGGACGCGGAATATACCACGGCTGGGACTATGAATTTTACTACATGAAGATAAGACAGAACGCAAAAGACAGAATAGCTGCGTTTATGCAAAAATAAAAACATCTGCAGGGAGACATAACTGTGCTGAGAGTTGTAATATGCGACGACGAAAAAATATACATAGGCGGCATAACGCGGCTTGTCGGCGATTAGGCGGCGTCTCACCCTGATGTGGAATTAGAAACTGTTCAATACACAGCCCCATTCGCTCTGCAGGATGACCTGGACAACGGACTTATCGGCGATATATATCTGCTCGACATATATATATGAACGTTACAGACGGCATAACACTTGCGAAATCGCTGCGCAAAGCTCTGCCGAAATGCCAAATAATATTTCTCACCTCATCTCGTGAACATGCTGTAGCCGCCTTTGAAGTCGGCGCAGCACACTACATTGAAAAGCCGATAGACAAAAAGAGCTTTGAGTGTGCTATGGACAGGGCTGTATCCGCTCTTGCGAAAGCCCCGATTGAATGTCTTATCTGCCGCACCGACAGAGGCGTGATAGAAAAAGTGCCGTTTTCAGCCATTATCACGGCGGAGTCATGCATTAGGGAACAAAAACTGCTCCTCACAGACGGGCAGAACCCTGCTCCTGCACGAAACCCTATCCTCGATTTACGAAAAACTCAGCGCAAACAGAGCATTTATGTCGCCGCACCGCTCGTTCATAATCAACATGCGCTATGCCGTTCGGATAAGCTCAAACTCCGTCACAATGTCTGACGGTTTGATTGTCCCCATAGCGCGCGGTGAGTATATGACTGTAAAAAAATGGTTTATTGAATACACATTCAACGCAGAAAGGGAGTCTTAAATCATGGTGCTTCCTCTTCCTCACTGGCAGCTGCTCGCTGCAATGGCCATTGTGTGGTTTGCAACCTGCGGCTGCATGACAATCCTGTTTGAGTACAAGATAGAGAGAAAGCGCGCTTATGCAATATGCGCCGCCGCGTTTTCCGCATTATTCGCTCTGTGCGTTCTAATGGAGCATCTGCTTGACGGCGGACTGTTTGACCTCTGGCGTCCTGTCTCCCTCTTCCTGCCTCTTATAGTTTTTGCGGCGATAGTAAAAGACAGCGGACGGAAAATTTTCTTTATATATTTCACAGTCCTTAATATATGCGGATCTATCGTCATAACCTCAGGCGCGGTCATATCTCAGCTTAACGCACCTTACTTAATGCTCTTTCCTCTTATAATCGTCATGTTTGCAGGAATGCTCCTGCTTGCGATAAAACTAAAAGCCCCATTTCGTACAGTAGTTGAGAGCATTGGAAGGCGTCACAGCGCGACAGCTCTCATTCCGGCGGTCTTTTCTCTCACAAACATGCTCCTGATAGGAGTCTCATCCGCAGTCACAGGCATTGGAATACTGCTAATCTATGCCGCATCGTTTCTGATACTGTTTAGCATGTGCCTCTGCTACGCGGGAATCTATGAAACCATGAAACAAAGCAGAGCACTTACTTTTGAACAGGAAAACAGCAGACTCCTGAGAGAACAGCTTCGCAGACAAAGAGACGAAATGGGCATGTTCGAAGGCTCAAGACAGACAATGATGAGAGTACGCCACGACATGAGACACCACGGAAACATACTGCTATCGCTCCTCGGCAGCGGACAAACAGAAAAAGCGGCAGCTTATATCAACAGCATACTTGAAACCATAGAGACCGGAAATTAAAAAACATACTGCGCAAACTACACGGTAAACGCGATACTCTCAATATACGGCAAACGTGCCGAAAAACGGGGTATAAAAGTGGGAATCAACGCCTCTGTTCCGACAAGCCTGAAAATCGACGACATGGAACTCGCCTCCATCTACGCGAACGCAGTGGAAAACGCAATCAAAGGCTGCGAAGCTGCTCCGCTCGGCACAGAACGCTCCATAAAAATATACACGTCATACCGAGACGGAAAACTCATTCTCCAAGTAAAAAACAGCTGCGACCCCTCAGTCATCAGCTTTGACATCATGGGAATGCCTATATCGCCCAGAGAGGACGGAGGCGTGGGAACCCGAAGCATCAGATACGTAGTGGAAAAACATGGCGGCACATGGTACTTTGACATAAAAGGCGATATTTTCATAACAAGCGTGGTAATAGCGGGAGTATAAAATTCAGCCGGTAATAAGAGCAAAACCAAGCCGTGAGACCTGATGCAGTCAGGCAACAAGGTCTATCCCAAGTTTTTGTCCGCACCCCTCAGCCTTTAAGGCAGCCCTTCTCCACGTAGTATTTCGCTCCGTGGCAGGACTCCTCAGCTGACTGGAACATCAGCTTAACCGTGCTGCGCAGTTTACCCTTCATATCACAGAGTATACGCGCCGCGCCGAGCCGCATCGCGATATGAGCGTCATGTCCGCAGGCGTGCATACAGCTCTCGTTCTCCGAAGCAAAGGGAATCCCTGTTTTCTTACAACTGGGAAGAGTATATATCCGCACGCAGTATAATAACGAGCCCTTTTTCCTCTCGATAGTGGCTTTAAGCCAGCCACAAAATTCTGTCCGGTGTTATAGTATTTCACAAGAAAAATTGAGCAGCGTAAATAGTATAATTTTTCCTCTGTAGAATAAAAAAATATAAATATTAAAAGTTTTTTCTGATTTGAGAAAAATTTTTGACACTTATGGAGGCAGGGTGTATATTTGCGGTGGAGTGGGGGGAATTAAAATGGTAATTCGCGAAGACTATCTTAGCAAACTCATTTCTTTCAAAGACAAGGATGTCATAAAGGTCGTGACAGGGGTGCGGCGCTGCGGCAAGTCGACGCTCTTTTTGCAATATATAGATTGGCTCAAAACGGCAGGAGTGGCTGATGCTGATATTATTTTGATAAATTTTGAGGATTTGGATTATGAGGAATTGTGTGACTACAAGCTCTTGTATAAATATATTTCCGAAAGGCTGCCGCAGAATAGAACTGCTTATGTTTTTCTCGACGAAGTGCAGAATTGCGCAGGTTTTGAGAAAGTCGCAGACAGTTTGTTCATAAAAGGCAATGTTGACCTGCATATCACAGGATCCAATGCTTACATGCTGTCCGGCGAACTTGCCACTCTGCTTTCAGGCCGCTATGTGACCGTTGATATGCTGCCGTTTTCCTTCAAGGAATATTGCATGGCACAGGCAGGGGAAAAGAGCTTGGAGGAATATTTTAATGACTATCTGAGGTTCGGAGCTTTTCCATATGTGTCGCTTCAAAAGCGTGATATGGCATCGGTTATGCCTTACATCGAAGGAATTTTTAACACGATTGTTATAAAAGATATAGCATCAAGGCACGGTATCAACGATATCCCCCTGCTTGAAAGCATAATAAAGTTTGCTGCCAGCAATATAGGCAGCTGCCTCTCCCCCAAAAAAATCACGGACACACTTATTTCCTCGGGGCGCAAGGTTTCCTACGGCACTGTGGATGCCTACCTTCACGCTCTCACAGAGAGTTACATATTTTACAAAGCGGACAGATATGATATAAAGGGCCGTCAGCACTTGAAGACGCTTTCCAAATATTATCTTGTTGATACGGCGATACGCTCACTTCTTTTGTCCGGCGCTTCCGCAGATATCGGGCACCTCATTGAGAACATAGTTTACTTCGAGCTCTTAAGACGTGGCGGCAGAGTGAACGTGGGCAAGCTGGGAGAGTCCGAGGTTGATTTCGTTTGTTCTTCGGCAGAGGGTGTCTCGTACTTCCAAGTTTCGGCAAGCGTCCTTGACCCCGCAACACTGGAGCGCGAACTTGCTCCGCTGAAAAAAATCAGCGATTCCCACCCTAAATTCCTGTTGACTCTGGACAAGATAGGAACAGATTCAAACTATGACGGCATAAGGCAAAAGTACCTGCCGGATTGGCTTTCAAACTAGAGTGCGGCAAAAAGAACATGGCGGCTATGCCAAACTAATTAAACTTGTTCTTTTTAGCGAAAATTTTTAGTTTGCAAAAGTTAAAATTCTGGCATATGATGCTTAAGTGGCCGAAAATATATAGAATATACTCTTTTCGTCAACAATGAATTGATACGATTTTGAAAAATAGTAGGGAGGAATTTGCGTGTCAACGGTTATTGCATATATATTAAAACTTGGTTACATCAATTACGTGTTTATTTTAGGTTTTGTTTGGTTTGCTTATTATAATATATCAGATTTCAAGAAGAGGTATCGCAAACTCAAGAAGATTCTGGAAAATATAAACGATATATTTGAAAAGAATAGCGAAGAATATTTTCAATTAAATTATGAAAATATTAAAAAAGATATTTTAAAGGAAGA
>CAYRAI010000070.1:2799-5985 GCA_964422205.1 uncultured Synergistaceae bacterium | reverse complement strand
GAAGTCACTGCGGCAAGCATAGGAGTCGTATTTGCGACAGGAATGGCAAGGCTTATCCCCATTGCTCTTATCGCCATAAAGTAAAGAGTGTCTCCGACAAGATAACTTAAAATTACATTTCCGATAATACAAAAAAATGCGAAAGGAGACTCCATTGCGGTAAGATTGCCCCCTGTATGAGCGAGAGCAATAATAAGAGATACCGCAAAAAACGAAAGAGACCTTACGGGATTAATTTCATTAGAGGTGCATCCCGATATTTTCTGTCCGTGGGCAATCATTATCGGTGACACGGCCCATAGCGTAGCTATAAAAAAACACAAAAGAAATCCCCAAAGAGGCATACTTTCTCATCTCCGATTATATAAGGTGACTGTGCTCATTGTACACTATCTGACGATAAAGAGGAATCTGAAGATATTCCACAAAAAAATTTAATCCCGCAACAACATAATGACATGCAAAATTTCATATCACGCCCTTGATGCGGAGTAAAACGCGGACACAGCAGTGCAAAGCAGCATCATGCAAGAAAAATTACCACAAGAGGCTAAAATTTACTCTTACAGAAATATGGTTACATGTGCATAAAAACAAAAACCTCCAAGTCGGCTGATGTAAATAAAGCCGATATGGAGGTTTATAGTATGCTTAAAAGGGCTTTTGGTATATTTCTATTTTCCCCACGCCTTATTATATTCCGTGAGAAGCTCAAGCCTCTTAGCGTCCTGTCTTTTAAGCTGCAGTCCGAGTTCCCAGGGGAATACGTTCTGGAACCAGCGGTTCATGCAGTTTACGTAGTTCTGCCAGCTCCATATCAGATCCCAGAAATCATCTTTTGTCTCGATAGTTTCAAAACTGTCGATTATATCGTCACAGAATTCAGTAAACTTAGGCAGGTTGAGCCATGGTGCGGGGCACTTCGTGCCGGGGCCTGTGGAATCACCCATGAGATGGCACATGTGCTTGTTTATATATACCCACATTTTTTTGCATGTTTCCAATGACATCTCCGGATCCTTTATTGCCTGCTGAATTGCGGGTGCTGCTGTCCACCAGCCCATAGCCTGAGTATCGCTTACAAGGAAAAAGAGATTTCCCATGCACTGTCCGTCTGTTCCCGCTCCGCTTGGGAAAACCAGATTTCTGCTCATTGTGACTTCAAGCGGTTCTGTCCACCATGTTTTATCAATTTCGTTCTCTATTGCGTCTTTTACGGCACTCCAATGTTTGGACATGGCTATCACGCCTTTCTCCTGAATATTGTTGTGGTTGTGCTATGCACACATGACTGGATATCCCATACAAATTTGCCGGCCTTGTAGAATTTGTCCAAGTCCTCCGGTATGACTGTCGCTATGCATGAACCCGATGCCATAAGGGGTTCTGTGATGTGTTCGCCGTAGCATATTGTCACTTCGTATCCCGAATAGAGGAGCATCCCGGGGTCAAGCTCCGAATATAGTTTTTTTGTCTTGCCTATTCCCGATGCTTGAAAGCCTATCTTGACAGGGTGGCGCGGCGGCCTCGGTCTAGCGTCAAATAAACACCCGGTTGAAAGGGTGTGGCAGTTCATCCCTTTAAGCGGCTCCTTTAAAAGTTCCCAAAAACGTTCGCACATTTCGGGTTCTTCTGCTTCATTGAGAAGCGCGGTCACAGTAATTTTTGCTTCAGGAATTTCTACTTCAATGTACTTACTCATGCCTATACCTCCGTTAATAAAGTTTTCGGATTACCGTACGTGTAAATACTTATTTATCGTACACAATAAAGTGTTCGATTAGAGGATAGCGCCATTATGTACAAAAGTCAACAGGCAATTATCGTTCCGCTGTACGGAGAGCATTAAGGTTTGTTTTACAATGTCGGCTGCTTTATCTTATTTTATTTTTGTGTTATGGGAGTTTTTGCAGGCTGTGTGCGGTTGTGTCGCAGCCAAGAGTTTCGTTTGCCGACTCTCGAGTTCGGCGGTGTCATACTCTTTCTTTTCGGCAGGCGTTAATGCACAGTTATGTGGTTCACGGTCATGCTCCGTCTTCAGCTGCGGCTTCTGATGGGAGGGCAGTATCGTTTAAAATTTCAGGACATTTCAAACGCCCCAGCTCAAAAGACTGGATTTGAGCTCAGCATCACCACTGGATATATTATTTTCTAGGACTTGCACCTTGTCCTTAAAACCGTGAAATTTGTAGAAGCCATTCCGAGATAACACAGGAGGGACTTCAGATTAAGTTTTACAGTTTGCATCGTGTGCAAAATCACGTTTGTGGTATCATTATCTGCAAAAGCATACACATTCGCCTGGAGGGGTTATATGTCTTCACAATCGGCAGAGGAAACTGCATATAATGAAATTATAAATATGATTATCATGCATCAGTATCCACCCGGCTCGGCTGTTGTCGAGTCCCAGATCGCTGAAAAACTGTGCATGAGCAGGACACCTGTCAGGAATGCCTTAAAGCGGCTCATATCGGACGGGCTGCTTGACTGTACCTTAAATAAAGGCTGTTCCGTCCCAAACCTGTCAAGGCGCGATCTCGACTATCTTTTTGACTTCCGCACTCTTGTTGAGCCTGCATGCGCTAGAGAAGCTGCGATAAACTACACACCTGCGTATAAAGATGAGATAGATTCCTTGATAGAAGAGGAAAATACATGCCTGCGCAGTAAGGCAGGAGAGCTCCACATTATCAATGAGAAGATGCACACACTGACAGTGACGATATCAGGAAATAACTACTTCCTTCACTCCGTGAAGCAAGTCACTTGGCGTTGCCAGCTTTATTTGTTCTTCTTTGACAACTTTTATATGAGCAGAGGATCGGAAAACACCTCGTACTTAGAAAATTTTAAAAGTCCATCTCAACACGCAAGACTCTTTACTGCAATAAAGGATAAGAACCCAGATGAAGCGGAAGCTGTAATGAAAGAGCACATAGCCTCCACTTACAATATGCTTACTCAGAACAAATGGTATCCTCAATAAGAATATTATAAAATTCCGAAAAAATAGGCCTTCTAAGGTAAGGCCTTACACACGCAAAATATAACTAATATAAGGACCTCACAGGAATGATTGCACTGCCTGTGAGGTCCTTTTTGAACTTCTGAGAATATTTAGAAAAGATATTGACAAAGGAAAGATCTTACTGTATAAATATCGTACACGATATCGTACACAAT
>CAYRAI010000070.1:0-2699 GCA_964422205.1 uncultured Synergistaceae bacterium | reverse complement strand
TTCTAGTAAAAATGCTCTTTGGAACTCAAAATAAGAAAGGGGTAATCTCGTAATGAACGATTATGGCTTCTTATCTATTATTCCACCTATTTTGGCAATTTTTTTGGCATTTAAAACTAAGGATGTTATTCTCTCCCTCTTCACAAGTTTGATGGTAGGCGCATTGATTGCGGCAGGCGGCAATCCCTATACTGCGCTGGTTAATTTCTGGTCTAAATATATTTTTTCGCAGCTGACAAGTGCGTGGGCCGCGGAACTAATTATATTAATGACAATCATTGGCGGATTTGTTTCTATTCTTGAAGCATCAGGTGGGCTTGAAGCTCTTACGCGGAAATTATCTGTTGTTATCGGAGACAGAATAAAAGTGCAGCTTGCAGTATGGCTTGGCGGTCTCTGTCTCTTCTTCTCTGACTCGGCAAACTGCCTGATTCTCGGTCCTATATTTCGTCCGGTTGCGGACAGACTGAATGTTTCAAGAGAAAAACTTGCTTATATCGTTGACAGTACAGCCTCTCCCGTGTGTATGCTTGTGCCGATAACGAGCTGGGGCGTTCTCATTGGCGGCTTTATAGAAGCCTCAATGAAGGAGAACGGCCTTGCAATGGATGCTTTTAGCGCATACGTAGCAACTCTTCCATATCAGTTTTACACACTTCTGGCTGTTCTGATGGTTCCTCTTGTAATTCTGAGCAAGAGAGAGTTTGGCCCGATGCTCCCGCTTGAGAAAAAAGCTGTTGCCAGAATAAATGTTCTGGAAGAAGGCAAATCGGAACTCGAAAAGCAGATAGAAAAGCGAGAATCTTCGGCATCTGTGGCACTAATCCCCTTCCTTGTCCTTTCAATAGTTCTTGTCGGAATGTTTATGAGTTTTGGATTCCCGAATATGGGCAGTGATAAGTTCAGAATCTCGCTGGCAAGCGCATATTTCCTCGGAACGCTAGCATGTATCTTTATGGTTGTATCAAAGAAAATAATGACTACAGGCCAGGCAATAGAATCTGTAATATCTGGGTGCAAAAACATAATGCCTGTTCTGATAATGCTGATAGCGGCTTTTGGGCTTGGAAGCTTATGCGGAGAGATGGGAACAGCAAAATATCTTGCAAGAGTTACTTTGTCCGTAATACCGTCGTCAATGCTTGCAGCACTTGTATTCCTTATAGCAGTGGGCATTTCATTTGCTACAGGCTCTGCAAACGGAACTCAGGCTCTGATAATACCTCTTGCGATTCCTCTCGCAATACATGCAGATGCGCCGCTAATCGTTGTAATTTCCGCCGCTGTTGCAGGAGGGCTTTTCGGAGACCACTGTTCACCAATTTCAGATACATCTATTTTATCTTCTATGGGGGCGGGATGTGATACTGTGGACCATGCCAGAACTCAGCTCCCATACGCACTGATAGCGGCTTTTGCATCATTCTGCACTTTTATAGTCGCAGGTTTCACCCAGAACCCGTTCCTCCTTATGCCTCTTGCCATAGTTATCATGCTGCTCACATTTACTGTAGTCAGCTCAAAGTTTGGAGAAAAGGTAGTCCACACAGCGAATATTAATTAAAAGGTTTCAACAAGAGCATTATTTCATGCTCTTAATAATAAAACGGAGGGATACAAAATGGAGAGAAAGATCGAAATTGAATTTCCGGAAACAGGTATCACAGTTACAGCCGTTTTGAACGACACGGAAGAACCGGTAATGTCACAGCGCCTCTGGGATTTGCTTGAAGAACCGGTGAAGATGGTTAATTGTCATACGCTATCTACAGGCTGCTTCTTTGACGCTCGTCCTAGACCGGCATATCACCCTGTAGAAATCGGCTTCCAGGTGGCAAACCTTAGCAAGGTAAAGAGACTCTACTGCGATATGCTTCCCGGAATGATATTATTCTCCGGCTATGAATGCGGTATTATTTACGGCGAACACATAACAGAACCTCTTGTTGCATCAGGAACTTTCGTTGCTCAGGTTGTTGAAGAAGACATCGATAAACTATACAAAGCAGGACACGAGGTCTGGAACATTCAGATGTATCTCCATGTTCCATCCACAACAATAATGAGGAGAAAGGGGTAGTTCTGTTATGGCAAAGCATTGGCAGGAAGTTAAAGACGAAATAGAGCGCGAAATAGACAAAAATTGGCTGGATGAACCTATCGAAGTAACAATGAGCAAAAACGGTGTTTTCCCAAGCGGAGCAGGCACAGACGGGCAGTATCTAGGCAACCTATTCTTCCTTGTCTGTGATACACAAGCTATGGGCTGGTGGACAGCTGCTCCTGCAATTCAGCAGGCTTTGAAAGATGACCTTTTCACATTGGAGCACTGCAAGCGTATATGGAAGTATATAAACATACATATGGCGCGCCTTATGGGAGACCAGCAGGGCCCAGATTCAAAGTGTCCTGCACCATGGATGAACCTTCCGAAGTTCAGCCAGTTTGCTAACGATATTTTGGATTCTTATGACTCAATAAAGACAAAAGAAGAGTTTTGGGATCTAATTTGGAGCTGGCAGAATTACGTCAACTGCATGAACCGCTGGTTCCAGACTGTATTCCCCTGGGAGTTCGGTGCACAGCTCAAAACAAAGACAAAAGAAGAAATTAAAAAGCTTGAATCTTTCCATAATGTTTTTTAATTTTTGTTATTAATGATATTTTCCCATATTAAATATTAAATAAACATCCGAGAC
>CAYRAI010000069.1:0-6029 GCA_964422205.1 uncultured Synergistaceae bacterium | reverse complement strand
TGGAAGGGAGGATCCTTTAATGCATATTACCGATCCTGTCGCGGATATGCTCACACGCATTAGAAATGCGAATGTTGTCTACCACGAAATGGTTGACATGCCTCTTAGCAAGATGCGCCTAGAGATGGCGCGTATCCTCAAAGAGGAAGGCTATATCCGTAACTACAAAACAATTAATGACGCCAAACAGCCTATGCCTATACTTAGGCTGACAATGAATTACGGTCCTGCTAAAGAACGCGTAATTCAGGGGCTTCGTAGGATCAGCAAGCCCGGACGTCGTATCTACGCGACAAAAGACGAAGTTCCCAAGGTAATGGGCGGACTTGGTATCGCGATGATCTCAACATCAGCAGGACTTATGACCGATGCGGAAGCGCGCAAGCGCGGCCTCGGCGGCGAAGTAGTCTGCTATGTATGGTAATGGGGGTGGCATAGATGTCTAGAATAGGACGCAAATCGATCGCCCTTCCCAAGGGAGTCGAGTTCAAAATCGATGGCAAACATGTCTCCGTCAAGGGCCCGAAAGGCACTCTTGAGATGGATATTATGCCCCAGATCGACGCAGTACTTGAAGATGGTCAGATTATAGTAAAGCGCCAGAGTGAGATTAAAGCTGTCCGTGCCGCACACGGCATGACACGCGCTCTTATCAACAACATGGTAGTAGGCGTAACAGAGGGCTTCCAGAAAGTGCTCGAAATCGTCGGAGTTGGTTACCGTGCTCAGATGCAGGGCAAAAATCTTGTTCTCAGCCTTGGATTCTCACATCCTGTCGAAGTTACCCCCCCTGCGGGAATCGAATTTGCATGCGAGAGCCCGATTAAAATAGTCGTTCGCGGCATTGACAGACAGACAGTCGGTCAGGTAGCTTCGAACATCCGCGAATATCGTCCGCCCGAACCCTACAAGGGCAAGGGAATCAGATATTCCGGCGAATATGTAATACGCAAGGCCGGTAAGGCCGGCGCCAAGAAGTAAGGCGAGGTGAAGGACGTTGATTAGTAATCGCAGTCGTAATGTAATGCGCGAGCTCCGCCACCGCCGTCTTAGGAGACATCTCTCCGGCACACAGGAGCGTCCGCGTCTTGCTGTCTTCGGAAGCTCAAAGCATATATATGCTCAGGTAATCGATGACACAAAGGGAGCGACTCTTGTTGCTGCTTCTACAATGGAGCAGGCATTTAAGGACGTCAAGGGCACAGGAAACCAGGATGCAGCAAAAGCAATAGGCAAGTTAGTCGCTGAGCGTGCTCTGGCCCATGGTATCACAGAGGTCGTATTTGACAGAGGCGGACATGTCTATCATGGCAGAGTCAAAGTTCTGGCAGACGCGGCACGTGAAGCCGGCCTGAAGTTCTAGGAGGAGGCAGAGAAACGTGGCGAAAGAGACACAGAATAACAAATCTTACAGCAGCAAGGGACTTGAACTGCTTGAGCGTATCGTTTCCATCAACCGCGTCAGCAAGGTTGTAAAAGGCGGAAAACGCTTCCGCTTCAGCGTGCTTGTGGTTGTCGGTGACGGTGTAGGTCAGGTTGGACTCGGCATGGGAAAAGCTAAGGAAATTTCCGAAGCTATGCGCAAGGCCATAGAGCATGCGAAGAAGAACATGATCGACCTCAAAAAGGTCGGACATACAGTTCCCCATCCCATTATCGGCAAATTCGGTGCGGCAGAAGTTCTTCTTCGCCCCGCAGCAGCCGGTACGGGAGTTATTGCCGGCGGCTCTGTCCGTGCAATAATGGAATTGGGCGGAGTCAAAGACATTCTTACGAAGTCAATCGGAAGAACCTCCAACCCTATCAATGTTGCTTACGCGACAATGGAAGCGGTAAAGAACCTTCGCACACCCGAGGAAGTTCGTCGTCTTCGCGGCAAAGAGCGTAAGGAAGCCTAGGAGGTAACTACGATGGCAAAACTTCGCATAACATGGAAAAAAAGCACGATAGGACGTCCTCCCCGTCAGGAGAGAATAATAAAGGCGCTCGGTCTTCACAGACTGAACGAGACAGTCTATCATCAGGATTCCCCTCAGATTCGCGGAATGGTTAACTCCGTCTGCCATCTGCTGGAATGGTCCGTCGAGGAATAGGGAGGTACTGCCATGAATCTTCATGAACTGAGCCCCGTACCGGGCTCACGCAAAAAGAAGAAGCGCCTTGGTCAGGGTCTTGGCAGCGGTCAGGGCAAGACCGCCGGCAAAGGTCACAAAGGACAGAAGGCACGTGCAGGCGTATCGATCAAAGCCAATTTTGAAGGCGGACAGATGCCCTTGGCACGTCGTATGCCAAAGCGCGGATTCAGCAATTTCCGCTTTGCGGTTAAGTACGAGGTCGTTAACATTGCAGACCTTGAAGAGCGCTTTGACGCCGGAACAGAAATCGATGCCGCAGCTCTCAGCGAGCTCCGTCTCATTTCAGGTTCTGACAAACCAGTAAAAATACTCGGTGTTGGAGAAATCTCCAAAAATCTTACAGTTCGTGCCAACGCCTTCAGCGCATCAGCCGTGAAGAAAATAGAAGCGGCAGGCGGAAAGGCTGAGGTGATATAACGTGATCGACTCCTTCCGGGATGCCTTCAGACTGCCTGATCTTAAGCGGCGGATACTGTTTACTCTTGCCGCTTTGTTCGTCTATCGCCTTGGTGCTCACGTGCCAACCCCCGGGGTTGACGCGGCTGCCTTAGGAAGATTGTTTGAGCAGGGCGGCGTTCTGGGGTTCCTGGACCTCTTTGCAGGAGGAGCGCTGAGCAGATTCAGCATATTTGCACTCGGCGTAACTCCCTACATCAACGCAAGCATTGTAATGCAGCTTTTGGCTGTCGTTGTTCCTTCGCTTGAAAAGATGCAGAAAGAGGGAGAAGAAGGGCGTAAAAAGGTTGTTCAGTTTACACGTTACGGAACAATATTTTTCGCCCTGATTCAGGCTGTCGGCATGACAGGCTGGCTTAGAAACCTGGGAATATTCACAGGGAGCTGGCTTGACCTCGCTCTTGTAGCTGCAACTCTCACAACAGGTGCAGTCGCAGTTATGTGGCTTGGAGAGGTTATGTCTGACCATGGAATCGGTAACGGAATATCTCTGCTTATCTTTGCCGGTATAGTTGTCAGAATACCAGAGGCTATTGTACGTACCTTTACTCTGGTAAGACTCGGCGAAATGAATTTCCTTGTTGTTCTTCTTGCAATAGCCATAATGTTGGCTGTAGTTGCCGGATGCGTTATGCTTCAGGAAGGACAGCGCCGTTTGCCCGTGCAGTATGCCAAGCGTATGGTCGGGAATAAAATGTACGGCGGACAGAGCAGTTTCATACCGCTCAGAGTTAACACCGCTGGCGTTATTCCTATAATCTTTGCGTCATCTGTCCTCCTCTTCCCCTACACAATAGCGGGATTTTTCCAGGGCGGAGCCGCTCAGGCCGTACAGAAAGCATTCAGCCCAAGCAGCCCTGTTTATATGGTTCTTTATGTAGCCATGATAGTGTTCTTCTCATATTTCTACACGGCAGTCGTATTCAAGCCTGATGATATCTCCAACAACATGAAGAAGAACGGCGGGTTCATCCTCGGCATTCGCCCCGGCAGACCCACCACAGACTACATCGAAAAAGTCATGGGACGCATCACGCTCGGCGGAGCAATAGCTCTTGCAATCGTAGCAGTAGTCCCGACCCTTATGACCGGGCTCATGAACATTAACACTTTCTATTTTGGCGGAACAGCAGTCATAATAGTCGTAGGTGTAGCGCTTGATACTGTCCATCAGATTGAAGGTCAGCTCCTCATGCGCCACTACGAAGGAATATTGAAGCGCCGCGGCTCAAAGAGCGGGCTTCTCAGACTGTAATCAGGAGGCATAAAATGAGAATTATTCTTGTAGGTGCACCCGGAGCAGGAAAGGGAACCCAGGCTGAGAGCATAAAAAGTAAATATCCCATAGCACATATCTCCACAGGAGATATACTTAGAGCCAATGTCAAAGCAGGCACCGAGCTTGGGAAAAATGCAAAAGGCTACATGGATGCCGGTAAACTTGTCCCCGACGAGGTTATCATAGCGATGGTGGAATCACGTCTCCAGGAGCCTGACTGCAAAGAAGGCTTTTTGCTTGACGGATTCCCCAGGACAACACCTCAGGCTGAGGCTCTTGACCTTTTGCTTGAAAAACTTGGAATCTCGCTGGACGCGGTTGTAGAGTTAAATGTAGACGACGAAGTCGTTGTGCAGAGACTTACGACCAGAAGAGGATGCAAATCCTGCGGTGAAATTTACAACACGCTCTTCAAGCCTACAAAAGTTGATGGTGTCTGTGACAAGTGCGGAGGCGAAGTAATTCAGCGTGATGACGATAAAGAAAGCGTTATCCGCAACCGTCTCTCCGTCTTCCACGAACAGACAGCACCTCTTATCGCTTACTACAGCAAGAAGGGACTCCTTCTTACCGTTGACGCGACAGGCGGAAAAGATGCTGTACTGAAACTTCTCGAACAGAGGAGCTGCAGCTGTAAATGATAACCTTCAAAAGCGATCGTGACCTTGCAAAAATGCGTCGGGCAGGAATGATCGTAGCTGATATCTTAAAACTGATGAGAGACATGGTAAAACCGGGTATAGATACTCTTACCCTTGACGAGGCGGCAGAGAATCTGGTATTAAAAGCCGGAGCGAAACCCGCCTTTAAGGGATACAAAGTTCCATGGGTTTCCGTTCCTTTTCCGGGAACAATCTGTGCTTCTGTAAATGAAGAGGTCGTACACGGAATTCCTTCGAGAAACAGAATTCTTCAAGAGGGAGACATCATCAGTATTGATACGGGAGCATCTATAGACGGATACTTTGGCGATGCCGCCTGTACCTTTGCAGTAGGCAAAATAAGTGAGGATCGACAGCGGCTGCTCGATATCACTTTGGCTTCACTGCACGAGGGAATGGCTGCCATAAAGCCCGGAGCAACATTGGGCGATGTGGGATACGCAGTCGAAAGTACCGTCGCGCCGGCCGGGTTCGGACTTGTAAGAGATTACGCCGGACACGGTATCGGACGTAAACTTCACGAAGCTCCGCAAGTTCCTAACTACGGCAAGCCCGGAAGCGGAATAACTTTAAAGTCCAGAATGACCTTTTGCGTTGAGCCGATGGTCATGACAGGAGCTGAAGAAGTTAAGAACCTGAAGGACGGGTGGACTGTTGTAACAGCCGACGGCAGTGATGCCGCTCACTTTGAAAACAGTCTTCTTGTAACGGATGACGGAGTTGAAATACTGACGCCATGGGAGTAAACCCCGCCGTGCCGGAGAGGAATTTCAGAACAGGCGATGTTGTTATAGTCCGCCGTGGTAAGCATACTGGAACACAGTTTGTCGTGGTGGGCGCTGAAGGTCTTGATAGGGTATATATCGCAGACGGAAGAAATTACCGTGTCGAGCGCCCTAAGAAAAAAAATATTTTGCACCTTCAGAGGACACTAATGAATCTCGAAGATGTGGCCGGGCGTGTTGCTGGTGGGAAACCTCTGGACAACGGCTGGTTGAGTCAGAGTGTTACCGCAATTCTGCAAAACAGCGACACATCTTGCATTCAGGGAGGTTGAGGCTACTGCATGGCCAAAGAAGAAGTAATTGAGGTAAAAGGCAAGGTAGTGGAGCCACTGCCCAATGCCATGTTCCGGGTAGAACTGGAAAATGGCCACAAGATACTGGCTCACGTCTCGGGAAAGATGCGCATGCATTTTATTAGGATACTTCCAGGCGACCGTGTTCTTCTGCAGCTTTCGCCCTACGATTTAACACGTGGGCGGATAACATACAGGTATAAGTAATGTATTTTAGGATTGTATCCCGCCATAGGGATTCTAAGTTTTTTCAAGGAGGTCTACATTAATGAAAGTAAGACCGTCGGTCAAACCTATTTGTGAATATTGTAGGATAATCAAACGCCATGGCGTTGTGCGCGTAATATGCAGCAGAAACCCGCGTCACAAACAGCGTCAGGGAGCAAGGAGGTAGCAGGGTATGGCTCGTTTAGCCGGTG
>CAYRAI010000068.1:0-6160 GCA_964422205.1 uncultured Synergistaceae bacterium | reverse complement strand
GCCGTTAAATGTAAAAAAGCAGAAATTTGATTTAAGACGGCGCCGCTGTATTTATGCAGCTGCGCCGCTTTAATTTTATATCGGATAGCATTACGCCGAACGGGACTTTATATCGCCGTATTCCCCTTGCGTAATTCGATTGATGTATATTTGATGATATGCCTGTATTATAATGTAGCGAAGGCTAAAAAATATTTTGTTTTGTTATTCTATAGGAGGAATCTGAAATGGGATTTTTGAGCGACATTGAAATTGCACAGCATGCAGTAATGGAACCCATTGTAAAAGTAGCGGAAAAGATTGGTATCTCTGAGGATGACCTCGAACAGTACGGTAAATATAAGGCGAAAGTTTCATTTGGTCTTTGGGATAAGATAAAGGATAACAAAGACGGAAAACTTATCTTGGTAACAGCTATAACACCGACACCGGCGGGAGAAGGCAAAACGACAACATCTGTAGGACTTGCTCAGGCACTCGCAAAGCTCGGCAAGAAGACAACCCTCGCTCTGCGCGAACCATCATTAGGCCCTGTGTTCGGAGTCAAGGGCGGAGCTGCTGGCGGCGGCTACAGCCAGGTTGTTCCCATGGAGGATATCAACGTCCACTTCACAGGCGACTTCCATGCTATCACATCTGCGAATAATCTTCTCTCTGCCATGCTCGACAACTCAATCCAGCAGGGCAACCTTCTTAATATCGACCCTCGCCGCATAGCTTTCAAGCGCGTGCTCGACATGAATGACCGCGCTCTTCGCCACGTTGTGATAGGCCTCGGCGGAAAAGTTGACGGAGTTCCCCGTGAAGACGGCTTTGACATCACTGTCGCATCGGAAGTAATGGCCATTCTCTGCCTCTCCACAGGCATAGAAGACCTGAAAGAGCGTCTTGCAAATATCATAGTCGCATATAAATATACAGGCGAACCTGTCACAGCCAGAGAGCTTGAAGCTCACGGAGCTATGGCTATGCTGCTTAAGGACGCCATTAAGCCGAACCTCGTTCAGACACTCGAACACGTACCGGCCTTCATCCACGGCGGCCCCTTCGCCAATATAGCTCACGGCTGCAACAGCATTATGGCTACAAGATACGGACTGAAGCTCGCTGATTACTTCATCACCGAAGCAGGCTTCGCAGCCGACCTCGGAGCGGAGAAGTTCCTCGACATTAAGTGCAGACTCGGAGGACTCCATCCAAGCGCAGTCGTAATCGTAGCCACAATACGCGCTCTTAAGATGCACGGCGGAGTTGCGAAGGAAGATCTCGGCAAGGTTGATATGGCGGCACTCGAAGCAGGCATTCCGAACCTTGAGAAGCACGTGGAGAACATGCTTTCATTCGGTCTTCCCGTAGTTGTTGCTCTTAACGCATTCCCGACGGACACACCGGAAGAACTTAAGTTTATACAGGAAAAGTGCGCTAAGCTCGGAGTCCCCGTTGTCGAGTCAGATATATGGGCAAAGGGCGGCGAAGGCGGCATAGAGATGGCAAAGGCTGTAATAGAAGCATGCGACAAGCCCAACACCTTCCACCACCTCTACGACGCGAATCTTTCACCGGAAGAGAAGATTAAGACAATAGCGACAAAGATTTACGGAGCGGACGGAGTAAACTTTACAGACCAGGCAAAGAAGGATCTCAAGCAGATTCACGATCTTGGCAAGGACAACCTTCTTATCTGCATGGCTAAGACACAGTCTTCAATATCGGATGACCCTGCGAAAAAGGGACGCCCGACAAACTTTACTCTCACTGTGCGCGAAGTTCGTCTTTCTGCGGGAGCGGGCTTTATCATCCCCATCACAGGCTCGATTATGACAATGCCCGGACTTCCCAAGCGCCCCGCTGCATGCTCGATAGATGTTGACGCAAAAGGAAATGTAAGCGGATTATTCTAAAGAGCCACTGATTAAATGCGCCATCCACGTCATAGGCTGGCACATCAGATAAAGAAACCAGCCGATTCGCACGAAATCAGAGATTTCGGCTCTCTGGCCGTAATCAGCGGGTACATTGGTGATGTTCTGCAATAATTGATTTAATCAGTGTTTCTCTAAATTTATAAGAATCAGCAGAGGAGGAATTTTACAATGTTTGACGCATCAGGCAAGGCAGTTGAACTGAGGCTTGAGTTCCCTAACGGATTACCCAAGAAACCGGAATTTGAGGCAGGAATAAGAAGAGCACCGAACCGCGGACAGGTGCTTAATGATAAGGAAGTGGTGCTTGCGCTTAAGAACGCTCTGCGCTACATTCCTAAAGAATTCCACGAGGAACTTGCTCCTGAGTTCCTTGAAGAGTACAAAGAGCACGGACGCATCTACGGATACCGCTTCCGCCCCGAAGGACACCTCTATGGCAAGTCAATCAATGAGTACAAGGGCAAGTGCACAGAGGCTAAAGCCTTCCAGGTAATGATTGACAATAACCTAGACTTTGCAGTAGCTCTCTACCCATACGAGCTAGTAACATACGGAGAGACAGGTCAGGTATGCCAGAACTGGATGCAGTACTTGCTTATCAAGAAGTACCTTGAAGTTATGACAATTGACCAGACACTTGTGGTACAGTCGGGACATCCTCTGGGACTCTTCCGCTCGCATCCTTCCGCGCCGCGCGTTATTCTGACAAACGGACTTATGGTCGGGCTCTTTGACAACCCCAAGGACTTCACACGCGCCACTGCTCTCGGAGTAGCAAACTACGGACAGATGACAGCAGGCGGCTGGATGTACATAGGGCCTCAGGGAATTGTCCACGGAACATACAACACACTGCTCAACGCAGGGCGCAGCAGATTCCACCTTCCCGAAGGCAAGGGACTCGCTGGACATCTCTTTGTCTCATCCGGTCTCGGCGGAATGAGCGGAGCACAGCCGAAGGCGGCTGAAATTGCTGGAGCTGCGGCAATAGTCGCGGAAGTTGATCCTTCACGCATCGAGACACGTCACAGCCAGGGCTGGGTCAGCAAGAGAACTGCAAGCCTTCCCGAAGCTTTCAAATGGGCAAAGGATGCAATGGCCGAAGGAAAGCCGCTTTCCATCGCATACGAGGGAAATATTGTAGACCTTCTCCAGTATGCCCTCGACAACAACGAAAATATCGAGCTCCTCTCGGATCAGACCTCATGCCACGCAGTCTACGACGGCGGCTACTGTCCCCAGGGCATATCTTTCGAGGAGCGTACAAGACTTCTCGGCGAAGATAAGGACGAGTTCTGCAGACTTGTCAACAAGACACTAAAGAAGCACTTTGAGCTTATCAAAGCTCTTACCGCAAAGGGAACATACTTCTTCGACTACGGCAACGCATTCATGCGCGCAGTGTTTGACGCGGGCGTGACAGAGATAGCGAAGAACGGCACCGACACATATGAGGGCTTTATCTTCCCGTCATATGTCGAAGACATAATGGGCCCCCTCCTCTTTGACTACGGCTACGGACCATTCCGCTGGTGCTGCCTGACCCGCGACCCTGAAGACCTCCGCAAGACAGACAAGGCCGCTATGGACTGCATTGATCCGACTCGCCGCTTCCAGGACCACGACAACTGGGTATGGATTCGCGACGCCGAAAAGAACAAGCTCGTAGTTGGCACACAGTGCCGTATTCTCTACCAGGATGAAGAGGGACGCATGAAGATAGCCCTCAAGTTCAACGAGATGGTAAGAACAGGCGAAATCGGCCCTGTGATGCTCGGCCGCGACCACCACGACGTATCGGGAACAGATTCTCCCTACCGTGAGACATCAAACATCAAAGACGGCAGCAACATTATGGCAGAAATGGCCATTCACTGCTTCGCCGGAAACTGCGCGCGCGGCATGAGCCTCGTCGCTCTTCACAACGGCGGCGGAGTCGGAACCGGCAAGTCTATCAACGGAGGATTCGGACTTGTTCTCGACGGCAGCGAAAGAGTGGACCGCATAATCAAGGAGTCCATGAGCTGGGACGTTATCAGCGGTGTTGCAAGACGCGCATGGGCAAGAAACGAACACGCCATCGAGACAGTCGAGACATTTAACGCGAAGCGCAGCGACGGACACATCACAGTTCCGTTCATAGCAGACGATGCATACCTTACAAAACTTGTGGAGGGCAAATAGATGACTTTTGAAAAAATGCAGATTCAGGAATTTATCGACGAACTCGCCTCAAATTCCCCGGCACCCGGCGGCGGCAGCGTAGCGGCTCTCTGCGGATCTCTCGGCTCTGCTCTTGTTTCAATGGTGGCAAACCTTACAATAGGCAAGGAAAAGTACAAGGATAACTGGGAAGCAATGGAAGCGGTCATCGCAAAGAGCGAACCTCTGCGCGCGAAGTTTGTCGACCTGATGAACAAGGATACAGAGTCTTTCAACGTATTTATGGCGGCAATGAAGATGCCCAAGGATACGGATGAGGAAAAGGCGGCACGCAGACAGGCGATGGCCGACGCGTCAAAACTCGCTACGGAGATTCCCCTCTGCACTCTCGAAGCATGTGCGGAAGTCTCGGTAATAGCCCTTGAAGCAGCGAAATTTGGCAATCCGAACACGGCAAGCGATGCGGGAAGTGCGGCACTCCTCGCAGATGCGGCAGGCAGAGCGGCATCATACAATGTCCGCATAAACCTTCCCGGAATCAAAGACGAAGCATTTGCGGCACTCTGCAAGGAAAGAATGGCATCGGCACTCGACACAATCAGCCGCAATTCTATTCTATCTTCCGACCACATGGATGAAGTTCTCGGCTAATAATCGTCTAACTATCAAAAATTACGGAGGTATGTAAAATGGCAATGCAGCTTATCGAATGTGTACCGAATTTCAGCGAAGGCAGACGCAAAGATATAATAGAAGAAATCGTAAAGTGCTTTAAGGGCAAACGCGGAGTCTATCTTCTCGACAGCCGTGCAGACGAAGACCACAACAGACTCGTCATCAGCCTTGTCGGAGCTCCCGCACCAATTCAGGATGCCCTGATAGAAGCGGCCAAGATAGCTCAGAAAAATATAGACATGAACACACATCAGGGCGGACATCCCAGAATCGGAGCAGTAGATGTTGTTCCCTTCACACCCATTAAGGGAATCACAATGCAGGAGTGCATCGACCTTGCCCACTCATTTGGAGAGAGATATTACAAAGAGACAGGCATCCCAGTCTACTTCTATGAAGATGCGGCACTTCGCCCCGAGAGAAAGCGCCTTGAAGTCATCCGCAAAGGTCAGTATGAAGTCCTTAAAGACGAAGCCAAGACAAACCCCGACCGCAAGCCTGACATTGGCGAAGCCGCGCTTCACCCCACAGCGGGAGCTACAGTTATCGGAGCACGCAAATTCCTCGTTGCTTTCAACGTCAACCTCAACACAAACAACGTTGATATCGCGAAGAAAATCGCCAACACAGTGAGAGCATCTTCGGGCGGTTTCTGCCATGTCAAGGGCATAGGCCTTGCCCTTGAGGAGCGCGGAATCACACAGGTCAGCATGAACCTCGTCGACTATGAGAAGAACTCCCTTTACAGAGTCACAGAGATGATTCGCATGGAAGCAAAACGCTGGGGCGTGGAAGTAATAGAGACAGAAGTTTATGGAATGATTCCCGTAAACGCCATCCTCGAAAGCGCCGCATACTACCTGCAGATCAACGATTTTGATCCATCACAGGTCTTAGAACTCCAGCTTCTCGAACTTATGGGAGAGAACGCGGAATAACTTTTTCTCCCAACAGGAAGAAATAGAGCGGAGCCTCAACAGGCTCCGCTCTATTTTATTGCAATTTTATGGATGAACTTTTACAGGCTCTGTTACGAAAGGCTATTTGCTCTTTGCTCGTCCGTACTTTGCGGCTCCCACAAGAAGGCAGTTCTCTATATATGGCAGATTATTGCTGTCCAGGTATGAGAGCAATTCGGGGCTTTCCGCACCGGGCTGAATAACAATGCACTTATAGCTCTTTTTGCAATTTTTTATGTGCTCTATTCCGAGAGCAGGGTTAATACACAGGTCTATTATATCTATCTCTTCCGGTATATCGTTAATAGATTCAAGCTCTTTGCCCACACCGTAAACATTATAGCCGTGCTCAAGAAGTTTCGCCTTGATTTTATAAGCATACTTTTCTTCGTTCACAGTATTGCCTACAACTGCGAAAACATTTTGTTCCATTACTTC
>CAYRAI010000067.1:0-6570 GCA_964422205.1 uncultured Synergistaceae bacterium | reverse complement strand
AGTGATAGTATATTTATTATGATGTTAAAAGTTGTATCTTTTATAAACATGCAGATACAGCTTAAATCAGCTATATTCTATGGGTCTGCGCTGAAGAATAAGCAACCCGTCTCTTGATTCAAAACCGAGACGTCCCATAAAATCTGTTAGCTCGCTGGTATAGGTAACTACCAGAGGCAGAGGCTTGACGGCAGGATGATTAAGCGCATAGGTAAGAAGCTGTGAGCCAAGTCCCTTTCCCTGGTGATCCGGATGTACAAGAATATCCCAAAGGGATGCTCTAAATACAAAATCTGTTAATATGCGGCAGAAAGCGACGAGTTTGCCATTGTATCTGATGGAAAAACACATACTTGTTCCTGTAAGCATTTTTGCTATTTGATCTAAGGAGCGGCTTCTTCCCCAGCGCGTAAACCGGTACAAATCCTGAAGCTCCTCAGGCGTAACAGCCAGCTTGCTGTCATAATAATAGTAGCCTGGACAGTCTATGTTATTCTCAGGTTCAGTCATTTGCCCCTTCGCTCCCATCGTCATCTTCGACAGAATCATCGGCAGACGGTGCCAAAGCAAGGCCGCCTATTATTTTTCTCAAATCTCCGCGCCGCGCGTCTTTGCTTATGTTAAGCTGCATAACCTGCCCTGCTCCGCAGTGTTCGCATGTCCAGACGGCACTCGCAACACCTCTCGCATCCGGTGAACCTGCAAGAACCTTTATCTCTCCGCATTTTTGACATGCAACAATCAGCATTTTATTACTTCTTTCGTCACTTGAGTATTAGTTTTACCTTGACGGGGCCTTCTGTGTATATATCTCCCGCGGCAACTACCTTAAGTTTTTTATCTTCTTTGTTCAAAGTCACCTCTTCAATATAATCCATAAACTCCGCTGTGTCTATCGACCCAACGTTACCTGTGAGAGGATCCCTTAAAACTCCTTTGCGTACGGCATCAGAATTGAGCACTTTAAGCGATCTGAAAACTATCTCTTCAACGACATTTCTCGGACTTTCGGCAGGAATAGTCGTCTCGTACAAAGTCTCATTGGCTTTAAATATAAGCTTAGTCTTGTAGGCATGGAGAGTTATCTTTACAGGCTCTCCTTCCACTGCATTTGAGCTTGACATCATACGGACAAGCCAGCGTCCTTTATTCTTAGTTATTAAGTTCTTGACTTCGGCAACGGATACACTGTCGAGAACCGGAGCGGGAATATCCTCTTTTTTCTTTCCGAAACGGTACGCCATCATTGCGCACACCTCATCGGAAAGACGCATTATAAACTGCTCCGCCTGATATGAAGAGACAGAAGGCTCCTGAATTATTCCCTGTGCCAGAAGCTCTCCTGTAAGAGCTGCTATACGTCCCTCTCGAAGTTTCTGTATGCCGCTCTTCAGCTTCTCCGCTTCCGCTTTAAGCGTTTTGACAGAGGAGCTGAGATTCTTGCTTTCCTGCATTATTTTGCCATTTTCGAGAAGAAGCTTCGTTTGCTCCTCTTCGGTTTTTGCAACCTGAAGCTTCATTTTTTCAAGCTGAAGATTGGCATCTTTAAGATTTTTAGTACCTAAAGCAAGCTTCTTTTCAACATTCAGAAGTTCAACCTGCTTGTCTTCAAGATCGCCCTTACTGGCAAAAAGCTCAACCTCCATACCTTGGAGGCTTGATCTGTTCTTTTGAAGTTCCGCGGTCAGGCTTGTTATCTGATTCTGCACATAGTTCATACTGAAAAGCGCTGTCCTGACAGGCTCTGAAGCAATACTTATAACAAACAGAGTAAATATTGCTATGCCTATGCCTGTCATTATAGATATTATTCTTGATGTATGTTTTGGACGGAGATTAAGAAAAGTAATCCTCTTCTTGCCAAGCTTCATGCCTACAACATCGCCTACCCACGCAACAAGTGAGCTGACGATTATAAGCGTGCCAAGAAGATTCCAGTTCATTTCTTTAATAAGCTCGAACAATCAACGTACCTCCTCCAAAATACAACTAGCCCTATTAAAATACCACAATTAAGACAAATAGAACAGGATAAAACTACTTGCAGAAAATTAAAGTAACCGCAATAGCCGCATACAGCCATGATAAAGCAAGGAAGGTCAGCTATCCGCCGATCACAGAAAGCATGGTTTAACAGCACCAGAGCAATAGTTGAGCAGTTGTTTAACTATTGCCAAACAACCGCTCAACCGCTGCTACAATATCGCACATCTACTACATCACTCTCTTGCATTTATGATTACTATATATTATCCTTATACACATACTATAAGTTATCTTTATCAGCATTTACATAACATGATTTTAAAATTCCGACGGACAAGTTCTTTCAGGTGCGGAGGAAGATATATTGAAAAGAGAGGAAAACAATGAAACTCACTGACAGCATCAACTATGTTTTGTCAAACAGCTCTCTTAAGCTCACAGAAAAAGTTATTCTCACATCTATGCTGCTTAAAAGTGCAAAAGACATGAAATGCTCCGTCTCTCTGACAGAACTCTCAAAAGCGACAACACTTTCAAGAAGTACGGTATGGAGAAATTTAAGGAATCTAAAACAGAAAGGGCAAATAGAGATGTACGAGGCAAAGAGCCATAACGAAAAAGCCATTTATTCGCTAACAGTCACACAAAAACAGAATTTAGCTGTTCCGCCTAAGAGAAACACTCCGCCCGAGCTGTCAATCACGGAACGGAGTGTCTGCAGTCCGAAACCACCCACAGCAGAGGCAGAAGCTCTCTTAAATACAGTAATGACAGCATTTTCCCAGACATTGCCTGAGCTTGAAAAACCGATAAAAAAAGCAAAAAACGACATAGAAAAATTTGCTCTTTTGCTGCAAAAAATACCGCATCTCCAAACAGCAGAATGGTGGCAGGAATACTTTCAAAAGATAAAAATGTCACAATGGCTGATGGGCAAAAATCCACAAAACTGGAAACCTACCTTTGACTTTCTCATCAAGGAAAAAACCATAGCCAAAATAGAAGCAGGAGGCTACGGTCTAAAAAATGTATTAGCGCCGCCGAAAGAAAGCGCTGAAGAATACGCAGAACGGCTATATGAAAGACTCTTTGGAAAAGAGAGCATAAAAGACGAAGAAGGAAAATAACCATGCTGCTATTCATAACATGTGACCGCCACGGAAAAAGAATCACAGATGAATCAGCCCTTATGACAGTAAAATACGATATCTGGATCTGCCCCGAATCCGGCGCGTCAAATCCCCCGCTGAACAACAAAGAGCCGGACTCTTTCGACGCAACGGAAGGGGGAGAAAGCAAAGTAAGGATAAAAGCCACGGAAAAAATCATATCGATTTTGTGGGGGGAAGTACGGCAGTTACGGCAAATCGGCGGTCAGCAAGTGGAAGCAGCCTACTGCGCCCGGCGGAAGTTGCTTCGCGTGAAACAGGGTGAAATGCTTGCTTCGCATTGCGTGAAATATTGTGAAGAGGCACACGGGAGCCACTATGATATTCTCGCAATAATAGTGTTCAGTACAGGGTGCAGATCACTTTTGTGCGGGGTACAGCGGCTTTGCCTATCCGTTTCAGATCTAGCATTTTGATTAAATTGAAAACTATATTATTTATATATTAAGACATATTTTCATTTTATATATAAAACAAATATATTACTTTGTCTTGACAACATCTTTTTAGAGAGATAGGATGCTTTCAGAAGGTTTGGCTTCACGCCCGCTAACGGGGAATTGCAACCTTTGTATGACGGAGGAAACCTTCTGTTTTTTTGTATCTTTTTCAAAACAGGCAGAAGACTCCACGCGGTTAATCACGATATTTTATATTTGAGGGCATTACCCAGAATTGCAGAAGAGAGGATTTTATTTGTAGTTTTTTTGGGTGTGTATTATCTATGCGTACGTATCTTATTTATTTTTCTTATTATTAGTAATACAATAGTTTCTATAAGGAACCATTATACGACACAAAAGGAAGGAGCAATTTTACTGCGATATCTATAAACTAACCCAAAAACAATTATCTGAGATCACAGGATACACTGTGATTTCTATACTCACGTATGTAACGGGTGATAAAATCCAATACCATGAACAGCTGAAAAATATCTGCCGTATTTTTGAATAAGTAGCGCGAACTTTTGATGATATAGATAGTCAAATTAAAACCCGTTGACAATGTTATGATACAGCCACATTTGCTGAGAGAAAACTGGATATTGATTCTATTTATGCTAAAATACTGTATAGTAACATTGTCCACCTAATATGGAAATAAATTAATAGAGCATTTTATTATAAATAAGTAATAAAATAAAAATAGGAGATTTTAATGAATACATTGCTTAATAAATTTGAAATTTACTGCAGAACGCGGGGGGATTGATTCAGGAAAAGCACGTTCTTATGCGCAAGCAATACAATACCCGTGTGATTTTTGGGATATAACCAATATTGACAAGGATGTTGTTGTAAAAATGAAAAATATTTAGCCATATCTTTCTTTACCTGAAAGCACATTTTACCAGGAGCTATTATCTTTTTTAGACAAGCGTAGACAATCATCTTATCTTACAAAAAGATTCATTAAGGCAGCATTAAAATATTTTTTTACTTTTTGGGAAAATAAAACAAATTTAAATAATAATTAAATCTATTATTTTAATAATATATCATTTCATTAAACCACAAAATATCATATATAAATAAAATTATTATAATATATTCTCACTTGTGTCCAAGATAAGGATTTGAAGTAACGCCTCCGTGAATAAGGTATCATTATGTTTGTGAAAACAAAAAAACTCCCTCAAACGGGGAACGGAGGCAAACATGATGATAAGGTGTGCAAGTCTATTTAGTCAAATACTTTCTGTGATTTTGGACGGAGCAAGTTTTGAAAGACTTGTAGTCAAACATGACAGCGACCGCGGAGCTAAGGGGTTCACATCGAGGATGCAGCTTGTTTCTATGCTGTTTTCGCACCTTGCAAGAGCCGATTCACTGCGCGAGATAGTGACAGGTCTGCCAGCTTTGCAGCGGCAAGTTATTCCACCTTGGCATAAAATCAGCACCCAGACGTTCAACGCTTGCATATGCAAATATTCATAGGGATGCAGGGTTATATGAAGATTTCTTTTGGAAACTGCTGTCTGACTTTCGTTCAAGACATATGCTCTGGCAGGAAAAAGTTCCGTTTTAAGAACAAGCTCTACCTGTTCGATTCAACAACGATAAGTCTGTGTCTATCCTTGTTTCCGTGGGCAAAATACAGACAAGCAAAAGGCGGAGTAAAAGTACATGTCCTTCTGGAGCAGAACGACTATATGCCGGTGTTTATCAACATAACAGAGGCTAAGGTTCATGACAGTAAAATGTTCGGGCTGTTAAAACCGTCCCGCGGCTCAATAATAGCGATGGGCAGAGGGTATTATGATGCAAGACTATTCAACGCGTGGAACAACAGCGGCGTGTACTTCGCCACCCGAATGAAGGGTAACATCGTCTATGAAATAACAGATGACCGCGGTGCACCTGAGAAAACCAACGTGCTGTCTGACCATGAGATAAAGCTGACAGGTATACAGGCACAGAAAGAATATCAAGGAGCACTTAGGCTTGTTACAGTCTGGAACGTTCAAAAGCAGGAAGAGATAAAGCTGCTGACCAATGACTTTGAGCATGGTGCTTCAACGATAGGAAAGATCTACAAAGAACTGTGGCAGATAGAGCTATTCTTTAAAACAGTGAAGCAGACGCTGAACGTGAAAACATTTATAGGAACAAGTGAGAATGCCTTAAAAATCCAGATTTGGACAGCTATGATATCGCTTTTGGTAATAAAATGGCTTCACTACATGTCGTCAGGTAAACTGTCACTGTCGGTAATGAGTACGATGCTTAGGATGAATCTCTTCACCTACAGGCAGTTGGAGGAGTGGCTGAAGGATCCCTGTGAAGCACCGCCAGAAGCCCCGTATCATGGACAGTTAAGTTTGTTTTCCTGATGAATTGGACAGCCAGATTACAAATTGCATAAGACACATGCAAGTCATAAGGGCATGACCTAGTTTCAAAAGTATCCAAAACAAGGTTCCAAAACCTTGCTATTGCTAAGGCGAGATTTTTATTTTAAGCTATTTTGGACAGCAGTGATTTTTTGAATACTTGAGTTTTTCTGTTGACTAATATTGACTGTTTGGTATGATAAATAAAAGAAAGAGAAGTGCTAAAGCATGAAGAGTGTGTTTGATGATCCAGCGATGATGTACTTTTTTTTGACTCAAATTTTAGGAATCAAAGACAACGGAGATCATAAAGAAAACTGGATTGATATACTTGGAGTCCTAATATTTTTCTTTGTGATTCCAGGCGTGCTTTTAGCTTTCTTTTTCTGAGAAAAACATACAATAAAAACATATTAAAAACCGTCCTTAGGGGCGGTTTTTGCTGTCTAAGGAGGTGGAGTTAAATGGCTGGATCTGAAATGAACATGACCTTAATTAGTCTCCGCTGAAAGACTCAGTCTTTTCTAAAATTTAAAGCCCATAGCGAGGATTCCGACGAAAAGATGCACATTCGCCGGA
>CAYRAI010000066.1:0-6693 GCA_964422205.1 uncultured Synergistaceae bacterium | reverse complement strand
TAATCAGAGAGACCCGGCGCTTCTTGAGCCGTTTCTCGAAGGGGCGCGCAAGCTTCAGGCCGAGGGTGTGCGGGCAATAACCGGAGCATGCGGCTTTATGGCCCTTTTTCAGCATGAGATTGCGGATTCGGTAGATATACCTGTCTTCATGTCCAGCATGCTTCAGGTGCCCTTTATCGTAAACTCTTTGGGGCGCGGAAAGAAAGTGGGCATCATCTCAGCCAACGCATCTCAAATGACGGAGCGCCACCTTCGCAATGTCGGGATAACAGCAGAAATGCCGGTTGTGCTCTACGGCATGGAGGGAAAATATGAGTTCCGCTCATCAGTGCTTGAAGAAAAAGGCACAATGGATACAGATCTGGTAGAGAAGGAAATATTGGAAGTATGTGACAAAATGCTTGCGGAAAACCCCGACATAGGTGCGATAGAACTGGAATGCAGCGACCTTCCGCCGTTCGCCGCGGCTGTACACCGTCATACAGGGCTTCCTGTTTTTGATTTCATAACAATGATACGGCATTTCGCATCCGCGCTTACCCCTACAGATTACAGAGGGCCGGGATATTATTACTGAGTAAAATATGTCCGTCTGTTAAATAGACGGACATATTTTAATTCATACACTTAGACGCACCGTTAAAGTTTTCCGTTATTACTTTCTGCGATATGCAAGGGGGAGGAGCAAAAGGTGAGAAAAAACAGCAAAACCGCTATTGCATCCGCCGGAACCGCTTGAGGAAGGCTCGGACTTCATTGTAACTTCTCTCTTCACGTAAACAGTATCAGAGTCCACGAACGTCATGTCTGAGGCAGCTCCGTCAACTTTTGTGACGGCCGCTCCAAATATATTATTGCCTTTACTGACAAACTTTCCGTCAAATCTGGCAATCCATTTTGGAGTCATATTCTGATCTTTGTCATCATTCTTGGAGTAGTGGATATATAAGTCCTCATTGACATTGTCAGCAAGATTTTGATTAGCAATGACAGTACAGTCTGACATATAGAGTTCACCGACATTTTTCATTGTGTCCGCAGAATGAGAACCGTCATGAGCATATATGCCTGCTCCTCCTACAGTTGCGCTGTTGTTTGCTATGCCGCACTTTTCCATTGTGATTTTGCTGAGAACATCAAAAATGAGCCCCCCGCCGTTTCTGGCTTTGTTTTTTGTAATATCACAGTTTGTAAGTTTTCCCACGGCATTGTAGAAGAGGATTCCGCCGCCGTTTCCTATAGAGTTAGCGGAAACATCGTTGCTTTCTATTGTACAGTCGTCAAATATATTGACTGTATCATTCTCCGAATTGACATATATTCCGCCGCCTCGTCCGCCCTTATTGCCTAAAACTGTACAGCCGTACATCTTAACATTGCCGCCCCAATCGCCGCCGCGCTTGCTGCCTGTGCCCGGGTCTACATAGAGTCCGCCGCCGCGTGAACCGCCGGTATTGTTTACAATTCGGCAATCGTTAAACACGGCATTGCCGCGCATGTATATTCCGCCGGCTCTGTCTTTGCCTGTGTTTTCACTGATATCGCAGCTTGTAAAGCTGATTTTTGCCTTTGAGTCCACAAAGAGAGCCGCTCCGCCATCCTGAGTGTGAACCCCCTTCTCGCTGCCGCACTTGGTTATTATGCAGTTGTCAAGAGAGACTGCAGATTCTTTTGCAACATAAAGGCCGCCTCCGCTTGCCGTTGATCCGCCCTTTGTCACAGTGAGATTTTCAAGCTTTACATGCTTGTCGGGGGATGCAACTATTTTGAAAACACGGCTTATTCCCTGAGCATCCACAGTATATTGGCTATTTCCATTTATGGTGATTGATTTGGAGATTACTATTCCGTCTCTGCTTATAACTTCAGCATCTGTTGAGATGTCATAAGTGTAGTTCTCGGTTAAAGTAAGCGTCCCACCGTCCACTGCCCCGTCTACTTTCTCCTGCAGTGCCTTGAAATTCCCCGCATAGAGTGCCCCGCTTCCAAAAGCGGAAAAAGCGATACATAGAGCTGCCGCAGCCGCACACTTCAAATAACGTTTCATAGACATACCCCTCTTTTATATGTTTTTGCAACTTTATTGCATAATATCAGTTTTTTACCATCCGGTCGATAATACTATCTCTATATGGTTGTTAATATTTCATTTTGCTCACTCCTTTTTTGCTTCTATCTGCGTGAAGCATTGCGGATATGCGGCATCTGCGGTACTTTCTATCCGTATTTGACGAAGCAATTATGAAAAATGACATGTATAATTATCGAATAAACTATATATACAGAGGGTGATTTAATGAGGCGATATATATTGCTTGGGGCAATAGCCGCCATACTATCCTGCGCTTCTATTCTCTATGCGGACGGACTTCTTGAATTCAGTGCTGTTATGGTCGAAAAGGACGGAAGCACTGTCGAATCAAATAAGATATATGTAACAAAGGACAAGAGCAGGTACGACGGCAAAGACGGCGCGGAAATCGTGATAACACGATATGATAAGAGGATAATGTGGATAATATTCCCTAAATACGGGCGCTATGTCGAACAGCCCTGCACCGAGGTTCAGCCTCAAACTCCCGTCAAGCCCATGGAGGGAACTTTCGGAGATATGACAAGAAAGCTTGTAGCCAACGAAGTTCTTGACAGCTACAGGACAAAGAAATTTCTCATAACTATTGTGCCCGGCGGCAAAGAAAAGTATAAGTACCAGTATTACGAGTGGTACAGGGATAACTTCCCATTCCCGGTAAAAGTTGCAGCTCTAATAGGAAATTCATCCACAGAGTACACAAAGATTAAGTTCGCCCCGATGGATCCGGACCTCTTCGCCGTTCCCAAGAGGTATAAGAAATCCACACTCGAGGAAATAGAAGCTCTCGAAAAATCGGATAAGAAGAAATAAAAAAACTCAGGCTTCGCACGATGAAGCCTGAGTTTTTATTTTGAATTTTTATGTTCCTCTATAGCTCTCATAAAGGCCTCGCCGTAGCGTTTGAGCTTTGTCTCCCCGACTCCCGGAACTTCGAGGAACTCTTCGGCATTCGAGGGCATAATCTCGCACATGGCATAGAGAGTCCTGTCAGAGAACACTACATAGGGAGCGACTCCCTCATTTTTCGCAATTGTGCGCCTGAGCGACCTGAGAATTTCAAAAAGTTCGTCGTTCTCGGCAAGGACGGGTTTAACCGTACGAGCGGACACTTTTTTGCCCGCTCTCTCCTCTGTCTTTCTCATGCGAAGAACGGTTCCGCCCTTCAAGAAAGGAAGAGACTTATCCGTAAACGATATTACGGGAAATTCTCCATCATCCACTCGAAGATATTCCTCCGCAACGAGAAAGTTTATCAGAGAGCGCACCATATCGGAGCTTCTCTCCTTCAAAAGCCCCCACGTGGATATTTCGTTAAAGCCGAGATCTTTTATCTGGGCGCGGTTTGAACCCCTTATGACATCGGCCAGCATAGAGCTTCCGAACTTGCGTCCCCCGCTCTTCTCAGCCATTCTGTAGACACAGGAAAGAACCATTTTTGACTCTGTGGTAACATCGACCAGCTCCGAAGATGCGACACAGCTCCCGCAGGACTTGCAGCTTTTGGGAGCGTCCTTCTCTCCGAAATAATTTAATATGTAGTAGCGCAGACATCCGCAGGTATTGCAGTAGTCAACCATAGCGTTGAGTTTTCTGTAGGATGACTCCTTCATCTCTTTATCATCACTCTGAGATATGAAAAAGCGCGCCGTCATAATGTCCTTTGCGCCGAAAAGTAATACGCACTCCGAGGGAAGCCCGTCTCTGCCGGCACGCCCCGCTTCCTGATAATAAGCATCCATATTGGACGGCATATTATAGTGTACGACATAGCGGACGTTTGACTTGTCTATACCCATGCCGAAAGCGTTTGTTGCTACAATGACATCAGCTCTGTCATATATAAAAGACTCCTGATTTTCCCTGCGCTCATCATCGCTTAGCCCTGCGTGGTAGCGAACTGTGCTGATGCCGTTTTTATTCAGTTTCTCGCACACCGATTCCACATTTTTCCTAGTAGAGCAGTAAACTATACCGGATGCGTTTGGAATTTTCTTTATATAGTCGAGAAGATATGAGAATTTATCCGTAGGATGCTCAACACGAAAAAACAGGTTTTCCCTGTCAAAACCTGTGGTTATCATGTAAGGATTTTTAAGTTCAAGCTGGGAACTTATATCATCTCTGACTTCCGGTGTCGCAGTAGCGGTAAAGGCAGCTACGACAGGACGCTTGGACAGCGAATTTATTGCCGGAGCTATATTTAAATAAGCAGGACGGAAGTCATGCCCCCACTGTGAAACGCAGTGAGCCTCATCGACAACTACAAGCCCAGCCTCTATCGAATTAAAAAACTCAAGAAAACCTTCACCTTCAAGGCGTTCCGGGGCTATGTAGAGCATAGAAAGTTCACCTCTGTGGACTTGGCGGAAGATGTCAGAAACTTCATCCCAGTTCATGGAGCTGTTTATCGAGGCGGCCCTCACTCCGTTTTGCACGAGGGAATCAACCTGATCTTTCATTAGGGATATAAGAGGAGAAATAATAATAGCAGTGCCTTCGCTCAATATAGCAGGTATCTGATAACAGAGAGACTTTCCCGCTCCCGTAGGCATAACGGCAAGGACATCCTGCCCAGAGGTTATCCTGTTTATAATATCTTCCTGTCCGCGTCTGAAAGAGGAATATCCGAATACATTTTTTAATACGTCAAGAGCACCGGTCAATACAAAACTTCCCTTCAAATATTGTGCCGCTTATTACTATTCTGATGTCACGGTAAACCGGTCTCTTCCATTGTTCTTGGATTCATAGAGAGCCTCGTCGGCAGCCCTTATATACCTCTCTATATCAGACAGATTCAGCTTTTCGCGGGGCACGGTACGGCATCCTATAGAGACGCTGACATGCCCCTTCTTTTCAATGCCATTCTCTTTTATCTTTCCGCAGAGAGAGCACAGCAGCGAATCCAGCTCTTCCTCTCTCTCCGTTCCCGTTACGGATATAAATTCATCGCCGCCCCACCTGATAATGACACTTTCAGTACCCTCCATTACTTCGGAAAGACATGAGTAGAGCTTTTTAATAACCTTATCCCCATAAGCATGGCCGTATGTATCATTTATATCCTTCAAATGATCCATGTCTATCATTATAAACGAAATAAATTTACTTTGGCTGAATGGAGGACGTGCCAATATCCAGCTTAAGTTATCATCCTGGTAGCGGCGGTTGAACGCTCCCGTCAGAGAATCCGTGTACTTGGCATTTCTGTCGGTTATGCGGAATTTTCTGTATATTATAAGCATTAAAAAGAGGAACATCGTAAAAGACATTGCATAAGCTACAAGCAATTTCGTAAATGACGTGTGCCAAATCTTCACATAACTGTCTATTGATATATCGACACCCAACATTCCAACAAAAGTCCCCTCAACAGTGTAAATGGGGGCATATCCGGTTATGAGATCTCCCCATTCGTCGACACTATGCTCATAAGAGCTCTTCCTGTTTTCTATGACAACTTTTAGATTTTGACGTATGAAAGAATACCTGTTTATATCCGAATAATACTTTTTTCTTTTTTCCGGCGTATCCACCTTTTTAAGGTCATTTTTATCGCAGAGCACATCAAGAAGCCATACAAGATTGAGAGGGGTTCCGGGTTTGGCATCGTAAAATGACGCGTTAGTACTGTCAACATGGTATTTTATTTCAGAATCGCTGAGAGGCGCAAACACATATACATAACGGATATTGCATATTTTTCCCAGGTCTTTTGTCCGCTCGATAAGAAGTCTAGTCGCAGGGTGATCCATTGCTTCCAAGAAGGTGCATTCCTTCAGTTCTTTATAGTCTCTGTCAGTCAGGAAAGCGCACCTAGCAAGAACAGTAGCCATACCCTGAGCATTTTCTGCCATATTTATATAAAAGCTATCTGCAATTCTCCTGCGGCTCTCCAGAAGAGTGAAGGCCGTAACAGCGGAGAACAGAGCAAGGACAACAAAGTATATTGCAAACTCTGTTTTAAATTTCAATAATTCTGCCTCCTCAATGAACAGATATTAAGACTATTGAAAAATAATATTAAGATATTATAAACAATTACATAATAGCCAGCGCACGCAGCAATGTCAAATAAAACTCTGATACTACGGCTGGATATTTGTACAAGTTTGCGGCGGATTCAAATAGAGAGAAGAAATAAAAAAGTCCTAAACCAATCGGTTTAGGACTGAATATTCATGGTGGAGATAAGCGGGATCGAACCGCTGACCTCTTGAATGCCATTCAAGCGCTCTCCCAGCTGAGCTATACCCCCACGGTCAATGTTCTTACGAACACGGGTAATTATACTGATTAGCTTTCTTTGTGTCAATACTATTATTAAGATATGATGACATTTAATTTTAGCAAATTTCTAAAACTTACCGTAATATGCGCCGTTCTTTCCTGTCCTCTGCTCTCATCTTCGGCATATGCTATGACAAAGGCCGAATTTATGCCAAAAATTTTTGACGAGCTGGGACACACCGTTCCCGCAAACAGGTTTTCCGACATGGAGGGAGATATTTCTAAATCTTTTGCGGCACGTCTCTCATTGGAGGCGATGGGATGGGGTTTTGTCATAGAGGCTTATGACAGAGCTGCTCTTCTCCCTG
>CAYRAI010000065.1:0-6753 GCA_964422205.1 uncultured Synergistaceae bacterium | reverse complement strand
GATAATACTTTTCAAAACTTAGGAAATCACTGTTAGCCACCTTGACTTAATCTCTTTTAATTGGGATGATTATCGTGTACGCGAGAGAGTGTCATAAAAATAAATAATTTCGAATATCAACGGGAGAGAGATATATGTTCAACTTTTACATGAGCAGTGATAAAAGAGAGATAACCAGCTCTGTAACTCACTTTGCCGCGGCTCTGCTGGCTCTTGTGGGATGTGTCAAACTCGCAATTTACGCATTTCATGCGGGCGGGCTTAAAGAGTTCGCATCTGTCCTTGTATTCGGAGTTTCCATGATACTGCTTTACTCCGCAAGCGCCGTCTATCATTGGATTGATGATGCCAAAGCAAGAGCAAAGGCCATTATGCGGCAAGTTGACCACATAGCGATATTTTTCCTCATAGCCGGAACTTATACACCAATCTGCGTGCTCACTCTGGGGCATCCCATAGGCACGTGGATGCTTGCCGCTGTCTGGGGAATTGCCGTTTTCGGCTTATTCATGAAAATTTTCTGGATGAACGCGCCTCACCCCATATCCTGCGGTCTCTACCTTGCTATGGGGTGGGTCTGTATATGCGCGATAAAGCCGCTTGCCGCAAATCTGCACCCGTGGGGAATCTTCTGGCTTGCCGCGGGCGGCCTTATATACACAGCCGGCGGTCTAATATACGGCTTTGAAAAACCCGATATCAAGCTCAAATGGTTCGGATCACATGAGCTTTTTCACCTCTTTGTCATAGGAGGTTCCGTATGTCACTACGTTACAGTCTACTTCTTTGTAGCATAACACATGACATAAAAGGAATATTCTCCTATGTAAATTTATATTATGCCGTATTATTTTAAAGTTAATTAACCATTTGCATATGATTATTTGATATTTTATAATTTTTCTCAATAAAATATTTATTTTATTCTAATTATCTTTGTTGACATGTGAATGCAGGAATATTAGAATGGTCATGTTTCTGAAATTTTTTAAAATATGTTTAGCGCAAAAATGAACTATAGACCGAAATGGCGGATAAATTATATGAACATTAAGAAATACTCACCAAGCATACACTTTTTAACTGCGTCCCTTTTTGTGGCCGCGGTCATTCTCATTGTTATTTCAACATCTTCCCTCAGCAAAATCTCACGTCTCCACATGGAAGAAAGCTCTATTGAGTACAATGGCAGGGAGACTCAGCGTCAAATCAACATAATAATGGACGCTTCCGACTACCTTACTCAGGAAGTCTGGCACTATGTGACAACAAGGAATCCCATTTACATGCAAGCCTACTGGGACGAGATCAACAAGACGCAAAGAAGAGAAAACGCAATAAAAAAGCTGCGCGCTTTAGGAGCTAAAGAGGATGAGATAAAATATGCCTCCGAGGCTAAGAAATTGTCCGACGCTCTGGCGGAAAAAGAGCGCTGGGCGATGAAGCTTGTAGCGACAGCCTCCGACATGCCGGAGAGCCAAATGCCTCCGGAAGTAGCTTCATACAGCCTCTCGTACGAGGATGACGCCTTACCCCCATTTGCCAAGATTGACAAGGCGACATACTATGTTTTCGGCCCTATGTACAATCTTCAAAAACAGCAAATTATAAACAACGTGGATAAATGCCGTTCTCTGGCAGCGGAGAGGCACAAAAAAAGCACAGCGGCTGCTGTTTCACACACGCAGGAATATATGAGCCGCGCCATACTGCTCAACACCATGCTCTTCCTGCCGCTCATGCTTGTAATAGCGGCATACTACATGCTCATAAACAGACCTACGAGAACCTACTCCAAAGCTCTTAAAGAACTTGCAGCAAATTCACATGTACACCTTGAACCTCAGGGCTCCTATGAGATGAGGGCTTTCGCCAACCTTGTCAACAACACCTTCAGCAACCTGCGCAGGCAGAACGCCGAACTTCAGAGAATGACAGAGACGGACTACCTTACTCAGATACTTAACCGCCCCACATTTGAAGAGTACACGGAACAGCTTCTCAGTGAGAAAAAAGACCTTGCCGTAATATCAGTCGACATAGACACATTTAAACTTTTCAACGACAGCTTCGGCCGTCCTGCGGGAGACATGGCTCTTAAGAAAATAGCGGAAATACTCTCCTCCTCAGTCACAAACATAGGAGCTGCGGCTCGTACTGGCGGAGAAGAGTTTGTTCTAGCCGTGTACGGCGTGACTGACAAGGAAAACCTCTCACACCTCATAGAAGACATACTCAAAAAAATATCCGAGACAAATATGAGAACCGAAGGGATTTGCCCGATAGACACATACCTGACAGTGTGCATAGGAGCCGCAGTATCCCGCGGAAATTACGACAGTGCGGCATCGCTCATGAGCGATGCTGATACAGCCATAACCTGTGCCAAAGAAAGCGGTAAAAATTGCTGGAGGCTCTTCTCCGGCGAGGACGAATACTACAAAAAAATATTCGCAAGAAGACGGAACGAGGCGGAATTTGAAAGCCGGATGTGGAACTCACTGCGAAACGGCGAATTCGTACCATACTTCCAGCCTAAGTACAACATGCGCACAATGAAAATATGCTCCGCAGAAGCCCTTGTCAGATGGCAGCACCCGAAGCGCGGTCTGCTCTGCCCGGACAGCTTTATACCTTTCTTTGAACGCAACGGCTTTGTAAAAGAAATAGACTACTTCATGTATGAGCAGTGCTGCAAAACGGTGAGAGACTACCTTGCATCGAAGCGCACAATAGTCCCTATCGCCGTCAATTTCTCGTGGAGACACCTGCTGGACCCGGGCTTTGCCGACACTCTCATCCACATCTGCGCCAAGTATAATGTCTCCCCTCACTACATGGAGATAGAAATGACGGAAACCTCTATAATCAAAAATATCGAGGACAGCATAGAACAGATAAAAAAACTCAGAACTTACGGCTTCTCAGTCGCGATAGACGACTTTGGCTGCGGATACTCATCTCTGAGCGTAATTAGGGATTTCCACATAGATTATCTGAAAATAGACAGAAGCTTTATAAACGGAGACATGGCAGACGACAGCAACATATTTATAGTCAGAAGCATATTAAACCTTTGCAACCACTTAGGCATAAAGCCTATATGCGAAGGAATCGAGACAGAGAGACAAAACAGCAGATTAACAGAGTGGGGCTGTCTCATAGGACAGGGATATTACTTCTCAAAACCTCTTTCACGCGAAGAATTCGACAAATTTTTATCCGATAATTCATAAACTGCTGTGCCAGAGGAAAATTTACAAAAGCGGAATACTCCTGCACTGCGCACAGAGAAAACTTTGTGAAACGAAAATAGCATCAAAGGACATACCCTGCCGGCATGAGTCCTTTAATTTTCTTTCGGTATTTTTAAAAATTAAACAGTCCGACACCATAGCAAATGAAACAGACGGGAGCGAAAAACCAGCCCCCGTCGATGCCATGTGTATTCCGCATTAAGTATAGAGCCGCTTATGAGTACCATTTGTTCTGAGTAAGCATATTATAAGTAGAGGCTATGTGCTCCCTCATAACGGCTTCCGCTTCATCGGGATTCTTGTCCTTTATTGCGGCAAAGAGCCTTAAATGCTGAGAGGGGCTTTTAAAATTCTCTGAGTAAGAGGTGCTTTCCGCCCCTTTGCTCATGTAGAAGTTGTCAAAGAAAAATAAGTAAAGCTGACAGCGCCAAGTCACCTGCTTCACTGAGTGAAGAAAGTAGTTGTTGCCGGAAAGAGTCACAGTCAGAGTGTGCATTTTTTCATTGATAATGTGAAGCTCCCCAACCTTAGTGCGCAGGCAGGTGTTTTCTTCCTCTATCAAGTAATCTATCTCGTCTTTATAGGCAGGAGAGTAATTTATTGCCGCTTCCCTCGCACAGGCGGGCTCGACAAGACTGCGGAAATCAAAAAGACAGTCAAGGTCGCGCCTCGAAAGGTTGGGGACGGAACAGCCCTTGTTTAAGGTACAGTCAAGAAGCCCGTCCGATATAAGCCGCTTTAGGGCGTTTCTGACAGGTGTTCTGCTCATGCACAATTTTTCCGCTATCTGAGACTCGACAACGGCAGAACCGGGCGGATACTGGTGCATGATAATCATATTTATTATTTCGTTATATGCAGTTTCTTCTGCCGACTGCAAAGACATATTACCCCTCCTGCCGATACGTACTCAAAGTTAATAATACCACAAAGAAAACATTATATGGGGCCGCACCATATTTATGCGCATGCAGGTGCAGGGGCATAAGCAGCTTTATAAAATTGAACTCAGTTTCGGTATTCTATAATTTGCGCCACGGTGTTAATTTGTATTGTGTTTAAGGATACAGATGTGATTATTTCACATTCGTTAAATTTGTACACTACGCTGATTTACAAAATATAAAGGGGGATAAATCCTTGATATTACAGAGGATATGCCCCTTTATGCATGGTTTTTTTGGCAAAGCCCCCAAAAAGCTTCGCAATATGGTACGGCCTTGCGATATGCGAGCTGGAAGAGCCCGGCATAATGGGCCCGATGACATTATTAAGAATACTAAAAGCCACTTCCAACACCCATCTTTTAAAGCGATATTTGTTTATCATAGAGAAATGTCAGCTCTCGCACTCTTCTGTCCAAAATGGGGACGAAAGACATGCTTTCAGCATCTTTCTTATACTGTTATTCTAATCTCTATTTTAGGTTACATAGGGGACGTATGGAAGACAGTAAAAATTTTTTTACCGCAAATAAAGTAAGATGCTGACACTAAGTAAAATGCCAACATCTCATGTTTATAGTATTATTTGTTAAAAATATATATCGCTTATCCTTTTCCCAGAATCTCGATCCCGGCTCTTTTTGCTGCGTTTTTCAAATGTTCGGTTACGGCATTTTTTGCTTCTGCCGAATTTCCGGAAAGTATGCTTTCCGCAACTTTTTGGTGCTCTAGAAGCACAATGTGTGCTCTCTCCGGTGAAGTCATGGTTTTTATTCTGAGATCAATTGCCAAATCATGCAGTTTGCTCTGCAAAAAATAGAGAAACTGTATTAAAACCGGATTATGACTTGCTTCGGCTATTGACGAGTTGAAGTTTGAATGCGCGCTGTCTCCAAGTGTATTTGATTCAACGGCAGTTTCCATCTCATGCAGTGCCTTTTTTATTGCGGCAATATCATCTTCTGTTTTTCTGATAGCAGCAAGTGATGCGGCCTCGGATTCAAGCAGCGCTCTCATTTCGTAAAAATGGTTTACTTCTTCCATTGATATCGTTTCAAAGACATCGGAAAACCTAAAAGCCTGGCGGCTGCTTGGGCTTTTTACCAATATACCGCGCCCTTGACGCGATTCAAGTATATTATCGTTTTTCAGGCTTGCTACGGCTTCTCTTAAAATAGTGCGGCTGACTCCGTATTTCTCAGCAAGTGCGGATTCCGCAGGCAGCCTGTCACCGGGCTTAAGCTGACCTGACTGTATCTCGGAAAGAATCATCTTTGATATTTGTGATGACAGCCTTTCTGAGCGTAATGAGCTGTTTGAAATTTGACTTATTTCTGACACCTCCACAACCCGTCCCATTGTACATCCTTCTCTCTATATCCCTCTGATATGTATACTACCTTCATGCCGTGACCTACGCAAGCGCGTCGATATCTGAATATTATTATTTTATATGTACTCATTGTTAAAAAGAAAAAATCTCTTGACAAATTTTTTAATACTTGTAGTATTATACTATAAGTTGTACAAATTCCCAAGACCGTATTGGTTTTCAATCCATCGAAAGGAGTGTTAGTTTTGCACATGAAGGAAGCACTGATGATGCAGGGAGCAAAAACTATCATGGACAACTGTGTCTCTCTTAAGGCCGGGGAAACCGTTCTTATCATTACAGACATGGTCCAGGAGGGCATTGCGAAAGTTTTGGCGGCTGCTGCTGTGGAGCGCGGCGGCGAGGTCGTAGTCAGTGTAATGAAACCTCGAAAAAAAGCAGGTGAGGAACCGCCTAAACTTATTGCCGAATCTATGAAACATGCCGATGTAATATTAATTCCGGTAAGTTACTCCGTTACTCATACATATGCTGTTAAAGAGGCAGCACAAAACGGCGCAAGAATTCTTGTTCTTACCGATTTCACAGAAGAAATGCTGATAAAAGGCGGAATAGAAGCGGACTTTAAAGCTGTAAAGCCGGTATGTAAGGGAGTAGCAGATGCTTTTGCGAACGGCAGTAAAATTCACCTTACAACACCGGGAGGAACTGACCTTTGGCTGGACATCACGGGGCGGCGCGGCAATGCTCTTTATTGTGTTGTCGAACCCGGCGAATTCTCTACTATCCCTACCGTGGAGGCCAACTCTTCTCCCGTTGAAGGCTCGGCAAACGGACGTATCGTTGCCGATGCAAGTATCCCGTATTTGGGAATAGGAGTGCTTAACGAACCGGTCATTGCCGAAGTTAAGGATGGTTTTATCACAAGTATAAAAGGCGGTAAACAGGCCGATATTCTAAGAAAAGACTTGGAAAGCCACAATGACCCGAACTGTTTTAACGTCGCAGAGCTGGGGCTTGGACTTAATCCAAAATGCAGGCTGTGCGGAATTATGCTCGAAGATGAAGGTGTCGTGGGAACAGCTCATATAGGAATAGGAACAAGCATAACCTTGGGCGGCACAGTTAAGGCACCGACACATTATGACCTCTTAATGTGGAATCCGCGCATTGAAGTCGACGACAAAGTTATATTTGACGGAACGGAAGTTCTGATTTA
>CAYRAI010000064.1:0-7237 GCA_964422205.1 uncultured Synergistaceae bacterium | reverse complement strand
AAAAAAAGCGTCGGACTGTTGTCCGGCGCTTCGATATTTAACAGGGATGCTTATTTAAGCCAGCGAAGCCAAGTATTTTTGGACTTGCTCTTTGACTCTGTTGCCGTCAGCCTGTCCCTTAACGGCAGCGATTGATTTACCCATCAATTTGCCCATGTCTTTCGGCCCTGAGGCTCCGACCTGAGCCGCTGTTTCTGCCACTATCTTTGCCAAATCTTCATCGGACAGCTGCGCGGGCTGATAAACTTCCAGAATCTTTGCTTCTGCAAGCTCTGCTTCCGCTCTGTCCAACGCTCCTCCGGCTTTATACATCTCTGCGGCTTCATTGCGCTGTTTGATGAGCCTGCGTACTATGACCAAAACTTCATCATCTGTAAGCAGGTTGTCCTTGCCCTTTTCAACCTGGGCAAGCTGCACAGCCGACTTGAGCATACGAATGACTGAGAGCTTTGTCTCTTCTCTGCTTTTCATCGCTGCAACCATATCTGTTTGGATCTGCTGCACAAGATTAGTCATGACTAGAAATCAGCCCTCCTACCCTTGTTTCGAGCCATCTCAGCTTTCTTACGCTTCTTGATTTCGCTGGGTTTCTCGTAATGTTCATGCTTCCTAGCTTCACGAAGCACGCCCACCTTGCGAAGCTCGCGCTTAAAACGCTTAAGTGCGTCTTCTATCGACTCGTTGTCGCGTCTGGTTACGGTGGTCATCTACATTCCCCCCTTTCTCAGCCACTCACAAAACAAATAACAAATGTGCAAGCGGGGATAAACACCAAGACATTGTATCGCACTATCGTCTGTGATACAAGCACCAAATTTAAAATTTGCGAAATAAAAAGTAAAATCTTGTTAATACTGTAAATAGAGAGAAAAAACTATATCTGCATATAAATAGAGAGGCTCAAAGAGGTCTATTGGCAAATGATGGGAGTGCGATTCTCAACAGATTGAAAGAAAAGCCAAGATTTCAACCCTGTTTTCGTCCCTTCTCGTATCTCCGCAGCGGGTCTGTGCGGGGTAAAGCGGCTTTGGTTCTAAGCCTCTAAAGGTTCAAAACCAACGACACTTTGCCCCGCACTGAAAATTTGCGGGGAGACGATTAAAAAGCTAAACCCAGATTTAGTCTATGTTTTTGCTCTTTCTCGTCTCCCCGCTATGCTCCTGTGCGGGGTAAAGCGGCTTTGGTTCTAAACTCCTAAAGGTTCAAAACCAACGACACTTTGCCGCGCACAGGGGCGTTGCGGGAAGACGAGAAGGGCGAGAATTTGCCGGGAGACGATTAAAAAGCTAAATTCAGATTTTGCTTGCCAATACTTCACGCAATGCGGAGCAAGCATTTCACCATGTTTCACGCGAAGCAGCTTCCGCGAAGCGACTTCCGCACTGTGATTGCCCGCTGATTTTCGTTTTAATATCCTATCGGCATTATTGCTATTATTCTTGAAAGAGGGCCTATGTTCAGTGCGTCTATCAGCGCCATTTTGTTGAATGAGACTACGAATCTTGTCTTCATGTCCAATGCTTCCGCCGCAAGGTAGACGTTCTGTGACATTGCTCCTACTGCTATTTCCGCCCAGTTGTCTATTCTGGGGCCGCTGCCTTTTGTGGTGAATACGAGTATTACGGGAGCTGTTCCCACAAAGGCTTGTGTTCCGGCTTTGGTGAGCATTTTTTTGTCGCTTGTCTGTTTGAGCATTCCTTTTTCCCAGTCATAGAGGAAGCACCCGTCTTTTGTTATTACGTAGACAGAGACGTAGGGAGACTGTCCCATTGCCAGGGGGATTGTCCAGCCTTTTGGTTCTCTGTTTTTTCCCGTTGCGGCCCAGAGTATTGTCGAGAGTTCTTTGAGGTCAACATCTCGTCTTGCGAAGACCGTCGCAGACTGGCGGTTTGATATCGCTTCAAGTACCGAAGGGCCGCCGGTCTTTGTCGGAGTTGTGAGCATTATGTCAGCGGCAAGCGCTGCCGATGCTGTTATGAGAAGTGCGAATATTGCCGCTGTTAATATTTTTTTCATCTTGTTATTCCCCCGTTTTGAGATTTCGCATTACCATGCTTTTGTGTATATTTCTTCAACGGACTTTACGTCCATTTTTCTCGGGTTGTTGTTTATAAGACGTGTCTCGTTCATTGCGGATTCCGCCATTCTCTTCACAGCGTCTTTGGGTATGCCGAAGTCGCGCAGGCGGGTCTTTACTCCAACTTCTTCGCCCAGTGCTATCATTGCGTTTAAGGCGGAACGAGCCGCTTCTTTTGCCGTCATTTCGGAGTCGTAAGCTCCCATTGCTTTCGCTACGGGAACAAATTTTTCTTCACATCCTTCGAGGTTGTATTCCATTACCCAGCGCAGAAGCGCTGTGTTAGCCTCTCCGTGCGGAATATGAAATTCTCCTCCCAGAGGATATCCCATAGCGTGTACTCCCGCAGTACCCGACATGGAGAATGCCATTCCCGCCACCATGCTTCCGTATGCCTGTTGCTCGCGCGCTTCAAGGTCGCTTCCGTCTTTTACGCACTTTGCAAGGTTTGATGATATAGCTTTTATTGATGTAAGAGCCAAGTCCTGAGTGAATGGGTTTGTACCCAGAGAGAGGTATGCCTCAACTCCGTGAACGAGAGCGTCCATGCCTGATGCCGCAGTTATTGCAGGAGGCAGCGGCAGTGTCAGAGCAGGGTCTACAAGAGCTATGTCTGCAACTAGGTTTCCGCTTGATATTCCTTTTTTTGTCTGTTCTTCTTCAAATGAGAATACAGCGACTGCAGATACTTCCGAACCGCTTCCCGCCGTAGTAGGTATCATTATTGTGGGGAGTCCGCGGAACGGGACTTTGTCGTTGCCTGTCACATCAGAGACATTTATTTCGGGATGTTCCGCAAGGACAGCAGCCATTTTGACGAAGTCCATAGAGCTTCCTCCTCCGAAAGCAACAAGAGCGTCATATTCTCCATCTCTGATGAATGAGACAGCCTCGTTCAGAAGCTTCACAGGCGGCTCGGGAAGTACTTTGCCCCAGTGTCCGCATTTCAGTCCCATGTCGTTTACCGCATCCATCATTACTGCAAGACGCGGGCTTTTTGCCATGCACTTGCCGGTAACGAAGAGAGGACGTTTTGAACCTAAGGATTTTAATTTTTCGACTGTAAGCCCCGAACATCCCGATGCGAATACTATTTCACGCGGCATACGGAATTTGAAAGGGTTCATCGATGATGCGTAAGGTGCTGTTATCTCTGACATTGTGTTACCTCCGATTTTGTATAACTTGTATTATAAGAACCACGGCCACGGCACGATGATACCGAATTTTTCAAGAGCGTAAGCACCTGCCGCCATAGAAACGGCGGCTCCGAAAGCAAGAAACGGGCCTAAGGGAACGGAGTCTTTACGGCTCACTTTTTTCATAATGAGAAGGGGAATTACGACAACGCCCCCGGATATAAAGCCGAAATAGAGAGCAGCTACAGTCATTTTCCACCCAAGAAAGGCTCCTATTCCCATCATGAGCATGGCATCTCCGAATCCCATACCTCCGCGGCTGATTAGTATGATTATAATTATAAAGCCAAATCCTAATGCCGCGCCCAAAGCTCCGTCTATTACGGCACTTAATCCTCCGGTAAGCCTGAGAGCGGCGGCGGTCACTGCCATCGCTACGGCCCATGAATCATAGATGTAGCCGCACTCTATATCCGTGAGAGCATGGAAGAGCAGAAACGGAAGCATTAAAGCGGCGAAGAGCAGCTTGTATGAGAGGCCGAAGCGCAGAAAGAAAAAGACTGCAAAAATACCTAGGACTACTTCCGCAGCAATGTGGCGCATTGGTATCTTAGCTTTGCAGGAGCGGCATCTGCCTCCGAGAACTATGTAGGATATGACCGGGATTAAGTCGGGCGAGGTCAGAACTCTGCCGCATGAATCACATACAGAGCGCTCACTGCCCCACCATTTTTTTTCGCTTACAGTTCTCATCGCCGCGGCGTTTATAAAAGAGCCTATTACAGCTCCTATCCAAAAAGCGCAGAAGGCGTATATTCTCATCATATTTTCCATATCGACACCTCACGCAAATAAGCTAAAATAGCTATATTGCTTATATTTTATACCAATAACAGGAGATGAAGCTATGCCTATCGTAGTCGTAAATATTAAAGAGGGACGTACCCTCGACCAGAAACGCGCTATGGTGACAAAGATGACGGAAGTCCTCTGCGAGACTATGGAAGTGAAAGAATCTTCCGTGCGCATAATTATCAATGAGATGAAGAATGACAATTTTGCGATAGCAGGCACTTTAGTCTGCGACAATCCCGCCGCTCAGATCAAAAAAGCGTGATTTGCTTCCCCCCCTTTTTAGGGCATTGACTCTGCCTGAAAAAGGGGGCTTAATCTTCACACAGTTCTCTAAAGCGTCTGTGTTGCCACAGCCACTGCCCAGGTGCGCGCAGTATCATCCGTTCGAGAGTTTTGTTAACTATCTCCGTAGTCTTTCTTACTGTGCTGTCTCTGTCGGCAAGTTTCGTCCATTCGACAGGAGCATCAATAACAATTTTAAATTTAAACGGCGCTATTCTTATGCTTTGTACCGGTATTATGGGAGCTCCGGTAAGGTATGCAAATACTGCGGCTCCCACCACTGTACCTGTTACCTGCCCAAAAAACGGCACTTTTATACCCTCATTCTCGGCATGTTGGTCGGAAAGCAGCCCTATTATGCCATTTTTTCTCAAAATGGATATGACTTTTGTCATTGATTCTTCTTTGCCCAATATTTTTAAGCCTGATACAGCTCTGAGTTCGGATATGAGTTCTTTTTGCACGGGGCTGTCTGAATGGCGCGCTATTCCAGTTCCTCCGTAGTTATAGCCCATCCATGCGGCGGCATGCTCCCAGTTGCCCAAGTGGCCGGAAATGGCTATTATTCCTTTTCCCTTCTCAAATGCTTTTTTGAGGTACTCTTTCCCCTCTGCCTTTACTGTCCATTTGTTTATAAGAGATGGGTCTTTATGCCATGACATCAGTTCTATGCCTGTCCAAACCATGGATTCATATGACTCCGCAAGAAGCGCGGCCAGCTCTTTTTCGCTTTTGTCGGGAAATACTATTCTCATATTGCCCAATGCGACGTCTTTGCGTACGGCGGCAAGCTTAAGAGCTCCTATAAGAGAGGAGGCAATGAGATTTGCCCCGACTCCGGGGTTTATCGCATCTGCAAATTTTAAAAAAGCTTTTACTCTTTTGTACAAGATGTGCTTCCTCCGTTTCCGCCACTCTTTTGGCTGCAGCAGAGCGCGGTTACAATAATAGCATAAAAAATAGGTATGATATCTGTTACAAGAGGGCAAGAATAGTGTAGAATATCAACATGATGAATTGCACAAATTTTCCAATATAAAGCACAGGAGGAATTTCACTATGAAAGAAGTTATAAGCACAGTAAACGCACCGGCAGCAATCGGACCATACTCACAGGCAATAAAAGCAGGCGGATTCCTCTACTTGTCAGGCCAGATTCCCCTTGACCCGGCGACAATGACTGTTGTTCCGGGATGTGTGCAGTGTCAGACAGAGCAGGCACTTAAAAATATGAAGGCAGTGCTTGAGAGTCAGGGACTCACCTTCGCCGATGTCGTAAAGACTACCGTCTTCATCAAAGATATGAACGAGTTCGGCAAGGTTAACGAAACATACGCAAAATATTTCACAGAAAACGCACCGGCACGCTCATGTGTCGAAGTTGCAAGGCTTCCCAAGGATGTTCTTGTCGAAATAGAGGCTATAGCTCTGCTAAAGTAGAGACATGCAAGTTCTTGTGCGATGCAGGCGGCAGGAGACTCGGCGGCAGAGACAATGCCGTCTTTTCTGCCGCTGTTTTATTAGTTTTTACCGGTGAGAAGGAGGAATGTATATGTTGCTGATCGGAAACGGAAAGCTTGTGACAAGAGATGAAAGCAGACCTTTTATCGCCGACGGCTGTGTCGCGGTAGGAGGAACCGCAATACGGATGGTAGGCACTACTTCCGAAGTGCGCGCAAAGTACCCGATGGCCGAGTTTATAGATGCCAAGGGCGGGATAATAATGCCCGGCTTTATTAACTCTCACATGCACTTTTACAGCACCTTCTCTAGAGGCTTCACCCCTCCCGGAGACCCGTCGCAGAATTTCGGCGAGGTTTTGGAACGCCTCTGGTGGAAGCTTGATAAGGCTCTGACGCTTAAAGACACATATTACAGCACTATGACCGCTCTTGTAGACGCTATAAAGTGCGGCTGCACAACTATAATAGACCACCATGCAAGCCCGAACTCCGTTACGGACAGCTTATCAGTGATAGCAGAGGCCACGGCGGAAGCGGGAATACGCGCGTCGCTCTGCTACGAAGTCTCGGACAGAGACGGAGAGAGAATAGCTTATGAGGGGATAAGGGAAAATATCCGTTTCATCGACTGGGCGAAGAAGGAAAATAACCCGATGATATCGGGCAAGTTTGGACTTCACGCATCCTTTACCATAGGCGACATCACTCTTGCAAAGTGCCGCGAGGCAATGGGCGACAGAGATGCGGGCTACCATGTCCATGTCGCGGAAGGTCCTGCGGACGAGAAGGAGTGCGAGGCAAAGCACGGCAAGAGAATAGCGGAGCGTTTCAGAGAATACGGAATAACAGGGCCGAATTCGATATTTGTCCACTGCATCCACATCAATGACGAAGAGAGAAGAATATTGGCGGAAAGCTCAACTGCGGTAGTCCACAACCCCGAGTCAAACATGGGCAATGCAGTAGGAGCAGCTGACATTCCGAAGCTCTTTGAAGAGGGAGTCACGGTTGGACTCGGAACAGACGGATATGTCTGCGACATGCTCCAGTCTTATAAAATAGGCAACGCCCTTTGCAAGCATTCAAAAGCTCAGCCCAATGTTGGTTGGTGCGAGCTGCCTTCAATGCTGTTTGACAAAAACGCGGCTATTGCGGAGCGCTGTTTCCCTGTCAAGCTCGGGAAAATAGCGAGCGGCTGCGCGGCGGACATTGTTGTGCTGGATTACATGCCTCCGACTGCTTTGAGCGAGAAAAATATAAACGGGCACCTGCTCTTCGGAGCATCGGGGCGTTCTGTAGTGACAACTGTTGCAAACGGCAAAGTTCTTATGAAAGACCGTAAGCTTACAACTCTCAACACGGAGGAAATATACGCAAAAGCAAGAGAGCATGCCGCGGCTGTTTGGAAGAGAATCTAAAGA
>CAYRAI010000063.1:0-7251 GCA_964422205.1 uncultured Synergistaceae bacterium | reverse complement strand
TTTATAATAATAGACATAATTTATATAGTTTTTAGAAAAAATAATTCTTCTTAATATCGATTAAATCATTCTTAGCCGCCTTTGTCAACATCGATTATTTTATTAAAACATATCAGCACAACTACTCTAATTTAGTTTAGATTTATTTTTATAGATTTATTTAGTCGTATATAATATGTCGATGAATAAGTAAATATACGTATTTTAAGATTTGGTTTCCTGTTCTTTTTTATTACTCATGTCGTTTTTGTTATTTGCCACAGTTGCAAGTTTATTTTTCATTGAATGCCAGCGGTACAGACCAATGATAAGAAATAGCCATGATGCCGCGGAAAAGATAATTCCCATGGCGGTGTAGAAGTACGAGTTTGGAAACACCTTGACCATGCCGGCTCCTGCAGCTATAAAACCTACAAAGAGGCGAATGTAGGAGAGCAGAGTTCTCTCGTTCGCCATGATTGTCCTGTCGAGAGCGAGGCAGTCTCTTAATATTCTTTCCTCTTTGTTGAAGCCGGAGTAATCATCAGCCATGTTCTCTGCACCTTCTTATGCGTAGAAATCTCCGGCTTTGCGCACCAGCTCTTCGAGCAGAATTTCTAGCTTTGCCGATACGGGATGAGTCTCTAGAGAGTATTCCGCCATTAGTCTGCCTATGCGCGGGAAAGCCAGCCATGTGCTGCCCTTATCATCTTCCCAAACGGATATCTTTATTGGAAGCTCCAGAGATACGCTCTGGTCTGCCTGCATAAGTGCAGTGCCTACTTTCGGAGATCCGAATACAAGAACTGTGGTGGGACGCAGAGAGAGTCCTGCTTCTTGGGCATTCTTCGCATGGTCGAATTTCGCGAAGAGAGGAATATTTTTCTCGTTCAGAAGTTTTTCAAGACGTTTTACCGTTTCATCTGCGGAGAGCTGTCCTTCATAAAGGAATAGCTTGTTGTCGTCATAATTTGTCGACAGAAGGTCTCCGAATGCTCCCGCTATCCTGCGCGCGAGATTTGTGAAGTCTATGCCTTCTTTGTTTGCAAGAAGGGTTACGCAGACAAGTTCTGCAGAGTCGGTAAAACGGCTGAGATAGGAGGAGTAGCCCGGTATCGAACCCTTAATGTCCATAAATCCGCTGTGGCCGTAAAACTGCCAGCCTGCCGATGCAGGGACTTTGCGTCCGTCCGGAAGAGCCCAAGGAGCATAGATAATTTTTCTGTTTTCCGGAGAGTGTATCAATATTGAACCGGCAAGAGCTATATCCCAGAATGATATGTCCTGAGCGCTTGCCCATATATCGGAAAAGCCTCTGAGTGCTGATGAGGATATTGGAGCTATTTCATTGCCCTCTCCGTCGTAGCTCTTCGCAGGCTCTGCAGGGTTGACATAGAGCATATCCTTCTTGAATAACTGGTGTATTCCCCCCGATTCTCCGAGGTTTTCATAATTTAATTTCGAAAAGTCCTCAGCAAAAACGGTGTGCGTCAGTCCGAGATACTCTATCTGATTTTTAGTGACAAAATCTTTGTATGACATTCCTGAGACACGTTCCACAATCTCGGTAAGCAGGAGAAAGTTTGTCGCGCTTCTCTCTGCTTCCGTACCAGGTGCGAACTTCAGAGCTTCATCTTTTATCATTGAGACGATATCGGCAAAACTTGGCTCACCGCCGATGTTCCATTTTTTACTTCCGCGGTAGTCGGTAAGCCCTGACGCATGTCTGAGAAGCTGGAGAATCGTAATATCCTTCCATGCAGCGGGAAGTTCGGGAATGTATTCCGAGGCTTTGTCGTCAAGCGATATCTTTGACTGTTCCGCCAGCTGCATTACAGCAACAGCGGCAAATGCCTGTGATATCTGCCCTGCCGGCCAAAGTGTGTTGACAGACGCAAGAGTCCTGTGTTTTGTGTCTGAGACTCCATATCCCACACTTCTAGGGATATAGGGAGCCTGGACAATGGCAAGGGAGAGTCCCTCTATTCCATGTTCTTCCATAAAGCTGTATACCATTTCGTCAAGCGCGCGGTTGAGATAAGAAACATTGGAACTGCCTCTGATTTTTTTTACCTTTGCTTCTTTGCTGTTCATAGATTCTGCCTCCTTCAATTGAGCGTTCTTCTATATAAAGATCCGCTCCAACTCTGTCTGAAGTTAGACTATCCTTATGAGAGTCGAAAAGCTACGTAGTTTTGACTATTTAGCAAATATTCAAAAATAAATAATCACTGTAATCTTACCTATATATTATCTGTTATTTATAGGCAATAACACTTGCAGAGGCGTATAAACAAAAAAATACGGCACCGCAGAATGTATCGGCGGCACCGTATTTTTTTAAATATACAAATTGTTAATCAGAAAGGTCTACTAGCTGCGCTTTGACTCCGCAAATTGCGTTAAGTTTACATGCGAGTTCTTTGGATATCTCTTCGGAGGAGATGAGCTGGAGAATCAAAAGACCGTGGGGAGAACATGTCCCGTCGGTCTGGTCGTGAAGCCCAAGTCTTGTCTTTATGGAGCAACCGTATTCTGTCAGGAGCTTTTGAACCTCAAGCGCTGTCGATTCTCTCTGTGCAACTCTTACCGCCATAATCTGAAGACAATTCATTGCGCCACTTCCTTTTCCGTATTTAAGATAGCTGATGTTGTAAGTTTATGGCAACTTTTAATTTATTGCAATGTGATTTTTAAACAATTTTACCGTTTCTTATGTAACTCCAAAGCTCATCTTTGGAGACGGATATAAATTCGCCTGCGGGAAGATTTCTGAGCTCAAGTTTGCCTATTTTGCGTCTTAGAAGTTTTCGGACATCGTTGTCCAAAGCTCTTGCCATCATTCGTATTTCTCGCTTGATGCCCTCGCCAAGCACTACTTCAAACCAGCAGTGCAGAGGCTTCCAGCCTATTCTCTTAACGCTTATAGGCTTCAGCAGCCTGTCCTCTACTGCAACACCTTTGGTCCACTCTATGAGTTTTTCCTCGTCAAGCGGCTTGCGCAGCTCCACTTCATATGTTTTTGAAGTTCCGTTGCTAGGATGTATTAGCTCTTGAGAGAACATCCCGTCATTTGTCAATATTATGAGCCCTTCGCTCTCTCTGTCGAGACGCCCTACAGGGAAGAGACGAAGGTGATCCATAGATGTCGGGAGGACGTCAATTATTGTTTGCTCGCGGCTGTCTTCTACGGCGCAGAGAAGTCCTTTGGGCTTGTGGTAAATAAGATATGTAGGAGTCACCGGGGATACTTCCGCTCCGTCAAAGAGGACTTTATCCGAGAAAGAGACCTGGCGTCCCTGTTCTGTTACAACTTCTCCGTTTATCGCAACTCTGCCTGCCGTGATGAATTCTTCAACCTTACGTCTTGCTCCTATGCCGCACATAGCAAGAAATCTGTTAAGCCTTACTGTCTCTTTACTGTCCATTGTCTTCTGCCTCCGTGCTTCTGCCGTTCATAAGGGCAAAGGCATCATTGTAGTTTTCTTCTCCGCCGCTGTCACGGAGTTCTTCGAGTGTAGGAAGCGAGTTAATTCCGGGAAGCCCGAATATTTCAAGAAATCTGTCCGTAGTTCTGAAGAGCAGAGGAGAGCCCATGCTCTTTTTTCTTCCCGCTACTCTTACAAGACCATGTTTGAGCAAGGTATCGACAACTCTGTCACAGCGGACAGAGCGGATATCTTCTATCTCGGAGCGGGTTACTGGCTGATTGTAAGCTATTACGGACAGAGTCTCAAGAGCGGCACGGCTTAGTCTGACACGTTGGAGAGCCACTGTGTTGGCAAAGCTTTCGACTGTATCGGCCAAATCAGGTGCCGTAGCCATCTGCCATCCGCCGGCATGATTCAGTATTGTAAGACCGTGTCCGATTTTGTAGAGTTCTTTTATTATTTTTACTCCTTTTTCAGCCCTTTCGGCAGTCACACCCAAGTGCAATGCCAGCTCCTGAGATGATACGGGCTGAGGAGAGACAAAGAGCATCGCTTCTATCTGTCTTTCAAGAAGTCCCATTTCGTTTTCTTTTATTTCAGGCAGAGACAATTTCAACATCTCCCAGCGTTTCGCTCTGAGTTAGGTTTATCATGCCAAGGCGCGACATTTCAAGAAGGGCCAGCAGAGTTACTATCAGTATTTTTCTATCCCGTTCAGTCAAAATTTCTGTCAGTGTAATTTTTTTATCCTTTATCAGCTGCATAATCTCGTCCATTATCTGTTCTACCTGACGTTCTTCCGGCACAGCATCAGGTATATCATCCCAAGGGTCATCATCTTCGTATGATGGGCTTTTTCTGCTCTCGTTATATCTGTCGAGCAGTTCCCACCACTTAGAAGCAAGCCCATAGAGGTCTCCGAGATCGTAAAAAGGTGCTGCATCTTCGTCCGGTATCCTCGTAAAGCTCCGTTCCCTCTTAGACTGAAGCTGTTCAAGGCGTGAGGCCGCATTTCTGTAAGGACGGAAGGCCTCTATCAGGCGCTGAAGCTCCTCTTCCGTCTCGTCATAGGTTTCATCAAGACCGTTTTCATCCTCGGCATCTGGCTGAGTCGGAAATAGTGAGTGTACTTTTCTCAGCAGCAGGCGGCTTGCAAAGGAGAAAAACTCGGCCATTTCATTTAATGTTGTCCTGCTGCTCTTTACGAGAAATGATACATATTGAGATACAAGCTCTGTGAGGTTCAGCTTAGCAGGGTCCATTTCCCTGCTCTCGACGAGATGGCACAAGAGGTCAAGAGGACCGGAAAAGTCTCCGAGCTGAACCTCAAAGCCCCTCCTGTCCTCTCTCATTTCATCATGCACCATTTCTGTGTTATGATCTGTCAAATCTGCCTCTTAGTGGAGTATTCCCATCGCGCTGTATACGTCTTCCATTGTCTGTTCCGCAACTTTGCGCGCACGGGCCGCACCGGATTCAAGTATCTGCATCAGCTCATCGTCGCGTTTCTCAAAATCAGCACGGCGTTCCTGTATGGGAGCCATCATCTTTTCGAGGTGAACCATCAGTTTCTTTTTGCAGTCAACGCAGCCGATGCCGGCCTTTGTGCATCCCTCGTGTATTTCAAGCAGTTCCTGGGGGTCTTTATTGAAGAACTTCTGTATGTCCCATACAGGGCACTTTTCCGGAGTGCCGGGGTCTGTTCTGCGTTCGCGCGCCGGGTCTGTAGTCATTGTGCGAAGCTTGCCCCACACTGTCGGCATGTCGTCCGCTATATTAAGAGCGTTGCCGTATGATTTGCTCATTTTGCGTCCGTCCGTGCCTGGCATTTTTGCCGACGGGGTGAGGAGTGTCTGAGGCTCCGGGAATACTTCGCCGTAGAAATTGTTGAAACGTCTTACAACTTCGCGGCTCAGCTCAAGGTGTGCGCTCTGGTCCTCTCCAACCGGAACAGCAAATGATTTATAAAGGAGGATGTCTCCGGCCATAAGGACAGGATAGCCCAGGAACGCATAGGTCGAGAGATCTTTGTTCTGTAGGTTAAGTATCTGCTCTTTGTATGTCGGGCAGCGTTCAAGCCATCCCAGAGGCGTAATCATAGATAGGGCTAGATGTATCTCCGCGTGCTGTTTGACATGGGACTGTATAAAGATAGCGGCTTTGTTGGGATCTACACCTACTGCAAGCCAGTCAAGCAGTATTTCACGGCAGTTTGTTTTAACTTTGCTGACATCGGCATAGTCAGACATCATGGCATGCCAGTCTACTATCCCGAAAAAGCAGTTATACTCTTCCTGAAGTTTTACCCAGTTTATAAGAGCACCAGCCATATGTCCGTAGTGAAGCTTGCCTGTGGGCCTCATGCCGCTGAAAATTCTCTTTTTCTCGTCCATTCTGTTCACGACTCCTGTCATATTCTTTTGACCGGCTCTTCCTCTATTATGCTTACGGGAAGTCCTGTCTCTTTTTCTATTATCTTTTTCAGTGTCGGCAGAGAGAGTCTCTCTGTCTCTCCATGGTCTGTCTCTATAAGATTAAGCCCCATGCTGAGAGCATCCTGCCTGTGGTGGTAAGATATGTCGGAGGTTATAAATAGATCCGCGCCTTTGTCCAGCGCTTTCTGCCACATATCGCCGCATGAGCCTCCACCTACTGCCGCTTTGCTTATAATTTTGCACTCATCCCCGAAGGAGGCAATGTCTGAAATACGCCATCGCTCTTTAAGAAGTTTTATGCAGTCTTTCATAGTCAGAGGTTTGTCAAATGAACCGACAGCCCCTATGCCTAAAGCTCCGTTTTTGTACTTCGGCTCTTCCAAAGCTTCTGAATTTTTCAGGCCGAGCAAGTCCGCCAGTATGACATTTACGCCTTCCGGGGAGGAATCCCAATTTGTATGGAGCGAATAGAGCGCAAGATCATGCTTTACGGCATCGGTGATTGCCCTTGCCGCGGGCTTATCTGTGATAATTGACTTCATAGCGCGGAATATTATGGGGTGATGCGTCACAAGAAGCTGTGACGATTTGGCGGCGTCAGATACAGTCTGCTCTGTTACATCAAGAGCCAAGGCTATTTCTTTTATGTCAGACGAAAGAGAACCTACGGCCAGTCCCGTATTATCCCAATCTTCAGCCCAGTTTTTCGGGATTCTTTTCTCTATACTGTGAACAACGGCAGAAAGTTTCATTATTTCACCTCCAAATAAAAGTTTCGTCGTTTGATACCAATAACCCTACTATTGTAGTATACCTTTTTCAGTCCGTCAAAAAATCTTATAAAACTCCAGTTTTCTGCCTTTGTTGTCCAAACTTCTCACAGTCAAGAACAATATTGCGGTTCTGTGATATATAATATTCGTGCGGCTTCGCACGCTTAATATTTAGATAAAGGTGATACAAAATGCCGGAATGGAAAAATACTTCCTTAAAAGATAAAACCTCATACTCTCTTCACGGCCTTCGTGACGCTTTTATTTCGGAGAAAGCGATACGAAACGAGACAAAAGGCGTGCTTATCGTGCTTATTCTGGCTGTCGCAAACGGTCTGCCTCTGACACGAATTGCCGCAGTCTTTCTGCTCTCTCTGATTCCCATAATAGTTGAGCTGATTAACACGGCATTTGAGACTGTTGTGGACTTAATGCTCGGATCTACATACCGCGAGGATGTGCGCATGGCAAAGGATATGCTCTCAGCAGCGGTATTTGTTTCTCTTTTTGTCTCTTATTCTCTCTCTCTGCTTATCATATTTTTCTTTTAGTATTTATATAAATAAAAATCCCGGCCGAAAGACCGGGATTTTTTCTATCTTTTGATGTTAAGCATAAGTTCCGGAAGTTCGG
>CAYRAI010000062.1:0-7419 GCA_964422205.1 uncultured Synergistaceae bacterium | reverse complement strand
AAGAATATTTTCAATTAAATTATGAAAATATTAAAAAAGATATTTTAAAGGAAGAAATTGTTGGCGATATATGGAGAGAATATGATAAAACACTAGTGCGTGTTCCCCATTCTTCCTCACCAACATTGATGGTCCGCCGCTCCTGTGATGCTTCTTATTATTTTAACAACGATATTATCTCATCCGAGATGGATGTCGATATGTTTAATGCAGTACCGAGTTATTTCACAGGTATAGGGATATTTGGGACATTTTTGGGCCTTAGCATAGGAATTTTTGGGATGGACTTGCGCACTGAAAATATTGACATTCTTAAAGCCGGTGTCAAAAACATGTTAGGCGGAATGAGTACCGCTTTTGTTACTTCTTTGGTAGGTCTTTTTATTGCACTTCCATTCTCATTTTTTACAAAACGTTATATCGGCACATTAAGAGTTCAAATGTCTTTGCTGCAGAGCAACATCGACAAGAAGCTCCCACACTGCGGTATGGAGAGTCTTTTGCAGGAAAGCAGAAATGAGCTTGCCGCTCAGACTGCCGAAATAAAGCAGTTTAAGGGAGATCTTGCGAATTCGATTTGTGATGCGGTCAGCAACGGTGTGTCCAATAATTTGCAGCCCACATTGGAAAAGTTGTGTGCTTCCATAGAGGGGCTAGAGAAGAATCTCGCAGCGTCAATTTATGACGCAGTAAATGACGGTGTTACCAAGAATCTCCAACCTGCTCTTGAGAAGCTGCACGGTGCGATTCAGGAGCTGAACAGCAGCGGGAGCAGTGCAGTTTCCGAGACTATCAGGGGAAGTGTGGGAGATAAGATCGACGAATTAAAGGATATCATCGGCAGCACGACAGATGTCGCGAAAAATCTCAACGAGCAGTCGGGTAAGATGGGCGCGCAGTTTGAGTCGCTGATGAAAGAGAGTTCCAGCCGTATGGCCGGTATTTACGAAAAGTCTTCGGCGCAGCAGAGCGAGCAAAATACTAAGATTATGGAGCACATGGGAGAAATGATGACCATGATTAAGAGCACGATGGATTCTACCGTGACTCAGTTCAGCTCCGTGCATAATACTGCCAACAGCCAGATGAATCGGACGTTTAGCGACATCAGCGAGCAGCTTATAAGCCTTGTGGGTGTCATTGAGGAAACCCAGTCTCAGTCTAATAAGTTACTGACGGAAACTGTAAGCGGGATTTCGGATAAGTTTGCTCTTATGTCGGAGAATCTTTTGTCTCAGAGCAAGGCACAAAGCGAGAGTTCGAGCAAGATTGCAGTAGATACCATAAATCGGCTGAATGAGATGGCGGAGACTTTTGCCACTGTCACAGGTGTGAATAATATGGAGATGGCGGGTTATGTGAAGGAGATTAAGGAGCTGCTCGATTCCTGTTCCGATGTCATGGACGGGGCAAATTCCACAGCGGACAGCTTCAAAGATGCGGCTCTTCCCGTGAGGGAAAGTGCGGATAGTCTGAAGGAGAATCTTGTCGTGCTGAATGCGGCTCAGAGAGATTTCATGTCGTTCAGCGATACGATTATGGCAAAGGCAGAGAAAAATAACGACGCGTCCGCTCAAACCCTTGAGCATTTGAGCAGTCTTATCAGAAACACAGATGATACCGTCAGAAAGTATAAGGAAAGCTTTGACGGTTTGGCGAATGATATGAATGATGTCTTTGGCAAACTGCATGACGGACTTCTGGATTATGGTGAGGTAACTCGGAAGAATATGGAAAAACAGCTTGAGGAGACCGACGGTAAAGTTGCGGAAATGATGGGGTATATCGGAGGCGGAATCGAGGAGCTGGGAGAGCTGTTTGAGAATCTTGAGAAGATTGCCGAGAATTTCAGTGGCAGTAGCAGCAGCAAGAGATAGGGTATTTTATAAATGATAAGGACGAGAAGAAGTGTCGAGACACAAAGCACGGAGGATTCTTTTGTCGTTTGTATAAGTGACCTTATGGCGGGACTGCTCAGTGTTTTTATTCTGGCTCTGATATTCTATATGCTGAACTATTCTCAGGTTACGGCACAGCTTACGAGCAACAATGAGACTCGAGAGGCAATTCTGAAAGATATAAAAAGTGAGATGGAAAAAAACAAGAATATGCACGGAATTATTACTGTGGACGAAGGAAAGGGCGTCCTTAGCCTTTCGGAGGGAGTCCTTTTCGATTCCGCAAGGGCTGATTTGAAGCCACGGGCAAAGAATGAAGTCATCCCCCTTCTTGCCCGTGTGTTTGAGACGGTGCTTAGTAAGCCGGAGTATGAGGGAACCGTCGAGACGATATTTGTAGAAGGGCATACTGATAATGCGCCCATAAGAAACAGCCGCAGGTTTGCCTCAAATTGGGAGCTCTCTACACAGAGAGCCATAAACACCTGGACCGTGCTGAGAACCAGTAATCCAAAATTGGATACGCTGGAAAATAAAAATTATGAGCCTCTTTTTTCATGCAGCGGCTATGCCGAGACACGGCCGGTGACCGATAATACCACGGCGGAGGGGCGCATGAAGAACAGGCGTATCGCCTTTAGGTTTACAATGACGCCGCCCACAAAAGACGATGCCCCAATTATAAAGACTATTACGAAAGAGTTGAAAGAGAAGAGGTAGGACGATGCTTCCTTCGCTTGAACTTATAAAACGGGATATGCGAACGGAGTTCTCCAAGCAGATTCCTGCGATATTGCCGATAAAAATTATAAAGGCAATAAAAGAAATAGAAAAAAAATATGCAAAAGCGGAAATAGCGCCGGCAACAACCTATATAAAGGATCTGTTTTTTACAGTAAAAGAAGCATATACAAAGTCAAATCCGTCGGTTATCTTTTCAAAAGACGTAAAGTATTTGCCCTTTATTTTGGATTTTAAGGTGGCGAATGAAGAGAGAATAATCGAAGATAGAAATATGACGATATTCATCTTAGAGGTAATAAGCAGTCGTTATAGAACTAACTCTGTCCTTGCGAAACTTGCAAAGAGATATATTATCTTGTACGGAAGCTCATATCAGGGGCTTGAGGTGTTGCGGCAATTTATTCTTACCAACCTTAAAGATACCTCGAGCAAGCGTAAGTCTGTCCAAAAGTATAAGGAGAATCTTTTTCTCTTTGAACGCGATGCGGCAATGCTTGCCGTGAGCAGGGCCCACAGTGTTTCCGATGTCAGAGAATTTCTTGATTCCATCGGGCTGTCGCAAGACTTGCTCTCTTCCGGCTTTGTAAACGTTTTCAGCGCAGCATACTTCAAAGCCCCAGCTATTGCGATGGGCAAAAAACTTAACAATCTCCGCCCGCTTTTGGAAACTCCCGATGGGGGAAAAAACATGGTATTGATGAAGGGGCTGTACGCCTCTGCCGATGTCCTTATCCCCTTTGCAGATACAGCAGACCAGGATGTAAGGACAGAGGTGAGACAGTTCTATCTAAGACACCTCAGTGACCCCCGTTTTCCCGGGGCAATCGGGTGGGCACAAGTTTCGCCCGAGGCAAGTGCGATATTTAAGCGATGGGTTTCAAAATTTGACCTGGACGCCTTTTTTGAACTTATCGAGAAGAGCGCTCGTGATGACGTCTGGGCATACAGAAAAAAATTCTGGGAAACATATCTTCCTCACATAAGCTGTACTTGGGTTGTATTGGGGCCCGATGCCAGAAACTGCATGATGCACATGAGAAACTCCGACAGAGGGGAAAGCGAACGCTTCAGAAGCTACGCAGAATTAAAGGGAGCCTCTTCCGCGCAGAGCGTATTCATGTTTGAGATGAGAGGATACATATTCATAGAATGGAGTCATTCCGGAGCACTCAGGGTTTGGAAAAAGACAAACTCCCCCATTGTGATCGGAGAAAAACTGTACTTGGCAGTTGAGTTGCGTTCCGATTGCGATTATGAGCAAAAGCATTACTCATCGAGAAATTATGTCTGGCAGGCGGCGGTCAAGCAATGGATTACATCACACTGCGGTATTGTGCCAAATCAATCATTCCGTTTATAGCTTAAATTTTGGAGGGTACAAAGAATGAAGAGCTCAAATATAAAATGGAGAATCAACAACGAAGGTTTTGTATTTTACTCTTCGGCGGACTGCGGTATTAGAGATGATATCGGCGATGTCGCATCACAAATACTGATGTGCCTTGTCGATGAGGAGAAAGCGCGTGAGGTTGAAGGAGGCATTCTTGTGCCACACAACCGCGCAGCGTGGCTTGACAAGGAGACGACGGAGACACTCTCCATGCCGCCCGCATACCCATTTATCATAGATATTTCTATGGAGGGCGAACTTAGTGGCCATGCCTCCTCGGTCTACAACGTGATATTCCGCAGAAATGACGGAATGATCATCGTAAATCCCGTTCGTAAGGGCTGCTTTCTGTCCATTTCCGACTATGAGAATTATATGTTTGTCAAAGAGCAGTATGAACTTATCTGCGCAATAGAGAAGCACAATAATCAAGATCATAATTTACCGAAACACGAGATGTACCGCAATAACCTTATAAATTTTCTGGATATCAAGAATTTTTCCGAAAAAACATGCACCGTCCTTGACTCATATCTGAGGGATATGAGCGTTGTTCGCCCGGAAAAGTTCTCTGTAAGCATATCAAAGGTGAATGATGAAATTCTTATCGAACCCACGATAGTTAAGAGAGTTTCGGAAGAAAACGGATCCTATTCGGAGAGTGAGTATGTTGTTGATGCAGAGTGGTCGGAAAATTTCAAAAAACGCTTTCATGCTCTAAACGAAGTCAGCAATGTCTACCGTGGGGAAAACAACACAAAGATTGTTCTAAGTCCTGAGCAAAAAGAGGGGCTTCGCGCCGTGAAAAGGCACAGCAGATTCTCCGGGAGAGAAAAGAGCGAATTTTTAGCCGCACCTCAGAATTTTCTCGATGCGGATGTTTTTGATTTTACAAATTTCAGTGACAGGGTAAAAGAAATCGGAGAACATAAGCCCCGAGTCTTTCCCTTTCTCTCTCCTTTGAAAGAGAGCTGGCTTCCGCCCGAGGCCGGACTTGTGATTGATGACGAGAAGATCAAAGTTCAGCCTGACGAGATGCTTGTTCTGAAAGAACAGATTTTACATGCGATGAATAACGGTCTGCCCTCCGTAGAGTGGAACGGCAAAAATATGCCTGCAACAGCAGAGATGTTGTCCTCCCTTGATGAACTGATAGACTTAGGTGCAGCAAGCGGCAGCACTTACAAAGAAGTATCGGAGAATATGAAGAACAAGGGCATAGGCAGGAACGTTTTCATTATACGAGACAATTCCGAAGATCTCGATTTTGCTGCTGAAATAGAAAAAGTCAGGCAAGGCGAATATTTTATTCCTTCTGCGCTGAAGAAGGAGATATCCCTATTTCCTCACCAGGCGGAAGGGCTGAAGTGGCTGGTAACAATATGGCAGAGTGGGTACAAAGGTGCTCTGCTTGCCGATGATATGGGACTGGGAAAGACGATACAGGCGCTTGCGTTTCTGTGCTGGATTAGGGAAACGGGTGCAAACAGCACGATTCAAAGAAAGCCGATGCTGATAGTAGCTCCCGTTGCACTGCTGCACAACTGGAGAGACGAGTATTTACGCTTTTTTGACAGCTCTGTTTTTACTGACCCGATTGAGCTTCACGGGAGCGGTATAAGGCGCTATCAGGATAGGAAGAATTGCGGAAGTTCAGACTCAAAAGAGGGAAAATCGTCATCGCTCGACATAAAATCGATACCCGATAATGCGCTTGTACTAACCACTTACGAGACTCTGCGAGATTATCAATTATCCTTCGGGCTTGTAAACTGGGGCGTGATTGTTCTGGACGAGGCACAGAAAATAAAAACACCTTCCGCGATGGTGACTACGGCAGTGAGGGCAATGAAGTATGATTTTGGCCTTTGCCTGACCGGCACTCCCGTTGAAAATAGCTGGGTGGATTTATGGAGTATCATGGATTTTGCTCAGCCCGGTAAGCTTGGAAGTATGAAGGCATTTAATAAAATTTATCAAGCCCCCCTTTCCAAGCCCGAGACTGACAGAGAGGTCTTGGGGCTGAGGCTTCAAGAGGAACTGAAGCCTCTTCTTCTGCGCAGATTGAAGGAAGATAAACTTGAGGGGCTGCCGGAAAAGAAGATATATCAGTATAAATTGGCAATGCCTGAGGCTCAGCTCGAAGAGTATATGAATGCCGCGATTTCGGCAAAGCGTAAGATTTGCGGCATCGCCGATAATAAACGTAAAAATCATATTCTGCGTACAATATTAAAATTAAGAGACATATCTCTGCATCCCGATGCAAACAGATTCTCCGACAACGGGTTTGCAAATATGCCTGCCGATGAGATTATTAGCCGTTCCGCAAGGTTTATCGAGACTTTTGCAATTTTGGATGAAATAAAGAAAAAACGGGAGAAAGCTCTAATCTTTCTGCTCAGCCGCAAAATGCAGCTTGTTGTACAGCGACTAATATCGGAAAAATATTCCATAGATTGTGCTCGTCCCATAAACGGTGAAGTTCCGGGGGATCGCAGGAAGGATATTATCGATGCGTTTCAACAAAAGGATGGTTTCCAAGTCCTGATATTGTCTCCCGAGGCGGCAGGGGTCGGTCTGAATATAACCGCCGCCAACCATGTGATACACCTAAGCAGGTTGTGGAATCCCGCAAAGGAAGACCAGGCTACGGACAGAGTGTACAGAATCGGACAGAACCGGAACGTCTGCGTATACCTCCCGATGGCGGTGCATCCCGATCTGGGGGAAGTAGGTTCTTTCGATGAAAAATTAGACAGACTGCTTGGCAATAAGCGCCGACTCAGTGCCAATGTCTTGCTCCCGCCCATAGTCGAAGAGACGGATCAATATGAGTTTGGCGAAGACCTCATCAGCGGCTCATTCGACGGAATACGCCCCACTGCAACGTATGTGACACTGGATGATGTTGACAGATTCTCCGGCAATTCGTTTGAAGAATACATCCTGAATGTATATGTAAATATGGGGTATGACGCAATAATCGACTTAGGAGAAAAAAATACAGGTTCACACATATTGCTTCTGCCATCTAAGGATTCGGCAAAAGGCCTTGTTGTTAATTGTAAACATTCGGATGATCCCATGAACTGTAAAACAGCGGAAGGCATAGCCGAACTGGCGTTTTCATTGGGAAAATACAGGGAACGCTATTCCGTCGATTTTTCGGGTATGATGATTACAAATGCTGTTAATTTTACATCTGAAGCTATACAAAGAGCAAACGAAAGCAGCATTTATCTCTGCACGCGGGAAAAGATCGAAGGATGGATAAATAGCACCCCCGTTGAAAAATCCAAAATCGCTTAACCTGATTTTTTTGCAATAAAATTTTAAAATTTCCCCTGTTCTTTCCTCGTTCTGCGAACAGGATAAGTTTTGTCG
>CAYRAI010000061.1:2925-7518 GCA_964422205.1 uncultured Synergistaceae bacterium | reverse complement strand
GTGGGTAGTAGATAGTAAGTCGGTAGCATGTCAGTAGCGTGTCAAAGCCCCTTTCCGTCTGCCCGTAATGCTTCCTATATCCGTCTGCCCGTAATGCTTCCGTACGGGCTCGAGTGGCGTTGGGTTTGAACCTTCAGAACCTGAGAAGCAAAGCCACTTTGCCCCGTACAGAAAATTTACGGGGAGACAAAAGGGGGAAGAGCAGATGTTTTGAATTTAAATGGTTTCTGATAAATCATTCCAGTATGGATTGCTTTTCTCTATAAGTCTGATTTTCCACATACGCTTCCAGTCTTTCATCCTTTTTTCGTCACTAATAGCATCTGCCATAGCATCATAATATTTATACCAAACGAGATTGTGTGTTTTGTGATCCTTTGAAAATCCGTCGGCCTGATCTTCTTTATGTTGTGTTATACGTGTTGAAAGATTTGATGTAACCCCAATGTAAATAAAGCCGTTGCGCTTATCTGCGAGCATATAAACAGCAGGATGTTTTTCCAAGATACTACCCCCTCTGCAGTGAATAGCACGATTATAAAGGATTGTAGCATAAGTTAAAGTGGAGACGAGAGGGGCGTGGACTTAATTTCCTTTCTGTCTCTCAGTAAAGCTTCCTCTCTCTGTCTCTCAGTAAAGCTTCCTCTCTCTGTCTCTCAGTAAAGCTTCCTCTCTCTGTCTGCCCGTAATGCTTCCGTACGGGCCCAAGTGGCGTTTCAGAACCTTAGACTCAAATCTAGTACCTAGAAGACGGAAAAGTTTGAGTCTAAAGATTAGATGGGTAATTATGTACAAAACAGCCCTCATCTGTCTGAGCGTGTGCTCAAAGAGGTGAGGGCTGTTTTTATTATTTATTTTCTTTTGAAAATCTTTAGGTCTGATGCTATTGCTTTTTTGATGTATTGAATTTTTGGGGCTGTTTCCGGGTCGTTTTTGCTCATGCTCATGAAGTGGCGGAGGAATGAGGCGAATATTCCCAGAAAGCATCCCAGTATTGTTGCCAGTATTACTGTTTTTGTCCTACGCGGTGAATCCCTAAGCTCGGGGTATGTCGGCTCACTCAGCATTTGTATTATAAGAGGATTTTGAGCTTCGTTGATTTTTGCATTTTCGTACTGTCTTAACAGAATCTGCATTAAGCTCTCTCTGAATTTATAGTCTCTTACCAATGAGGCATATTCCAAGGATGCTCCCGCTAGTTTTTTTACTCCGACTCCAGATAGCGGGGAAGTGCCTGTGTTTGCTCTGTTTTCTTCAAATTGCTTTTTAATTGCGTCGTATTCAGACTGAAGTCTCTTTATCTGAGGGTTTGCCTTTGTGGCAAATCTCTGTGCGGCTTTGAGCTCTATCTCTTTAGCTACCATTCTTGCCTGCAGAGAGCCGAGAGCTGTGATTGCCGAGGGCGTGCCTGTACCTGCTATCATGCCTGTGCTCTGCTGATATGATATCAATTTGTGTTCTGCAGCAGTTAAAGCTTTGTTATTTTCCTTAAGCTGTGTTTCTAAGAAGGCTCTTTTCTGTGCTTCGGGTGTTACAGCTACAGTCTGCAAAACAGAGAGTGTCTCATCATAGACGGATTGTGTAAGTTTTACTGCCATGTCTGGTGATGTGTCCTTTACCGACACAGTTATTATTCCGCTCTTTTTATCTGAGGCTGCTTGAATAACTTCCGACAGCGATGCTCTGACATTTGTTCTTAGTTTAGGTTTTGCTTCTCCTGCAGATGAGAAGAGTCCTTTTATAGACCTCATGATGCTGAAGCCTTCAGGTTTTCTTGTGAGCAGTAAATTTGTATCTATCACTTTGTCAAGAACTGCAGTGCTTTTTATCACTCCTACGACAGTATCACCCGCCGAGCCGCCTAAAGCTCCTACTAAGTCTCCCATTCCAGATGCCGCGAGCATTGCTGCCGCTCCGCCTCCGCTTCCAGAGGTTGGCGGCATTATCTGAATGGTGCTTTTGTATATCGGTGTTGCAAGCAGAACGTAAATTATGGATATCACAGCGAAGGCCGTTGTGACTTTCGCTATGAACCATCTTTGCTCTACAAGTATCACTAAGAGGTCGAGCAATGAGACTTCATAGACGTCTTCCTGCTCCTGCTCTATATTTCTTGTAATTTTATCCTCCATATCCATATCTCCTATTTAAAGACGTAGTCAATTGCCGCTATTCCGACAACCATCTTGTAGATTATGTCCATTATGTCTGTAGCGTTGCGCAGTGAGGGTGTGAAGAGTATTTTTTCTGGTACTACTATGAAATCGCCCTCTTCTATGATGCGGGGCTTATTACCGGCAAAGGCTCTGAGTGTAGAGCCGTCAGCTTTGAGAATGTAGGTTCTCTTGGGGTTCGCCAGTGATGCGTAGCCTCCCGCCATTTTTATGTATTCATTAAACGGCTGTCCCGGTCTGAATACAAATGCGGATGGTGTCATTACAGAGCCTATGACCTGTATTGTGCCGGGGCGTTCAGGGATGTGGAGTTTGTCACCTTCCTGAAGTTCTATGTCGTAAGGACTGCCTTTTATAAGTCTGTAGTCTTCCGGAAGAGAGACAACAAGTCTTCCCGAGGCTTTTAGGTTTTTGAGTGTGTCGATATATTTTTCTTTCTGTGTCATGCTTGCCTGAGCAAATGATACGTCTGCCTGTTTTACTGCCGTTGACACAGCCTGATTTGCTGATGCCATGACTTCTCTTTCCATTTTTTCGACCATATCGTTTATGTTCTTCTGCTGGTCGGCGCGAATGCTTTCTCTGATGAATACTGCTCCTCTTGCAAAGGCTCCCTGTGCATAGCCTCCTGAGCGTTCAATCAGTGATGAGAGTCTTTCGCCTCTGTTGACAGTGTAATTTCCCGGGTATAGGACGCGTCCGCTTACAGTCGCGCTTCTGTATATGTTCCAGTCGGGAACTGTGCGGACAAAGAGGTAGTCGTCGCGCTGAAGTTTTATGTTGGAGCTCCCGTTCATCACGTCTTTTAAATTAACCATACTTCTGGATGTTACGGGGCCTTTTTCACTGACGACGACTCTTGTCAGCTCCGCTTCGTTTGATGCCGTGTACATAAGTCCGCCTGCGCGTTTAATGATGTCCGAAAGAAGTGTAACATCGGGCTCTATAGCAAAGACACCTGGCTGTATTACGGCACCTTCGATGCGCACGTTGATTGAACCGCCCGAGACTGCAAATATCTTAAGCAAATCGCCGTCCTGGAGCTTCTGTACTTTTGCCTCAGGCGAGTTGAGGTCGGATTCAAAGGCTGTTCTTACAGTGTTGTTGAGTACTCGTACAAGCTGGATTCTGCCTTTGTATGCTCCTGCAGTTATTCCTCCGCTTAGTGCCAGCACATCTGCAAGTTTGCCCTCTTTTTGGGCAAGTTCATAAATTGCTGGGCGCTTTACGTTTCCTGCAACAGCTACAAGCGAGCCTACTGTAGGAATAAAGATGATATCTCCGTCGCTGAGGCGGACATCCCCCTTTCTGTCTCCTTGCAAAAGAAGCTTATAGAGGTCGAAAGAGGCGATTTTCTTGTTGTTTCTTTTGATTTCGATTGCGCGCATTGTACCTGAAAGGGCAGGGCCTCCTGCCTGGGAGAGCACGTCTACAAGTGTAGCCATTGATGAGACGGCATAGGCTCCCGGAGTCGCCGCATGTCCAGTGACATATACCGTGATTGTGTGAAGCTTGCCCATTGTTATGTTGATTTCAAAATCTGTGATTATTTTTTTGTATGCGTTTTCAATGACTTTCTGCATCTGAGAGAAAGTCAGCCCTGCGACAGTAACGGGGCCTGCCTGAGGTAGTGTCAGAGTGCCGTCTCTGTCTACAATTAGAGTCGCTCTTATTTCGCTGTAGCCCCAAATGTTTAGCTTTACTTCATCTCCGGGTGCGACAATGTAGTTTGAACCTACGGGAGCGTATGCAAGTGTGTTTGTCCTGCCTTTGGCAAAGAAGTCAGCACCGAAGCGGAGGAGCCTTCCTCTCAAGTTATTGTACATATTGCTGCCCTTGACTTCGCGCGGGTCGAGTCTTGGTGACTGCGCCGCTGTTGTTGCGTCTATTGCGGCGGTTGTAGCCACTTTCTCTTCATCAAGCTTTTCCTTCACAATGGTTACATCTGGCTCTGTTGTCGCTTCATCGCCTATTGACGGAAATGCCGATGTGCCGTCCGTGTTTCCGTTCCCTGTATCGGCATCATTCTCCATGCCTGTTGTTCCGCTGTCTGGAGTCAGAGATATTCCCCCGGGAGTTCCCTGACCGGATATGCTGAGAGCGTTAGCAGCTGCCTGAGCCGCTGCGGCTCCGTCCGCAGCATAGGCAGAGAGAGGCGAAAATAGAGAGAAAAGATAGGTTACCATTATCAAAAATGCTGTTGTTTTCTTGTTATGCATATTACGGCCTCCATATATATTACAAATATTTTGCTATGTTAGATAAATAGTGCTCTTTACTCCGACTCTTTTAATGCTTCATCCATACGCCACTCCCCATGCAGAAATTCCCAAATGCCATAAGTCTTGGAGTCTGAGAGCTCTGTTTCGCTGTCATCTCTGACTTCTTTCATCATTTTGTCAATCATGGAAGCAAGCTC
>CAYRAI010000061.1:0-2825 GCA_964422205.1 uncultured Synergistaceae bacterium | reverse complement strand
TTTCGCTGTCATCTCTGACTTCTTTCATCATTTTGTCAATCATGGAAGCAAGCTCCTGGCTTAATCTGTTGGGCGCAAGCTCTCCTATGAGCTTTTCGGGAGTCATCCACGCTCCCGGGATTCTGCCTTGGGTAACTTTAAAATGGGAGAGTAATGTGAACTCTTCTTCCCAATAAGTGTTTGTCGCATGTCCGTCATACCAGAAGGTCAGAGGCAGGTTGAAGATCATGCCTGCATCTGTATATCCTTTATCATCGATCTTTCTGTCTGTGACAGTATAGTAGAAGCCTACAGACGCGCTCTCCCAGTTTCTTATCGCATCAAGCCTGTAGCCCTTGTCGCTGTCTGCAAATTTGCCATATCTCGCCATTAAGTCAGCGTTGTATATTTTGTCGTGGTAGCCAACTTCACCCCAATATGCGACAGCCCAGTCATTCTTGCCAAAGCTTTCAAGCGGTCCGTAGCAATGTTCCCATGTTATGTGATTCTCGTACTCTTGTGATTTGTATTCCGCAAGTCCGGCAAAAGAGTGAGGATCACGTTCTTTAAATATACTTGCTCTTCCTCCAACCCAGAACGGCGAATCTTTTATAAACCAGCGTCCCCAGATATTTGCTCCGAAGTATATTTCGTCTATCCAGCCCGCCTCGCTGAGAGCCCAGAGGTTCTTGTCCATTTTATATACGTAGCTTAAAACACCTTTGTTGATTCTTGTATCATCATTGATTTCGGGCTGCCACCAGATATCGATGTTGTTGTCTATTGGCTGGCGAACCTTTAAGTAAGCTTCAAAGCCTTTGGATGTGCGCAGCCGTCCGATGTAATCGATATTTATCCTGTCCATGTAGAAGTTTTTGTCCAGAGGTTTGTCTATCCTCGGCTCATATGAGAGAGCAACTCTTATGTCGGCTGTGCCGTTGTTTATGCTCTCTCCCGGTCCTGCCATAGTATTCCACTCTTCGCCGGGCACTGTGCCGTACTTTGTTTTAGGTGCCCATGTGACGGAGCTTCTGCTCAAATCATATGCGTTGAACTTTTTGAGGCGTATCAGCGATATCTGCTCTCTGTTAAGCTCGATGCGCGTGACCGGCTCGCCGCGTACCATCGGTGAACACGAAAATAGTTCCGTATCCCATGGCAGTGCTCCCGCCGCGAGTATCATTGTTCTGACAGTTCCCTCTGTCTGGGAAGAGTAGCCTATGTTTTCAAATGCTACGTGTACTTTTTTGTCTCCTGTTAAGACAACGACATTGCGCAGGCCGAAGCCCTTTTTGCCGAGTTCCTTTTGCAGTGATGAAGCCATTTTTTCTATATCGGTATCTGCCCAATCTGTTGACGGTGTCTCTGAGAGTTTGACTTTGTTTTTGCCTCCGAAGAGTGGTTTTGTAAAGTCATATGAATAATTGATGCCGAAGCAGAATTCCTCGCCCCTCTGGTAGCTGATGCTGCCGTTGAGACCTATGGGACTCTTCAGTACGACTCCGTAGTTATATTTTTTTTCCGCTTCTTTTGGTTGGAGCACAATTCTGTCCTTTGTATAGTCAAGAGGGCTGTATTCCGCCTTGAACTCTATCCACTCTGCGGGAGCCCATGATATGCCTCCGTAAAAGCCGTTGTATGTATCTGTGGCATAGCCTAATGTGAGTGCTATATTGTTGTATTTCCATGTTCCCGCCCCGAAATATGCTTTTCTTATCTCTGTTCCCATCATATCCAGTGTTCCTACCGCGACAGATGGAATTATACCTCTTTGATTTATGAGAAGAAGTTTTAAATCCAGAGCTTTATCTTTGTAGTATCCGTAGTTGTCGCTTATTTTTGCTGCGTTTTCAAATTCTGTTATGCGTATGTTGAATTCAAGCCATGGGAATAGCCCCATGGAAACTCCTCCTGCTTTGTACGGAGTGTAGTATGAGTAGTGCATAAAACCCTTGCCGTCTCCTGGCATCTCTGCCGTTGGATACTCCCAAAGGCCTGTAAGCCCTGAATTTGACGGAGAGAGGGCTTCTGCAGAAAAGGTTAATGTGCCGCAGATCATAAGAGCTGCTGCAGCTGTCAGCAGATATCTTTTTGTTTTTTTGTTTTTTCTGCTCATTAGAGCCCTCCGTATAAAGACGTACGAACATTATGATTATAATCTATATCTTCGATAATATAAATGGTTATTATATAAAAAAGCCCCTTCATGAGAAGGGGCATCTGATTTCACTGTGGATTATGCGTTATTTTTTGCGGAAGTAAAGAAGAGGTGCCGCCGCAAGAAGGAGAAGTCCCGCAAAGCCTGCATTGCATCCGCCGCTGCTGCCGCCGGAAACCGGTGCTTCTTTCTCTGTAGCAAGGAAGATATCGGCAGAGGAGAAGTACTTCTCCGGGCTGGTAACGTTAAATGCTGCTATTTTCTTATCTCCCGATGTTGTTATAGTCGCAGGGAACGGGTTGTATTGTTTATCCGGTGAGGCAAGAATAAAAGCTTTAACGGCTGTTATTGCCCCGGTGTAATCGCCCATTGGAACAGACACATCAATAGACGTTGGTGCGTTATTGTGATCAAAGCTTAACGCAAGAGCAAAAGCTGCTTGAATCACAGGTGTATTTGTGGATTTTTCAAGATTAAAAGTAGGTTTATTTCCAAGTATGGTTTTAGCTCTATTTACTGATATAGGTGCTATCTCTTCTACTGTTACTCCCTCTGTCTTTACGCCTACTTCATCCTTACTGACTTTAACAGGTTTAAAATTAACATCCGGTGTTACCGGCGTGACATGTCCTGCTGCAAATGCCATGCCCGCGAACGCCAATACTGCTGCTGCGCAAAACAGTGCTAT
>CAYRAI010000060.1:0-9274 GCA_964422205.1 uncultured Synergistaceae bacterium | reverse complement strand
AAAAAAATCCCGCCTAAAAGGCGGGATTGATGCTTTCTGGTGGCGCTGACTGGATTCGAACCGGTGACCTGTCGGGTATGAACCGAATGCTCTAGCCAACTGAGCTACAGCGCCAAAAGTTGGTTGCGGGGATAGGATTTGAACCTATGACCTTCGGGTTATGAGCCCGACGAGCTGCCGTGCTGCTCCACCCCGCGATAAATGTTTGGTGCCGAGAGCGGGATTTGAACCCGCACGAACTTGCGTTCGCAGGATTTTAAGTCCCGTGCGTCTACCTTTCCGCCACCCCGGCTGACAAGAAGTTATTATACCAGCAAATGACAATTCGTCAATACCTTTTGGCGTTTTGCAAAAAATTAAATTTAGCCTATGATTTCTGCAGCAGGTCAAGCGCCTTGCCGCACTTATATCTCTACTTCGTATTTTCCTGTCCGAATCTGCACCATTGAAGCACAGGACACTCTTTGCATTTAGGCTTCCGCGCATCGCATATATGGCGTCCATGTTCAAGAAAGTTCAGGTGCCCCCCATGAAAGCGCTCGGGCGGAAGCGCAGCCTCAAGGTACTCCTGTATTTTATCTGCCGCCATTTTTTCGGGAACCCAGCCTAGCCTTCTGCTTATCCTGGCTACGTGGGTATCCACCGGGAATGCAGGCATAGCCAAGTCAAACATTAAAACTACAGCTGCTGTCTTTACTCCGACTCCGGGCAGGGATACCAGGAATTTTTTTGCCTCCGCAGGTTTCCACTCCGAGAGTCCTTTCAGTGAATGGCAGCCGAACTTTTCTTTGACTATGGCAAGAATCTCTTTCATTCGCCCTGCCTTTATCTCTCCGAGTCCGGCGACTCTTATTCTGTCCGTTATCTCGGAGACCGAGGCGTCGGCTACGTCATCCCATGTTGGGAAGTCGGCCTTAAGCTGATCAAAGCCTCTGTCTCTGTTCCTGTCATTTGTGTTTTGAGAGAGGACAGTGAGCATAAGGCCGTCCATAGGCTCTTCGTGCTCATATTCTGGGAAGCTGCGCCCCTCGCAGCCCCAAAGGGTCTCAAACGCATCAAGTATTTCTTTGGAGTGAGACGGTTTATTCATTCTCTTCCATTGCATCCTTTTTGGCTTCGGATTTTTGGCCGCTCTTTTTCTTAGAGCCTTTTTTCTCTTTGGGATCAATTAAGTCGTTCATCTTTTTCTTGTGCTTGTATGCGCGTATTATCCAGTTTTCAAGAGATGACTTGACTTTTCCGTGTATTGTGTCAGGTTCATATTCTCCGTCAGCGTCGGGAGTTCCAGCCTTTACTCCGCTTAGGATTTCAATGCCCTCATCTATCGTACTTACGCTCCATATATGGAATTTGCCTTTTTTAACAGCGTCAATAACTTCGTGGCTAAGCATTAAGTTATGTTCGTTGCTGCTCGGTATCATAACGCCCTGTTCGCCCGTGAGTCCGCTGACTTTGCAGTAGGAGAAGAAGCCCTCTATCTTTTCATTGGCTCCTCCTATTGGCTGTACGTTGCCGAACTGGTCTACAGAGCCAGTCACAGCTATGCTCTGCTTCAAAGGAACGCCGGAGATGGCAGAGAGCAGGCAGTAGAGCTCTGTCGATGAGGCGCTGTCTCCCTCTATTCCTCCGTATGTCTGTTCAAATGCTATTCTCGCAGTTATTGAGAGGGGGAAATCTTTCGCATACATGCGCCCAAGGTAGCTTGAAAGTATCAGAAGCCCCTTATTGTGTATCGGACCTGTCATGCTGACTTCTCTTTCGATATTGACTATGCCTTCCTGTCCCATAAAAACGTTTGCCGTTATTCTGACGGGAGCTCCGAAGCTATGGTCAAAAAGCTGCAGAACTGTGAGGCCGTTTATCTGGCCAACCTGTGAGCCGCCAGTATCTATTCTGATAGAACCTTCTTTAAAGCCATCAAGTATTTTCTCTTCGAGAAGGTCTGAGCGGAATATTTTTTCCTCTATGGCTTTTCTTACATGAGTAAGTCCGACCTGCTTTTTGCCATCTCTGTCAGCCCATGCTGTAGACTCGACCAATATTTCCGCTATTTTGTTAAACTGGGTGCACATCTTGCTGCTGTCTTCCACAAGGCGCGAAGCGTACTCTATGATTTCGCCTACTGCGCCCGCCGAGAAGTTAAGTTTACCCTCATGCTCGACAAAGCCTGCCACAAACTGCGCGAGCTGCATCTCCGACTCTGGTGTTCTCGGCATATCAGTGTCAAAGTCTGCTTTAATTTTAAATATTTTCTGAAATTCCGGGTCATAGATATTAAGCAGATAATATAGGTACGGAGTGCCTACTACAACGACTTTCATGTCTATGGGGACGGCTTCGGGGCGCAGTGACGACACAGGAACGTAGCCTAGCTGTTCTCCCAAATTTTCAATGGAGAGCTCACGGCATCTTAGCACTCTTTTAAGGACATCCCATGACATAAACTGGCGCAGGAGTTCGTCAGCTTCGAGCAGCAGAAAGCCTCCGTTAGCCCTGTGCATCGAGCCGGGCGTTATCCTTCTGAAATCAGTGTAAAGGTTGCCCTGTTTGCTTTCGTACTCTACCTTGCCTACAAGGTTGTAGTATATGGGGTTTGTCTCTTTTATTACAGGAGCACCGTCGTTGGGATTGTTTGAAACAAAGGCGTTGACTTCGTATCTTGTGAAGTCCACTTCCGCATTCTCGTCCCTTGCGGCAGCCAAAAATGCGTTAAAATTGAGAACTACGTCCTCCGTGAATTTGTCCATCCACGAACACAGTTTTTCGTTCGGAGAATATTTCGTTCGGAAATCAGACATTATAGGCTCTATCGCGCTACGGCATATCTGGCTTTCGAGTTCTTTAATCTTTTCTTTAAGGTCTTTTTCTCTCTCTCGTATCAAGCGCAGAGTGACAAGTGTCTTCTGAGATATTTCTTCTGAGACTTTTTGCAAAGCATCCTGCTCCGCCTCGGATAGAGCTTCAAACTCGTCCTGCTGCATCTCGCGCAGGACAAGTTCCTGCTCTTTTTCAGATGCCTCGGAACTTTCCTCTTCCGTATTGGGCTCTCCGGTCTCCTCTTTTACGGGAAGCGCCATTATCATGGGGAGGTTTACAAAACCCTGCGGAGTTCTCTTTATGGCAAATTTTTTCTCCTCTGCCCACTCTTTAAGCTCTTCCATAAGGTTGTTTACAACTTCCTGAAAACTTTTAACAAGCTGGGCTTTGCTGTCTTCATATTCGTTGTTGTCAAAAGCCTTTGCAAGAGAGGCCTTTAGATCCTCAACAACATTGTCGGCATCCTTTGAGAGTTCTTTGCTCTGACCGGCTGGCATGTTTACCGCAAGCGGCACACCGGCGTCATCAAAGTTAAAGACATAGACCCAGTCATCCGGAGCAGGCAGATTAGCCGCCGCTCTCTTTAGCTCTTCCATAGCATAAGAGGTACGGCCGCTGCCGGGCTCCCCTACCATAAATATATTGTAGCCTTTACTCTTGACCGAAAGTGCAAAATTCACTGCGCGCACAGCACGCTCCTGACCTATAAGTCCGTCTAGTTTTTGTACACTTTTGGTAGTTTTAAAGCCGAGAGCGGATATATCCGCGACACGGCGAAGTTTCGACAATGGAAGTTCTCTATCTTTTATAAGGGACATGTTCAGCCTCCTGACTGTATTCTCTGAATAGTTATAGTATATTATAATTCATCGCGAAAAACCCATATCAATATATGGCTCTTCTTATAAAAATCCGCATATCTTCGATAAAACACACAGTTACAATAAACTAAAATTAATGTTCAATGCAAGAGAAAAAATACTATATATTAATTGCGTATCTCTCAAAAAAATGACGGTCGGAAAAATTACCTCCGCCGCCATCTTTTATATCATAAAAAAGAGGACTGCGGCTAAACCGTAATCCTCTAATAGTCGATTTCTTATATTATTAGTATAAAGAAATGCTTCTTATAGTTATATCTTCTCTACGTCAGAAGCCTGGGGGCCTTTGCTGCCCTGGGTGATCTCGAAGGAAACCTTCTGGCCTTCATCAAGGGTCTTAAATCCGTCGCCCTGGATTGCGCTGAAGTGCACGAATACATCGTTGCCTTCGTCGGTGGTGATAAAACCATAACCCTTAGTTGCGTTGAACCATTTTACTGTGCCGTTGCTTTTCAATGTGTTGCCTCCCAACAGGAAAAATTATAAATCGAACATTTGCTCGACTATTCAACTATACCCGATATCAAAAGGTTGTCAAGAGCATTTTTGAAAAATAGATTCTTAATTTTCATTTTTCCTGAATTTTTATATGTAGAACTAAACTTTTTTTAAGACACTGTATAAAAACACATTACCGTAAGAATATTGAAGAAAAATGGCAAGTATAAAAAATATTTGGATGCAGCTAACTTTGGTTATTATTATCAAGCATTGTCTGATTTTATTTGACCTATATAATATCAATATATGGTCAACATTGGTTAATATAGTTGGGAGGTACAATCCATGAATATGAATAAACTAACTCAGAAATCACAGGAAGCATTTTACGACGCTCAAAACAGCGCCATAAGGCACGGACACCAGGAGGTTGACGGAGAGCATCTGGCTCTGGCTCTCATTAACCAGGAAAACGGGCTTATCCCAAAACTTCTCGAAAAGATGAACGTGCCTGCGGTAAATATTTCAACCGCTTTGGAAATGGAACTGCGCAAACGTCCGAGGATCTCTGGAGCGGGGCAGGAGGCTGGAAAAATTTTTGTCTCCCAGCGTCTCTCATCTCTTTTGGTCAAAGCGGAAGACGAAGCGAACAAGCTTAAGGATGAATTTGTCTCCGTAGAGCACATATTTCTTGCTCTGCTGGCAGAGGGCAATTCCACACCGTCAGGCAAAATTTTTGCCGCCTTCTCTCTCACTCCCGAGAATTTTTTAAAAACACTTTCGGAAGTCAGGGGCAATCAGAGAGTTACAAGCGACAATCCCGAAGATACTTATGACGTGTTGGAGAAGTACGGACGCGACCTTGTGAAGGCGGCAAGAGAGAATAAGCTCGACCCTGTAATAGGACGAGACGAGGAGATACGCAGAGTAATACGCATCCTGAGCAGAAAGACAAAGAATAACCCCGTCCTTATAGGTGAACCAGGCGTAGGCAAAACCGCAGTCGTTGAAGGACTTGCTATTAGAATATTAAAGGGAGATGTCCCAGAAGGGCTCAAAGACCGTTCTATCTTCGCTCTGGACATGGGTTCTCTGCTCGCAGGGGCAAAGTTCCGCGGTGAGTTTGAAGAGCGCTTAAAAGCTGTTTTAAATGAGGTTAAGAAGAGCGAAGGCAGAGTTATCCTTTTTATAGATGAGCTTCACACTATCGTCGGAGCGGGAAAGGCGGAAGGTGCTCTTGATGCCGGCAACATGCTGAAGCCTATGCTTGCGCGCGGTGAGCTTCACTGTATAGGAGCGACAACTCTTGAAGAGTACCGTAACTATATCGAAAAAGACGCGGCTCTTGAAAGGCGCTTCCAGCCTGTGCTTGTTGAAGCTCCCGACATAGAGGACACTATTTCTATACTACGCGGACTAAAAGAGAGGTTCCAGCTCCACCACGGAGTCCGGATTCAGGACAATGCCTTAGTAGCCGCGGCAGTGCTGTCAAACAGGTATATATCGGACAGATTTCTCCCTGACAAGGCAATAGATCTTGTAGACGAAGCCTGCGCAATGATAAGGACTGACATAGACTCTATGCCGTCCGAACTTGACGATGTATCCCGCAGAGTAATGCAGCTTGAAATCGAAGAAGCGGCATTGAAGAATGAAAAGGACAAGGCAAGCAAGGACAGACTCGAAACTCTAAGAAAAGAACTTGCCGATCAGAAGGAAGAGGCAAACACTCTCCGCGCTCAGTATGAGACGGAAAAAGAGGGAATTGCCAAGGTTCGCTCACTGCGTGAAGAGATAGAGCATGTGCGTCACGATATAGAGAAGGCGGAGCGCGAATACGACCTCAACAAGGCGGCTCAGCTGCGCCACGGCACACTGCCGGAGCTTGAGAAGAAGCTCGAACTCGAAGAAAAGAACACAGCAGCAAAGAGCGGTTCAAGGCTTTTGCGCGAAGAAGTGACTGATGAAGAGATTGCGGAGATAGTGGCCAAGTGGACAGGCATTCCGGTAACAAGGCTTGTCGAAGGCGAAAAGGAAAAACTGCTTAACCTTGAAAATATTCTGCATGAACGTGTGGTGGGACAGGATGAAGCCGTTGAGCTGGTTGCCGATGCTGTCTTGCGCGCCCGTTCGGGAATAAAGGATCCGAAACGCCCGATAGGCTCATTTATCTTCCTTGGCCCCACGGGAGTAGGTAAGACGGAGCTTGCCAGAACCCTTGCGGAAGCTCTGTTTGACTCGGAAGAAAATATTATACGCATAGATATGTCTGAATATATGGAAAAGCACTCTGTCTCGCGCCTGGTCGGAGCTCCTCCGGGATATGTCGGCTATGATGAGGGAGGTCAGCTTACCGAAGCTGTGCGCAAACACCCATATTCCGTAATTCTCTTTGACGAAATAGAAAAAGCTCACCCTGATGTCTTTAATATTCTGCTTCAGATTCTTGATGACGGACGAGTCACAGACAGCCACGGGCGCACAGTTAATTTTAAAAACTGCGTGATAATCATGACCAGCAACATAGGAGCCCAATCTCTTATAAACGGCATGAACGGCGCAACGGGAGAGATATCCGAAAGTGCGAGAAACGATGTTATGGCGGCTCTGCGTTCCGGCTTCCGTCCCGAGTTTCTGAACAGAGTCGACGAGATAATTTTCTTCAAACCCCTGAGACTTGAAGAGATCACAAAGATTGTCAAACTTCTGCTCGCTCAGCTTGAAGCAAGGCTTAAAGAACGCAATATAACTTTGCATGTGACACCGGAAGCTCTTGCAGTAGCGGCGAAGAACGGATATGACCCTGTGTACGGAGCCAGACCTCTTAAACGCTATCTCCAAAAGAAGCTTGAGACTCAGATAGCACGTCTCATTATAGGAGGTACTGCGGAGGACGGAGCTGTACTTAATGTGGAAAATCAGGGCAATGACCTTGTAATCCACGTGGTAAATCCAGCAGATAAATAGTCAAAAGAGCATGTGGGCGGTTATAATATACTCCGCTCCATGCTCGTATTTTATTTTAAGGAGGAAACAAGATGTCACAGAACATGGAAAAGCACGAATTTCAAAGTGAGGCAAAACAGGTACTGGAACTTATGATACATTCCGTGTACTCAAACCCTGATATTTTCGTGAGAGAGCTTATATCCAACGCTTCCGACGCGATTGACAAGCTTCGCATAGAGGGTCTCAGCAATCCAAAGGTAGCAGACTTGGCGAAAGAAGGCAGAATCGACATAACAGTCGATAAAGCGGCGGAAACTCTTACAATATCCGACAACGGAATAGGAATGAGCCGCGAGGAGCTCGTCTCATATCTTGGGACAATAGCGCGCAGCGGAACTAAGGAATTTATGAAGGCGATGCAGGAGGCAAAATCCTCATCGGGCAGCGACCTGATAGGACAGTTCGGAGTCGGTTTCTACTCAAGCTTTATAGCTGCGGACAAGGTCACTGTGGAAACTCTCAAGGCTGGAACAGATGAGAGCTCGTTCTGGGAGTCTGAAGGCGACGGCACATACACAATAGGAGACGGCAGCCGCACTTCCAACGGAACGACCATAACTCTCCACATGAAAAAGAAAGAGGCCGAAGACGAGCACGATGACATCAAAGACTACCTGTCAGAGTGGACTCTGCGCGGCATAATAAAGCAGTACTCCGACTTCGTCACATATCCTATTATGCTGACAGATAAGTCCAAGGAAAAGAAGGACGACGAGAAAGAAGAGCCTGTAAACTCTATGAAGGCTCTCTGGACCCGCCCCGAAGAAGAAGTGTCGGAGGATGAGTACAAAGAGTTCTACCGCCACATAACTCACGACTGGGAAGACCCGATGGAGCGCATTACATATAAAGCGGAAGGCTCAAGCGAGTTCCGCGCCCTTCTCTACATCCCGTCGCGTCCACCGATGGATCTTTTCTATCAAGAGGGCAAACACGGTGTTCAGCTCTACATACGCCGCGTATTTATAATGAGCGACTGCCGCGACCTTATTCCGGAATATCTCCGCTTCATAAAGGGAGTCGTCGATTCGGAAGACCTCTCTCTGAATGTCTCACGCGAGATCCTTCAGCAGGACAGACAGACAAATATTATAAAGAACAGCCTTACACGCAAAGTACTCGATTCTCTTCGCAAAATGAAGCAGGAAAAAGCCGACGAGTACAAGAAATTCTGGCAGACATTCGGAATGGTGCTCAAAGAGGGAATAGTATCTGACACAAAGAACAGAGAGCAGATAATGAAGCTCGCTCTTCTCGATACGACAAAAGAGGAAAACACCTCTCTTGAAGACTATATTTCACGCATGACAGAAGGCCAGAAGAAAATTTACTACATCACAGGCGGAACAGGAGAGAACCTTAAAAACTCACCGAAGCTCGAAACTTTCAAAAAGAAGGATATTGAAGTCCTCATTTTGGGTGATGCAGTAGATGAAATTTGGGTCAATAATGCGCGCAAATTCAAGGAATACGACTTCGTCTCCGTATCTTCGGAAAATATAGATCTTCCCGACGGCATGGACAAAGATGAGAACGAAGATAGGGAAAAGCTCGAAAAGAGCGGCTTCATCGGAAGAATTAAAGATTCACTCAAAAATGCCGTTGAAGATGTCAAGCTCTCGGAAAGGCTTGTGGACTCCCCCTCATGCTTTGTCCAGAAGGGTGAGCCTATATCACCTCAGATGAGAAACTTCTTCCGTTCCATGGGACAGGAAGTTCCGGAGGAAAAGAAGGTATTGGAGCTTAATCCGAGCCATCCTCTGATTAAGAGAATAGCCGCCGAAGCCGAAAATGAGAATACGGACATGACTGAATGGGGCACTCTTCTTATGGGTCTCGCCTCAATATCAGACGGCGAACCGCTGACGGACGGCAAAAAATTTACAGACCTTGTCAGCAAACTCCTTGAGAAATAACACTATATACAATACAAGCCGGTCCAGTTTTTCCAATGGACCGGCTTATTTTCCCTCTTAAAGCTTTTCTGAAAAGAGCGCATTTTTTTCGGGGAATTTGCTCTCTATAGTCTTATATTTTTCAACACACTTATGGTATTCGTCTTTTAATGATTCATATCTTTCTACAACATCTTTAATATTTTCTTCCGTTGTTTTAATTATATA
>CAYRAI010000059.1:0-9380 GCA_964422205.1 uncultured Synergistaceae bacterium | reverse complement strand
CACAAACAGCGTCAGGGAGCAAGGAGGTAGCAGGGTATGGCTCGTTTAGCCGGTGTCGACCTGCCGCGTGAGAAAAGAATCGAGATAGCCCTTACATATATATTTGGTATAGGGCCGGCAGTTGCACAGCAGATCATTGAAGTAACAGGCATCAACCCCGACACAAGGGTCAAAGACCTTACTGAAGAGGAAGAGCAGAAGCTGCGTGCAGAAATTGAAAACAATCATACGGTAGAAGGTGACCTTCGCCGTGAGATAGCTATGAACATCAAGCGTCTCATGGATATCGGTTGCTACCGTGGTCTAAGACATCGCCAGGGTCTCCCTGTCCGTGGTCAGAAGACTAAGACAAACGCCCGCACACGTAAGGGTCCCAAGAGGACAGTCGCGGGCAAGAAGAAAGCCACGAAGTAAGGCTTAACCAGGGAGGGAACAACAGGTGGCCAAACGCGTACAGCGCAGTCGTAAACGCAAGGAAAAGAAAAATATAAGCTATGGTGTAGCGCATATTTTTTCAACATTCAACAACACCATAGTGACGCTTACAGACAAGCAGGGCAACGCACTTTCATGGGCTTCTGGCGGAAACGTGGGCTTTAAGGGCACACGTAAGTCAACCCCATATGCGGCTCAGATGTCAGCAGCCCAGGCAGCAAAAGTTGCACAGGACCATGGTGTCGTCGAAATCGATGTAATCGTAAAGGGTCCCGGACCGGGCCGTGAATCTGCTATCCGTTCGCTTCAGGCGGCCGGACTTCAGGTGAACGTAATCCGCGATGCAACGCCGATCCCGCACAACGGATGCCGTCCTCCTAAACGGCGCCGCGTGTAGGCTAAAAGGAGGTAACTTACAAGTATGAGCAGATACACAGGACCTGTTTGCAGGCTTTGCCGTGCAGAAGGTGCGAAGCTCTTTCTAAAGGGAGACCGCTGCTACACAGAGAAATGCGGACTCACAAAGCGTAATTCCAAGCCGGGACAGCATGGTACCCGCCGCGGAAAGATGAGTGAATACGGACTCCGTCTTCGCGAGAAGCAGAAGCTTCGCCGCTTCTACTGCCTTAACGAGACTCAGTTCAGCACAGTATACGATAAGGCTACAAACATGGCGGGACAGACAGGACATAATTTCCTCCAGCTTCTTGAGCGCCGTCTTGACAACGTCGTCTATCGCCTTGGATTTGGCGTTAGCCGCAATCAGGCGCGCCAGCTCGTTTGCCACGGACATTTTACTGTCAACGGACGCAAGCTTGACATCCCCAGCGCACTGCTTAAGCCCGGAGATGTTATAGCGGTTGCAGAGGGCAGCAGAGACGTTGTTGTTCTCAAGGAAAATTCAGAGGCAGCTGCTGCACGCAGCATCCCGGCATGGCTCTCATTTAATGCCGAGTCAATGACAGGCACTGTCGTAACGGCGCCTATTCGCGAGCAGATCGAAGTGCCTGTAAACGAACAGCTCGTCGTCGAATTCTATGCCCGTTAGGGAAACGAAAGGTGGGGGAGAATATGGAGCATGATCGTCATGAGATCATAGTACAAGAATCCACCCCGTCGTACGGAAAAATAACCATTGAGCCTCTTGAAAGAGGTTACGGGGTAACACTCGGCAATTCACTGCGCAGAGTATTGCTCTCTTCCATCAGTGGCGCTGCAATCATTGCAGTGCGTATTGAGGGTGTCCTCCACGAGTTCAGTACTATTCCCGGGGTAAAAGAGGATGTTATTGAACTTTTGGTGAACCTTAAACACATACCGGTTCACTGCCACTCAAGCGCAGTTAGAACTCTTCATCTTGAGGTTAACGGGCCTAAGGTGATCAAGGCTTCAGATATTGAGCCTGACAGCGAAATAGAGTTCCCTGATCCAGACGCATATATTTGCACAATCGAGGAAAATTTCTCAATTGTAATGGATATATATGTCAGCACAGGAACCGGTTATGCTCCCATAGACCGTCCCAGAGCGTCCTTCCTGCCTGTAGACGCACTTCAGGCAGATGCACTCTTCTCGCCGGTCAAAAGGGTAAAATACGATATTCAGGATAAACGTATGGGACAGCGTACAGACTATGACAGCCTTACGCTTGAGATTTGGACTAACGGAGTTGTGACCCCGGAGTCAGCGGTTATTCAGGCAAGCAGAATACTCAAAGGCTACTATGCCTCTGTTGTTGACAGCCTAGCCGGCCCAGGCACAAGCGCGCTTGACGAGATCATAAAGAACGATGATGCGGCAAAAGCCGCATCTCCGGTCCAATCCATGGAGAAACAGGCTGCAATAGCAGGCTTCCCGATGGGTGAAAATTCAATATATGCAAGACCGGTTCGTGACCTTGAACTCTCAGTGCGCAGTGAAAACTGCCTCCTCCGCGGCGGAGTACATATCATTGGAGAGCTTGTTTCCAGAACCAGAGACGACCTCCTTAAGATACGTAACCTCGGCAAGATCTCTCTGCGAGAGATTGAGGAAAAACTGTCCAAATTCGATCTTCATCTTAGCGGAGACATCAGCACGCCGCTTGATGATGACGATGACATCGACATAAACGATCAGAAGGAGGAGTAATCAATGAGACACCGCGTAACAACAAGGCGGTTGGGACGCTGCAGTTCCCATAGGTGGGCCATGCTCGGCAATATGGCTGCCAGTCTCTTCATTGAGGGCAGCATCGTGACCACGACGACAAGGGCTAAAGAAGTCCGTCGTGTGGCCGAAAAGCTTATAACAAAGGCAAAATCAGGAGACTTAAACGACCGTCGTCTTGTCATTGCCCGTCTGCCCCATAAAGAGGCCGTTACTAAGCTCTTCAATGAACTTGGTCCCAAATATGCCGACCGCAAGGGCGGTTATACAAGAATAGTCAAGCTCGGCGCTCGCGTCGGCGACGCCTCTCCGATGGCGGTAATTCAGCTGGTTGACTAACCTATAATGAGTTTAGGCGTTTCCCTTTCTCTGAAGGGAGCGGAGTTCCGGTATCCAAATTCCGCAAAGAATATTCTTTGCGGGGTGGATCTGGAAATCCGCCCCGGCGAGTGGGTAGCTGTTCTGGGTTCAAACGGATCCGGAAAATCAACCCTGATGAAACTTTTAAATGCCCTGCTGATTCCGACGCAGGGCTTTTGTTTTGTTGACGGTGAAGATTCTTCCAAGCATGACGCCTCGGAACGGATAAAATCAAAAGTAGCGATGGTCTTTCAAAATCCTGAAGACCAGATAGTTGCATCCGTTGTAGAGGAAGACACTGCTTTTGGACCTGAAAATATGGGCTTGCCCTCAGAAGAGATACTCAACCGCGTACATAATGCGCTTGATACAGTTGGCCTATGGCATAAACACAAAATGCCTGTCTCGGCCCTGTCGGGCGGAGAAAAACAGCGGCTGGCTCTTGCCGGAGCCATTGCCGTTGAACCTGCGTGCATATTGCTTGATGAAGCAATGTCCATGCTTGACCCTGCAGCCCGCGCCGAATTTACATCAATTATAAAAAAAGCAAATGCAGAGGGCATGACAGTTGTTCAGGTAACTCACAGACTTGACGAAATATACAATGCAAACAGAGTCATAATACTGGAGGCCGGCACTATATCGTGGGAGGGAACATTATTAATGTTCCTGGCAAAACCTGAAAAGATACTGAATCACATGAATTTCGAGAAGCCCTCCCTCTCAGTATTAATAGAAGAATTGTCCGTCAAAGGCGTGCTTAACTGTCCGCCAGACACAGACGCAGAAAAGTTGGCTGATATAATATGTCAATTGAAGTAATAAATTTAAGCTGTACTTATAACAGAGGGCTGCCTACAGAAAGAAAAGCTCTTGATAACATAACCTTTAGTGCCAGCCCCGGCAAAATATTGTCCGTTGTAGGACATACAGGCAGCGGCAAATCAACATTGGCAATGCATCTAAACGCTCTTATAAAACCTCAGAGCGGCGATGTCATAGTTGACGGCATCTCCGCTCTCTCTGAACCCGCAAAGCTCAAAGAACTGAGAAAAAAAGTTGGACTCGTCTTCCAGTATCCCGAACAGCAGATATTTGCGGAAACAGTCGAAGAAGAAATATCATTTGGCCCCCGCAACTGGGGGGGAGAGCCGGAAGAGGTACGAAAGCAGGTTCAAAAAACCATCGAGGCAATAGGCGTAACTTCAGAGCTCATGGACAAAAACCCATTTGCCCTTTCGGGCGGACAAAAAAGACGTGTAGCAATAGCCTCAGTCTTTGCCTCCTCCCCCTCCTACGCCGTAATGGACGAACCTACTGCGGGCCTTGATTTTGATGGAAAGCAAGACCTTATCCGCGTAATCAACAGCTGCAAGTCGGACGGCATAGGGATAATACATATAACTCACGACTTAGAACTAGCTCTTACTCTAAGCGACACAATACTGATACTGGAAGGCGGAAAAACAGTGAGCATAGGAACTCCGTACGAGACAGCCATGTTTATATGTTCAAACAAAGTTTCCGGCATAGCAGTGCCGCCCGTCCTGCTGCTTTCCAAAATACTTAAAAATCGCGGCATTATAGACTCAGTATATTGGGATCCTCGTCAACTTGCTCCCGTGCTGGAAAGGAAAATAGTGCCAAATGCTTGACGGTATAGCTTTAGGTCAGTACATCCCGGCCGACTCTCCTATCCACAAGCTTGACCCGCGCTGCAAGCTTCTCATCACAGTAATCATAATGGCTGCTGTCTTCATGGCAGACACAGCTCTTATATTCGCGATTTGGGGCGCAATGCTCATTCTTACAGCGAAAATGGCAAAGCTTCCCTTCTCATCTATACTTAAATCTGTAAAACCCATACTGATCCTTGTAATCTTCACATCAGTTATACACCTATTCTTCACTGACGGAAAAGAAATATTTCGCGCAGGGCCTATCTCTGTCACTTACGAGGGAATTTTCCTTGCTGCCAAAATGTCCTTTCGCCTGATGTACCTTGTAATGTATGCTTCGATACTTACACTCACAACAAGCCCATCAGAACTTTCTGACGGCATAGAAGCACTCATGAAACCTTTCCAGAAAATCGGATTTCCTGCTCACGAGACAGCAATGATGATGACAATAGCTTTGAGATTTATCCCAACCCTTTTTGAAGAAACCGACAGAATAATGAAATCTCAGATTTCACGCGGTGCGGATTTTGAAAGCGGAGGTCTTATTAAAAGAGCCAAATCCTACATACCTGTCCTAATCCCCATGTTTGTAATAGTCTTTCAAAGGGCCGACACACTTGCTTCTGCCATGGAATCACGCTGCTACAGAGGCGGGCGTGGCAGAGTCCGCATGAGGCCCCTTAAATGGGGAAAAAACGAAAATATCTTTCTTGCCGCAATCCTACTCTTTTGGGTTGCTGCATCATTCACGGAAAGGATGGTAAAGTAACATGCCGCGCTACGCAGCGGAGATTGGATATGAAGGTGCAAAATTTTACGGCTGGCAGACACAGGCAGGCTTTGTAACAGTCCAGGAATCCATAGAACAAGCCCTGACAAAAATAAATAAAAACCGTTACGTGCCAGTGGCGGGAGCCGGAAGAACCGACTCCGGAGTCCATGCAAAAGGCCAGGTCTGCAGCTTTGACATGGACAAAGACTGGGACCCATTTCGCCTCCGCCTTGCGCTAAACGCTAACCTTCCGCAGGGAGTTTACTCAGTCAAATTAGTTAAAACAGACAAAGATTTTCACGCCAGATTCTCCGCTGTCAGCAGAGAATATGTATATTTTATATGGCAGGATACGTCAATATATCCTCATTTAGAACCTGTATGCTGCTGGATAAAAAGCAGAGGAAGAGATTGGAGCCGAGCGTCCGAAGCGTGCCGCTACTTAGTGGGTGTCCACAATTTCAGAAATTTTTGCAGAAAAGACAACATCCCTGAAAACCCCGTCAGAGAACTCTTTCGCGTCTCAATGAGACAGAGAGGAAGCTTAATAAGACTTCACATATCGGGAAGCGGCTTTTTAACAAATATGGTCAGGATAATATTGGGTGACCTTGAGTTAATTGCCAAAGGACAGCGCGAGCCGGAATGGATAAACCGGCTATTCGACCCAAACCATGACAGAGAGGACTCAGGAAGGACCTTTCCTCCGGAGGGGCTCTTTCTTTGGAAAATAAATTACGCTAAAGAACTATGGAAATAACATTATTTAACCCTTATGATGTAAAATAGCAAATGTTTAAGGGACGCGGATTGAATGCATCAGTCCTTTAGTTTTAGGGAGGTAGACCGATTTGTGGAGCAGAGATATTGGTATAGATCTTGGAACGGCGACAGTAATAGTCTTTATAAAAGATAAAGGAGTAGTACTCAGAGAACCATCCGTTGTAGCTATGGACCAGAACAGCGGGAAAATTCTTTCCGTAGGTGAAGATGCGAAAATAATGATAGGCAGAACTCCTGGAAATGTTGTAGCTATACGCCCACTTAGGGACGGTGTAATTGCCGACTACACAATGACAGAGGTAATGCTCAGAGAATTCATAAAAAAAGTCACATCCGGGATGGAACGCATCGTACGCCACAGAGTAATGATAGGTGTGCCTGCAGGAGCGACAGATGTCGAACGCAGAGCCGTACTTGAGGCTGCTCTCGAAGTCGGAGCAAAAGAAGCATATCTTATAGAAGAACCAATGGCAGCAGCCATAGGAGCCAACATGCCTGTAGGAGAGCCTGTCGGAAACATGGTCGTAGACATAGGCGGAGGCACAACAGACATCGCAATAGCTTCACTCGGAGGCCTTGTAGTATATGAATCACTCAGAGTCGGAGGCGACAAATTTGACGAAGCCATAGTCAGATACATGAGGCGCCAGTACAACCTAGCCATAGGAGAACAGACAGCCGAAGAAGTAAAAAAACAGATCGGTGCCTGCGATGTCATAAGAGCCACGGAAGACAGAGTTATGGAAATAAGGGGAAGAGACCTTGTGCAGGGACTTCCGCGCCAAATAACAGTCAGCAGCGTAGACATTGCCAAATCCGTAGAAGAACCAGTCTACAGCATAATAGCCGGAATTAAGAGAGTACTCGAAAAGACACCCCCCGAACTTGCGGCTGATGTAATAGACAGAGGAATAATACTTACAGGCGGAGGCGCATATCTGAGAGGCCTCACAGAACTTATAATGGAAGAGACAGAAATAAACGCTGTTGTTGCCGAGTCTGCATCCGAGTGTGTAGCTATCGGCACCGGCATAGCGCTGGATTCGCTTGACAAACTTAAAGAAACCGGAGCTGTCTACTCTGCCACAAAACGCAGCTACAAAGGCAGATAATAACTTAATGGACAAAACTTCATATTGGTGGGAAAAAGAAGGGCTCAGATTCGAATGCACGCAGTGCGGAAAATGCTGCGGCGGAGAGCCCGGATCAATATGGGTTGATGAAAAAGAACGGTCACGCATTGCTGAATTCTTGAAAATCGACGAAGTCTCTCTGCGCAAGGACTACCTTACGCGCAAGGGAGGCTTTGTCAGCATAAAAGAGCGCGAAAACTTTGACTGTGCTTTTCTGGACCCTGTTTCAAAAAAATGCACAATCTATCCCGTAAGGCCCAACCAGTGCAGTACATTTCCATTTTGGAATTCGTTGTTAACTGACAAGAAAATTTGGAATTTTTACGCAAGCAGATGTTCAGGTATGAATAATGGTAAATTATACAGTAAAGAAATGATACAACATTTATTAAATGATGAAATAAACAAAACAAAATAAAAACTTAAAGCAGATTCCTGTATGAATAACAGATAATTATAATCTATTCAACTCATCTCTGTCCTAATGTTGAAGAAATTGTATCTCATATTCTGGAAATAGAGACTTGTCTTTGCCTACTGCTATGGCTAAACTAGTAGATGTTAAGAATCTCTTTTTTCAATTTTCACTGTCCAATAACTAATCAACCACAAATCAACCACAACTTGAGGAGGTAATTTTTATGTCGGCAAACTTTTCTGTAGCACCTAAGGACGTATTCAAAACAATTGAGTCACTTATGCTCCGTGATGGTTTTGACATCGTAATCGATATGGAAAAATCAAAGGGAAGCCACATCGTTGACGCCGCATCGGGAGCAAAATGGCTGGACTTCTACACATTCTTTGCCTCTTCCCCATTTGGAATGAACCATCCCAAGCTTGAGACACCCGAATTCAAGGAAAAAATATTCCGCGCCGCAATCAACAAAGTCGCCAACTCAGACATCTACACACAGGAAATGGCTGAATTTGTAAAAATGTTCGGTGAAGTTGCAGTCCCCGAAGGCTTCAAACACGTATTCTTCATAGACTACGGAACACTCGCAGTTGAGAACACATTCAAAGTCGCAATGGACTGGAAAGTCAGCAAACTTCTCGCAGCCGGCAAAATAACAAAAGGCGAAGCCTATGACGGCAAGAAGGGCACAAAAATTATGCACTTCAACGAAGCATTCCACGGCCGCAGCGGTTATACCCTTTCTGTCACAAACACCAACGACCCCAACAAACACCAGAGATTCGCAAAATTCACCGAGTGGCCCCGCGTCCTTAACCCCAAAATCACATTCCCGCTTGCAGACAACCTCGGAACAGTAGAATGGCTCGAAGCACAGTCAATCAAACAGATAAAGAGAGCTATCATGGATGATCCCGATGGAATCGCGGCAGTCATCATCGAAACAATACAGGGCGAAGGCGGAGACAACCACTTCCGTACAGAATTCTACCAGCAGCTCCGTACAATATGCGACGAGAGCGACATCATGCTCATCTTCGACGAAGTCCAGTGCGGAATGGGAATCACGGGCAAGATGTGGGCATGGCAGCACCACGCCCCCGTAAAGCCCGACCTCTTCTCATTCGGTAAAAAAGCCCAGGTCTGCGGACTTGTAGCCGGCCCGAGAGTCGACGAAGTAGAAAAGAACTGCTTCACGGTATCAAGCCGCATCAACTCAACATGGGGCGGCAACGCAGTCGACATGGTCCGCGCTGCGAAATACCTCGAAATCTACCGCGAAGAGAAAATACTTGACTACGTCAGCAACACAGCCGGCCCGGCCCTTCTTAAGGGACTCAACGAACTCGCGGCTGAATTCCCCGGATACATCAGAAACGTACGCGGCAAGGGACTTATGTGCGCATACGACATCTGCTGCCCAGAACTCCGCGACAAATTCCTCGCCGAGTGCCACAAAAACAACATGCTCATCCTCGGATGCGGCAGCAACACAGTTCGCTTCCGCCCCGCACTCAACGTTCCCGTTGAAGACATCGAAAAGGGAATCGAAATTTCACGTCAGGCAGCAAAAGTCGTATTTAAATAAGCCAATAAAAACAAAGACACATAGCAAAGGATCGGCTCAAAAGAGCCGGTCCTTTTTCATT
>CAYRAI010000058.1:6190-9432 GCA_964422205.1 uncultured Synergistaceae bacterium | reverse complement strand
GCTGATATGTCCGGTTATGATCCTCTGGCATTTTAATGTTTATGAAAGGTGGTGATGTCTATGTGCGGCGGAGGCGGCGGAAGTTCATATACTCCTACTCCTGTACCTTCTGTAATTCCCGGAGCTGTTGACGTATCTAGCGGTAAGGTTAGCGATACTGATACGGTTCAGGCAAGGTATCTCGAACGCCTGAGAAAGAAGCAGGGGTTTGCGGCTACTATTAAAAACGAAGGAGGTGCTAAGGGGCTTGCCGATGATACATCAAACGGTAAGCAGCTCCTTGGCGAGTAGTCATGAGTATTTCGGTTTTTGATTTACGGCGACAGCTTGAATCCCGAAGGTCTGTTTTAAGACAGGCTCAATCTGTTGCTTTGCCTGTGTGGCGTGATATCAGGCAGTTCATACAGCCGTTTCGGGGGCGATTTGACGGCGAAAGACCCAACCAGCACAGCCCGGACATGACAAAGATTATTCGTTCTAAAATGTTTCGGGCGAAAAATATTCTTGTGTCGGGGATGCAAAGCGGCATGACATCCCAGTCTCGGCAGTGGTTTAAGATTTCCGTTCCCGATCCGGATTTAGCAGAATTTTACTCTGTCCGCGCCTGGTGCGATGAAGTCCACGACAGAATTATGCGTGTATTGCCAGGAGCTAATTTCTACCGTTCTGCTTTGTCTGTATACGACGAACTTGCCTCTTTCGGCACGGGAGCTGTCTCTGTGGTTCGAGATTTTGAGAATGTGGCTAGATTTAAGGCTTACACCTGCGGAAGGTATTACGCCGGGCTCGGAGTCCGTGACAGAGTAGATACGATATATCGCGACTTCTGGATGTCGGCCTATCAACTTGTAACCGAGTTTGGTTATGATAATTGCTCTCTTGCGGTGCGAGATTGCAGTAAAACACGACCGGATACTATGTTTGCGGTGCGACACGCAGTCGAACCGGACACTAGCCCCGGAGCCAAGTTTCCGTACCGTTCTGTGTATTGGGAGGAGGGCGGAGATGGAGATAAGGTACTTCGTATCTCCGGATTTAATCTATTTCCCGCCATGGTTCCGCGCTGGGATGTAATGGAAGATGAGATTTACGGTTACGGCCCCGGTACTGTTATCCTGCCGGATTGTAAGAGTTTACAAAAGAAGAGCTCATCTGAATTACTTGCAATAGACAAGCAGGTGAATCCTCCTTTGCAGGTAGCTGCTTCGCTTCGAGGGAGCAATGTCAGGACAACTCCCAACGGCATTACATACGTGCCTGACACTCCATCCGGTGTGCTTGTTGCACCGATTTACGATACTAACGTCAACTTGTCATATCTTAAGGAGAGTATCAACGAGACTATCGCGGATATAAACGAAGGTATGTATGTTGACTTATTTCTTATGCTTACAAACACAACGGACGCAAACAGGACTGCTTACGAAGTAGCAGAATTACAGCAGGAAAAGATGCAGGTCTTAGGCCCCGTGCTTGATAGGCTCACAGATGAATTTCTCACTCCGGCAATAGAGAGTGTATTCAGTTTTATGAGCGACGCAGGGCTTATTCCTGAGCCACCCGAAGAGCTCGAAGGCATGGAACTCAAGATCGAATATGTATCCATTCTTGCGCAGGCGCAAAAGATGATGGGTTTGAAGCCTATGGAGCAGCTTCTTTCATTTACAGGTTCTCTTGCTCAGGCAGCGCCTCAGGTTATTGATATCATAAACGCCGACCAGGCAGTACGTTCCTACTGTGAGCTTGTCGGAGCTCCGGTTAAGATATTACGCCGCCAGGAAGATGTCGACGCGGCAAGACAGCAGCAGGCAGAGGCAATGCAAAAGCAGCAGCAGAATGCGGAAATAGCACAGATTGCGGCGAGCGGTCAACAGGCAGCTCAGGGTGCTAAGCTCTTATCCGAGGTGGATATGGGCCCTGACACTGCGTTAAATGCGTTACTTGGCACTGCCAATATATAAAAGGAGGGTTATGTGATGTATGGATAATATTATCTCGCCTGATATAAGGGCGAAAGAAGAGAGAAATTTAGCGGCCGCACTTCTGGATTCACGGGAAGCGCGGCTTTTTTGCGGCCTTTTGCTTGAGGAGTCCGGCTTTCTTGGCAGCTCTATGAGAGATACGCCTGTTTTATCTGCTTTTGCTGAAGGTCAGAGGCTTGTAGGTCAGCGCGTCTTTGAGCTTCTATGGCATGTGTCTGATGAAGCTCCTCTTAAGTGTATGGCCGAGTATGGAGAATTTGCCGCATGGATGAGCGCAGTCTCTGCGTCAAGAAGAGAAGATGAAGGAGATGAGTAAATGAGCGATATAACAGAACCGGTAATCACAGATACTCCGCCAGCTGATACAGGTAAGCCTACTGTCGATGATGTTACTCTTTTAGGCGGTGACAATACATCTATCGAGGGAGATAATCCCCCGCCCGAAGGTGACGCGAATAACCCTACTGAACCTGAATTGCCTGAGAAGTATGAGCTCTCAATGCAGGAGGGTTTTGTGCTAGATGAGACGGCAATGGCAGAGTTTGAGCCACTGCTGAAAGAAGCCAAAGTCTCAAAGGAAACGGCGCAGAAGTTTGCGGATTTACACATGAAGCAGATGATAGCAGCTCGCGAAGCGGACAAGGCTATGTATGCCGATGAGGTGAAGCGCTGGGTATCCGAACTCAAGGCAGATCCCGAGATAGGCGGAGCTAAACTGAACGAGAATCTTGCCTACGGAGCAAATGTAATAAAGAAGTATGGGTCTGATGATGTTAAGCGCGTTTTGAACGAAACAGGACTCGGCTCTCATCCTGCCATAGTTAAGATGTTGGTCAAAGTAGGCAGGGCAATTTCGGAAGATACGTTTGTCGATGGCAGCACAACAAATAAAGAAGTATCTCGCGAGCGCGAGATAAATTCGACGGCGGCTTTGCTTTTTGACAAGTCGCTTGGAAAATAAGGAGGTTTATTTATGAGTGTTATAGGCGGATACTCCGTATCATTAATGGATGTTGCGCGCAGAACAGACCCGGACGGAAAGATAGCGAAGATTGTCGAGATCATGTCTCAGCAGAACGCTATTTTAGATGATATGCAGTTTGTTGAATGCAATAACGGGCATACAAATAAAACTACAGTCAGAACAGGGCTTCCCTCCGGAACATGGCGCAAGCTCTATGGCGGCGTTCAGTCTGAGAAGAGCACAACGCAGCAGATCCAGGATACTTGCGGTATGCTGGAGACTTACAGCAAGATTGA
>CAYRAI010000058.1:0-6090 GCA_964422205.1 uncultured Synergistaceae bacterium | reverse complement strand
ATCAGCATTGATGACAGAGGACAGCAGACAGTCAAAGATGCGGACAATAACGAGTTTGAAGCTCTTATTACCCATTACAAGTGGGATATGGGCTTCTGTCTCCGTGATTGGCGTTATGGTGTCAGGATAGCAAATATCGATGTTTCAGAACTTAGTGACGCAGGAGAAAGCACCTATGATGGAGCAAACCTTATAAACCTGCTTATCAAAGCTTTCGGCAAGTTCCCGCGCGCAAACATGGGAACTCGCGTTATATATTGCAACAGGACGATTGAGACAGCACTTAATCTTCTTGTCGCAAACCACAAGACCGCGGCTTTGACGATTGAGGCTGTAGGCGGAAAACCTGTTACTAAGTTCTGGGGTGTACCTATCCGCGCCGTTGACGCTATTCTCAATACCGAAGCCGCTGTGGCATAGGAGGGATATTTTATGATTATAGATAAAACTCTTGTTTTTTGCAGCGGACAAGCTCTTTCCGCAGGAGATGCGGCTTCGGATATTATCGACCTTACAAAGGGCGGAGATGCTCTGAGTGATGAGCTTATTATCCTGGCTAAAGTTGCAGATGCCGGAGCCGGCGGCACCAGTATTGTGATAAAGGTGCAGACTGACAGCAGCAATGCTTTTAGTTCTCCCATAGATCTGTTTGTCTCACCTACATATCTTACAGCTGTTCTTACTGCGAATAAGAAACTTTTTGCCGTAAGGATGCCTAGAGGTGCAAAGCGTTATCTGCGTGCTTATATTGATGTCACGGGCACTTTTACAGCAGGCAAGATAGACATGTTTATGGTTCAGGGCGATTCACAGAGCTGGCAGGACATTTAAATGAAGTATAGAGCTGAGTGTAGCCTTACCGATTTCGACGGGTGTTTTTACGAGTCGGGGGCAGTTGTCGAGCTCTACGAATCCGTGCGTCATAGTTCGCACCTTATTGTGATTCAGTCCGTGGATAAAGCTGCTACTTTGGCTGCGGAAAAGAAGAATGAAAAGACTGTGAAGGAAGCTGAGGCGCGACAACAGGAAGCCGCTCTTTTGAAACAGGGTAATTTACAAATTTAGTCTTTGGACATAGTGGGACATGCAGAGGCGGGACGGAGCTTTAGCTTCGTCCCCTTTTAGTTGTATATGCAAAACGACCGTACACGGCTGTTTTGCATATAAAACTAATGGAGGTGTTTTTATGGCTGAGTCTGTAATCTCTATTTGCAACAAAGCGCTTGGTTTTTTGGGACAAAGTGCTGCTATAAATTCATTAACTGAAAATTCCGTGGAGGCGAATATTTGTAGGCGTTATTACGATGGAGCTCTTGCATCCGTGCTTTCTGAATATCCGTGGCGTTGGGCGGAAGTATCTTCGCCAATGGCTCCTTGCAGTGATAGTGATGCGGTGCGTACCGGGTTTAGTTATGTTTACACTATACCCGCAGGATGTGTCCATGTGTTAAAGGTTGTGTCAGCTTCGGGAAATGCTGATACGCCACTACGTTTTTCTGTAGGACATTCTTCTTCCGGCAGAATCCTTTTTTGTGATGTTGCTGATGCCATAGCTTTTTATACTTTTGCCGTGACAGATCCGACGGAGTTTCCGCCTCTATTCGCAGAAGCTCTTGTCTGGCGGCTGGCGGCCGAGATTGTTGTTCCTATTACCGGAGGCAATTTAGGCACGCGTGAAAATATTATGAAGTATTACCAGTTTGCCTTTGCGAATGCGGTAAATGGCGATGCGAATGAGTTTTACGATGTTCCCTCGCCTATTATCAGCTCTTTCGAGGCTGCCCGTAATGAGTAACCTTTTCCCAATCCAGCCCTCCTTTGCAGGCGGTGAACTTGCTCCTTCTCTTTGGGGGCGCGGAGATTTAGCTAAGTATGACGTAGGACTTCGTGTTTGTGAGAATTTTATTATTCACCCCCACGGCGGCGTGAGTAAGCGCCAGGGCATGAGGTTTATAACTAATGCAAAGTATTCGGATAAGAAGTGCAGATTGGTTGCTTTTCAGTATAATCTTGAGCAAAGTTATGTCCTTGAGTTTGGAGACAGGTATATACGATTCTTTAAGAACGGGCAGCCTATTTTACTGAACGATATTCCTTATGAGATTTTATCCCCCTATGAAGAGGCTGATTTATTCGGGCTTTCTTTTGCTCAGTCTGCCGACGTCTTGTTTATATGTCACGGGGATTATGAGATATACGAGCTGTCACGCATATCTCATAATAACTGGACTTTTGAGCCGTTTAAATATAAAAATGGGCCATTCATAGGAAAGTCTTCAATTCAGGATGATGTCACTGTAGGGCTCTCTGCCGTGAGTGGTCGTGTTGCCCTTACTGCCTCTTCGGCCCTTTTTAATGCGGCTCATGAAGGTGCTATTTTTTCCGTAACTCACAGTATGGACGAAGTTGCCATCACGACACAGGGAGATGCGAACGGCGTTGCTATAGCGACAACTCTCATGAAGAGAACTGTGTCGGTGTATGGAGTTCTTACCCTTGTTATTCATCAGCTTGCCTTTTTTTGCTCACAAGCTGATGTTGCAGCAGGATATTTCTATTCAGGGAGTAAATTTATAGTTGCGGGAGTAAGCTATACGGTTACTTCCGTCGGCGTTGCAGGTTCTAATAATGAGTGCCGGCTTGAGGTTTCTCCTGCACTGCAAAATCAGGCAGGTAACAGTACAACTCCAATTGCCGTCTCAGTCGCTGCGTCTGTTATGAATACAGATACAACATGGGGAGCGGAGGTTGTCGTTTATAGAGGGTGGAGAGTCGAGTCGAGCGGATTTTGGAGCGGGACTGTTTTTTTGCAAAGGTTCAGCAAGGATGAGGACAGATGGACGACAGTAAAGGAGTATTATTCTCCTTCTTACGCAGAAGGCAGTGCAACTGCTACCGGGGTAAAGAATTATGCAGACTCCGGCGAGGTTAACGAAATTACCGGATTTAGACTTGTATCTTCCAATTTTAAAGCTATTAAGCCGAAGGATAATGTCGAAGCTGACAGGGGATATTTCAGGCTTACAGCGAACGAAGCGACACATACAGGTTATGCTAAAGTTATATCTATATCAAGCCCAACTGTTGCTATGGCTGATATGGAGACCGATGCCGCATCCACAACGCCCACAAGGCTCTGGCAGGAGGGAGCTTGGAGCGCATATAGGGGCTGGCCTTCCGTGTGCGGTTTTTTTCAGGAACGCATGGTCTTTGGCAATACACCTTCTCAGCCTCAGTCTTTTTGGTTCTCACGCACAGGAGATTATTACGATTTCGGGCTTTCGTCTCCCATCCAGGATGACGATCCAATAACAGGAACTTTAACGGCGCGTCAGGTATCTGCAATCCGTGAGTTTATACCTCTTAATGACCTCATTGTCATGACTGCGACATCAGAATGGAAGATATCGTCCGGAGCAGCAGGCGGCGTACTTACGCCCACGTCTATTGATGTAAAGCCGCAAGGGTATAGAGGTTGTGCCGATATTGAGCCCATTGTTATAGGCGACATGATCTTGTTTGTACAGGCGCAGGCCTCGCGTGTTCGTGACCTGGGATATTCGTTTGAATCGGACAGTTATACCGGTAATGACTTGACTGTTTTGGCAAATCATTTGTTTTCGGAACATTCTATTGTTGATTGGGCTTACCAGCAGGAGCCGGACACTATGTGCTGGGTCACGCGCAATGATGGTTTGCTTATGAGTTTGACATATTTGAGAGAGCACAATGTTATTGCTTGGGCACGTCACCCGCTTCCGGCAGAAGGTAAAGCTGAAAGTGTCGCATGTGTGCATTCCGAGAGCGGAGATGATGTTTACTTTGTTATTTGCCGAAATGGCATTCGAACTGTGGAGAGGCTTTCTTCTGTTGCTGACACTGTTCCTGAGTGTGCTTTTTATCTTGATGGCGGGGTTAATGTTAATGAGCCAGACTCTCTATCTTATCCTCTTTCTGTCAATGTTCCTCACTTAGATGGACTTGAGGTTTCTATTCTTGCGGACGGCTCTGTATCTCGCTGTGTAGTGGCAGATGGCATGGTGGTTATACCCAAAGCGGCATCACATATAAGCATAGGACTTGCTTACGATGCGACGCTTGAGACTTTGGACTTGAATCTGCCGAGAAAAGACGGAACTCAGTTCGGGCGCAAACTGCGCATAACAGGTGCGGTTATCCGTGTTGAGAAAACTAGAGGGCTTTTCGCAGGCGTACCGGGACATCCTCTTGAAGAGCAGAAGGAGCGCAGTACGGAGCCTTACGGAGCTCCGATACGTCTTTTTACTGGAGATAGGAATTTGCGTTTTACGAGCGGATATGATTCTGGGCGTGTTATCATTTCGTGTCCTTATCCCCTTCCTGCTTCGATTCTTGCTGTTGTGCCCGTGGTAGATACAGTTGATACGCTCCGTTAGAAGGACTATAGAGATTGTCCCTGCAACTTTAGAGCATTGTGCCTTTATTGCCCGCAATATGAAGCAGGCTGACCGTGATGAGGTTATGGCCGCAAGCGGCTTTTCGCCTCTGTCAGCGATTAAGATTTCTTGGTTGTTTTCTCTTACTGCTTTTACAGGGCTTGATCCTGACGGTGAGCCGCTTGGTATGTTTGGAGTATCCCGTGAAAACATTCATTGGTTCACCCCATGGCTTTTGAGTACGGAGCGCATCGGGGATTTATGGATTCCGTTTCTTAGGACAACACGGGATTTGTTCCCTCATGTCTGCGCGGAATATCCCAACATGAGAAATTATGTCGATGCTCGAAACGTTAAAAGTATAGCCTGGCTTAAGTGGCTTGGTTTTAATATGGAAGCTCCTGCGCCTTACGGTGTCTCTGGGCTTCCTTTTATTTTATTTTATTTGGAGGGAGAGCCATGTGTGACCTTGTAAGTGTAGTGCTTGGCGTCGCATCTAGTTTATACAGCGGTATGGCTGCTCAGAGTGCCGCAAAAAAGCAGGCAGAGATCCAGAGAGCTCAGGCTGAAAATCAGGCACGTGTGCTTGAGCAGAACGCAGCACAGGCACGAAGTGAAGCTGAAGCCGTTATTGCTGCCGGAAACTCCGAAGAGAAGAAGCTGCGAGAGAACGTGCGCCGTGTAAGAGGAGCGCAGGACGCGGCATTCGGAGCGTCAGGGCTATCTCTTAATTCTGGTACGCCTGTTTCTGTAGCTGTTGACACAGAAGTGCAGGGTGAAGAAGATGCCGGGCTTTTGAGAAAGAATTATGCGCGCAAGGCTTTCGGGCTTCGTAACGAGGCCTCCGCCTACGATTGGCAAGCTTCCGAGAGTCGCAATCTAGGCAATTACTCCGCAAATGCCATACGTAATGCAGGCAATTCTTCAATGGTGGCTTCCTTACTTGGAGCAGCAGGGACTGTCGCTTCTAAGTGGGATTCTCTTAGATCATTAGGGAATAAAAGTAAAAGCACTGGTGTAACATTTTCACTTCGTCCTGAGAGGGATTGGTAATTATGAAGGTGCCTGAGTATACAAGGCAAGTCAGCGACGGGGGGCCTGAGCGTGTAAGGCGTTCTCCTTTGGATTCCGGTTCTGCCATGTCAGCTGTCGCTGCCGAAGGACGGGGCGCTCAAGGGGTAGCCGGTGCATTGGGCGATTTGTCTGGTGTGTTTGGTAAGATTGCCGCCGATGCTGATGAAGCTAAGATTATGGCAGCGGCTAACGACTATATGACAAAGTCTACGTCTTTACTTTATGACTCTGAGAAGGGACTGCTTAACGCTCAAGGTGCCGGAGCGGAAGGGCTTAGCGAGCGTTCTGCAATGGCTCATAAGTCTTTTGCCGATGATATAGCATCCAAGCTTACGGCAAGGCAGCGTAAACATTTCTATGAGACTGTTGCTAATTATGACCGTTCCGCGGGACGATCTGTTATGGCTCATGAAAGCAAAGCTCTGTCGGATTACAGGGCAGGTGAAGCAAAGAAGCTGCTTGCAAATACCGCTGTGACTTTCTCAAAAAACCCCGATGGGCTGAGCATGGAAGCGCAGGAGGATTTAATCCGCTCTATTACTCTCGGTATGTTTGGCGACCAGGGAGAGGAAGGAAATATAAAAAACTCCGATCTGATACG
>CAYRAI010000057.1:0-9528 GCA_964422205.1 uncultured Synergistaceae bacterium | reverse complement strand
TTTTGTGACAGAAGTTATAAGCTAAAAAGAAAATCTGGCTTTTGTGAGTATGAGAGTACCATGCCGCCGTCTGATACGTTAAGTTCGTATAGTCCGCCGTTGGGAATCTGCCATTCGCTGTGGGGTATCAATCTGTCTGCGAACCTGTGGAGTATCGCTCTCATCACGTTTCCGTGAAGCATGACAGAAACGCTGTCAATGTCTTTTCCCTTCAGCATTTTTACCATATCCGCGAAGCCTTTTTCCGTTCTCAGTATAAAGTCTGAAAAGCTTTCTCCTCCCAAAATTGCAGTATTGGGGCTGGTTATCCATGAGAGATAATTAGGATCGTCATTTAAGTTTGTATAGCTTTGTCCTTCCAATATACCGAGGGAGCACTCCATAAACTGAGCTATTGTAATATCTGGTTTTCTCCCATATATAATTTCCATTGAGTGGGTACAACGGCGCAGAGGGGAAGAGATACAGAGCTTGACAGCTGGGTAGCTGTATCTTCCGCATATTTCCAGCTGTTCTCTTATTCCTTCTTCCGATAGGTCAACATCAGTCTGTCCGGTCCAGATATTTTGAATATTCGATATGGAGAGAGCGTGGCGTATTAAATATATTTTCATCTCAGAGACATGTACTCTTTCATCGCATTTATAAAGATGTTATTTTCCTCACTGCTTCGTGCGGCTATTCTTATGTATTTTCCGTCAAGTCCAGGAAAATTTCTTGTGTGGCGCACAACGATTCCTTTTTTGAGGAGGAAGGATATCAGTTCCGCGTCGTTTTCACATTTCATAAGGAAAAAATTAACTGATGTGTCAGCAATTTCACAACCAAATTTTCTAAGCTCACTAATAAAACGGGGAATCTCTGCTTTGTAAAACTCTCTTGTTGCTTTTGGAAAGTTCCTGTCTTTAAGGAAGGCCTCGGCGGCAGTCTGAGCAAGAGCATTGACACTCCATGTGGGCTGGCGTTTTTTCAGTTTACTTATTATATCTGACGGAGCCGCTGCATAGCCTATTCTTGCGCCGCAGAGGTGGTATATTTTTGTAAGAGAGCGGAGGAATATTACATTCTCAAAGATGTGGTTCTGAATGTTATCGTCGCCGTTAATTAAAAAATCTCTGTAAGCCTCGTCAATGATAAAAATTTTATCTTTGTTGGAATCCAGTAAGTCTTTTATTTCACAGTCCTTTATAAATTGTCCTGTGGGGTTGCATGGATTACACAGCCATACTGTATCGGCGCTTTCCGGTATTGAATTACGGGAGAAAATATTTAACGGGGCAGAACCGTAACTTTTAAGAGCCCTCTCATATTCCCCATATACAGGCTGTAATATGCAGTTACAGCCAGATGCAAAGTATGAGGCAATGATGTATATAGCCTCGTTTGAGCCGTTTGTTACAAGTATATTTTCCTCTTTACAGTTATTAGCAGAAGCTATCAGAGAGCGCAGCGATGACGATTCATCATCGGGATAATCGCAGAGGAGTTTCTTTAAATCTGCATCTATTTTGCCGTTCCATTCAAGAGCGTTTGTATTTGTGCTGAAGTCAGAAATCTTTTTCGGCATAGCTACGCCGAAAGCGTCGTACAGTTTTTCTGGGTTGGCACCGTGCAGTCTGAACCTCATCATATAGCTCTCCCAAGCACATATATGATACAGGCAAAGAGGGCGTAGGAGTAGGTGAGTATCTTATGGGACTTTATGATGTCCTCTGTTTCAGGCTCTCTGGTACTATCTCCCAAAGTGGGTCTTGCTTCAAACTCTCCTCCGTAGAAAGCTCCGCCGCCAAGCGATATCCCGAGCAGTCCTGCATATACGCTTTCTGCGTGAGCGCTGTTTGGACTCTTGTGTTTTTTTCTGTCGCGCGCAAATATTTTCAGCGCATTTTTCCAGTCAAAGCCGAGAGCCGCTCCCGCAACTATGGCAAGAAGAGCTCCGAGCCTTGCAGGTATGAAGTTCAGCAGGTCATCGAGTTTTGCCGCGCCCCAGCCAAAGTCGTGGTATCTTTCATCGTCATAGCCAACCATTGAGTCCATGGTGTTTACCGTTTTGTATGTCCATGTGAAGATAGCCGCATGTCCGGCAAAAGAGCCCAGCACCATATAAAACAGCACTGTAAAAACTCCGTCTATGTAGCTTTCTGCTATTGTTTCAACAGATGCTCTTATTATTCCCGGTCTGTTGAGCTTTTCCGTATCACGGCCCACAATATAAGACAAAAATTTTCTTGCTTCATCAATATTTCCGCTGTTGAGCTCGCAGGCGACTTTCATCGACTCATCTTTCAGAGAACGGAAAGCTATGGCAGTATATAGCGTGTATATTTTTATAACTGTAAAGAGATATTCGTTTATCGACTGTGCCGCAAAAAATACAGAAGCTATGGTAAAGAGGACGGATAATAGAACTGCAGCGCAAAAAATTACGCCTTTAATTTTGGCGTCTTTTTTTGTGTAGAGCCTTTTCTCCCAGAAAGATATAATGCGTCCTACATAGGTTACCGGGTGAGGTATTCCCTTAGGGTCACCAAAGATGGAATCTAAAAGCATTGCGGCCAGTATCATCATTTTGTTTCGTCTCCTGTAATTTCGAGTGTTTTGGTATTATAATATCCATCGTCTCTACAGACACAGAGTCTATCACAAAACTCTATGCATTGGTGCAAAAAAAGGTGGTATGCAGCTAATTATGGTAATTGATTTTCATACACATATATTTCCCGATTCCATAGCAAGGCATGCTATGGAAGTCATGTCATCAAACTCGGAACTGCCCTATAGATCTGTTGCGACAGAAGAAAGCCTGATAGATATAATGGACAGATGCGGTGTAGGCAAATCGGTCGTCTGCAATGTTGTGACAAAGGAGAGCCAGCACGAGAGTGTGTTGCGCTTTGCAAAGTCCATCGATTCCGACCGTCTTGTATCATTTGGGTCCGTCTGTCTAGGTTCTGAATATGCCCTTGAATATGTATGGAAAATTTCGGACGAGGGGCTGAAAGGCATTAAGCTTCATCCCGGGATGCAGTGCACAAAAGCTTTGGACGAGAGCTGTTTTCCCGTATATGACTTAATAAGAGCTCTGGGACTTATCGCAGTTTTTCATGTCGGTGCGGAGTATTCAACACCCGGAGTTGTAATGGCTCATCCTCAGGATATGGCTGTCATAGCCAAGGAATTTCCCGGAATAAAGATAGTCTCGTCTCACATGGGCGGACTCAATATGGCCGACTATGTTTTGGAGAATATAGCGGGGAAGAGCGATATATATCTTGATACAAGCTATGCTGCGTCATCATGGATGGATAAGAGTACGATGAGAAAGATTATAAAAAAGCACGGAGCTGAAAAGATTCTTTTCGGCAGTGACTTTCCGTGGCATCTTCCGTCTCAGGAGATAGATCTGATTAACTCTCTTGAACTTTCCGCTTCGGACAAAGAGCTTATACTTGGAGGCAATGCCGAACGGCTGCTGGGTATTTAGTTTTCCTTATATTCGGCTAGCAGCTCCTCCGCAAGTTTAAGAGCTGCTTTCTTTAAATTAAGTTCGCTCTGCGGATGTCCTGTGCATACAGGACATCCATCTATACAGTCACATGAAGAGAGTATGCTGATTGCCGCTTCGATCAGTTTCCCTCTGATTGAGTAAGAGCCTTCGGCCAGCCCTACTCCTCCGGGAGCAGTATCGGCTATAAATATCGCCGATCGTTTCAATATCGGGTCTTTTTGCTTTATATGAATTTTAACGTCTTCGGAGGAGCACATCAGAAAAATTGGAGCTATTGTCTCAAACAGTCCTGCAAGACCTTCCATTGCGGCTTTAAGTTCTGCGGTGTTCTCCATGTGCGGTGGAACGCACATCCAAAATGATGTCGTGGCTATTTCGGTTGGCGGCATTTCTATCTTGCCGTGCCCTATAATTTCGTGCGTTCTTCTGTCCTTTATCTTGTATATGTAAGGAACGTAAATGAGCAGAGCCTCGCCCCACCCGAAAGATCGTGATGCTTCGCATAAGCAGGTTACTTTAATTCTTGTCTGTAAGTCGGCCTCCGTATAAATGTACGGTGAGCTCTTTTTGACATAACATCTCTGTTTATCTGTATCCAACTTATCTACAGTGTAAGAATGTCCGTTATGAAAATAGGAAGCTCTCGGGAATATGTGTGCTAATGCAGATGCGGAATCGATGCTCCCTATGATTTTCCCTTTATCACTCTCTGTCGTGTCAATAATATCGTATTGTCTGCCGTAAGAATTTCTGAGATTTATTTCAGATGCAGGGTGGCTTTCTATATTTTTTACATAGAGAGTGCTTCCGAAATTATCTGTTTTAAGAAGAATTCCATTATCGGCCAGAAAATCCAATATTTCCGAGACATCTTTGCCAGCAAAAAGTTCTCCTTTGCGGAAAGGAAGTTCAAAGCAGGAGCATTTAACATGATCAACAAAGATATATGGATTCATGGGAGAGATAAGAGCCATCTCGGGAGACGCTCCAAAGAACCATTCGGGGTGTGATGCGAGGAATCTGTCTAGTGGACGCGATGAGGCCACAATGACAGAATATGATTTCCTGCCTCTTCTTCCCGCTCTTCCTATTTGCTGCCATGCCGCGGCTATGCTTCCGGGATATCCGTGCAGAACAGCCAATTCAAGAGAGCCGATATCGATTCCAAGTTCCAAAGCATTGGTACTGACAACGCAATTGATCTTTCCGTTGCGCAGCCCTTTTTCTATGATACGTCTCTCTCGAGGCAGGTAGCCTGCTCTGTATCCGCTTATCCCCGGCGTATCACCGCGCGTCTTAACTTTTTCCCTGATGATGTCGGTTATAAGCTCCACATTTACTCTTGATTTGGTGAATACTATTGTATTTATTCCGGATCTGACGGCTTCTGAGGCTATCAGAGCGCTGTCAAACAGTGAGGAGCGGCATGTCTTGGTCTTCTTTTCTACAATGGGGGGAGAATATATAATAATGTCCTTTTCTGGAGAAGGTGCGCCGTTTTCAGATATCATTTCCATCTTTCTGCCTGTAAGAGCTTCCGCATGTTCAAGAGGATTTGCTATAGTGGCGGAACAGCAGATGAAAATCGGATGTGAGCTGTAAAAGGCGCATATTCTTTCAGCCCGCGTAAATATATTTGCCAGATGAGATCCGAATACACCTTTATACGTATGAAGTTCATCAACAATGATAAATTTTAAATTTCTGAAAAAGTCCGCCCAGTACTCGTGGTGGGGAAGTATGCCGACGCTCAGCATGTCGGGATTCGTTATCAGAATTCGCCCTGTCTCCCGAGCAGCTCTTCTGTTTTGCGCGGAAGTGTCTCCGTCATAAGTGAAGGGCTTAATGTCAAAGCACATAGCGGAAGAAATTTTGTGCAGTTCGGATATTTGATCCTGAGCCAGTGCCTTTGACGGAAACAGGTAAAGGGCGCGGGCCTTTTCGTCTCTCAGCATGGTCTCAATGACAGGCAGGTTGTAGCAGAAAGTTTTTCCAGATGCGGTTGGGGTAACTACGACAATGTCTCTGCCAGAGAGAGCCAGGGAGAAGGCTTCGTTTTGGTGGGAGTAAAGAGAGAATATTCCCATATCTGCCAGAGCGTCCTTTATCCTTCTGTCAAAGTTAGGGAAAACGCCGTATGTTGCCTCTTTTGCAGGAATATTTTTTATAAATAAAATATCGCCCCCAAGTTTCTTTAGAAAGGAGGGGGCTTTTTGATTAAGAAATGTTTTCCTTTTAAAAAGATTTTCAAACATTTTTACAATGTCAGCGTATAGTGTCCCATAATATTTTTGTCGCACTTATAAAGACGGCAAATGTAAGAATAAGGTGAAGGTATCGTTTATCAATGGTAAGGTTGAAGCGCGCTCCTATATTGCCTCCCGTCACTGAGCCTGCCGCAAGAGCCGCTGCCGCAGTCCAGTTGACCATGTTGAAAGATGCGAAGATAAGGAGGCTCAGTACGGTGTAAATGGCCACAACAACAATCTTTATTACATTTGCCTCTTTAATATTCTTCTTGCATCCTCCGACAATAGCCCAAATAAGGAAAAATCCGACTCCCGCCTGAAGAAAACCGCCGTACATCCCGCTAAAAAAAAGAGCAATGTTTCTCATAAACGGAGAGAGAGGAGTTCCCGAAGGAGTCTCCCACATGCTTTTCCTGCCTGCCAGCAAGATCCCCATTACCGCTATGGAAATAGCGGCAGTTATCCTGAAAACTTTTGGAGGTATGTATATTGCGGTTAAAGTTCCGAAAAATGCGCCGAAAACTGCGGGGACAACATACTTAAAGACACTCTTCCACTCTATCTCCCCTCTGCTTTGATAAAGCCACATGGCGGAAAAATTTTGACACAGAATCGAAAATCTGTTTGTGGCGTTGGCTATTCCAAGGTCTAGACCGATAAAATTAAGTACAGGCAGAGTCAGCAGTGAGCCTCCTCCCGCAAGCGTGTTTAGAAAACCGGCCATAACACCGGTCAGTGCTGCAAGCAGCAGAGGAAAATATTGCGGAAAATCCAAGTGTCTTCTCTCCCTTCTTGATGTACAATAGTACAAATATAATAGCACAAGAGAAGACGGTGCGCAGATAAAAGACAGATTGTCCCGTACTTTAGACAAATACAATCGGAGGTATAACCGATGCAGGAATCCGGCGAAAACTATCTTGAAACGATATTAATATTAAAAGACAGAAATGGTACAGTCCGTTCCGTAGATATAGCAAACGAACTGGGCTACACAAAGCCGAGTGTCTGCCGTGCCGTAAAGCTGCTTGTCGAACACGGTTTTATTTTTATGCAGCCGGGAGGAGAACTTATTCTCACAGACTTGGGAATAGAAAAGGCCAATGCAATTTACGAAAGGCATAAGACTCTATCCTACCTCTTACATGAAATAATCGGTGTCTCAAAAGGGGCAGCTGACCATGACGCATGCAGAATAGAGCACGTGATAAGCAATGAAAGTTTTGACAAAATAAGGGAGTTTATAGCCGAGAAAGCTTAGGGCGGCAAGTAAGATTTGCCGTTATAGAACGGTTTGCGGTCTAATTTTTAAATATTCCCGTGCGTTTTAATTTCATTGCCGCAGAAGCGGCGATAAAAGCTTTTATCGCATCTCCTCCTATTGTGCTTAAAAATCCGACAGATAGGACTTTCATCAGAGGCATACCATTGCCCGGCATAAAGAAGTTCATTATCATGTACAGGTGAATAAGTCCTATTGAGTAGACGGCGGCAATTCCGGCTGCGGCCGCTATAAGGTAGTCTCTCCTTGTCGGTTCTGAGTCTTTTGATCTCAGTTCGATGATATGCCCTGTTGCCCAGCCGCATGCGACAAATCCTGCGATATAGCCGAAAGAAGGAGTAAGAACAGAAGCGGGGCCGCCTCCTCCTGTGAATACAGGTATGCCTATAAGCCCCATAAGCATGTAAAGAGCCTGCGAAGCCGCGCCCTTTTTAGATCCTAAAACCATACCTGCCATCATGCAGACAAGTGTCTGCAAAGTGAAGGGAACAAGGGGCAGGGGGACCATAATCCTCGCTCCTACCGCGCTTAACACTGCAAATATTGAAATCTGAGCCATGTCGTGTGTTTTCATAATACGAGATAGTACAACTATACAGGCCTAATGTCAACTATGCTATTTTAAATAGTTGACATTAGGCCTGCCTGTCAGATATGAGCTGCAATATTAAGGCTCATAATATTGTTTTTTGTGACAAGATTTTTGCTGGTATAAAAGTTTTTAATCTTTTCCTCACTGAAGGCTATTTTGCAAGAGGCATTGGCGGTAATTTGCGGGTCTTTATCTTTTACTTTCCCGCTGCCGCGTTAAGCCCCAGAGTAAGATCCTCTATAATATCTTTGACTTCTTCCAGTCCCACGCTGAGTCTGATAAGTCCGTCAGTAAGCCCCGCGGCCGCTCTCTGTTCTTTTGAAAGCTGACTGTGCGTTGTGCTTGCAGGATGAATAATCAAAGTTCTTGAGTCTCCGAGGTTTGCCATGTGTCCTATCAGCTCTAAGCTGTCAAGCAGCTTTCTTCCCGCCTCTATGCCGCCTTTAACAGAAAATGCCATCATGCCGCCGCAGCCGTCTTTTAAATAGACTTGTGCCATGTCGTTCTGAGGGTGGTTCGCAAGACCCGGGTAAGAGACCCACTCTACTGTCGGATGTGCTTCAAGGAATTTAGCTACTTCGAGAGCGTTTTCACTGTGCCTTTTCATGCGGAGAGGCAGAGTTGCAAGAGAGAGGTGGAGCAGATATGCGTCAAAAGCCGAAGGACATCCTCCCATGTCCCTTATAATGGAAGCGTGAAGCTTATTATAAAGAGCCGCTTTCCCGAAGTGTTCAGTAAATGTTATTCCATGATATGCAGGGTCAGGCGCTGTAAGAGTTGGATATTTATCAGGATAGTCGTCCCAAGGGAAGGTGCCTCCGTCCACTATGGCACCTCCGATAAGGTTGCCGTTGCCTGAAATATACTTTGTCGTCGAATATACGACAACATGAGCTCCCCATTCTATAGGCCTGCACAAGACAGGAGTTGCGAAGGTGTTATCTATGATAAGCGGAACGCCCTGGCGTCTTGCTATTCTTGATAGAGCTTCAAGAGGAGCCACATTCATCATAGGATTGCCGATTACTTCTGTTATTATGCCGCGGGTCCTGTCATTTATGGATTGTTCCACCTGACATGGGTGGTCGCTGTCAATTAAAATCGTATCTACTCCGTAGCGCGAGAAAACGTTCTGAAGCAGTGTCAGAGTTCCGCCGTAAACCTTTCTCGAAACCACCAGATTGTCACCGGAAGAGCAAAGAGCTGCTATTAGGTGAGTGAAAGCAGCCTGTCCGGACGATGTGGCAAGGCATCCGACTCCGCCTTCAAGAGAGTTTAGCCCCTCTTCAAATGCGCATACTGTAGGGTTCGCAAGTCTTGAGTAAATGAAGCCATCTTCCTCAAGGTTAAAAAGTCCTGCCGCAAAGTCGGTGTTTTTGAATTGAAATGCCGACGAAGCATATATGGGAAGCCCCGAAGCTCCTGTAGCCGGATCGCATTTCCATCCTGAATGAAGTGCTTTTGTCATCATGCCGTAATTTTTTTTCTCTGTCATGCCAATCTTCTCCTCTCAAAAGTAGGCGATTATAAAAAAACCGAGCCCGACAAAACGGGCCCGGCCTGTGAATACGACGTTTCCTACGCGTCTATCTCATCAGGAAGGACCCGCTCGATATGCACATCATCATGTTATAAGCAGAGAAATATTTCTTCATGAGCAGGGTCTCCTTCTTAAAGAGATAAAATGTAACAATTACATAGACATTTTACAGTTCTTAAAAATTATTGTCAACATGCTCTTAAACGGAAGCTCTGTGCCTGTTTCTAGGAATGGTGCTGGAAAAACGGAGAAGCAAGTTTGTGTTTTCTTAAACTTGCGTGAATAACTTTGTCATACAGCATATAAAAAACAGAGGCTTAAGTTTTCACTTAAGCCTCTTGAGGGATTTTATAGATG
>CAYRAI010000056.1:0-9750 GCA_964422205.1 uncultured Synergistaceae bacterium | reverse complement strand
TTATACTAGAATATAATTGTATTTGTTATTCACTATATAGCAAATAAAGCAGAGAAATTAGTTTTATCTATCAATTTTAAACAAGACACAGCATCCTTGACATGTTGGCGGAGCACAGGTGATTGATTTTCACAGAAAAATTGCATGAAGGGGTATGGTTTAACCATGGAAAATATTTTTCTGAAAAAAAAGAAACACAATGAATTCACGTGGGAACAGCTTGGCAATATCAAAGAGGGCAGAGAGACTCTCGGAGAAGAGATGCCCGTCATTGTCTACAGACTGCTGCAATACTCCATAAACAGCATACTTGTGAATGAGCATGGACAGAATTTCAGCGATGATATATTCCGCAAAGCGGGAGAGCTGGCGGGGCGTGAATTTGCTAAAAATGTACTTAATCTCGAGCAAGGCTTGGACAGCTTCATTGCTCAGCTTCAGCAGGCGCTCCAGACTCTCAAAATTGGAATTATGCGCATGGAGGCTTTCAATGCGGAGGACGGAAGTTTCACTCTTACAGTCGGAGAAGACCTCGACTGCAGCGGCCTTCCTGTCACGGACGAAGTTGTATGCGTATATGACGAAGGTTTTGTCGCAGGCATAATGCAGGAATTCACCGGCAAAAAATACCAAGTACGCGAAATCGACTGCTGGGCAAGCGGAGATAGGGTCTGCCGTTTTAAAGGTAACGTAGAATAAATGGACGAGTTGTTCGAATATTTAAGGAAAATTCTTTACGAACCCGAACAAGCCTCAATTAACATTAAAAATCTGACCACTGAACAGCAGGATTTGGCTCAGGGACTTGAATATTTGGCTTCCTGTATGGCTGAGCTGCGCATTTTTGTCAAAGGTCTCTCCAAGGGCAACCTCAACGCGCCTCTGCCCGCATCAAGCAATCCATTAACAGGCGACCTGCGCTCTCTGCACGGCTCGCTGACACATCTTATATGGCAGGTAAAGCAGGTGGCAAAGGGCGACTATGGACAAAAACTTGACTTTATGGGCGAGCTGTCCGAAGCTTTCAACGCTACAACGGAAAAGCTGGCTGACAGAGAAGCCAAGCTCCTTCAGGAATCCGAGACGGTAAGAGAGCAAAACCGTGCTCTGCAGCAGGGACAGCTGCTTTTGATGACTCTTACCCAGCAGATGACAGACTGGTTTGTTATCAAAAATCCTAATGAAAATAATATAAAGTATGCAAATCACTCATGCCAGCAATTTTTAGACGTGAGGCCGGAAACAGAACCGTTTTTAACCAATATGCTGAATAACTGCCCCGCTCTTGGCACAAGAAGATCGGTGCAGTGGGAAAACGCTCTTTCCGGCAGCGATACAGGGACAGGTGACATTATATTTGAGATATGCTCCCAAAAAATAAGATGGGACGGAGAAGATTCCGTCTTCCACATACTGAGAGATGTTACGCATATACGCGAAGTTGAGTCTCTCGTATATAAAGACCCTATGACTCACCTCTACAACAGAAGATACGGAATGGAAGCAATAACAAGGCTGGTAGACAGCTCCAAGCAGCTCGAAATAGCATTTGTCGATATGGACAGCCTTAAGTATATAAATGACACCTTTGGACACGAGGACGGGAATCTTTACATACAGGAAACTGCCGCGGTTCTCTCCCGTCTGCGCGAGCCAAAGCTCATATGCAGAATAGGCGGAGACGAATTTCTTGTCGTCTCAGAAGGGACGAAGGATTTGGAAGTACAGCTTGAGAAGCTGCGCACCGCTTTTAAACGCAACTTCAACGGCTACAACAGGTCTTTCAGCTTCGGAGTTGTGAACAGCGCGAATTACACCGGCGACATATCAGACATGATAAGAGATGCCGACATACGTATGTATCAGTATAAAATAAAGCACAAAAAACAGAGGGCATCAGAAGCTTCCGCAAAAAACGACAGACAAAGCAAAGCTAAACATTAGAGCAGGGTTGACATTTACATATCACGTTAGTATAATCATCAACATTAATTTCAGGGAATGGAGGAACCGTACATGAATTTTAGATTATTCACAGCTTACACCAACAACATGATGATGTGCATGTACACCGACGGCTCCTCTCCTGATTCAGCGGACGCCTAACGGCGTCATTGACGAAATCACGGAGGCGGGCCTATTAGGCCCGCCTTTTTTATGTGTCTGAGGTACAAAAATTTTTTTTTAGATACGAAGGGGACGAGTTTTTATGATTCAAATTAAAAATCTGGGGAAATATTACGGGGAACACAAGGTTCTGCATGATATATCCCTAAGCGTTGAACAGGGGGATGTCTTCGGCATAGTGGGACACTCCGGAGCCGGCAAGTCTACACTGCTGCGCTGTCTCAACGGACTTGAGGACTACAGCGAGGGAACTGCGGAAGTAATGGGACACGAAGTCTCGAAGCTGAAGCCCGAAGAACTGAAAGAACTCCGCAAGGAAATGGGGATGATTTTTCAGAACTTCAACCTTATGAACAGAAAGAACGTTTTTGAAAACATCATGTTCCCCATGGAAATATGGGGAGTTCCCAAAAAGGAAGCTTACGAAAGAGCCAACGAACTGCTTGAGCTGGTAGGCCTTTTTGAAAAACGGAACGAAAAGGTGCGCAGCCTGAGCGGAGGACAAAAACAGAGAGTTGGGATAGCAAGAGCGCTCGCAATGAAACCGAAAATTCTTCTATGCGATGAGGCAACTTCGGCTCTTGACCCAAAGACGACCATATCCATACTGGAACTTCTCATTGATATAAACAAGAAGCTCGGAGTAACCATAATAGCGGTAACTCACCAGATGGAAGTCGTTAAGATGATATGCAACAAAGTTGTTATCTTAGACGGAGGCAAAATTGTAGACGCGGGAGAGACAGACAGGCTATTCCTTGCGCCGGGCAAAGAGCTGAAAAAGCTGGTATCCGATGACTATGCGGTCATTCCTTCAGGAACGAATATAAGACTCATGTTCCCGCGCGAAGTCGCCAACGACAGCATAATAACAAGAATGGCAAGAGAACTTGACCTCAATTTCTCTGTGGTAGGCGGAAGAATAGAGAGATACAGGGAGACAGTCATGGGATTTCTCATTATAAACGTCCCTGATGATGAGCTTGAGAGAGTCATTAAGTGGCTTAAAGACAACAAAATGTTCTGGGAGGTTATCTGCGATGCTGAATGAACTGCTTTTAGCGCTTTGGGAAACTTTATACATGGTTGCCCTGTCAACCTTTTTCTCGGGGATATTCGGCTTTGCGACGGCAATCGTCATGATCCTTACGGGAAAAGGCGGGCTGAAACCGAACAAGGCTATATACTCAGTGCTTGACGCTGCGGTAAATCTGCTTCGTTCCTTCCCATTCATAATACTTATGATAGCGATAATACCTCTTACTCGCATGATAGCGGGAACGTCAATAGGAAGCACTGCTTCCGTAGTTCCACTAACGATAGCGGCAACACCCTTCGTGGCAAGAATTATGGAAGGCAGCCTACTTGAAGTGGACAAGGGCGTTATAGAGGCAGCCCGCTCTTTCGGGGCAAGCGACATGCAGATAGTCTTCGGAGTAATGATAAAAGAGGCAATGCCTTCGATAGTCCTTAACTGGGCTGTGGTTGCCATAAACCTTCTGGGCTACTCGGCAATGGCAGGAGTAGTCGGAGGCGGCGGACTCGGAGACTTAGCCATCAAATACGGCTACAACCGTTTTCAGACAGATGTTATGGTTTACTCAGTAGCAATTTTGATAGTAATAGTACAGATAATACAGACCATCGGAAATGCCGTATACGAAAGAATGAAATAACACTGTTTTAATTGCCGCGAATTTGGCAGTCAAATAAATTAAAAAGAGGCAGAGACCTCAAAGAAAGGAAGATATCAACATGAAAAAGTTTCTTTTGGCAGCACTCATCACACTTCTCGCAGTTTCGTCCGCATTTGCGGCGAACAAGACCATCACAGTCGGAGTAACCCCCTTCCCCCACAAAGACATCATGGTTGTCGTAAAGGGAATATTGGCAAAGCAGGGCTATGACCTCCAGATCAAAGAATTTACAGACTATGTTACACCGAACACGGCTCTGGCGGAAAAGAGCCTCAACGCCAACTTCTTCCAGCACGTTCCCTACCTTGATAACACCTGCAAAGAGAAGGGCTTCAAACTTACATGGGTCGCTAAAGTTCACATCGAGCCCCTCGGCCTCTATTCGCAGAAGATAAAGAAGCTTGCCGACCTCAAAAACGGCGCTCAGGTAGCCATTCCCAACGACGCAACAAACTGCGCCAGAGCTCTCCGCCTCCTCGAAAAGAACGGACTGCTCAAGGTCAAAGCAGGCGAACTTGTCACAGCAAAAGACATTACAGCCAACCCCAAGAATCTTAAAATCCGCGAACTTGATGCGGCTCAGCTTCCCCGTACACTTCAGGATGTAGACGCGGCAGTCATCAATACAAACTTCGCAGTCGAAGCTAACCTCATCCCCGCAAAAGATGCTATCGTCATTGAAGGCAAAGACTCCCCCTACGCAAACGTTGTAGCAGTCCGCACAGAGGATAAGAACTCCCCCGAGATTAAGGCTCTTGTAAAGGCTGCCAATTCCAAGGAAGTCAAGGATTACATAAACAAAGTCCTCGTCCCCAAGGGAATTGTACCGGCATTCTAAGTAAAAACTGATTAAATCAATAATTGCAGAACATCACAACGTACCGTCTGCTGACTGCGGACAGAGAGCCGAAATCTCTGATTTCGTACGAATCGGCTGGCTTGTTCATCAGATGTGGCTGCCTATGATGCGGATGGTGCATTTAATCAGCGGTTTCCTAAATTTAAAACCAATATTGATAAAAAGAGAGCGGCTCAAATGAGCCGCTCTCTTTTTATCCCCACTTACCCATTTCACCGCATCACATTCTGCTCTGGACAGCCTATCTAAAAACAAAACACGCACGATGTCCCATACTGTCCTTTGACGAAGAGAGTAGGATTTTATTCCTCACCTGTGAGCAGAATCTATATAAAATTTTATTCCGCAAAAATTGGCAATAACTTTAATTATGAAGTATAGTTGTTTCAGCAAAAGGGGGGATCGCATATGTACGAACGAGGCATCGAGGCTTTTTTGGCAGTGGCAATGTCCCAGACTCTCGGAAAGGCCGCAAAGCTACTCAATGTTACACAATCTACGGTAAGCTATAATTTAAACGAGCTTGAAAATGAGCTAGGCGTGATTTTGGTTGACAGGCAAAAGGGCATAAAGTCAATACAGCTTACTCCGGCGGGAGAGGGTCTCTTGCCGCTGGCTCTCCGCTGGCAGGAGACGATACGTGAGATTTCCGGGCTTCGCAGCACAGGCGTCTCCTATAACCTGACAATCGGCGGTTCTGAAAGCGTCAATTACAGAATATTAAATAATGCCTACAAGAAGCTGATAAGCCACGAACCCCCTGTATTTATGAAGATAATTACAGACCTGTCTGACATGATGTATCCTGCGATAGAGAGCAGAGCTATAGATATAGCTATTACTCTTCATGAGGAGAGTTCCCGCTTTGTTCAGATAGAGCCGTTTTACAGTGAAAGTTTTGTTACGGCGCGCATCGCAGAGGAGGGAGAGGAACCGTGCGATTATGTTGATATCGGTTCTCTGCTGCCGGAATGCGAATTTTATATCGAGTGGAGCGGCAGTTACCGTCTCTGGCACGACCATATATGGGATCCTTCCGACTGCGCTCATGTGAAGCTTGATTCAATGAATCTAGCTACAATGCTTATGACCCGTCCGGGACAGTGGTGCATGATACCGGAATCTGGTGTGGAGCAGTTCCGCAGGGAGTCTCCTCACGCCGTTTTTCAAAAGCTGCACGACGGACCGCCCGATATAACGTATTATGAGCTTACCCACAGGTATCCTAAGTCAAGCTCTCTGCCGGGAATCAAAATATTCAACAAGATCCTGCGCGAATGTTTCCCTTCAAAAACATCACAGCTACAGAATAACAACAAAAAGGCGCGGATTTAATCCGCGCCTTTTTAGAGAGAGTTTATATAAATCGCTAGATAAACGCCGGTTCAAAGAACAGGTCGTTTTCGGCGAATCTCGATAGGCGGAAGCGGTGTAAATCTACAAACGGTTTTTCGCCTGTCAGCAGCTCTTTCGCCAATCTGCCGCCCGACGGGCCAAACTGGAAGCCGTGTCCGCTCCAGCCGCAATTTATAAGAAGTCCTTCAACGCCAGGAGCCCAGTCTATTATCGCATTATGGTCTGGTGTGTTGTCATAGGAGCCTGACCACTGACGCACGACGCGAACATCTTCAAGGCACGGCAGGCGCTTAATTACGCTTGTCATAACGCCTTCGAGGAATTTCGCGCTGTTGCCGGCTTCAAATGTATGAGGCTCATTCTGGTCGTCACGGCCCAGCAGGAATGTTCCGTTCGGGCACTGTTTAAAGTAAGCTCCGTCGTCGAGGCAGAGAACCATCGGGCATTCAAACGGCTCTACCGGCTCTGTGATGAGGCAGTTATGGCGTTCGGGATAGACGGGAATATCGATGCCTATCTCCTTTGCAAGCGGATGACACCAAGCTCCCGATGAGAGCAGCATCTTCGGCGCATGCCACTCTTCCCCGTCTTCCGTGATTACTCCTTTTATCTTTCCATGTTCTGCCAACAGCTTCGCAACGGGCTTGTGAGGCATTACTTTTGCTCCGAGTCTGCGCGCCGCGTGTCCGTAGGCGAGGCATGTTGTCTGAGGGTTGATATGTCCGTCGTCTCCGCAGAAGGCCGCTCCAAGAATTCCGTCCAGTTTCAGGTACGGCCATCTTGCGTGTATCTCGTCCGGAGTGAACATAACAGAGGGAATATCCAAGCTCACCTGAAGGTCAACATTCTTTTTGAGCTGAGCCATACACTCTTCGCTGTAGCCGACCCACATGTAGCCCCACTGGGTAAATTCGAGCTTCATGCCTGTGTCAAGCTCCTGTTCGAGAGTAGGCAGCACAGTAAGGTTGTATTTAGCAAGACGCAGGTTAGTCTCCGTGCCGAAGTGCTGGCGAAGCCCCGCGGCGCAGCGGCTGGACTGTCCCGATCCTAAGTACCCTTTTTCAAACAGAGCAACGTCGACTCCGGCCTTTGCAAGTTCGTAGGCGGCCGCAAGACCGTGAACTCCTCCGCCGACGATTATTACATCAGCTGTTTTTACAGTCATAATTTCAAGCCTCCTAATCCTTGTCTACCAGCAGTCTGGCTTTTATAGGTTTCACCGGAGGGCGGATGATTCCGCCTTTTACCTCGCAGAGCGGCTTGCCTGTCGCACGCGCAAGTTCGCGCATTATTATTTCACGGCAGCCGCGTCCCTGGCACGGTCCCATTCCAACTCGCAGAATTCTTTTCAGTTCTTCAAAATCGGTATAGCCTTCGGCAATCCATTTACGGATTTCGTCTATCTCTATCTCTTCACAACGGCAAACCACATTTGCTTTTGACATTTCAGCGCACCACCTTTACTGCGCGGATAGAGTCCGCAAGCTCTTTCGGTATTGCTACACTGACAACGAAAGTCCTGTCGTGCAGCGGTTCCGTAACAGCAAGAACTTCACCGCATGCCACTTCTTCACCCATGCGATCCAAACATTTTACCGTTTCACCTTTTTCCGGCTTCGGCATTAGTTCATACGGAAGCTTTATAACAGCTTTGTCCGGAGCATAGCTCATGTCTATTACGAAGCAGGCAAGGCCGGGACAGCGTGAGACACAGATGCCGCAGCCTGTGCACTTGTCATAATCTATCTTGGGAGTGTCGTTGATGTCTTCGAACGGAAGAACAGCACCAGTCGGGCAGCTTGTCGCGCATGGGTTGCACGGTATGCGCTTCGGGCACTCTATGACTACAAGTCCGCCCTTTTTATTTTCCCATTTGTCCGCCGGCGGAAGCACCGCTCCCTGGATTCCGTGCTCTGTGAGCACTCCGCTGTTGAACAGTTTCTCTTTATCGCAGCAGCAGCTCATCTATTTCGCCTCCCATTCAGGAACGAGCACCTGATTGACGCCCGCAGTAATCTTCTGTCCGACCTCTCCCGCACGCAGGTGGTCGAGGCGCGTCCAGTATTCCTCAAATTTTTTATCGTCCACAGGCAGGCCGAGAGCTTTCGCCGCGCTGTGTCCGGCTATGCGTCCTTCTACCATGGCGGCGGAAGCTTCTTCTATGCCGGAAGCATCTCCCGCAACCCACAGATCCGGATTGCTTGTGCGCATTGTCTTGTCACGATATGGAACAAAGCCGCACAGCTGCGGCACATAGAGCATCTTGCACCCGCCCTGCCAGAAGAGCTCTGTTGTGGGAGTGAGCCCTACTGCCATGCAAATAACATCGCATTCAATTTTTTTAGGTTCGCCGATGAGCTGGAATTTATCATTGAGTTCCTGAATGACAGCGCCTTCCACCACATCCTCGCCTATGGCCTCCGTTATAGTGTGGCGAAGGAGAATTGGTATGCCCAGACGGCGTATCTTAGCGGCATGCACCCAGTAGCCGCCGATCTGAGGCATCGCCTCTACGACAGCGGCAATTTCAACTCCAGCCTGCTTAAGCTGGTAACTGACTATGAGTCCGATGTTTCCGGCTCCGACCATAACTACTCGCTGTCCCGGCACCACTCCGTAGAGATTCATAAGAGTCTGCACCGCTCCAGCTCCGTAAACGCCCGGCAGGTCATTGTTTGTGAAGGGTATCATGCGCTCCTGAGCGCCTGTGGAGATCACTGTCTTTTTCGCCTTTATGCGGTAATAGTCATCCTCGCCCTCCATTGCGGTAAAGACGCCGTCTTCGGGATAATAGCCTGTTACAGTCGAGTTACAGCGAATTTCAACCTTGTCGCCAAGCTCCTTTATTTCATCCAGAAGTATCTCCGCAATCTTAAAACCGCGAGTTCCGGCGTATTCATCCTTGGAACCGAAGAATTTATGTGTCTGCTTAACGAGCTGTCCGCCCGGGTGCAGGTCACTTTCAGCCACCAGAACTTTTGCTCCGGCCGCCGCAGCTTCTGCCGCCGCACACAGCCCTGCCGCGCCGCCGCCTATTACGAGGAGGTCTGTTTCATAAGTTTTTTTCATCTTCAAATCCTCCTATTCAGCCGCCATGGGCACTCGGCCCTTGTCTTTCTGAGTTTCCACCTTCATGCCCGCTTTGAGCGGGGTAACACATGTGCGGACATTGGGCACACCGTCCACCACCATAAAACATGAGCTGCATTTGCCTATTGCGCAGAAGAATCCGCGGTTGCGCTTCATTTCGGGGGTTACGCGGTATATTCTTACGCCGTTTGAATGGAGTGCCATAGCAATAGGCTCACCCTCATACCCCTTAAGGGCCTCCCCGTTAAATGTGAATTCCACTTCCGCTCCGTGTTTGTAATCAAGTATCGGGTGGTTCCTGATTAGTTCCATGATCGTTCTCCCTCCTTGATGTCAATAGGAAATAAAAATTGACAAGACCTTAAAATATGAATAAGAGTATAATAACCTTAGATTAATTATTTGAAAAATGATAGAAATAGAAATTAAATATCGATATTTTAGTTGGAATGTCCGCACGGATGCGCAGGAAATTTGCAGCCGAACATGGGCTGAAATATGCGTTCGTCGTATTGATATGTTGTTGTAATACGCAGTGTCCGAAGAGATAGAAAAGTTTAATATAAAAAACTGAGTGGTGTTATCCTGCGCATCCACGGACGACAAGGGCGAGGCTTTGTT
>CAYRAI010000055.1:0-10398 GCA_964422205.1 uncultured Synergistaceae bacterium | reverse complement strand
AGCACGCCGCCAGCGTTCGTCCTGAGCCAGGATCAAACTCTCCGTTTGATTCTGGTGTGCTTTACTTTTCATGATTCCGCTGGGTCTCATGAAAGCCTCAGTCGCTAGCTTTTTGTTTCTATCCACTCAAGCTCACTTCGCCTACCGAGGGGAAGGCTCGCTTTGCTTGAATTTTGAACTCGCCTCCGAAAATTTGAGTTCCCTTTCGCTTTACCTTTATTCGTCTGTCATGGTGCATCTTGCGCTTTTGTTTTCGGCCCGAAGGCCGCGCCCTCAAGCGCAACAGGGGGAAGTATACTACCCTTTTGGAACTTCGTCAACTACTTTTTTTAACTTTTTTCGCATTTTCTCGTTAGGACACACGGGTTAGTGTACGATTTAAATGGCTTTCTTTTAGCTTTATATCAGCTTTTACATGACTCTATATTTTTTATATTTACAGCTTCAAGTGCTTGATTTTTTTATAATTTTGCCGCGTTTTTTTATCTTCCTCTTGCACAGTCTTTGAGTTCCTGAAGTATTTCCGGTTTTATTTCGCCCGATATCCAGGAGGAGTAAACGGAGTTGTTTTGAAGCAGAGGTTCAGTTTTAAGAGCTGGAAGTTTCTTTGCCGCCTCTTCAAAGGATTTTGTTCCCGGGATTGGGGAGAATTCCGCGAGCTTTGGTTTGCCTCCGGATTCGTGTACGAAGTTTATGGTTTCTTTGACGGATTCTATGCTCTGTCCCGGAAGTCCGAGCAGTATGTAGGTCTCGCAGTCGGAGCTTGTGTAGCCAGAGGCAAGCAGGAGCTTTACCGCGGAGGCGTACTCTTCGCGCGCGACTTTTCCGCTGCTTGTGCGGGCTATTTCGGGGTCTATGCTTTCAAGTGAGAGGCGGATTGTTAAAAGTCCGCTCTCTTTCATCGTCTCGGCGCATTTTTTGTCTATCTGTCTTACGTGGAGTCCGTTCGGGGTGTGCAGGCGTATTTCGCCTTTGTATTTTTTTCTTATCTCTCCGCACATTGGGTAGAAGTAGTTTTCTTTGTCTATGAGAAGTGCATCGTCGTAAAATGCGAAGTCCCGCGCTCCAAGCTGGTATTGGAAGTCTATTTCTTTGAGGACTTCGTCAAGGGGACGTCTTCTGTATCTGTTCCAGAGGACGTGTGAGGCACAGTAGTCACAGGCAAGAGGGCAGCCGAAGGATGTCATTGTAACTCCGTATGGCAGTGTGCCGTACAAGTCCATTGCAGGCATTGCCGCATCGGGCTCCCAGTTTTCGGTGACTGTCATGTCTGCTCCGAGGGAGGAGGCGTGTTCGGGGCAGAGGCGCGCGTATATTCCTCCGAGTATTACCGGTGTATAGGGGAGTTCTTTTTTCACTGTCTCTATTGTGTGTTTTACTCCGCCGTACCAGTATGTCATTACGGAGGTGAGGAATATTATGTCTGGTTTTTCCATGGAGCGCAGGCGTTTTGTCAGTTGCTCGCCGCTCAGCCCAAATCTGTGGTATTTTCTTTGTATTGCGCTGTAAACTTGCGGCTTGTCTATTTCTGCGGAGGATATTTTTTCACGTCCGAAGGTTTTTTTGCCGCATGAAGCTTCATGTATCATGTCTATAAATGATATTTCATTTTTGTTTTCTCTCATTTTCTGCAGGAGGTAGAGTATGCCTACTGGCTTTGACCAGAGGTCGAAGAAGGCGAAGTCTTCCACCGGCGGATTGATTCCCAATATTTTTTTGCCTGTAAGGGAGAGGAGCTCTCTCATGGAGATGTGACGCGTCATTTTATTCTTTGCCGTTTTCGAAGGATTTTTCGCACGCAGTGTCAAGCACAAGGTATGTCGTTGTGAAGTATCCTAAGGAGCTGAATTTTGTGATGAGGCGTTCAAGCTCTCTTGTGGATGTCAGTACGGCTTCCATTATGTAGCTTACTTCGCCTGTGACGTTCCAGTATCTGATTATTTCAGGTGTGGAGGCGCAGAGTTCCAATGTTTTTGCGTCAAGGTTGCAGTCGTCGTGGAGCATTTTTACGCGGAGCTCTATTATGGCTCTTATGCCGCGGCCGAGCATGGAGTAGTTGAGGACTGCACGGTAGCCGTCTATTATGCCGAATTCTTCCATGTCTTTTATTCTGTCTCTTACGGCAGGGCCTGTCAGCCCAACCTTCTGTCCTATATCGGTGAAGGGGGCTCTTGCATTTTTTTGCAGCTCTTTCAGTATATTCCAGTCTGTTGAGTCTAATGTTACTTTTCTAAAATCCATTTCAGGAAGATCCCTCCGCGTCGTAGTTCTTCTATTATATGTTCAAAAGAAGAAATTTCTCATACGTAGTGTTGATTAAAATTTTATTTAATTGTAAAAATACGTATAAAACAGCGATATTTCCGGGGGTTATTAAAAACTGAAGCCGTTTTGCATTTTTGCTTTAGTCTCTAATGCCGACCATCGGCTATGCTTTAGAGACGCTATGGCTGGAAACGAACCTCTTTGAGATAATATTCACATAAAATATTAAGTTTGAGGATATACCTCGGAGGTAATAAATATGTTCGGATTCGCAAAGGGAAAAAAGGAAATGCCACTCTCGGTTGTTATGTATTTCAGGGCTCTTGAGAATAATGAGGTTCGCCATGAATCCAGCCGCATCAGAACCATGGCGGCAGGATATGCAGAAGCGCTTCGCTGCAACAGCATAGTAACAGTCGCTCTTGCTGTAATAGTCAGCGCGGTGGTTTTCACAGCCAATATTCTAAACGCATAAATCTACTGTATTGCTCCAACTCCAATAATTGATTGCAAAGATGCCCGGGTGCTGCCCCGGGCATTTTTGCATCTTAACAGTGATATTTTCCTGCCGTTATTCCTGCACTCGTACCATTCTGTAGCCAACTTTTATGTGGGTCTGTATGTATTTCGGAGCCGATGTGTCTTCTTCTATTTTTTTGCGCAGTCCTGCCATGAATACGCGCAGCGAGGGAGTGTCGTCAGGCAGGGAAGCTCCCCATATTTCTTTTGTTATTTGGTTATAGGTGAGGACTCTGCCTGTGTTTTTTGACATGAATACTATTATTTTGTACTCTATGGGAGTGAGGTGTATTTCTCTTTCTCCTACTGATACCGTGCCAGAATCGTAGTCTATTTTAAGGGAGCCGTTTTTGTATATGAGAGGCTCTTCTTTTTTTGTCAGCTCCGAGGCCGCTCTTCGGAGAGCGACTCTTATGCGGGCCATTAGTTCGTCCACGCTGAAGGGTTTTGTTATGTAGTCGTCCGCTCCCAAGTCCAGCCCGTTTACTTTGTCGGATTCTTCGCCTCTCGCGCTGACTATTATTATGGGTACATTGCTCCATGTTCTTATCTTTTTTATGACTTCCGTGCCGTCCATATCGGGAAGTCCCAGGTCTAGTATGACACAGTCTGGGCGGAAGGACATGGCATCCATTATTCCCTCTCTGCCGCTTTTCGAGCAGCGGTATGTGATGCCGTTCATTTCAAGCATTGTGGCGATGAGTGAGGATATGGCTCTGTCATCTTCTATTGCAAGTACTTTTGAGTTATTCACCTGTGTCAGCCTCCGCTCTTTTTAGTGTGAATGAGAAGGTTGTTCCTTTGGGATTGTTGTCGGATACGGATATTTCCCCTCCGTGGGCTTCTATTATTGAGCGGCAGAGGCTGAGCCCAATCCCAAGGCCGCGCCTGCCGTCGCTTGACGATATGCCGGCTGTATAGAACATTTCAAATATGTGTTCTTTCGCCTCGGCGCTTATTCCCTCTCCGTCGTCTGATATGTTTACCGTTACTTTGTCTTTCGATGCTAAAGCCGAGAGTGTTATTGCTGACTTCGGAGGAGTGTATTTAACTGCGTTGTCCAGAAGATTTATTATTACCTGCAATATGAGGCGTGCGTCCATTATTGCCATTATGATTTCGCCTGAGGTCTCTATTTTTATGGTGCGTCCGCCGCTTCTTGGAGATACTATTCTCGCCGCTTCGCCGAATATGTCGTCTATAAGCTCCGGCTCTGTCTTTATTTCCATTGTTCCGTTTTCTATCCTCGTCACTGAGAGGAGGTTCTCCACAAGCCCGGTCAGCCACACTGAGTCGTTGTTTATCTCTTTGTATATCTGCATTCTCTTTTCGTTGTCAAGCACGGAGGAATCTTCCATGAGAAGGGATGAATTTCCGGTTATAGAGGTGAGAGGAGTTCTTAGGTCGTGGGATACTGCGCGCAGGAGGTTTGAACGCAGAGCCTCGCGCTGGGCTTTTATCACCGCATTCTGCCTCTCGCTTCTTATCACTAGCCTTTCGAGTGTCATACCGCACTCGGAAAGTATCGCAAGGAGGAGGTTTCTCTCAAAAGCTCCAAGTTCTCCTTTTCCCTCCATGGCAAGAGCCGCTTCCGCAAGAGGCGCGTTTTCACCCCGCACCGCGTAGTAGAGACACTTTGCACTGGGAAGTGTATCTGTGGTAGCTCCCGCCTGTTTGTTGTTTCTGTATGACCATATAGCAACGGCTTTTTCGTCCGCGGAGGTGAATGACGGATCAAGAGTTTTTCCGTCTGCCGTGAAGGTCAGAGGTTCGGCAAGTCCGCCGTTTTTGTCGGATGGGTAGAATATTACGGAGCGTTCCGTGAGCTTTATTATCTGCTGCGCCGCGGCTTTAATTATTTCGTCCGATCCGTCCGCTTTGTGTATTTTCTGTATTGCCTCAAGAAGAATTTCTGTCCTGTAGGCTTTTTCTGTAGACTGGACTGCCTGCTGCCTGAGCTTCATTGCAAGAGTTCCCGTTATGACGCTGACAGAGAGCATGATGATGAATGTGACTGGGTAGCTGCTGTCGTAGACCATGAATGTAAGACGCGGCTCTGTGAACAAGAAGTTGAATGCGAATACGCTTACAAACGAGACGAGAGCCCCGTAGAGCCAGCCGCTTGTGTATATGGCCGTCAAAAGCACGCCCAGGATGTAGACCATCATTATGTTGGCATCGTCAAAACCGGCGTAGTCGAAGAAGAGCCCCACGCATGAAGCTCCTATTACTGCGCAGGCAGACTTTGCAAGGTCTGAAAACGAAAATACGGAAGCGTTGATTTTAAAGCGCAGCTTGGGTCTGTATTTTGGGAGGTTGTCCGGGATGATGTATATGTCAAGGTTCGGCACAATGGCCGAGAGTTTTTCCACGAGAGTCTGGGAGAAGAGCCTGCTTTTATGGTTGCTTCTGCCTATGACAATTTTGGATATGCCGCTTATCTTCGCATATTCCGCTATGAGAAGAGGCACTTCACTGCCGTATATGGTAACAACGCGCGCGCCCAAGTCTTTTGCGAGTTTCATGTTGGCATTTAACCTTGCGCGGCTCTTTTCGTCCATAGTATCGGAGCAGCCTCCGTCAACAAATAGGGCGATAAGGCTTCTTTTAAATGCCGCTGCTATTCTTGCTGCGTTGCGGAGCACTTTTGGGTTTGACGGAGATGCGGATATGCATGTGAGTATCTGCTCTCCCGCAGATAGGGCGAGGCCGTCCTGAGACTTTTCCGCGCTCATATTGAGCCTGTCCGCCGTCCTTCTGAGGGCTATTTCTCTTAAAGCGTCCAGATTGCCGCGCGAGAAGAAGTTTTCAAGGGCTTTGTGAGCCTGCCTCTCCTTGTATATTTTCCCCTGCCTAAGTCTGGCAATGAGGTCTTCGGGCTCTATGTCTATTACTTCGACCTGTGCCGCACTGTCAAAGACAGAATCGGGAAGGCGCTCCGCAACTACAGTTCCAGTTATGGATGAGACCAGGTCGTTTAAGCTCTCTAGGTGCTGGACATTTACCGTAGTCCATACGTCTATTCCGCTTCTTAAAAGCTCATTGACATCCATATATCTTTTTCTGTGGCGGCAGCCTTCCGCATTTGTGTGTGCCAGCTCGTCCACGAGAATTATTTTGGGAGAGCGGGAGAGAGCTGAGTCCAAGTCAAATTCTCGCAAGGTTATTCCTCTGTACCGCAAGACCAGAGGCGGAATGACTTCCAGCCCTTCTAAAAGAGCCATTGTCTCCGGCCTTGAATGAGGTTCGACATAGCCGACCGCGATATCGGCACCGCTCTTTGCCGCAGCGTTTGCAGCCTCCAGCATGGCATAAGTCTTTCCGACTCCCGCGGCATAGCCGAAAAATATTTTCAGCCTGCCTCTCGTACCGTCACTGGCTGCTTCTTTTTTTATCCTTTTCAGAAGTATATCTGGATTGGGCCTTGCCTCTTCCATCGAAAAACTTCCTCTCTTCTACACTAAAACTGTTTACCTGCTTATTGCCGCTCCGTCAAGAGCAAGGTTCACAAGAAGCACATTCACTCTCGGCTCTCCAAAAATTCCAAGCAAGCGTCCCTCCGTATTTTCTTCTATTATGTTCCTGACCTCATCCTCACCGCGCCCGCTGTGAGCCGCTATCCTTCCCACCTGATACTCGGCGGCGGCAGGCGAAATGTGAGGGTCGAGCCCGCTGCCGGAGACAGTAACAAGCTCCGCCGGAACAGATTCTCCCAACATTTCAGGATGAGCTTTTTTAATCTCTGCCGTTCTCACAGCCGTAAGCTGTGAAAATTTATCGCCTGCCGGGCTTAAATTGGAGGGCCATGCATACATAGCTTTGTTTCCGTTTTTGTCCCTAAAAGTCTCTGTGTCTATATTCATAGGGCGGCCCCATAGGTGGTTCATAGCTTTAAACTGCTGCCCCAGAAGCGGCGAATACCTTTTGCCGCCAACCTCTATTATGCTTCCGTCAGCCTCTTTGGGAAAGAGAGTCCGCGATATTGCGGAAGCTCCAAGCGTATAGCATAATCCGAAGATAATTGTTGTTATTACAAGATATACAGATGATCTTACTATTGTCCTCATATCCATTATCCTCTCTTATACAAGATTCAAAGCCGTAATAGCCATATCTATGGCCTTTATCGCTATAAAGGGGGCTATTATGCCGCCCAGGCCGTAAACCATCAAGTTATAGCCAAGCAGAGAGCCCGCAGAGACTTCGCGGTACTTTACGCCTTTAAGTGCAAGAGGAATAAGAGCAACTATTATAAAGGCGTTGTATATAACAGCCGAGTATATGGCACTCTCACCGCTTGCCAGACCCATTATGTTCAGAATTTCAAGCTCGGGATAGAGCCCTGTGAACATTGCCGGGATTATAGCAAAATACTTTGCCAAGTCATTGGCTATAGAAAAAGTTGTAAGACTTCCGCGCGTCATCAAAAGCTGCTTGCCTATTCTCACAATCTCTATAAGCTTTGTCGGAGAAGAGTCTAAGTCAACCATGTTTCCCGCTTCCTTCGCAGCCTGAGTACCGCTGTTCATCGCTACCGCAACATCGGCCTGAGCAAGAGCCGGTGCATCGTTTGTTCCGTCTCCCGTCATTGCGACAAGATGCCCTTTCGCCTGATAATCCCTTATCATTTCAAGCTTCGCCTCAGGCGTGGCTTCCGCAAGGAAATCGTCCACCCCTGCTTCTGCCGCTATTGCTGCAGCGGTCACAGGATTGTCACCCGTTATCATTATGCTCTTTATACCCATCTTGCGCATATCGGCAAACTTTTCGCGGACTCCGTCTTTCACGATATCTTTAAGGTATATAACACCAAGAATCTTTCTGTTTTTTGCTACAACGAGAGGAGTTCCCCCCTTGCGCGCAACTTCAGCAACCTTCTCGGCGCAGTCGGAGCTGTAAATTCCGCCCTCTTCCTCGACCCAGCGCTTCACTGCCTCGGCAGCTCCCTTGCGCACTTCGCCGCCTTTGTAATCAACTCCGCTCATTCTGCTGACAGCGGTAAACGGAATAAACTTCATACCGCCCTCGCTTATGCCTCTGCCCCTCAGTCCATATTCACTTTTGGCAAATACGACGATGCTTCGTCCCTCCGGTGTCTCGTCCGCAAGGGAGGAGAGCTGAGCCGCATCGGCAAGCTCCTCGGGAGAAGCTCCGTCAACGGGCAAAAAGGCTGATGCCTGTCTGTTGCCGAGTGTTATCGTTCCAGTCTTATCAAGCATGAGAATATCCACATCTCCTGCAGCCTCTATAGCCCTTCCGCTCATTGCCAAGACATTGGCACTGTTCAGGCGGCTCATGCCTGCTATGCCTATTGAAGACAGCAGAGCTCCGATCGTTGTTGGAGCAAGACAGACCAAAAGAGCAACGAGAGCCGTCACTGTGGTGGGGTTGACTATGCCTGCCTGCTTCGCGGAAAAAGCAGAATAAGTGTAAAGAGACGCAGTCACGAGAATGAATATCACAGAGAGAGCGCAGAGAAGTATCTGAAGAGCCATTTCGTTCGGAGTTTTCTTGCGTGCCGCGCCTTCCACCATGGCAATCATCTTGTCAAGAAAACTTTCGCCTGCGTCATTTGTAACTTTTACAACAAGCCAGTCTGAAAGAATCGTAGTGCCGCCCGTTACAGAGCTTCTGTCACCGCCAGACTCCCTTATTACCGGGGCGGACTCGCCGGTTATGGCAGACTCGTCAACAGAAGCCGCTCCGTCTAAGACCTCACCGTCGGCCGGAATCTGGTCTCCGGCCAAGACAAGGAAAATATCCCCTCTCTTGAGATCTGATGACGCTATCGGAGTAAAATTTTCGCGCGAAGATACGTCCTCCAGCTTCTTAGCGGGAACATCCTTCCTCGCGGAACGCAGAGAATCAGCCTGAGCCTTTCCGCGCCCCTCCGCTATCGCCTCGGCAAAATTCGCAAAGAGAACAGTCAGCCAGAGCATAACAGTTATCCCTAAAGTAAAAGCCAAATCTCCGCCATTATCCGTAAAACATATAACGGATGTAATTATCGCCGATACATAGACAATACACATTACGGGATTCTTTATCTGAATGCGCGGGTCAAGCTTTATGAAAGAATCCTTCAAAGCCTCTGCCACGGAAGCTACATCAAACAATTTATTTTTATTATCCATATTATTCACAGCTCCTTATTAACTAATGCTTATGAGATGTTCCGCTGTCGGGCCCAAAGCCAAAACAGGGAAGAAAGAGAGAGCCCCTATCATCAGAACCACAAATATCAAAAGCAGAACAAACATCACATTGCAGGTAGAAAGTGTGCCGGCAGATTCCGCTGAACGCTTCTTCACAGCCAGACTTCCAGCCGCGGCAAGGGCGGCAGTCATGGGGACAAAGCGCGCGAAAAGCATGACAAGCCCCAAAGTGACATTAAAGAAAGGAGTGTCAGTATTAAGCCCGGCAAAAGCCGAACCATTATTGCCTCCGGCGGAAGTATAGGCGTAAAGAATCTCAGAAAGCCCGTGAGCTCCGCCGTTGGAAAGACTTGCAGCAGAAGACGGAACCATCACAGCCACGGCACTGCCGACAAGTATTGCCACAGGAGTCGCAAGGCAGATAAATACAGACATCTTCATCTCGTAAGGCCCTATCTTCTTTCCCAAATACTCCGGAGTGCGTCCAACCATCAGCCCTGCGATAAAGACGGTAAGAAGAGCAAAAGCCAACATACCGTAAAGACCGCTTCCCACTCCTCCGAAAACAACCTCTCCGAGCTGAATCATCAGCATCGCAGTCATGCCCCCTAGAGGTGTAAAACTGTCAAGCATAGCATTCACCGAACCGCTTGAAGCCGCCGTTGTAAAAGCCGCCCACAGAGACGAAAGAGCTATTCCTAAACGGACTTCCTTCCCCTCCATATTTCCGCCGGACTGTCCGACAGAAGAAATATTGACAGCTCCGTTCTGAGCAAGCTGAGGAGTGGCGGAACTTTCCGCAAAAGTAATAACGGCAAGAGCCGTAAGCAGAAGAATAAACATCGCCGCAAAAACAGCCCGTCCCTGCCTCTTATCCTTCACAGCGCGGCCGAAACTGAAACATAGAGCCGCTGGAATGAGAAGTATAGAAAGCACCTGAAGCATATTCGACAGAGGCGTGGGATTCTCAAGCGGGTTTGCCGAATTTGTGCCGTTAAATCCCCCTCCGTTCGTGCCGAGCTGCTTCGGAGCAACCTGACTTGCCTGAGGCCCCATAGGGACTATCTGCTTTGTCACCGAAGAACCGTCTGAAGCAGTCACACTCTCAACCAAATCCACACTCTCATAACTCTTGAAATTCTGCATAACACCCTGAGAAGTCAGAGCGACAGACATAATCAAACAGAGAGGAAGAAGTACGTAAAGTAAAGCGCGCGTCGTATCCTTCCAAAAAGAACCAATATGTCCGCTTCCCACTCTCGTAAAGCCGCGCAGAAAGGCAAAAAGCACTGCGATGCCGACCGCCGCCGATACAAAATTCTGAACCGTCAGCCCCATAGACTGAGCGAAATACCCCAAAGTCTTCTCTCCGTTATATGACTGCCAGTTCGTATTCGTCACAAAACTCACCGCGGTATTAAAAGCAAGATGCCAGCTAAGGCCGTCCAGCCTCTCGGGA
>CAYRAI010000054.1:0-11141 GCA_964422205.1 uncultured Synergistaceae bacterium | reverse complement strand
GCAACTTATGCTTTGAGCCAGTCACTGCAATATCTTTTCAGCGGCGCTTATGTATTTTTCTTTACGATTGTTTTTATGGATTTGGCGCCTCAGTCTAAAGAACCGGCTCTTTGGGCCGGTATGGGACGTGCTGTGCACTCAGCCGTTCTTATTCCCGTGATCTTTGCCGGGCGTATTCTGTTTGGAAATTTCGGTGAAATTACTATAATTTGTATCTCTATGGCAATATTTGCAGTGTCTATCGTTTTACTGGTTGTACGCGACCGCATAATGGCGGCGAACCGCGAAACCCTTACGAAAAATCGCTCCTTTGACCTCTTTCAGACAAAATATGCACTCACGGACAGAGAAACAGTTATAGTAAAAATGCTTGTTGAGAATGATGACACCATCGACACCATCGCATCCGAACTCGACATATCAAAGAGAACCTGCCAGCGCGATATCACTGCCATCTATGAAAAGACCGGCACTCAGACAAGAGCGGGTCTCCTGCGAGTCTTTCACGAAGATTAACTCTCACCGCCTCAATTGGCGTCAGCGCGCCATTTACAAAGCACACTCCTGATGTGAGAATCAAAACAGTACAGATATTCTGAATCCGAAAGGGGGCGTTTCGCTCGCCACTTAGTGATGCGCGAGTGAGTCAGTCTTTCTGTGTCCGATTACTGTGAGGGAGGTGCGAAAAGATGAAGTGACTGCTTAGGCATCGTCTTTTGCTTCTTGCTGTCGCCGTTGTCTGGCTTCTGTTGATGCTATATTTTGTACTTCGACTTTTTCCCCTGCCGATTCGCGAACAGTCCGAACAGTGGATGAAGATTCCTCTCTCGTTAATCCTTTAAAGCAAAGACATCAGGTGTACTAAATTTGTTTGATTCACCACGTATATAAAGAAGAAGGGAGCGGCAGCAATCCAAATAAGGTATTTCTTAATCGCGGCATTTATCCTAACAGTAACAGCTCTTTCCATGTTCGCCTACGGGGAGACACAGGAGATTCCAACGACAACGTGGAGCGACGATGGTAAGTACGATACCTCGTGGTACGAATATAGCGGAGATATCGGAGTCTCAGCCAAACGCGAGTACAACATCACCACGGCAAAATAGCTAGCGGGACTTGCCGTGCTCTGTAATAGTGGTGTGCTGTTCAACAGTTACGTTGATAATCCGTCGAGATTAACTAATATCGTTATCAACATAAAGAATGATATTGACCTAGGCGCGCATAAGTGGCGGCCTATAGGCATGAACGGGTAAGCTAAAATAGACAGTACAGATGTTCCCCGTTATTTTATGGGCAGATTTAACGGACACGGACATAAGATAAGCAATGTGATTGTCCGTGAAAGCACAGAAGAGGTTGGTTTCTTTGGTAAATCAGGCGGCGCCAATTCCCTAGTTGCCAACGTCATTCTAGAGAGTATCGATGTACGTTCAACTTACGAAGGCGATAAAGATTCCAATTCCAAGACAGGCGGGCTCGTCGGCAATGCCGGAATCGGCAACAACGGCAACGGTACAGGGATTGCCAACTGCATTGTCAGCGGCTATGTAGATGGTCAGGACGCCGGCGGCATAGCCGGATATAATAATAATGCAATCAAGCACTGTGTAAATAACGCAAAAGTGGTCGGAGCAAAGACAGCCGGTGGAATCGTGCCTCTGCTCACTGACGGGACTGTAGCACATTGTGTTAACACCGGAGAAATAAGCTTGCCTAATAAAGACTCGAAAACTTGTTATGCAGGTGGCATTGTCGGAGTCTTTAACTCTACGAGTGATAGCGGAAGTATCTTAATGTACTGCGCTAACGTTGGTAAATGTGATGGAGGAGCCATTATCGGACGTCTGCAAAAGGCCCCTACTTCTAGGCTGACTCAGCACTACTGGCGCTACGACACTGCCGATAAGTCCATCCAGAGTAACGACACAGAGTATACGGATGAGGCATTAAGCATTGACTCTTATGCTTCTGTCACTGACATGCCTGTTGTTGCCGCATTGCTTGATGAAGTGCCGTATGCCTTCGGTGATAGTTATGAGCCTTATTATAGCGGTGGTATTTTCACCATAACGCCGACGCTCTATCCGATTGGCTCAAATTATGCGGCCTCAGCAAAGATATCTGCTAAAAGGGGAAATGCTGTTCCGGCTAAAATTATTGAAGCGAACGGAAAATCAACTAAGATATACGTTGAAGCTCTGTATCACAGTGGTACTCAACGTCCATATTTAAAAATTGCAAGCGGGGTGGATGCAACCCCGTCAAAATCCTACGTGAAAGTGTAAATGAGGACGGTTCAGAGATTTTTATTTATACCACCTAGGTCATAGAGCAGAGCATTTCGCTTGACAAAACGGCGCTCTCTCTTGATGTTGCGGGGACTTCTTCCGACACACTCACTGCCTCGCTCTACCCAACGGAGCCAACGTCAAAGGACATAACGTGGAATACCGGCAACGAGAAAATTGTCACTGTAACACCAAAAGACTCATATAATTCACAATGCAAGATTCAAGCAGTCGGAGGCGGTACAGTCACAATCACGGCGACCTCCGCAAACGGGCTGATTGCCTCCTGCACTGTCACTGTAAAGGGTAAACCGACATCTGTAACGGGCGTGACTCTTTCACGCAAGACTCTTTCCATGAGGACGGGCGAAAGTGCTTCTCTTACCGCCGCTGTCGCGCCGGAGGGCGTTGACCAGAGCGTGACATGGAGCTCCGATACACCGACAGTAGCTAAGGTCGATAATGGAACCGTGACGGCAGTTGCAGCCGGAAGCGCTGTTATAACTGCGACATCTGCGGCAGACCCGTCAAAGTCGGCATCATGCACTGTCACAGTAAGCGCTGTCCCGGAAGCAAAGCCTGAAAAACCGGTTATAGACGATACGGTTAAGACTCCGGCCTCTGTTGATATAAAGCAAACCCCGAAGGCATATAGTGACGCAAATTCTGCCGCGGCGGCTCTGTCATCGGATATCATGTCATCCGACCTGGAAGTTTCTGCGGGAGGAAAGGTGTATATTACGGGAGCAAAAGCGAACGAAATTATCAAGGCGTCACTTGCGGGAGAGACTTTGGAAAAGAGTGAGAGTCTGCCTATATTCACGATAAGCGCGGACAAAGAGGTCGTTGCATGCTCATGGAAGGTGAAAGGCGCACTGCTCTTGGCAGATAGGATGGATGCCGTAGATATCCGCAAAATAGTTTCGGCAAAGCAGACATTGAAATTTGAATACAGTGCGAATGCCGCGAATTACGGAGACGGAAAGTTCACAATACTCACCTCCGACGGCAAGGCGGCATCTGGCACTATAGACGCTGCGGCTGAATACCAAATACTGCTTTTCATAAAGGACGGAGGCAGTTATGATTTGGACAGCGTAAATGGCACAGTGACAGACCCGGCCGTTATTGTAAAGACGAGCTAGCCCGCTCCAAGCGGAGGTTCTTCAGGCTCATGCAATGCCGGCTTCGGTGTTGCTGTACTGCTGACACTCCTGCCATTGATGCTGCGCAGGAAGAAGTAAGAGAGACAGAGAGTAACGCAGTAAATATCTATGAGCCGAGCGCGGCGGGGCATCACTCCCTCCGCACTTGGCTCATTTTTATTATCAAGTTAACAGCAGGGAAGATATGCCATAAACGTCAAGCTGTTGTTTATTGGAATATTATTTTTTGTAATTGTGCTATCATAAATGCGATTTATATGCCGCACAAGAGGGTGTTGCCATGATACACGGAATAGGCGTAGATTTATGTGATATTGCAAGAATGGAAAAAGCCATTATGCAGAAGGGCTTTCGCGAGAAAGTTTTTTCTGCGGAAGAGATAGAGTATGCGGAGAGGAGTTCATCTCCGGCAAAGCATTACGCAAGCGCGTTTGCCGCAAAAGAAGCCCTTGCAAAAGCTACAGGGTGGGGGCTTGCCGCTACCGGGCTTGATTCGTGTTTAGTTCGCAGAACGGACAATGGGCCTGTGTTTGTATTTACTGCCGAATTTCAAAATAAACTGACCGAGGCGCAGATAGGTACGGCTTTTTTAAGTCTGTCCCATGAAGGCACAAACGCCGTCGCAATGGTCGTTCTGGAGAGAAATCATGATTAGGTACTACCATACATCCGACATTCGCAAAGCTGATGTTATTGCCGTTGAGAAATATTCTTTTCGCTCTTTGGATTTGATGGAAAATGCAGGGCGAAATGCCGCATCTCTTATTTTGTCATCTTACCCAAACGTACAAAATATAACTATACTTGCGGGAGCGGGAAATAACGGTGGAGACGGTTTTGTTGCGGCAAGGTATTTTACCGATTATGGCAAAAATGTATCAGTCATAACCTCGGCCGCTTTTGATAAGTATAAAAATGACGCTCTGCCAAATTTAGAATTGCTTATTTCTTCTTACTGCGGCAAATGCACTGTTATTCCGTCAACAGCTTTAAGCGATGAGGAAATAACGGATATTATTTCAAAGTCTGATTTGATTGTGGACGCATTGCTCGGCACAGGCTCAAGCGGTGCTCCCAGAGGAGAGATATCCAGACTTATTTCTTTTTGCTCGGACTTTGCTCCTACTGTCTCTTTTGATATCCCAAGCGGCATAGATGCGGAATCAGGAGCTGTATATGCCAATTCTGTAAAAGCCGATATGACTGTGACCTTCCTTGCTCCGAAAATCGGAATGGCGTTCTATCCCGCAAAGGCGCGGTGCGGCATGATATTGACCGCATCCATAGGAGCAGAGCAGGAACTAGTATTGGACGGCGCTGAATATCTGGAACTTTTCTCGGATCGTGACGTTAAATGCAAAGTTCCAAAACTGCCCAGAACGATACACAAAGGAGACCGTGGGGGAGTCCTGATATACGGAGGTTCCAATAATTACCGCGGAGCTCCGATTCTTTCCGCGCTCGGCGCTCTGCGTTCCGGGGCAGGGCTGGTTGTGCTTGCAATACCGGACTTTATGATTGATATGGCCTCTGTCGCTGTGCCCGAGGCTATATTTGTCCCTCTGCCGACATCGCGCGGCTCTGTATTGCACGAAAATTCTCTGAATGAAATCACACCGTGGCTCTCAAGGTGCGACAGCATCGTATTCGGCCCGGGAATAGGGCGTGAGGCACCGCTGCAAAATGTCTTGGCCTATCTTCTGAGTGATGTGCGTCTGCCCATGCTTATCGATGCGGACGGGCTTTTCCATCTTTCTAAGATAAAAAGTATCTCCCAAAAAAACAATATTGTCATAACTCCTCACGCAGGAGAAGCGGCTGCACTTCTGGATATATCTCCACAGGAGGTAAACAAAGACAGATTTTCTGCCGTACGTAAGCTTACAGAGCATTCGGGAACTGCGCTGCTTAAAGGAATGGGAACTCTGGTATCGGACGGTGTTCACTTCAGACAGATATCAGAGGGTTCTCCCGTTCTGGCCGTTCCCGGCTCTGGTGATGTGTTAAGCGGAGCTATAGCAGCTTTTTTGGCATCGGGACTATCTCCGTTTGACGCAGCATCGGTCGGAGCTTCCATTCACGCCTCGGCTGGATGCAATCTGGAAAAAATTTATGGTACCGGAGGTACTTTGGCAAGGGAGATAGCGGATGAATTACGTTCTGTGCTCAGAGAACAGTTATAAGATAAATTCATATTCTCCGGAGGATACCTACAAAATAGGTGTGCTGCTCGGAGGTGCCTGTTATCCCGGGCTTACGATACTGCTGTACGGCGGTTTGGGCATGGGAAAGACACAGATAACACAGGGAATAGGACACTCACTCGGAATCAAAAGGGTTAAAAGTCCCACATTTATAATAATATCGGAACACGAAGGAATCCTTCCATTAATTCATGCTGATCTGTACAGACTTGAAACATTTTCCGATGTAGATTCACTTGATTTAGAAAGCTACACTGATTCTGGAGCGGTTCTGGTCGTGGAGTGGGCAGAGAGATGGCAAAACACGCCGCAAAATGACATGTGGAATATACATTTTATCAACTCTTCCGAAGAAAATCCGGATCAAAGAGAGATTAGAATAACAGCTTACGGCGCCCAAGCCGCAAAGCACCTATCCGAAGCATTAGGAAACATATAAAGGAGTAAATGATGATTGTTCTGGGAATAGACTGCACGACAAAATGGACGAATATCGGAATTTCGGATAATGATACCGTATTAGGCGAGATTAATGAGGAACTCGGCAGAAAACAGGCGTCACAGCTTCCGTTAATGGTTGAAAAACTGACGGAAACATGCTCCCTCACGCTGTCTGATGTAGATGTGATTGCAGCAGCGTCTGGCCCCGGATATTACACTGGCATCAGAACCGGCATTGCATACGCATCATCGCTGGCACTTGCTCTTGGGCTAAAAATAATTCCCCTTGCAACAACGGAACTATTTGTTTATGACTTGCGTAAGACGGAAAAAATACTTGTCCCCGTGATAAAGGCACGAAGCGACAGTTTCTACACCGCCATATATGAATCCGACAGCAGCCGTTTGATTCCTATTATGCCCCCTGCTTTTATCTCGTCTGCACAATTTGCCGAAAAAATAAAACTCTATCCTTCTGCAGCAATAGTGGGAAGTGATGCCAATCTCTATCCAGATATAAAAAATCTCGGCTGCAAAATAATAGAAAGAAGCTGCGGAAGCGGGGGAGATGCGGCACTGCTAGGTTATTACAAGCGGGATGACGCTGCAGAACCTTATAAGATTAACGGACAATATTTAAGGGAACCGGACATCGGTCCGACAAAACAATAATTTTAAATAAGATTCACTATTGTCGGAATATAAAGAATTTAATCTTTTCCTTGAATAAATGTGAAATCTTTGTCATAATAGCATAAGTTGTGTTAATCATCCCTATTTTGGTTGACAGACAAAAAATTGATTTGATGTGTGGGAAGGAAGGTGGGTTATTTTGGCGAAGATGTTCAACATCGATGTAAACACGAAATGGTGCAAAGGATGTGGCCTCTGTATCGCTATATGCCCCAAGAAAGTTCTTGAACTTAACGATCAGGTTAAGTGTGTTCCTGTCCGTCAGGATGATTGCATTGGCTGCCGCCAGTGTGAAAATATCTGCCCGGATATTGCATTAACAGTTAAGGAGCGTGACTAAGAATGGCTCAGAATGAATTCTGGCAGGGCAATAAAGCCATTGCTATGGGCGCTATCGCAGCAGGATGCAGATTCTTTGGTGGCTACCCTATAACACCGTCTACAGAAATAATGGAAACAATGGCGGAAGAACTCCCCAAGCTATCAGGCAAATTTATCCAGATGGAAGATGAAATCGGAGGAATTGCTTCCGCTATAGGAGCCTCAATCGCAGGCAAGAAGGCAATGACAGCCAGCTCAGGTCCAGGAATAGCGCTTAAGCAGGAACTCCTTGGTTATGCATACATTGCCGAAATTCCTATCGTCGTAGCAGACGTACAGCGCGGAGGCCCCTCAACAGGTCTTCCTACGAAAATATCCCAGGCAGACGTTATGCAGGCAAAGTGGGGCCCCAACGGCGACCACGGAACAATTGCATACGCTCCCTGCTCAGTTCAGGACTGCTACGAGATTACAATTAAAGCTTTCAACAGAGCAGAGCGCTTCCGTCAGCCCGTACTTATCATGGCAGACGAAGTTCTCGGCCACATGCGCGAAAAGATTACAATCCCCGAAGCCGGATCTTTTGAAATAGTCAACCGCAAGAAGCCGACAGTATGCCCCGAAGAATTCATCCCCTACCGTGCGGATGAAGACGGCGTACCTCCCATGGCTGCTTTCGGAGACGGCTATCGCTGGCATGTAACCGGTCTTACAACAAACGAGTGGGGCTTCCCGACAAACGACGCTCCCGACATCGACCTTAAGGCAAACAGAATAATCACAAAGGTTGACCGTTTCCGTGATGAGATCGTTGAATACAAAGAAGAATATATGGATGATGCTGAAGTAGTTGTCGTATCCTACGGAAGCGTCTATCGTTCATCCCTCCGCGCAATTCGCGTTCTCCGCGAAGAAGGCGTCAAAGTCGGACACTTCCGTCCCATCACACTTTGGCCCTTCCCCGATAAGGAAATCGCAGAACTGTCAAAGAGAGTCAAAACAATAATCGTTCCTGAGCTCAACGCAGGTCAGATGGTTCAGGAAGTTGAGAGAGCTGTTGCAGGCAGATGCGAAGTAGTCGGCAAGAGCCTCATCAACGGCGAGCTTTACAAGCCCGCAGAGATCATGTCCTTCATCAAGGAGGTGGCGTAACCATGCCACGCGAAGATGTAAAGAAACTTTTGCGTTCAAAATTTATGCCCCACATTTGGTGCCCGGGATGCGGACACGGTATCATCATGCACGCCATCCTCCGCGCACTTGCAGACCTCAAAATTCCCCAGGATAAGATCTGCATCTCCTCAGGTATAGGCTGCTCAAGCCGTATGCCCGGATACATAGATGCCTGCACACTCCATACAGCTCACGGACGTTCACTCGCCTTTGCTACGGGAGTTAAGCTTGCCAATCCCGAAATGACAATCGTCAACGTCATGGGCGACGGCGACGGCACGGCAATCGGAGGCAACCACTTCATCCACGCATGCCGCCGCAACATAGGCATCACAGCCGTAGTAATGAACAACAACATCTACGGAATGACAGGCGGACAGGCATCACCGACAACACCGGAAGGTGCCTTCGCGGCAACAGCACCTTACGGAGCCATCGACCCCACATTTGATATCTGCAAACTCGCAGAAGGTGCGGGAGCAACCTACATCGCACGCGCGACAGTAGCCCAGCCGGCACTCTGCGAGCAGTTCCTCAAAAAGGCTATTGAGCACCAGAAGAAGGGCTTTGCCGTAGTTGAAATCGTATCATTCTGCCACACGCAGTTTGGACGCAAAAACAAGCGCAGCCGTCCGATGGACAACATCAATTACCTTAAGGATCACACTGTCATGAAGGCAAAAGCCGATTCAATGACAGCGGAAGAACTTAAAGACAAAATTGTCGTAGGCGAATTCGTCAACATTGAGAGCGCCCGCGAATACACTGAGCGCTACAACGATGTAATCGCACGCGCACAGGCACAGGCATAGGAGGTACGGATCATGAGCGATCGTTTTGAAATTCGCGTTGCTGGATCCGGCGGTCAGGGAGTAATCCTCGCCGCAGTGATCTTGGGCGAGGCAGCAGCCCTTCATACAGAAGGACTCCACTCGGTACAGAGCCAGGCATACGGTCCTGAAGCACGCGGCGGTGCTTCAAAATCAGAAGTTGTATATGACCGCAGCCCTATCGACTACCCGAAAGCATCACAGCCTAACCTTCAGGTAATTCTTACCCAGAAGGCATGTGACTCCTACAGCCACGACACGGCTCCCGGAGCAATAGTCATCCTTGATGACTTCTTTGTTACGGAACCTCCAAAGCTTGATGCACAGGTCTACATGCTTCCTATCGTAAGAACAGCCCGTGAGAAGCTTGGACGTGAAATAGTCGTAAACATGGTTGCACTCGGAACAGCAGCAAGAGCTCTTGAAGCAAAAGGTCTTATCAACCCGGAAGCAATCAAGACTGCAATTCTTGCCAGAGTCCCGAAGGGTACGGAAGAACTCAACGAAAAAGCCTTTGAAGCCGGCTACGAAATGATGCTTCAGGCAATGCCCAAATAAACCTAATCGACAAATAAATATTAAAGGGTGGGGATTTTCCCTGCCCTTTTTTTATATTCAAACCTTATATATAATACATAGACTAAGCTCACAGCTTAGAAAATTATGACACGGTTACAACTCGGAGGAAAAATGCTGCAAGGTGAAATACACAAACTGCTTATAACAGGATTAAATAACGAGGGCGAAGGCGTAGTAAGAGTCGGGGACGAAAAATTTGTCCTCTTTGTCCCGGATGCTCTGCCCGGAGAAGAAGTTACATGCAGAATAATAACAAAGAAAAAAAACTACGGCACAGCCAAAATAATATCAAGAGAAAACAACTCGCCCGACAGAGTAAAACCACTGTGTCCCGCTTTCGGACTTTGCGGCGGATGTCAGCTGCAGCATCTCAACTACCAAGCTCAGCTGAAATTAAAAACACAGACAGTATACGATGCACTTCATCGTATAGGCGGAATAGAATTTCCCGAAGTTGAGGAGTGCATTCCCTCTCCCTCCTCATGGGGCTACAGAAACAAAGCCGCACTGCCCGTACAGGACACAAAAAAGGATAACTTCCTCTGCGGCTTCTACAAGTCAAGAAGCCATGACATAATCCCATTTAAATCATGCCCCGTCTTAAGTCAGCAATTCAACAAAAATATACAATACGCAATAGCTGAATTGAAAAATGCAAATTTCTCAGGCTACAGAGAAAATAACATTACCTCATTTATAAGACATCTTGTATTTCGAAATACAAGCATTGATGAACTGCTATTCGGAGTAGTTGGAAGCAGAAACCCAAGCAAAACGGAGCGTTCCAAATTAATAACTATATCGAAAAAATTTCCCGGTCATATAAAAGGGACAGTATTCAACAGAAATGCTGCTTCCGGAAACTTCATATGGGGCGACACATTTACAGCACTGACAGGAGAGCCGACTATTACAGAAAACCTCGGCAAATTCAAATTTCAATTTGAAATATCATCATTCTTCCAAATCAACACAGCTCAGACATTGAACCTATACAATTACGCGGCAAAAGCTGCGCTCGAAAATTCTCCCGAAAACATCTTGGAGCTATACTCTGGAGTCGGAAGTCTGACAGCTTTCCTGGCAGATGGCACAAAGAGCGTGACAGCAGTTGAAAGCTGGATACCTGCCGCGAAATATATCGAAATAAACGCCAAAAACAACTCACTTGGAAACATCACGCCCCACACAGGCAAGGCAGAAGAAATAGCCGCGGAGCTGACAGATAAAAAATACGAAACGGTAGTAATAGACCCGCCAAGAACCGGCTGTGCCCCTGAAGTAATAAACGCAATAGCCAAAATATCACCGCAGAACATAGTATACGTATCCTGCAACCCGGCAACACTTGCAAGAGATGTAAAACTCCTAATATCAGCAGGATACACCCTAAAAAAAACTGCCCCTTTCGACATGTTCCCACAAACAGGCCACGTCGAG
>CAYRAI010000053.1:0-11476 GCA_964422205.1 uncultured Synergistaceae bacterium | reverse complement strand
ATTTTTTATAAGTATATCCAGCGATTTTCTGCTCGCTGTGGGGAAAATCCTGGAATATTACTATTTAAAATACTAAAGTAATTTTTTTGATTAAGAGGGCGTTCATTACCTATCTTCCAATTACCTCAAGCAGGAATTCCGCAATCTCCATAATTTCTAATGCTATCGTTTTTGCCTTTCTCTCGTTCATGCCTATTTTGTGTGCTGAGGACATAATGTTGCTGATGTCAGGATTGCGTCCTTCTCCGTCAACGGTTGTTGCGTGCTCTCCTCCGACAGAATTGCTGCAGGTAAGGTCATATGCGGGGGAAAGATGCCAGCCCCTTTCCTGCTCATTAAAGATAAAGGAAAAATTCTTTGCGTGGTCGTCTCTGTTGTGCGCAAAGACATTAAAGCACATAAGTCGGAACATTTTCTCAACCTCACCAAAACTCCTTGTGAGTACCATAGTGAGTTTCATCAAGTCGTTATAATCAAGGCTGGGGATTCTATGAGAAGATTCCAGCAGAGCACTTACAGATGCCGTATGAATGCGTCGCTGTGAGTTGCCATTCTTGTGAATATCAAATCGCTTGACTCCAAAATATCCGGAACATATATTTGACGCAAAAAGCCGAGTCTCTGGCATTTCTATGCCGCACTTCTTCGCCGCGACAGAATATTGGTACTCATCAGCCCCTGCTGTTAGCCCGTCATAAGATGAAGGGAATTTTATAATCCAATCATCGCCGTCTATCTCCGTCAGAATTTTTGGTCTTGCACCGCCGGAAGAGCCTCCGAGCTTGAAGAGCGCATCAAGATCATCGGAGTATTCGTTTCTCAAAATCTTTCCGCATTCCAGCGAAAGCACGTCAAAATCTCTTGGCTCTGCCGCACTCTCAAGAAGAAGTTCAGGTTCATAAGTCAGCGCTCCCATACCTCCCGCGCCTACAATGGCAAGACGCTGAAGCATAGTTACAGCACGCGGCGAAAAGCCTTTCTTGATTAGCATTCGATCGACAAGAAGACGCCCCCAGACGTCGGGCAGGGAGTCTGCAAATATACCGAACATTCCTTCAAATAGTTCCCAGCTCCTAGGTACAAAAACGCCTCTTTTAAGAGGCAGACTAAAGGGGCTTATAGAAAAGCCGTTAAGAAGCCACGAATTATCGTACTCAAAGGCAACTAAGCCTTTGGGTGTCTCTGCCAGCTTTCCCACAGACATTCCATTGCATTTTACATTTAGGAATTTAACGTCTCTCATTTATTACATCCTCAATGGAGCTGTAATATTTTTTTGTGAAAAGGGATAAGAATTCTTCCTCGCACTCCAGCACAACTGCAATGCGGAGAAGAGATATAAGAGATATCTCCCCGCTGTTTTCAAACCTCTTGAGTGACCCAAGACTGACTCCGGACACCTTGGCAAGCCCTGCCTGCGTTAATTTTCTCTCTCTCCTCCTTGCACGGACATTAGAAGCCATCTCCAAAGCAATCTCAGGCACACTTTTTCTATCCAAAAATAAAATATTCATAGCTAATATTTTAGCGATATATGGTTAATAAGTCAATTTTAGATAATATATTAGATTTTATAGTATAAAACCCAGCTTTTGTCCAAACTCCTCTGATCCCCAAAAAGCTTGAAAACATGTATTTTTTGCATTATAAAAATCTTGAAAAGATGTAAATATGCCGCTATAAAAATCTTGATTTGCTGTTATTGGGGACGGATTAATTTCTCCCATTGAAGTCAAGTCAGGTAAAAATTATACTTTATCGTCTCTTAACAAATTCAGAAATAAGTATGCGGAGCAGACGCATATACCATATGTGGTTCACACTGGAGATTTTAAGGAGGAAGACGGCGTTGTCTTTCTCCCCGTCTATATGACTTCACTGCTGTGATTTTTTAAATTATTTTCTCTTTCTGCCTGAGGTGCTCTTTGGGTGTTAAAATTGCAGTGCGGAGGTGTTTGTATGTCTGACTGCTGGAAGGTTACGGCTTGTTCCTATGACTGTCCCTGTACATGTTCTATGAAGGCTCGTCATAAGGACGGGCGTATTGAGATAGTTCGCAATCCAGATAATCCGTGGACTTCTTTTATCTGCGGCAAGGGGTTGCGTTTTCGTGAGAGGGTCTTTGACAGCAGGAGGATTACTGAGCCTCTTCTGAGAGACGGTGCCGGATGGAAGGCTATTTCTTGGAATGAAGCTTTTGATATTTGGGCGAAGAATGTCTCATCGGCAGTCAGAGAGTACGGCCCTTTGTCTATTATGTATTTTGCCGGGGCGGGCTCTATGTATTTCAGCAAGGAGCTTATTAAGAATGTATTCGCCGAACTCGGAGGCTATACTTCAACCAAGGGTTCTCTTTGTTCCTCGATAGGCTCTTTCGGGCTCAAGGCATCAACATGCGGTTTTGGCGTGCCTTTTATAACACCTGAGCAGATGTCGTTTTCCAAAGGTGTGCTGCTTTGGGGAAGAAATGTGTACTGCACTCAGCCCCAGATGGTGAGACAGCTTAACTCGATACGTTCAAACGGAGGTTCCGTTGCATCTGTAGAGGTGCGAAATAGTGTGACTTGCAGGCATTCCGACCTTTATTTGAGGATTCTGCCAGGGAGCGATTGGGCTCTCGCCGCATATTTATGCAAAAGATTTATATCCGAGGGCGGCGCGTCTCTGTCATGGCAGGACAGAGTTGTAAATTACAGTGATTTTATAGCTGTTTTGAATGAGCTGCAGTGTGAGAACCTCCTTGAAACATGCGGTATTTCATACGCCGAAGCAAACAGTCTTTTTAATTGGATGAAGGAGAAGTGCCCTGTAACCCATATACCGGCATACGGTACTCAGCGCTATCTGCACGGGAATTTACAGTTTTCATGGATATTCGCACTCTCGGTTATATGCGGAGGCTTTGAGAATCCCTGCGCGGGCCTGAGTTTCAGTAAGGACGAACATGCTCTTTTCCCCGAATCTTTAATGAATAGCTGCGGCAATATAAGAAAATTTCCCGCAGGAGCATGGGGCAAATATGTCTATGACTCCGAATCTCCCGTGCGTGTGCTGAATATTGCCAATGCCAACCCGGCGCAGCAAAATCCGCAAAGTTCTTCTATTGCCGAGGCAATGTCGAAGATTCCGTTTAAGGTCTGTTCCGATATGTTTATGACGGATACTGCTAAGCTCTGCGACCTGTTTCTGCCCGTGACGACTTTTCTTGAAGACGACTGCGACTGGATAGGCTCGTATTGGCACAGTTATATTGTGCGGAGCGAGAGGGTTATTCCCCCCGTCGGAAACGCTAAGTCCGATATTGAGATTTACGACGGTCTGGCGCGGGCTTTGGGGCTTAAAACCGATATTATGTCAATGTATCGTGAGATGGACAAGCTTATGATGTCCGATAATAGGCTTATTAAGGTCGGAGAGGGTATATACAGGTGGAATGAGGATGTCTATTGGTGTAAGGAAGAGTCGCGTGCCTCTTTGCCTGTAGAGGTGCCTGCGCCGCATGTTTCATGCGAAGGTGCTCTCCGTCTTATCTCCGTACACACAGACTCTTATATCAACGGGCAGAGCCTTGACGCTCCGCGCGTTCCGAAAGAACCGCTTCTGCATGTATCAAATTTGTATGCGGCAGAGAGAGGGCTTTGTGATGGAGATTTGGCCTCCGTCACGTCTGCCAACGGAAATTCCGTGACTATGAGGATTGTCTGCGATTACGGACTTGATATCGGCACTGCCGTTGTAGATCAAGGGACAGAGAATATAAATATTCTGACAGACGCATATACCGCACACGGCGGAGGCGCGCCGTATGCGGAGTGTTTTATCGATATCAAAAAATTTTAGCTGAGAATTTACTTTAGGACGGTGCTTTATTTAAGGAACATGTCCAGAACTTCTTTAACTGAGGAAACTCTCAGGACTTCTATGGGGGTTTCGTCTTTCGGTGTTCTTCTGCTTATGACAGCGCGCTTGAATCCCAGGCGTGCCGCCTCTTTCAGGCGCATTAAAGTGCGGGCCGCGGGACGCACTTCTCCCGCAAGCCCTACTTCGCCTATAAAACATACGTCAGAGGGAAGAGGAACATCAGTCAGAGCGGAAGCCAAAGAGGCGCATATTGCAAGGTCTGCGGCAGGGTCTCTTAAGTTAAGTCCTCCCGCGACATTCAAATATACGTCGCTTGTGCGAGATGATGCGCCGCACCGTCTCTCAAGCACTGCAAGCAGAAGCTGAAGCCTGTTTGTCTCAACGCCTCTCGCTGTTCTTCTCGGGTATGGGAATGGTGTGGAGCAAGCCAAAGCCTGTATTTCCGCCGCAAGCGATCTTGAACCTTCCAAAGCTAAAGATATGGCTACTCCAGAACTGCCTAGGTCTGTCCCGTTCCAGTAAAGTCTGCTTGGGTCTGTCACTGCGGCAAGCCCTCTGTCGGACATTTCAAATATGCCCAGCTCTTCGGTGCTTCCGTATCTGTTTTTTTCCGCGCGGAGCAGTCTGTTTGGGCTGTTCTGCTCTCCCGAAAAGAGAAGCACAACGTCCACGAGATGTTCCAGCAATTTTGGCCCGGCTATCTGTCCCTGCTTTGTTATGTGGCCTACAAGAACTGTGGGGATTTGGCACCGTTTCGCTGTTTCAACGGCCATCGCAGCAACTCCCTTGACCTGAGTCGGGGAGCCTGCCCAGCCGCTTTCGGCATCTGCGCGGAAGGCCTGCACGCTGTCTATTACCATAAAACCGTAGTTTTCAGCTGCTTCCAGCGATGAAGCCAAGTCATTTTCGCAGAGCAGGTCGAGCCCCTCTACTATGAGTCCGAGTCTTCTGCCTCGCAATGCCAACTGGCCCGATGATTCTTCCCCCGATATGTACAGAACTTTCTGCCCGGCTTTTGCCATTTCGGCACAGACTTGGAGCAGGAGTGTCGATTTTCCTACGCCGGGCTCTCCTCCGAGGAGTGTTACTCCCCCGCTGACCCAACCTCCGCCCAGAACTCTGTCAAGCTCTTCTATGCCGGACGGTATTCTGGACTGCTCTTCTACGTCAAGTCCTCTTATTGGATATGCTTTTTTTGAAACTGCTGGTGAACCCTGCTTTGTCATTGCGATGGGAGCTTCTTCTTCCATTGTGCCCCACTCTCCGCACTTTGGGCACTTGCCCACCTGCGTGAGGCTTATAAAGCCGCACTCCGAACATTTATATCTGCTTATATCTTTTTTTGCCATTATTTATCCCCACGGCCACGATATGCGTCTGCCGTCCTCACCTCTTATAGCTTTTTTTATTTCTTCAAACGTAGGTTCTTCAAGTGTCATTTTTGTGCAGTTAGCACGGGAAAGTCCGTTCAGCATGTGCGAATCGGAGGAACGTATAAAAGCCCGTCCGGGATACATTTCACGCCACTTTGCGGCTTCTTCCGAATTTAAGCGGCATGAGAGCTCAAACGCATCGGCGGGGTAATCCTGCGGCATAGGGCCCAGAGCTGCCGGATATGAGAATGCTGGTCTGTCTACATGGGCAAGTATGGCAAGCCCTCCAAGCTCATGTATCTTTTTGACAATCTGGTCAACTTCATAGCCTGCGCCCTGTATGAGAAGAGTCTCTTCCTCTTTTATTATCTCGTTGTTTTCATCCACGACGACTTGATAGCCGAAATATTCGCAGTCGTTGGCAATAGGCCTTATTCTCTGCCAAAGCCATTCCTTGTAGCTCAGCATGACGGTGTAATCGGGAAATATTGTTAATATATGAATATCTTCGGCACTCTGAGTCTCCATGCAGGGAAGAACGGCGGGAACATTTCCGGCTGATAAGGCGGCCGCTGCTACACCTGGAAAGTTCTCGCAAGTGTTGTGGTCCGCAACTCCTATTATGTCAAGACCGGCTTCCCGCGCTTTCCTGACTATGTCGGGAGCGCCCATTTCCAAGTCTCCGCAGGGAGAGAGTGCAGTGTGAATGTGAAGGTCAACCCAGAACGGACGCAGCAATATTGGGGCTACTCCTCAAACCCTAGTGCTGCCATCTTTTTGCAGACGCCGTAGAGAGTTTCCCTTACAGAGGCGATGCAGATGTTTTCTTTGGTGCATCTCTCAACCAAGTCGGCAGGGGCTTTTCTGCCTGCCGCTATTATTATTATTGGTAAATCTTTAAGGACTGCGACAGCGGCAACGTTCAGATGAGCTTGAATCGTTACCCATGCCGCTCCTTCGGGCGCACTTCCCATGACAAAGCTAAGCAGGTCTCCCGCAGTTATCCTTGTGACTTCTCTCTCTCTGTTTCCTTCGACTTGTACATCCGCATTCAGTGCATTACAGAGTTCTCCTATTTTCAACGCTGTCCGCCCTTTCTTTTGAGTGTGTGGGGCTGAGAATCGGACAGAGCCACTATTTTATTTGCAAGTGTGGCTATGCCTTCTCTCAGCTTGAATATGCAGTCTGTGGCAGAGCCGTGTCCGCGGACAATTTCCTCGGCCATGGCCTGGCATGAAGGTCTGCCGCATGAACCGCAGTCTATGTGCGGAAGACCGTTGTATATTTCCTTCATCTGCTGCAGTTTTACCATTGCATCAGCTACATTGTCGGAGAGAGGAAGTCTCGGACGCGGCAGGTAGTCTTTTGTGGAGGGCCAGAAGCCCATAGAATAAAGTTCCTCAGCGCGCATTAGCTCACGTTCGGAGATTTTCCATGTTGTCTCTATGTTGTGCAGTCTGAGGCTTGCAAGGAACCGCGAGTCGGCAGTGCCTATGCCGCCTATGCACCCTGTATCGCAGACTCGGCACTCTATAAAATCGACTCCGCGCAGACGTCCCAAGGCAAGTTCCTGAAGCACGTCAAGAGTGTTTCTCATTCCCGAGACGGCAAGGAATGTGAGTTTTCTATCCATAAATGACTGGACGTGTTTTGCCTCTCCGGCACGGCGTGCCCATGATATCCAGCGGTTGTTGCGTTTCTGTGCCAAAGGCTCTCCTTTTGCCGCGATGTCGCCTTCCGCCATTATGCTGCGCGCCACGCGCCTGACAGTTAGCGCGTAATCTATCGGCGACAACTCTCTGCCTTCAGGCTCATGCACCATTGTTATCTTTGCAGGGCATGGAGCAAGCAATGTCAGAGAGGCGGAACTGTTTGTCCTCATGCGCCAAAGATCCCCGGCAAGGTCAAGAGGGTTGCAGATGGGCGAGAGCCGTGAAAGAAGTTCTGGGAAGCGCGACTGTATCATTCTTATGGCAGAGGGGCAATAGACGGATATTATGGGAAGGGCTGTCTTTGCGGATCTGTTTATAAGCTGAGCAGTGGCATAGGCTGAAAGGTCAAAAGCTTCTTCCTGTTCATCTATGAGAACATTCATGTCGCAGGCATTAAGAGCGTCCTCGAGCATTGACGGCTTGGCGTAGTGGCTGAACTGAACAAAAAAAGACGGGTCTGTTATTATAGATGATCTGGACGCTGTTTTGATACGGTTCCAATCATCTTCGTCCACGCCAAGGGCTTTTCTGCTGCATGAGCGCAGGCATTCGCCGCAGTCGATACAAAGCTCGGCAATAATGCTAATTTCACCGTCCACGACACGAATGGCTTCGGTAGGACAGATTTTGATACAGTTAACACAGCCCTGACAGGCTTCGCGATTTATTTTCACGCTGTGCAGCATGCAAATCACACTCCTTCTTCTAAAGAGATGACACCCTTGTTATAAATACAAAAAGATATAATGTATAGAAAAATCAAATCTTTCACTAAAATAATACCCGACACGCCAATAAATAGGCGAAATCGGGTTTGATACGCTACTTTTTAAATATTATTGTAGATTTAAGGGTTGTTCCTTTTCCTATTTCTGTTTCGATGTTAAAATCATCGCTGTTCCTTTTGATATTAGGCAGCCCCATACCGGCGCCGAACCCCATCTCCCTTGCCTGATCGGATGCGGTTGTAAATCCTTCGGTCATAGCTTTTTCTAAATCAGGAATTCCGGGACCGTTGTCAATAGCGTACAAATCCACTCGGTCTTCTGAGATTGCAGCTTTCAGAATACCGCCTCCGCCGTGAATGACAAGGTTCATTTCGGCTTCATATAGTATAACAGCAGCCCGCCTGCATATATCTGAATCTATGCCGAGCATCTTGAGGGTATTTTTTATATTGTTGGAGGCTGAACCGGCTTCCATATAATCATTCCCCTCAATTCTGTATTCAAGACAGACAGGGGCACTCACGGGCTTATGCTCCCTGTTGCGGAGCGTAGCATGGCTTTAATCCGGCTGCATATAGTTTTCCGCAAACTTCATAAAGGCTTTGTTTTGCCAAAATAATTGGGATGCCGCTTGCTTTGGCGAGGCTGACCGTCTCTTCAAGCGGAATCTTCCCTCTTACAAAGACAACTGCCGGGATATCAAGCATCTGAGCGGTTCTTACTATCTGTACATTCGTAAGACCGGTCAGGAGCAATGAGCCGGGGGAACAGAACGCCAGAACATCACTCATCAGGTCACAGGCGTAAACGTTGGGGATAACAGTCGTATCAACCACGTCCGCACCGGTAAGAACAGAGGCATCAAGTATATCCGCAATTTCGCGTAAAGTCATTTTTCTTCCTCCCGGAAACAATTATAATAAACTGTGTAGAACATCACAAAAGCGCTTGTGTAGAGAATAACAAAGAGAGCCTCCAATTACAAGAGGAATGTTTGCGTATTTTTAAAAAAAGAGTAATATATCAACCGAAATAAAATATTGGACGTGATTTATATGTATATTTTTTATGCGGCGGCATTTGCTACACTTGCGGCCTTTGTGGCGGCAGGAACTTTTATCGGAAAGAAATCTTCTGACTCAAAAGATTTTTCCTTAGGAGGAAGAAAATCTTCCGTAAGCGGAGTCGCCGGCATATTGCTCGGTGCTTTGGTAGGCGGGGCTTCCACTGTAGGCACTGTTCAGATGGCTTACAGCTACGGAATGACCGCATGGTGGTTTACATTGGGCGGAGGCATAGCCTGCCTTTTTCTCGGTCTTCGTTTCGCCTCTCCTCTCAGAAGTTCGGGAATAACGACGGTAGCGGACTTTCTGGCAAATAGTTACGGAGGAGAGTCCTCTTTCTGCGGAAGTGCTATATCATCGGCAGCAACTGTCTCCTCATCTATCGGAACATTTATATCTATCTGCGCTCAATTTCTCTCGTGCATCGCTATGCTGCGCGGAGTATTCCCTCTTTCCGCAATAGGAGCTTCGGTTTTGGCATCTCTATCCATTCTCGGCTTTATCACATCTGGGGGGATGAAGAGCTACAGCAAGCTCGGTGAGGCAAAAATTATTCTTCTCTATTTTGTGCTTATATCATGTTTTACCGCAGCTCTTTTAAACGGCGGTGGTTTTGTATCTGTTGCCGCAACTCTGCCCTTCCATCCCTGGTTCAACGTATTCGGAAGAGGTTTTCTGCCTGAGCTAGGGTATTTTGCCTCTATGGTTGCAGGAGTATTCACAACTCAGATATACATTCAGTCATTTGCAGCCGCAAAAGATGCGGAGACGGCAAGGAAGGGGGCTTTTGTTTCCGCTATTTTGATGCCTCCGATGGGGCTTTTGGGGATATGGATAGGGCTTTCAGTAAGAGCAAAGGGAATAGAGATAGCTCCTGATCAGGTTCTTTCATGGTTTATTACAGATTCATTTCCCCCTGTCATGGCAGGACTGCTTTGGGGAGGCATACTGATAACTGTTGTAGGCTGTGCTGCCGGTTTGGTGCTCGGCATAGCGACAAATATACAGAAAAATCTTATTCCAAAAGGAATTGCGGCAAAACTTAAGGGCAGGGAAGCTTTTGTACAGCGCTCACTGGTAATAATTATTGTCCTCGCCGCAGCAGTATCCGGCATAAGCAACGCCGGAGCCATGATTCTTGAGCTCAGTTTCTTAAGTATGGGCCTTCGCGGAGCTGGGACGCTCTTTCCTTTTGTTCTCGCCGTCTTGAAGCCGGATGCATTGACCCCAAAATGGGCTCTCGCCTCAAGTATAGGGGGGTTGGCGGGAATGCTTCTGTGGGCTCTCCTAGGATTGAGCGGAGATCCTATGTTTGCGGGGCTTGGAGTTTCGGCTCTGTGTGTCGCAGGTGGGGTAATTTCTAAAAGACACAGGAGTGTATAAAGCTCTGTATCTTATTTTAATTAGGAGCAGAGATACTCTAACGAGTAACTTGAGCAATTTATATGTGAGGCGGTGCTTATTAAAGCAGCCGCCTCACATTCTTAATATCTATCGTTTATATCCTATTATGTTTCTCAGGAGATTCTTGCGCCATGTCTGCCCCGCTCCATCTTCCGTCCCTTTTGTCCTGAATCCGTCGATAACACCCATTATGCCTCGGCCCTGATCCGTTTCGGCTATTATTACCTGAAGGGGATTGGCTGTGGCCGCAAAGATACCGCATACTTCCTGGACGTCTTTAATTCTTCCAAGAACGTTTATAGGATATCCGTTTCTCATTGTTATTACAAAAACGTGTCCGGAATTTATCTGCTCCGCAAAACCAACAGCCATGTTCTCAAGATCTGCTTTGTTGCCGTCGTGTCTTATAAGGCAGTCACCCGAGGCTTCGCAGAAGGCTATTCCGAATTCAAGCGATGGGGATGATGTGACAAGCGCCTCATAGAGGTCTTCAACAGTCTTTATGAAATGGCTTTGCCCGATAATTATGTTGCAGTCCTCCGGGACGTTAATTTGCTGTATATCCATTTTGAGATTTTCTGACATAAAAAACACCTCCGCAGTATTTTATCCGTTTAGTATAGCAAATATCCCTATTTTTTTCTCGCTGTGTGCAAAACTCGGTAAACAAAAAAGCAGCCCCATCTACGGCGGGACTGCTGGATATGTAATCGTTATGCGGCTGACTTACTTCTTTTTAAGCTCTGTTATTACAGCTTCCGTGATATCAGTGCCGCCGAAAAAGACTGCATCTTTGTCCACGACTACTGTTATTTTCTTTGCGTTTGCAACTGTGCGGATTGCGAGGTTAATGTCTTTAAAAAGGGGCTCCATGAGTTTTGCTTCTTCTTTTGCAAGTTCCTGTCGCTTTGACTGGTAGATCTGGGCTTTTTTCTTGTCATCCGACTCTTTGTCTATGGAAGCCTTTGCTTCTTTCTGCTTCTTATCTGTCATGTCCTTAATCTGCTTTTGAACCTGCTCAAATTTGGGGTGTTGGAACATTATCTTCTGGGGGTTTACGCATCCAATAATATCCTGAGCCAGTGCTGTTCCTGCAACAAAAAATGTCGCCATAAAAGCAGCCATCAAAACTACAATCATTTTCTTTGTCAATACCATATTCCAATGTACCTCCTCTGAAATAGCAACAACCTTACTGTCACTTATAAAAATCAATCCGTAGATTTTACCTGTTGCAGAGCCTTAAGTCCACGTATAATTACGGAATGGGAACAGATAAACAAGGATGGTGCGAAAATGAAATGTTTGGCAACTTTTGATACGACTCACATGGC
>CAYRAI010000052.1:9645-12061 GCA_964422205.1 uncultured Synergistaceae bacterium | reverse complement strand
AAAATTTTGACGAACATTACTAAATAATGTTATAATTCTCATTTGCCTACTGCCGTGTATTGCGGAATGTAGCTGATAATATCTGCGCCGTAAAGCGGCCAATCATGCAGATGAAGGGAACATATATAATGCAGGACTCATCAAAGATAAGAAATATCGCAATCATCGCTCATATTGACCACGGCAAGACAACGTTGATAGACGGCATATTTAAGGCGGCACGCCTTTTCAGAGACAACCAGGTTGTGGAAGAAAGGGTTATGGACGCGGGAAGCATTGAGCGCGAACGCGGAATAACCATAAAGGCCAAGCACTGCACAGTTGAGTGGGGCGGATACAAGATTAATATCGTAGATACCCCGGGACACGCAGACTTCTCAGGCGAAGTAGAGAGGGTTCTCTCTATGGTAGACTCTGTGCTGCTGCTTGTTGACGCCAATGAAGGTCCTATGCCTCAGACACGCTATGTTCTTATGCGCGCCTTGAAGCTCGGACTTCGCCCCATTGTTATCGTCAATAAGGTCGACCGTCCCAATGCTGATCCCGACACGGCTTTGGACAAAACATTCGACCTCTTTATAGAACTTGGCGCTACAGAAGAACAGTGCGATTTCGCCACACTTTACGGTTCGGGACTCCAGGGCTGGTTTGTGGATGACCTCAGCAAAGCGGAGGATAATACAAAGGCCGGAATGGATGACCTTTTCAAAGTAATAATAGATAAAGTCCCTGCCCCCAAGGCTGAGATGGATAAGCCCTTCCTTATGCAGGTCTGCACTCTTTCATGGAGTGAATATCTTGGCCGTATAGGATGCGGAAGAATTCTTCAGGGCACACTGCGCAAAGGAGATAAGCTCCTGCGCACCCACACTCGCTGGCTGAATTATGATCAGACGGATTGGGAGATTGTTTCGAGGGATACTTCAAGCTGTACACACCTTTATGTAACAAACGGCCTTGACAGGACGGAAGTCGACGAAGTCGGAGCAGGCGACATAGTATGGTTCACCGGTCCCGAAAATATCGACTTAGGCGACACTGTCAGTGCTCCCGAGATACAGGATGAAGTTCTGCATCCGCTCGGAATAGAAGAGCCTACCGTTTCAATGTTCTTTATAGTCAACACGAGTCCCTTTGCCGGTCAGGACGGTAATGCTATAACTCTGCGTCAGCTCAAAGCCCGTATAGAGAGAGAGACAAAGACAGACCCGGCTCTTCGTATGGATGACCTCGGACGTCCCGACGGGATTAAGGTATCGGGACGCGGAGAACTGCATCTTGGCATACTTATCGAAGAAATACGCAGAGAAGGTTCCGAAGTCTGTGTCTCGCGTCCTGAAGTTATCGTTCAGTATGATGAAAAGGGCAAGAGCCTTGAACCTATGGAAGAAGTCATTATTGACGTTCCTGAAGAGTATCAGGGCGTTGTCATCCAGAAGCTTGCACAGCGCAAAGGCGAGCTCAAAAATATGGAGAACGGCGGGACAGGAGTGCTCCGCCTGGAGTTTAAAATCCCGACAAGAGGTCTTATAGGCTACAGGGGCGAATTTCTCACGGACACTAGAGGACTTGGCATACTGGCTTCACGTTTTGTAGGATACGGAGAATGGGTCGGAGAGATTAACGCGCGCAGCAGAGGCTCGCTTGTCAGCATGGACAGCGGAGCTGCTACGAGCTACGCACTTGAAAATCTCCAGGAGCGCGGCACTCTCTTTATTAAGCCCGGTGAGAATGTTTATAACGGACAGGTTGTCGGAGAGTCCTCACGCAACAAGGATATTCCATGCAATCCGAGCAAAAGAAAGCAGCAGACAAACCACCGTTCCGCTACGAAAGATATGACCACGGTGCTTGATGTACCGCGCATCATGACAGTCGATACGGCTCTTGAATGGATAAGCGATGACGAACTCGTAGAGGTTACGCCTCTTAACGTCCGCATTCGCAAGACAATACTCAACGCCGACGAACGCAAGAAGGCCCGTATCAAAGCCGGAATGACAGACGACGAGGAGTAGTTTATGCGGGAGCTTATGGCGTTTCGTGATTTTGAGAGGGACGAAGTATTCTCATGCATCACCGGACTTATAAACAATATAGATGACATTGACAGGAGTAATATTTCCGATACAGCTTCTTGGTACTGTGACTGCGTGGCCAAGATGGCGGCAGCCGCTGAGAACAGTGGAATGTGCGGAAATATATGGAATATATGGATATCCCTCCTTTTTGCCGAATGTGAAACGCCCTTTGCCCTTGCTCAGGAGCGCAGAAAGTATCTGACTGGCACACTTTCTAGGATCGTGCGCGAGGATATTGAAATTATCTTTGATTATCTTGATTTTGATTTGAATAAGCTGGATGAACTGCTGGGAGTTTCTGCTTTTAAGCGTTTCGGCTATTACCAGCCTCTTTC
>CAYRAI010000052.1:0-9545 GCA_964422205.1 uncultured Synergistaceae bacterium | reverse complement strand
AGAAATTACAAATTTATAATATTTATGGATGACTTGTCTTTCGAACAGTTTGAGGTTGAATATAAGTATTTGAAGTCTTTTATCGAGGGCGGTCTTGAGAAACGTCCCGACAACATACTAATATATGCAACGTCAAACAGGCGTCACCTGATGAAGGAGACGTGGGGAGACCGCAGCGATAAGTCTGATGATATGCATGAGTCTGAAACGATGCAGGAGAAGATGTCCTTAGTAGATAGATTTGGTCTTATGATAAGCTACTGCTCTCCTGCAAAAGACGAGTACATGAAAATTGTAAAAATACTGGCAGAGGAATATAATCTCTCAGTACCATATGAAGAACTTGAAAAGGGAGCAGTGCAGTGGGAGCTGAAGCACGGCGGATTCTCCGGCAGAAGTGCAAGACAATATGTAGAATTTCTTGCAGGAAAATAAATGCCTTTAATTTCACTTCAGCTTGTAATGTAAGTACATTTGTCGAATTTGAAATTTAAATAAAAATTCTTTGGAAATAAATCTGATTTTGACAGGATTAATTTTATGATTACCAGTGTATGTATTTGCTGTGCGCAGCGGCAAAAGAATAGCAGAAGGCGGTTAAATATCCAGCTGTTTTATTCTGTGCGAGTTTTCTGACAGCCAAATGTTGTATTTGCGCACAGCATCAAGGTATGCCATCTGAATTGCCTTTTGAGATGATGCCATATATGTACATCTTATGTGTTCCAACAGCTCTTGGTCTGTATTTGCAAGACTGCATCCAATAAAGAGCTCTTTTATAAATTCATTTGTTGCTTTGAGCATTACTGATGCGTCAAGATCAAGGACTTTTCCGCTTTCACTGTCTACAATAAAGGTTATAAAAAAACGCGAATATCTCTGCATAATTGGATTCTTTTGTTGTGTTCTTGAGTTTCCGACAATGCACAGTTTGGGGTGCTTCATAAAAAATCCTCCTGTCATATTTGGCAGCGTCTGAGGGAGGTTTATTCGTAGCGCGGTTTTTTTCTCTCCTCATGAGACTCTATCCTCATCATGGATCGTATCAGAAAAGCTCTGCTTATGCATCCGACATAAGTACCTTTATTATCAATTACAGGGGCAAGCTTTATGTGTTTTTTCAGCATTTCCGACGCGGCTGCAAAATCGCTGTCATCTACATTAAATGTTATTACTTTTTTCTGCATAATTTCTCCGACCTTCACGTTTCTGTTTACAGCAAAGCGTTTAGCAAACTGGCCGTAGTCAGGCAGAAAGGCAAAACTTTTCAGCTTTATTGCATAGTCAGGCAATATCTTTTTAATTATGTCTTCCTCACTTATAAAACCTATTACCTGTTTATCGTCATCTACGACAGGCAGCCCCGTTCTGCAGTGGTGGAGAATTATTCCCATTGCCTCTTCAATAGTATTGTCTGGCGTAAGGAACATCAATTCTGTGTTCATTATATCTCCTATTTTCATAATATCCCTCCCGATCAGCATAAGCCGACTCTGTTATTCTAGCACTAATGCTCTTTGTGCAGGCGTTTTGCTAAAATATATCTTCTCTGGCTATTATAAGCATACATGCCGAAGCGATTAGAAGGGATATTAATACAACCCTCAGACCGACTTTAAAGAAATATGTAAAGGATATCGGCATGCCCTCTCTTGCCGCAAAATCTGCGGCCACAGCATTGGCTGCAGCGCCGAAATATGTTCCGTTTCCACCGAGACACGCGCCGAGTGCAAGAGCCCAATAAAGAGGAGCTGGAGATATTCCCGCAGCTGATGCCATTGTTCCAATTACTTGGGCAAATATTGCGGAGAAGGCAATATTGTTTACAAACATACAGGTAATACCCGATATCCATAAAATTCCCATAATCATAAGAAGCTCACTGCCTGCCATAAGCGATGTAAGATGAATGGCTATCTGGTCTATTGCTCCGGTTTCCTTTAGCCCTCCTGCCATAATGAAAAGACATATAAAATATATCAATGTCGGCCACTCTATGTCCTCATGTATTATTGTCTTTTCTTCTATAAATGAGATCGCCAGGAGAACCCCGGCCGCAGTCAATGCAACAACAGAAGGTTCGAGGTGTATTGCGCTGTGCAGTACGAAGCCAAGAAGAACCGCAGCGATTACGACAACAGACTTAACCATAAGAGGCTTGTTAATTATAAGTTTATACTCATCAACTTGTTTAAGTCGCTCAGAAGCGACAGGATCAGATTTGATTGTCTCGCGAAAGTGCCTTGCCATATACGCTGTAACTGCGACAAGAATAATTGACGCAACAGGCGATGTAACAAAAATAAAATCATTAAAAGTAAATTTTGCTACGGAAGCAATAATCATATTTGGAGGGTCTCCGATAAGAGTGGCTGTACCGCCAATGTTTGACGCAAAAAGTTCCATTAAAAGCAGCGGCATAGGATTCATTGATATAAGATCGCATAGAGACAGAACAACGGGGGTTACAAGAAGAACAGTAGTCACATTGTCCAAAAAGGCGGAAAGAGCCGCGGTAAGAACTGATATTATCCAAAAAATCAGTATGGCGTTACCCTTTGTCAGCTTGATTGCTTTGACAGCTAAAAACTGGAAAAGGCCGCTTTTTGAGAGTATGCTGACTACAATCATCATGCCGACCAACAGCCCGATGGTGTTGTGGTCGATGGCAGCCACAGCCTGGCTGCTGTCAATAAGTCCCAAGATAATCATTAAGCATGCTCCGAGCAGTGATGCGGCAGCAGTTTTAAGCTTTCCGCTGGCGATGAGAAATATAGTGCCCGTGAATATTGTAATGGCACTCCAAGCTTGAATGGTCATGATAAAGCCCCTTTCGTCCGCCTATAAGCGTGGCAGTAAATTCTGTTTTTTATTAAATTGTCAAAATTTACTGTTAAAATGTGTATATTATTTTTCTAAGTAAAACGATGGGGACTATACTACTAATTAATAAAAAATACAAGACCTGAGAGAAATAATTTGATAATTCTATATAATATAATAATATTTATAGAATGCGATGGATTTAGTAGACAAAGAACAATTAGAGAAATTTTTCACGGTAATAAATGTTATATAAGCATAGCTTGCAGAAATTAGTATTCAAATATAAAAACAGGAAGCCTCAATTTGCCAGGCTCCCTGTTGTACAAAAAATATATAATGGTATTTATTGTTTTTTATAATCGCCCATCTATTTTTTTGCCTGCTTTTTTTTTGTATCTGTAGATATAGGCGGCCACAAGCATTGCGCAAGTTCCTATCAAGATGAACGATATCTTTTTAATCTCTGTATGTATTATCTCCTGATTGCTTCCCAGGAAATATCCCACAAGCGCGAGAATGATAACCCAGACTCCCGACCCCAAGGCTGTATATGCGCAGAATGGGCCAATCGGCATTCTGGCGAGTCCTGCCGGAAGCGATATATACTGCCTTATCACAGGTAGAAGCCTGCCTGTAAATGTGCTGATATGTCCGTGTTTGGCAAAAAAGAGTTCAGCCTTGTCAAGCGATTCATGAGTGACAAAGAAGTATTTGCCATATTTCTCAAATATAGGGCGTCCCCATTTTACCGCTATCCAGTAGTTGAACAGTCCCCCGAGAACACTTCCGGTTATTCCAGAGATGATAACAAGAAAAAGATTCATATCGCCCTTCCATGCAAGATATCCTGCCGGAGGTACGACAACTTCACTTGGGAATGGGAAAAATGATGATTCAAGAAACATCAGACCTATTATACCGGAATACCCCATGTGACCTATCACTTCCACCAGCCAGCTGACAAGGCTTCCGAAAAGTTGACTGCACTGTTCAATTAGACCCATTGTTATCCTCCTATATTCATTTACTAATATGTAAAGATAAATCTTAAGCGGCTAAATGTCCATAGACTATATATGCATTCTAAAATATTTTACATAAATTCACGTAACATTAGCGCCCATCTCTTTTTGAAGAGAGCAAATTTGCTTTTTGCCGGAGCTATCTTGCTTGCCAAAGATAATTTTTGAGTTACAATTCATCATGAGAGCATATTCTCTGTGCTCTCGCTTGATGGATGGAGGGACATATATGAATCAAGGAGCTAAACTTGCTCTTGTAGTAGCAGGAAATTTTTCAGGTGATGAGGACAACAATGCGGATCCGCGTTCTTTGCTTAGTTATCTTCCTGAAGAACTGGTGGACTGCTGCGATATAATTGAGTGGAGCTGTCAGCCCAGCAGCCATTATTCAATGAAGCTCATGCTTGAGATGTCCAATATGTTTGAGACTCTTATAGAAAAATCTTACACTGGGATTATCGTTGTTTCAGGCAGCGGAGTTATGGAAGAAATGGCCTACATGGCCGACCTTTTGTGGCAGCATGACGAACCGGTGATATTCGCAAATCTTCTTGTCCAGGGGCGGGCAGGTGTCAAAGAGGGGCTTATGAATCTTCACTGTGCAGTATTATCCGCCATGTCGGATGACGCTCGCTGTAAAGGAGTTTTGGTCTGCTCCAGCGGTGAGCTATTCGCTGCGTCTGAAGTTATGATGATAGATCCAGTAAGCCCTGATAATTCGTTTCAGTCTCCCGAACACGGTTCTCTCGGCAAGATGCTCAACGGAGAAATCAAATTCTTCAGAACAATCAGACGTCCTGTCTTTCTTGCAAGGCGTCCGCAAGATGTGGCCCCGGTTGAAATATTATTGGCTTCGCTGGGAGGCGGAGAGAACATTATTTCGTGTCTTTCATCAAACAGAGAACTCGATGGTTTTGTAATAGCTGGATTCGGAACGGGCAATATATCACCTACATGGATACCGCACCTTAGAAATATACTCCGCAGGAGAATTCCTGTTGTCATTGTTTCAAGATGCCAGCTTGGACATGTTCATATAACAAATTTCTTTGAGGGAGGCTTCCAAAAGTTGATAGAAATGGGAGTTATCTCGGGAGACAAGCTAAATCCCTACCAGGCAAGGATAAGAATGTCGTTGGGAATAGCAGCAGGCCTTACTCATGAAGGTCTTGCCTTATATATGAAAAATCAGCCTGTCAGCGAAGATACTCCGGAACTGTACAGATGAGGATATACATACTTAGCCTAGGCTGCGCAAAAAACAGAGTTGACAGTGAATGTCTGGCAGGAGAACTTGTAAGAGCAGGACATATAATTGCCGATGAGCCGTCTTCCGCAGATATCGGCATTGTCAATACGTGCGGGTTTATACGCCCTGCCGTTGAGGAAAGCATTTCTGCAATTTTAGAACTTGAAGAACTGAAACAAAAAGGGATACTCAAAAAAATAGGTGTTGTCGGCTGTCTTCTAAACAGGTATGGAAATGACCTTAAAAAGGAAATACCGTCAATAGATTTTTGGGCAAAAAGTGAAGACTGGGCAACTGTGCTCGAAAACTTGGACAGCATTCCAAACTGCGGACGCTGCAGATATCCTCTGCCATCTTCTTTGAAATTTACAAGATACCTAAAAATAAGCGAAGGCTGTGACAACCGCTGCACATACTGCGCCATTCCCAGCATAAGAGGCGGACTGCGCAGCCTTTCTATCAATACTGTAGTAAAAGAAGCCGAACAGCTTGTATGCGAAGGCGTGCGTGAAATATGCGTGGTCGGGCAGGATCTTACAGTTTACGGCACAGATGTCTGCGGAAAAAGCAGATTAATAGAACTTCTTGATGCTCTTGAGAATTCCCTGCCTAAGAATATATGGATAAGGCTGCTTTATCTGCACCCGAGCCGTGTTGGAAAAGACCTTCTTGAAAGAGTGGCATCAGGTACTCAGATAATTCCTTACCTCGATATCCCTGTACAGCATGGTGATTCCGAAATACTCAGCCTGATGAACAGAGGTATTACAGACGAAACCTTAATTGACATATTTAGAACAGCACGTGCAATAAATCCGGATTTTGCTCTTAGAACAACCTGCATGGTTGGTTTCCCCGGAGAAAAGAAAAAACATTTTGATAAAATGCTCCGTTTTATTGAAAATGCAAAATTCGATCGTATGGGAGCCTTTACCTTCTTTCGTGAAGAAGGTACAGAGGCCTACGCAATGGAGGCTCAGGTCCCTGAAGCTGTTAAGAACAGACGTTTAGCCTCTCTTATGGCACTTCAGGAAGAGATATCCTCAGAGCGCCAGCAGCTCTTTGTAGGAAGAGAGCTTGATGTATTAATAGAAAAGATAAACAGAGAAGAAGGTTTCGCGGAAGGACGCAGCTATCGTGAGGCGCCTGAAGTTGACGGCATTGTCGAAGTAAGGAATATAAGACAGTCACTGCAGGAAGGTGACATTATAAAAGTCCGCATGACTGATGCGATGCCACATGACATGATAGGAGAAGAGGCGGCAAAATAATAATGATACTCATACCTGAAATGAAAACATGGTACGGCATGACGGCAACACTCGGAACAATCGGACGTTTCAGCAAAATGCCGGGGACATTAGGTTCTATGGCTGCATGTGCACTATGGCTTGCTTTCGGAGGCCTTCCGATCTGGGCAATAATTGCGGTCATAGTCGCAGGCACCGCGGCCTCTGACAAATATGAAAAAGAAGTTGGAAGAGAAGATCCTCCGGAAGTTGTCATAGACGAAGTTGCTGGCTGCTGGATAGCATGCTGGGGCTTTGACCTTTCATACGCCATAGTTTCACTCTTCCTCTTTAGAATAATAGATATCACAAAACCCTTCCCAGTAAGGCAGATGGAAAAACTGCCAGGCGGAATAGGCATTATGGCAGACGATATCGCAGGCGGGATAATGGTTAACATCCTTATAAGATGTATTCACTGGATATTCTTTGAAGGCGGCATAAATGTAATATATGGGTACTTCGGAAGATGAACTATGAAATACATAAAATAGCCGAAAAAGCCGTAACAATAGCACGCCTTAAGAATGTTCCAATCGCCTTTGCTGAGTCATGCACGGGCGGTCTCATAGGAGCTTCAGTGACGGATATTCCCGGAGCATCGCAGATATTTATGGGAAGCGCTGTCACATACAGCAACAACGCCAAAATCAACATACTTAAAGTCCCTTGCTCCGTAATTGAGCAAAACGGTGCGGTAAGCTCAGAATGCGCAATGATGATGGCTCAGGGAGCGGCTCAAATATATTCGGCCCTACTTACAATAAGCGTGACAGGTATTGCCGGACCAGACGGGGGAACAGACGAAAAGCCTGTCGGCACTGTGTGGTTCGGAGTCTGCCACAGCGGAGAAACGAAATCGTTTGTGCGCCATTTTACAGGCATGAGAAATGAAATAAGAGAGTCTGCCGCGGCCGAAGCCTTGCAGTGCGTGATAAAGGAGCTGTCGTAAATGGGCGGCTGAATACCGAAAATGGCAGGAAGTCTCCTGCGCACCTTTATATGTATAGACATTCCCTTTGAACATATCGAGAAAATATCAAAATGGACTGCAAAAGTGCGCAGAGATCTGCCCCAAATACGCTGGGTTGATCCTCGTACCATACATATAACGCTAAAATTCTGCGGAGAAATACCCTTCGAGACCACAGAACTGCTGACACAAAAATTAAAATCTATTTCTAAAATAGGCCCCATGCTACTTTCCATAAAAGGAATAGGAGGCTTTCCCAATTTATCAAATCCAAGAATCGTATGGTGCGGTATAGATGGGGATACTGCAAAACTTAGAACAATCCAGAAAGAAATTGAAAACATAGCCCTATATGCGGGAATAAACAGAGAGAACAGGCCATATTCTCCCCACATAACATTGGGACGTAAAAGTACGCAGGTACCTTTGAGCAAAGAAGAAGAAAAAATCCTTACATATCACAGTTTAGAGTCTGAATCATGGTACGCTGATAAAGTAATACTTATGAAAAGTGAACTAAAACAATCAGGGCCAACATACACACCGTTAGCTCTTTTCAAATTTACTTAGACTGATATAATACAAAAGACGGCAGTAAATTATGCGGGAGGTAAACAAATGGCAAAAAAAGCGGCACTGACTAAAGAAGACATTCTGCAGCAAGCGCTCGGCGAAATAAGGGGAAAATTTGGAGACGGTGCAATAATGCGTCTCGGTGACGAAGTTTTGCATGCAGTTGAAGTAATTCCCAGCGGAATACTCCCGCTTGACGTTGCTCTAGGAATTGGCGGAGTTCCACGCGGCAGAGTTGTTGAAATATTCGGCCCAGAAGGTGGAGGAAAGACCACTATCGCCCTTCACATACTTGCGGAAGCTCAGAAGGCAGGAGGGTTGACAGCTTTTATAGATGCAGAACACGCTCTTGATCCTCGTCTTGCCTCTGCTTTGGGCGTAGACACAGCTAATCTCTACATGTCACAGCCTGACAGCGGAGAACAGGCCTTCTACATCATAGACACCCTCGTGAGAAGCGGCGCATTCGATCTTGTTGTAGTTGACTCTGTTGCTGCCCTTACTCCCCAAGCCGAAATAGACGGCAAAATGGGTGAGGGAAGTACCCAGATGGGCCTCCATGCAAGGCTCATGTCTTACGCCCTAAGAAGACTTACAGCAGCAATATCCAAGAGCAACACAACCGTAATTTTTATAAACCAGCTGCGTGCTCAGATATCCTCCGGATACTCACAGGGGCCAACAGAAACAACAACAGGCGGAAGAGCCTTGAAATTTTACAGCTCCGTCAGAATAGAAGTAAAAAGGGGAAAACAAGTTACCCAGGGAGAGACAGTAATAGGTCACGAACTTTGGATTAAAGTTGTAAAAAATAAACAGGCACCACCTTTCCGCACAGCACACACCACCCTAATATACGGAAAAGGCGTTCCTAAAGCGACATCAGTTCTTGACATGGCAATAGACAATGAAATAGTTAAACGAAAAGGCTCATGGCTTGCCTACAAAGGTGAGACTCTGGGACAGGGAAAAGAAACCGTTGCAGTATACATATCAGAGCATCCAGAGCTAATGGATGAAATAACAAAAGACGTTTTGAGAAAAGTTGCAGAAGGCCTAGGACTTGCTGCACCACATAATGAAGAAGATGACGAAATATCCGCTCCCAGCATAGAAGACTCTGTTGAGGCCCTCTTGGATGAAGGTGTGCTTAAGCTTGATATAACAGATACAGACGAATAAAAGACACTGATAAAGAGGCGCGTGCGCTTAAAAAGCATGCGTCTCTTTGTCATTATGACTAACTTGCGAAGAGCTTAAACAAAACATATACGTTCTGCAAAATAGCAATATCAAACAAAAATAACTGAAATAAAAAAATAGCAAAATATTTTTCACCAAATATAAGAAAGCATACTCCGCAGTACAAAAGATATGTAAATATCATGGCTTACTTTTAAGTAAATATAAAAAATAAAATAGTGTTTTAAATACATTTAATAGTAATAAAAATATTGATATATACTATTTGTATTTATTGACACTTTTGCGTTTCATGATAGAATTATCCCTGCGCTTCGCTGAGCAGGGCAACTACCTTGCAAACTAAAGGCGCAAGGCACCATGACAGACGAATAAAGGTAAAGCGAAAGGGAACTCAAATTTTCGGAGGC
>CAYRAI010000051.1:0-12754 GCA_964422205.1 uncultured Synergistaceae bacterium | reverse complement strand
ATATATCTATCCCCCGCGTAAGACACTGGAAGAACCACGCGCGGATAAGGTCTAATTGCATTAGGGAATAAGTCTAAAACTCTGTTACATTCTTGTTTACAGCGGAATATTTACTTGTCTTTTCTGTCTTTATGGCGGTACTCGTACCAGCAGGCCAGGCCTTGGGAATTTAGTTCTGTGTCTGTGGAGAGGATGCTGTCTGTGTAATATTCAGGGTTAGATATGTTGTGTTTTCTGCACATATCTGTGTGAAGTTTTTTCACGTTTTCTTTTATCATCTTGAAGCCGCCCTGTGCGTCTTCCGCTATTTTTGTGTATTCTTGGACTGTGGAGCAAAGTTCTTCCGCGGCTTCACCTATATTGCTTACTTCTCCGAAGTGGGTAAGCAGAATTTTTTTTGGATTTAGTGCGAGCATTCTGTTTATTGAGCTGACCATATCTTCGGGGCTAAATTGTACCGGTGATGTTGTAGGTATTGCCCAGCGACCTTTTTCTGTCTGCATTTCCGAGTATGATACGCCGAAGGCGTCTCCGGAAAATATTACCGAGTCGCTCTCGTCATAGTAGGAGTTATGGTGTTTAGCGTGCCCGGGGGTTTCCAAAGTTATGATTTTTTTCTCTCCGATGTGAAAGACATAACCGTCACCGGCGCTGATTATTCTTTCCTTATCAACTGGGATTATTTCACCGTACATGCGTTCAGTCTCAGACTTACCGTAAACTTCGCACACACCTTCAATAAGAGCCGTGGGGTCTGCCATGTGTTTTGCTCCCCTCGGATGTACTATCAGTTTGGCGTTGGGGAATTTTTGCATGTATGAACCAGCACCGCCGGCATGGTCTAGGTGGACGTGAGTTAAAGCGAGAAAGTCTACATCGGCATAGCCAACATTGAGTTCCTCAAGAGCCGAGAGAAGATGGGGCAAGGAGGAGTTTGCGGCGCTTTCGATGATTCCGCACCTTCCGCCGCTGCAAATTATGTAAACAGATGTGCATCCCTCCCGCTCATAGAAAGTGTCAATTCCGTAAATTCCGTCTCCGCAGTCAAACATTTTAACAACCCCCAAATATTAGCTAAGAATCTTTTTCTTCTGTTGTTTTAAATTTTGGCACTGAATCAAGCAATAATTTTGTGTATTTGTTCTGAGGATTATTCAATATGTCATTTGATGCTCCTTCTTCACAGATACATCCGTCTTTCATAACAATGATTCTGTCCGCGCTTTTTCCCGCAAGGAGCAGGTCGTGGGTTACGAATATCATAGACATTCCATTTTTAACGTTATGAGCGAATACGTCTGTTATTTCGCCTCTTGTAGATACATCCTGCATCGAAGTGGGTTCGTCGCAGAGCAGAAGTTTTGGCGCTAGCATAAGAGCTCTTGCTATTCCGACTCTCTGTCTCTGCCCGCCCGAAAGTCCTACCGCTCTGGAAGATAGTATACGTTCATCTTTGAGTTTGAGTTCGGCAAGAAGTGATTTTGCACGCTCTAAAATCTCCGTCTTTGAAGCTGAGAGTGAGGCTATGCGGGCAGGCTCTGTAACAGCTTCTATTACGGATAACCCCGGAGGTATGGCTCCGTACGGGTCTTGAGGTATGTACCCGCACTTCCTTCTTATTTTGTTGAGTTCATCGTTTGAAAGAGAGGATATGTCACGACCAAAGAGCATGATAGATCCCGATGTGAGAGGAATAAGACCAAGAACGGCACGCATGAGGGTGGTCTTTCCGCTTCCGGACTCCCCTACTATTGCAAGCCTTTCACCTGAACGAAGTTTTGCTGATACATTATTGACCGCATTGCACAGTTCGCCCTTTTTGGATTTAAAGCTGATGACAGCGTTCTCAATGTCTAAAATTATCTTTTCCATTTTTAAGCCCCATTACAGCATCGCGGCAACAAGCGACTTTGTGTGTTCGTTTTGAGGATTTTCTATTATTTGCCGCGGTGTTCCGGATTCGACAATGCAGCCGTTCTTCATTACTATAATATGGTCGCATAATGACGCAGCCATAGGAAGGTCATGTGTAACAAAAAGGATCGTGAGTGCTTTTTCCGTTCTCAGCTTTTTAAGGAGCTTCAGCACAGAGGCTTGAGTTACTACGTCCAAAGCTGTGGTAGGCTCGTCAGCAAACAGGAGTTCTGGCGAACAGGCAAGAGCCAGGGCGATAGCCGCTCTTTGTTTCTGTCCCCCCGAGAGTTCATGGGGGTATTTTTTAGCACTCTCTTTGGGCAGTGATACTTCTTCAAGCAGTGACGCTATTTTGTTTTCGGCTTCTTTGCCTTTTATTCCAAGATGAACGTCTAGGACTTCCGCTATATGAGCGCCGATTGTGATAACCGGAGTAAACGAATTAAGCGCTCCCTGCGGGACGAGAGCAAGCTCTTTCCATCTGTATTTTCTAAAATCTGTCTCATCAATGGCGGCAAGGTTGACACCTTTCCATATTATACTTCCGCTCACGCGTGATGAGCTGGGGAGAAGCCCCAATGCTGCGGAGACTATTGTGCTTTTTCCGCTGCCGGATTCTCCAACAAGAGCGGTAAAACTGCCTTTTTCCAGTCGGAATGACGCTTCGCAGACGGCATTTCGTTCTGATTTAGCATATGCTACGCTCAGGTTTTCAATTTTAAGCATTGTTGTTTCCTCCGAGCCTCGGGTCTATGCGCTCTTCAAGGCAACGTCCCATGTCCAAAAATATAAGGCATATTGTGACAATACCTATGCCGGGAGGCAGAAGCAGCCACCATGCCCCCTCGGTAAAGGCACCGAAGGAGTGAGCCTCGTGAAGCATTCTGCCCCATGATATCAGCCTGGGGTCAGAGAGGCCGAGAAAGGCCAGTCCCGCTTCGGAAAGTATCGCTCCGGGAACTCCCAGAGCAAGGTTTGCAAGCAGTATGGGAGCAGTTTCCGGCAAGAGGTGTCTGCACAAGATGTAGCTTCTTTTGGCTCCGAGTGCTTTGAGTCCCTCTACCCACGGACTTTCGCGGACAGTAAGCACCAGTGAGCGTACAGAGCGTGCCGTTCCCATCCATGAAAATATAGAGAGTATCAGTACAAGCTGCCAAAGCCCCTTACCCCATATTCCCGCCAGCACCATCAAGATAGGTAATGTAGGTATGGAAAGAAGTATATCGACAGCCCTCATGATAAGTACGTCGGTAATCCCTCCTATATAGCCTGCTGTCAGGCCAAAACCGAGTCCCAGCACACTTGCTATTATTGTTGCCGCTATACCTACTGTAAGAGAGGTTCTAATTCCGTAAATTAAAAGAGTGAATACATCTCTGCCTCTTTGATCTGTTCCCAAAAGTCCGCACCTCATGCCTGGAAGGGAGAGAGTTAAGTCGGCGCTTTGAGCTTGTTCAACTTTTATTCCGTAAGAGCCTTCGGAGGGGAAGAGGTGGTCTATAGCACTGCCTATTAACGGCACTCCTATCGATTGTTTGAAAATCATGTCGCGCGCATCAAGATTTATGTAATAGACGGATTGTCCTTTGAGAGACAGAAGCTCTGCACTTCCGGAAGGAGAGTTCCATACTATTTTTACATTTGCATCGGGAGAGGCTTTTACTGTCCCGCTAAGCGCAAATATTGCGGGAGGGCCGCAGTGTCTTACAAAGGAGAGCCCGTCTGATGAGAATTTGTATTCTTCAAAAGACGACAATGATCTGTTCCACCATATCGGGCGCGCAAATGGAGCTCCGACTACGTCAGCAGGAAGGCCCGGTGTGATAAGAGGGGCGAATATTCCTGCAAAGACTATAAGAATAAAGACTATTGCGCTTTTACGCTTTAATATATTCTTCATTCATTTTTACCTTCAATTCTAACTCTTGGATCGACAAAGCCGTAGGCGACGTCTGCCGCAAAATTGCAGAATACTGTCATAAGAGCTAAAAGATAAAAAGCCGCTCCTGCGGAGGGATAGTCATGCCCCGAAACGGATTCTAAAAGGAATGTTCCGACTCCGTAAAGGGAGAATACTGACTCTGTGATAACGGCACCAGATACCAGACCAGGGAGAGACATAAGAAGTATCGTCACAATCGGCGGAAGTATGGTGCGAAAAGCATGGCCGTAGACTACGCGAGATGAGGATAATCCTCTCGCTCTTGCCATAAGTACAAAATCCTCCCCCAGAGCCCTAACCATCAAATTGCGCACATAAAGAGCCCAGCCTCCGAATCCCATTATGGTGAGTGATATTACAGGCAGAGCAAGGTGCTTCGCATAGTCAGCCATGAGAGGCAAAAACTCTGTCGGAGGCGGAACAGACAAACTCCCTCTCAGAGGAAAAACGGCAAATGTTCTTGCAAAAAGCATCAAAAGGACAAGCTGTACAAAAAATCCTGGGAAAGATGATGTTACTGCTCCCGCTCTCAGCACAAGTCTTTCGGCAAATTTTCCTCTGTTAAGCGCCGCTTTTATTCCAAGCCATATTCCTAGAGCTGCCGAGAAGATCATGGAAAGAGACATGAGAACAAGAGTTGAGGGAAGGCGCGACAAAAGTTCGTCCCACACAGGCTTTCTGCTTAGGAAGGATAGTCCGAAGCTGAAGGTCAGCATCTGCTTTATGTAGAGAAAAAATTGTTCCAGCAAAGGCTTGTCGAGGCCGTAGAGCTCGCGGAGGCGGTCTTTTGCTTCCGGTGAAAAATTAGGGTCTATAATAGTGCTGACGGCATCGCCTGGCATTACTCTGAAGAGGACAAAGTTCAGCACCAGCACTGCTGCAAGTACGCACAAGGAAGAAAGAAGGCGCTTTAAAAACCAAGAGCGGTTCACTTTACATCATCCTTCTTATTCTTAAGCATTCTGTAATGAGGGTTTTTTTTCATCATCACATATTCCCCGGCTCTGTATTCATCAAGCACAAATGGGCCGCATCCCACGAGGCCGTAAGGGCCTGATTTATCTTTCCTGTCCATAGGATTCCAGTTCTGCCAATCTCTGACTTTGTCAAGCACTTTACGCGGCAGGCATGGGATTCCGCCTATGTTGTCAAGATACCAGTAGCTTACTCCCTTCATTTTTACTGTTAAGGTGTTTCCCGAGACTGAAACAGATGCTACATCCTTCACTGAGTCAAAGTAGCGTGGAATTTTATTTTTGCGCAAAAAATCTATGGTGGCTTTCATGTCGGCAGCTCCGAGAGGAGAGCCGTCGTTCCATTTTAGCCCGGAAATGAAGTTAAAAACAAGCTCGGTATGGATATCTTTTCCTGTTCCGCAATTTTTGACGTTCCAACTGCTCACAAGCCCAGGCATATCTTCAAGAGTGAAAGGATTTGTCGCTATCATGCTTTCGTATATCATTCCCAATACCTGCCATGAATAAGCGCTGCTCGCCGAGAGAGGATTTAGGTTTCTCGGCTCTTCGGCTAGCACAATGTTCATTGGGCGCATCTGCCCGTCTTTAGGCTCAGCCATCAGAAAAGACCATATATTGTCCGCAGTTATTTTATCAGTTGTAAGGATATTCTTCCACGAGCGTGATACGGCAGCTACGGAAAAGCGGCTGTATATAGGCACTGAGGGCATTATATCGGCAAGCAGGTGCTGAACTTTTAATGACGCTGACTCAGCTTCTTTTTTGTCCTTTGCAAAGCGGAGGTTATCAAGAGCGGAGTCAAGTACTTTGTCCCTTGTCGCAGTCATATTATATCCGCCATCCGCAATCATAGAGCTGTGGTAGAAAGAGTAAAGCGAGTCGGGATTGCGCCCCATGCTCCAAGCAAGCACCGCCATCGAATAGTCTTTGCGGTCAAGCTTTGAAATCATTGCGGAAAAATCCATAGGTTCGACGTCCACAGGAAACCCCACGGCACGCAAAGAGTCTGCGACCTGCTCGGCCATTTCGGCAGTTGTTGGAGCAACATGAGCCAAAGGTGTCAATAATTTTATATTCGGTACAGCTTTTCCGTCTGGTGCTATAAGCAATCCAGCCAAATTCCAGGAATAGCCGCGGGATTTTAATTTTTTGCGGGAACTCTCTCTGTCAAAAATAGTCTTTGTACTTTCCGGCAGAGCCCAAGGTGATACAGGCGGCAGCCAGCTGTTTATCGGTTCACAATATCCGGAGTATATTGTTCTGACAATATTGTTTCTGTCTATCGCCTCAGCCGCCGCCTGACGCACATATTTGTCATTCCACGGCACAGCGGTATTGTTTAAAAGGAGGAAAAAGGCATGAAAACCTCTTGCAAGTGACATATTGAGTTTGGAGCTGCGGCTGAGTCTTTCTATGTCGGAGGGACGTGCAAGTTCGCTTACTATATCTACGTTTCCGCGTTCTGCGGCAAGCACTTGAGAGTCAGAATTTCTTACAATAACCATGCATAGCTTCTCTATGCGGGGGCCATAAACAGATGACGGATCAAGGACTTCTTCGGCGCAAAGAGACGAAGCCGATATAAGAATGAAGGCTGAAACTGTTAAAAAAACTCTATTAAATTTTGCTAAACTCATGCATCATCAGCACCCTTAATAATAACTTCGCGCATAGGTACGGCCTTGCCTGTCACGGCTCGTATAATAATACGTCCCGCCAAAGCTCCAGTCTCAAATGTCGGAGCAAAAACACCGTCATCCGAAAGAATAGCTATCGAACCCTCTCTCTTAAAGCCTAAAGTTACGGTTGGGATAGAAATCTCTTCAGGAAAATTAACTGGGTCTCCCCATATAAGCCCCTCCACACATCGGTCGTTCATTTTGCCGAACTCCCTTACAGCACGGCGTGAATCTCCGTCAGTACACTTTATAAGGATATCATAATCGGTGTTGGCTATGGATCGGTCAAGTCCCGCAATAAAAGATGCAACCCACGAGAGATTCAATTCTTTTAGTACAACTCCGATGAACCCGCTTTTATTTGTGGAAAGGTTTTGAGCGTTTCTATCCAATCTGTAATTGAGACTGTGAACTGCGGCAATGACTTTTATTCTTGTCTTTTCGGAAATTCTGTGATCGCCTTTTAAAACTCTGCTGACTGTAGCCTTGTCAACTCCAGCCTCTTTTGCGACATCCTGCATTGTAGCCTTCATAACATCACCTTCTATGCAACCGATTGAATTATGATATATTATAAGATATCAACGTCAAATGGTCGATAGAGTAATCTAAAACTTTGTACTGTAAATAAAATGCGCCCCATTGCTCAAATTCGGCAGTGAGGCGCATCTGTGTCTAAATAGGTTATTACTAAGCTTCGCGTCCGCACTTTCTGAGAAGTTTTTTCCAACTCTCGTCAGCATCTCTCTGTGCTTCTGCTACTAAGTCCATTCTCTCAGAGCCTTTCTTGAAGAGGTGTGAGTATCGCCCCTGAGCCCTAAGGAAAGTCTCTATTGAGACTTCTTTTTTAGGTTCGTAAGACAGTGAGTATTCTCCGTTTACCACTTCATATACGGGCCAGAATTTGCTGTCCGCAGCAAGTTTGCATATCTCTGCCTGATCCTTTGACTCAACCTTCCAAAATAGCACGCAGGGAACAAGCACGTTGACAAATGCCGGCCCCGGTGTTTCGACGGCCTTTTTGACTTTTGCGATGAGGTCTGCCGGATTGTGCAGGGTTGTCTGAGCGACATAGGGAATGTTGTGAGCCGCGACTATTTCTGTTAGATCTTTCGCTCTCTGCAGCTTACCGGGTATCACGCTGCCAGCCGGAGAGGTGGTAGCGTTTGCGCTGAATGGAGTCGCACTGCTTCTCTGAGCTCCTGTATTCATGTAACCCTGATTGTTGTAGCAGATATATGTGAAGTCATGTCCGCGCTCAAGAGCTCCCGAGAGTGACTGGAGACCTATGTCATAAGTTCCCCCGTCTCCTCCGAATGCGACAAACTTAATGCCGCTTCTTGCTTTACCTTTGCGGCTGAGAACTTTGTGAGCTGCTTCAACTCCCGATATCCCCGCTCCTGCGTTTTCAAAAGCAACATGCATGAAGGGCACCCGCCAAGAACTGTAAGGATAGACTGTTGTCGATACTTCCATGCAGCCAGTCGCTCCGACAATTACAACCGGATTGTCCACAGCCATCAGAGCCTGTCTTATAGCGGTAGGCGCTCCGCATCCGGGGCACATTCTGTGTCCTTCAGTGAGAGGATTTTTCCTTTGAGTAAGTTCCTTTATATTAATAGACATTTTGATCCTCCCTTTCAAGAAGACCTATATAACGGACTTTTGCACTGTAATTATCCTCCGCTAGACTGCAGAAAACTTTCTCCGCATCCTTAGGATAAAAATCTCTGCCTCCAAGACCGAAAATATATTCCTGCACAGGAACTCTCTGTTCCAGAGAGTAAAGAGCCGATTTGACTTCTGCTGCAAGAGGCGCAGTTCCACCTATACTGGCGCTTCTGTCCAAAACGGCAACGCCTTTTTTGCCGCTGACAAGTCTCATAAGGTCATCTTTGGGGAAGGGACGGAAGAAGCGTATTCTGAGACACCCTGCTTTTATTCCGTCCTCGCGCATTTCGTCAACGACATCTTTAACGACTCCAGCGGCAGAAGACATGATAATTATCAAATAATCAGCATCATCAGCTTTGTAAGCGTCTATCGGCTCGTACTCACGCCCTGTCTCTTTTGAAAGCTCAGATGAAAGTTCACTGTAAACCTTAAAGACATTGTTCATGCCTTCCATCTGATTGCGCTTGATCTCAAAGTAGTATTCAGACATTGTAAAAGAACCGTAAGATACTGGATTGTCAACGTCAAGAAGAGGGTAATGGGGGCTGCGCTCTCCGACAAAATTCTTTACCGTGCCGTCATCAAGCAGTTCCACAGCTTCATAGCAGTGGCTTGTGATAAACCCGTCCTGACATACAAAGACAGGAGTTAATACATCCTTATGCTCCGCCAAGCGAACAGCAAGAAGCACAGTGTCATAGACTTCCTGAGCATCTTCACAGTATATTTGTATCCAGCCTGAGTCGCGCTCAGGCATGCTGTCGGAATGGTCACAGTGAATATTTACAGGAGCACCCAAGCACCTGTTTACAAGCCCGAATACTATCGGTGCTCTGAAAGCTGCCGCTATAGGGAATATCTCATGCATGAGAGCAACTCCGTTAGCGCTGGAAGCTGTCATTACTCTTGCTCCGGCGGCGGAAGCTCCGACACATGCTGTTATAGCGGAATGCTCGCTCTCTACCGCGACATACTCAGAATCCACCTGTCCATTTGCCACAAACTCTGCAAAACGCACTGGAATTTCGGTCGAGGGCGTTATAGGATACGCCGCAACTACATCTGGATTTATCTGCCTCATGGCCTCAGCAAAGGCAAGATTGCCTGAGGTCATCTCTTTTCTTTTACTTGACATGTTCGCCTACACTCCCAGGATCTTCTCCGTGTGCTCTATCTTCATCCGTAAAATCAGATTCCGGATGCATGGATATCGCTTTTACGGGACAAACTTCCATACAAATACCACAGCCCTTGCAGTAAAAAAGATTTATTCCTGATACACGCCCGTTTTCATCTGTAAGAATTGACATATCAGGGCACTGAACCCAGCATTTCAAACACGATACACACTTTGTGCTATCAAGCAGGGGACGCACACTACGCCACAGGCCTGTCTCAACTTCCATAGCAGAACCGCCGAACGCCACGGTTCCTGGCGTAACATCCTGCCAGCATACATGCTTGCTCATGCGTAAACCGCCTCATCACGTCCGCGCATGATAGCACGGCGGTTTGCTTCAAGAACCTTCGGAGACAGCTGTTTCATCTTATTTATGAAATGATTTGCAAATGTTTCCACAGGCACATCTGTAAATACTTTTGAAAGAGCTCCGAGAAGCGGCGCATTAGGCCTGTTCTGCCCAAGCTCCTCAAGAGTAATTTTTGTCGCGTCTACGACTAAGACTTTAGCCTGAGAACCCAAATTTAGCCTTGAACGAAGTGTTTTAGCATCATCGGGAGTATTGACGAGATATACTGCATCCTTTGCACAGCCTTCGCAGGGGTTTGCACTGTCGACCATTGTCGGATCCACAACTACTACTATATTGGGATTCTGCACGCTGCAGCGGCGGCGTATTGGGCTGTCTGAAACCCTGTTATATGCTCTCATAGGAGCACCCTGACGTTCTGCACCGTACTCCGGAAACGCCTGGACAAACTTTCCCCCTTCAAAAAGAACCTCCGCCAATATTGCAGACGCGCTCTTTGCTCCCTGTCCCCCGCGTCCGTGCCAGCGTACTTCGATTGTTCTGTTTGCGTTTGCCATAATAATATTCCTCCTTAATTTTTTAAAAACATAAAAAAACGGAGCCCCTCAAAGTGAAGGGCTCCGAAGCTCGCTTGACAAACAGCGCTAAGCGCCGATCCTGCGAGGAGGAGCCGCGTTAATAATAATTATTATGTTCTGGTTCATTGTATTCCTCAACATCATAGCGCGTACCTCCCTCTCCTACAGAATAGGAGGATTCTAGCACGGCACTTCTTATATGTCAAACATTTTCATGGCTAAAACCCTAAATGTTGTGTTTTAAAATATTACAAACTTAGCAAAAAATTGTATTATACCTAAAATAACAAGGCCACCTCTCACCAAGAGCATACTAAATACAGAGGGAAATTTGAAAAAATAATTGATAATTATCTTTCTTCAAAACAAAAGATTTTTATAAAAATCAACTAATAAGTCCTTTTACCCATTGACTTTTTTTCTGTATCATAGATAATTCATCAGTTGCGGTCATCAGACCCGATATTCTGGACGCAAGTCCAATCAAAAGGCTCATAGAAGCCACCGCTGTTGCTGAAACACCCTTCCGCCTATCGCGGCTTGTTTCATTGGGGAAGTATTACGATCACCTTACTCGGGTTGCGCCATACGTAGGGATTTCGTGCAACGGCGCATACTTGGGGAGGAATTCCAATAATGACACTGGATACATCAATCAAATTCGCAGATTTTAATCTGCGACCGGAGCTTGTCAGCGCACTTGAGCGCAAAGGCTTTGAGTCGCCCATGCCGGTACAGGTAAGGGTACTCGAAGATGAATCTCTTATCGAGACAGACATAATTGTACAGGCCAGAACAGGCTCGGGAAAGACACTGGCATTCGCACTGCCTCTTATTAACGCAATGAACACATCTTTAAGAGAGCCTCAGATAGTTGTCCTCTCCCCCACACGTGAGCTCGCGCAGCAGACAGCCCGTGAATTCGCATGGGTCGGAGCAGGCTGCGGAGTCCGCGTAGCAACACTTGTCGGCGGTCTAGACATGGAGCGCCAGATACGCTCACTGCGTGACGGAGCAAATGTAGTTGTCGGCACACCTGGCAGACTCTTGGACCACATCAGAAGAGGCACTTTTAAAGGCGACGCTATCGCAAGCGTAGTATTGGACGAAGGCGACCACATGCTTGACATGGGCTTTCGTGATGAAATGGAAGCTATTTTAGAGGCGGTTCCACATGCCGAAAGAACATGGCTCTTCTCAGCCACAATGCCGCCCGAAGTTATGTCACTGGCAAGGCAGTACCTTGACGCTCCGAAAAAAATATCACTTGTATCAGACATCACGACACACGAGGATATTACACAGAAAACCTACATAATACCTTCACGCAAACGCTTTGAAGGACTAACAAACGTGCTTATATGGGAAGCGCCCAGCCGTGCCCTGCTCTTCTGCGGAACAAGAGCGGAGACTCAGGACATAGCGGATAAACTTTGTGACATAGGTTTCCGTGCAACTGCCATTCACGGAGACATGAGCCAGCGTGAAAGAAACAGCGCACTCGGAGCTCTCCGCGGCGGAAGAGTCTCAATTCTTGTAGCGACAGACGTTGCCGCAAGAGGGCTTGACATAGACGCGGTAAGCCACGTAATACAGTTCGGACTGCCTCAGAACCTTGAGTCATTTGTGCACCGCAGCGGTCGTACAGGACGAGCGGGTCATGAAGGCAGCAACATGCTCCTTCTTACTGCGCGCGAAGCACGCCAGTTCAAGTTTATGGCTCAGAATGCGGGCTCAAAGATGAAGATGGAGTGGATCCCCGCTCCCGATGCAGCCGAAATTGAAGGACAGTCAAGAGTACGTTTTGAAAAGATTGTCCTTGAGCACGCTCTTGAATCAACAGAGTTTCAGTCTTGGGCAGAAGAACTTCTTAAACGCGATGAAGCTCTTATGCTGATATCTGGACTTCTTGCCAAAGCATACGGTGACCAGCCCTCCGGATACTCAATCCGCGAAGACGTGGAGCTTGAGATGAACAGAGAAAAGGGCAGACGCGACTCTTCACAGAAGCAGGGACGATTCGGAGACAGAGGCGACCGCGGCGACAGAAATTCAGGCAAAAAAGAACGTTTCCAGCGCCCAGAAATGGGTGGAGGCATAGCAGTTCAGTTTGCAGAAGGCCGCAAAGATGGATGGGAAGTAGGCCCGCTTCTTGGCATGATCTGCCGCTGCATAGGAATTGGCCGCGAGGACGTAGGAAACATAAAACTTCGTGACAACGGCGCGACAGTCGAGCTCTCTTCAAAGGGAGCGGCACTTTTTGACTCACGCAAGGAACGTTTGGCACGCGAAGGACTGAACACATCCTCAGTGCGTCCAATAGAAGGCAGCGGAGAGCGCCGCGAAAATTCACGCGAGGGATACAGAGGAGATTCAAGACCTCCGCGCAGAGACCGGGACCACAGACAGGAAGGCTCAAGAGACGGAGAGAGACCAAAGAGAAGACGTTTCGTAAAGTAATATAAAAGCAAATGGAGAGCCGATAAGGCTCTCTTTTTTT
>CAYRAI010000050.1:0-12956 GCA_964422205.1 uncultured Synergistaceae bacterium | reverse complement strand
CGCGCATTGAAGTCGACGACAAAGTTATATTTGACGGAACGGAAGTTCTGATTTAGTAATAATCGGCTTTACCCTTCTCTCTCTGTGGAAAGGTATTTGCGACCAGCTTAAGGCTAAAACCAAGAAATAAACAGCTTAAATTTCTCACGCCCCGAGATTTTATACATCTAACGTAAAAAGGCGCTAAACCTATGGTATCACCGGTTTGGCGCCTTTTCTGCTTTATCATATTTGCTTTATTTTGTCTCGGCTGTCTCTATAATGGTTATGCGTTCGTTTTTTTCTCTCAGTTCTATCTTTCTTTCGGGGAAGGTGGCTGCGTACTCTTTTATAACGTCTAGGATTACTTTGCCGCTTTTTGAGGCGCAGATGGGAGATAGGCTCTGTGCGATAAAGTCTGCCATTGCGGCTGTGTATATTTTGTCATCGTCGAGCGGCTCCCATATTCCTTTTCTGAGAATCTCAACGTCGGAGACGCGGTTTCCCGTCTCCAGAACTATGTTATTTACTACGACTGCTGGCGTTTTCGAAAGATTTATTGTGAAGCGAAGTCCCGACACCTGCATGAATTCTCCGGAGTGAGGCCTTTTTGAATAGTCCATTGTTTCTCCGCTCGCTTTAAGAGCCGAGGCGGATTTTTCAAGAGTTCTCCTTATCTCCGCACCGCTGAGATAGACCTTTTCGACATAATTTTTAAACGGAAAACACGCCGCCATATCCAACCGGGAGAAAGGCCCGGCCGGTACTATGCGCCCCATTCTTATACCGCCCCCGTTGGCAAAGGCCGCATCTGTGCCGCCCCACGCTCTCAAGGCATCCGCCGTGAAATTGCCAAACGCGCACTCCCTTGTTCTGAGAACAGAAAATCGTCCGTCCACGCTGACTGTGAAGCAGACATCCGCCTCTTTCGATGACTGCTTGGGCGAAATTTTTTCAACGAGAGTGACTATTTCTTTAAGTTCCGGAGTTGCGGGCGTCACGGGAATGAGAGTCCATGACGTTTTGTCCGCTATGATGCCGTTTTCGTCCGATACTGCGTCGATTCGTCCGATAAAACACCCGTCCTGCCCCGCCTGAGTGACCAATGTCATACGCCCCGAGGGATTTTTGATAAGAATTTTTTGCTCTGCGGCATCGTGAGAGTGGCCGCCGACTATTATGTCTATGCCGGAAACAGAGGCGGCAAGCTCTTTGTCCGCTCCCAAGCCTATGTGGGTGAGGGCGATTATGACATCGGCGCCGCGCGATTTCAGCGACGATATATGTTTTGAGGCGGCTTCCTTCAGGTCGGCTGAGACTTGAAATCCCGACGCGTCTATGACAAGCGACGGCAGAAAGGGCGTTACGAGGCCGAATATTCCGACCTTGACCCCTTCTTTCTCAATGATAATTTCTTTTTCAAAGAGGCTCGAAGTCTTTGGGTTGTCAAAAACCACGTTTGACGCAAGAATGGGAAATTTCACCGACTGCATGAGCTTTGCCAGATAGTCCACGCCGGAGTCAAACTCATGGTTGCCGAGAACTCCGGCATCAAATCCGAAGAGAGCCAGAGCTTTGAACACTCCCTCATCCTCATTTGGAAGAGCCGAATTGGGCACCGGCATATCTCCAGCTTCGAGCTTAAAGACAGCCCCCTGCGAAGCGGCCTCTATCTTCCGCTCTTCCTCCTTCATCAGAAAGAGAGCACGCGAAAGTCCGCCTATGGGCACACCCTTGACTTCCGGCCCCAGCCCTGCGGCAGGTGCATCATAGCAGGGGAAAATACGGCTGTGAACGTCGTTGAGCGTCAAGATGTGAAAAACTTTCTCCGCCGCGAACAGGGGAGATGAAAGAGAGAAAACAATAAACAAAATAAAAGCCGAAAAAGATGCAAGCGAAACAGTACGCCTATAATAAGCACGAAGCAATTTTTTAATATACATATTTTATCCCCCCACAGAGCCGCATAAGCAGCTTATACAGACAAATTCAGCCCAAACGCAAAAATTATTATACGCCTTCGTCACTAATGTTACTAATGTATATTATAAACATTAGGGGCTTTTTGCGTACGGTGAAAAATATTCTGCTGCGGAAGGTAATGCATGAGAGATTATATCGAATTGCCATGCCCAAGTTGGTTTTTGCGGGCGATATAAGCGTCAGCCCCCAAGCGTTTTTACGCTCGGGGGCTGACGCTTTGTACTTGTAATTTTCTAATGCTAGGCTGCGGGTTTCATGTTTTTCTTGAGCTGTACGTCCGGCTCGGATGGGAGCTTAAAGAGCGGGATGAATCTGTCAAATCCCGTAATTGTTAGGAACATCATAGAGAAAACTGCGATGATGCAGAGGTAGTTATGTGTAATGATTTCCATGGGGGTAAATTTGTAGAGAGGATAGACTGCCATTGCCAGTCCCGTGTAGAAAATCATGTATCCGTGCCACGGTATAAGCTGTGAGCCGAGAACTCCGAAGGCGTCTGACATTGTCGCGTTGCGCAGGCGCAGTGTGTACAAATCTTTTTCGCTTCCGACAACATTTTCGTCTACCATTTCTTTAATAACGGGGCCTACCGTGACAATCTGTCCCGTGCAGTCGCCAAGTGCGGCATTGCAGAGAAGGCAGAGAATACCGTTATTGAAGATAAGTGTTCTGACGTTTCTGGCTGTAGAGAGCACAAGTTTTGATATGGGTTCAAAGGCGTTCATCAGCTTCATAATTCCTCCGAACGCACCTGTCCACATTGACATTGCGACAGACCATGACCCGGCATCTGCAAATCCTTTTACAACGAGATCCAAATATGAAGATATTGTCGGGATGGTACCGGCCATAAGTCCGAAAATCAATGCGGAGAAAAGACCTATGAAGAGGCATGGCATTGTGGATATACCATATACTGCCATTCCTATTACAAGAACAAGGGGAATCACCATATATACGGGAACTCCTGACTGTACCTGGTTAAGCAGCGCTATAGCAGAAGGCCTTTTTACTTTAAGAGTCTCCCAAACATCTGCCGGTATTGCGGCAACAGCCTTTGTGGCATCGGAAGAGATACTTTCAAGTCCCATTGACACCGAGACCAAATAGAATATGACTGCTGCAGATATGAGGCATATCAATGACCACACACCCTGGTGGCGAACTCTGTCCATAACTTCAACATTCTGTATACCCGAACTTAGAACCGTAGTATCCGATATAAGTCCGATGTTGTCTCCGAAGCACGAGCCTCCGGCAATTGCGGCTACTGTCAGTATAGGACTGCCGCCTGTGATATGTCCAAGCCATAGGAAGACAGGGACACATGCGGCAAAAGTTCCCCATGATGTACCAGTTGCCGCTGAAAGAAGCGCGGTAAGCAAAAGTGCGACAGATGCCACACTTCTGCCTGTAACACCCAATTTCATCGATATACTTATTATTGAAGCCCCTACTCCTGTCGCCATGAATACTTCACCCATTGCATAAGCTACCATGAGTAAGAAGAAAATAAGCATCAAGCTCTTCGCATTTTCAATTGCGGCATCAATGACAACGTTAAGCTTGCGGTGGTCGAGAATCATTGCCAAAAGGGCGGCGACAACTGTTGCTATCGGAGAAGCAATCAGTATGTCCATTCCGTTAAGAAGCATGAGTACCAAAATAACTATCGGAGATAACTTAATTAAAGCCACCATGTTAATTCCTCCTCTGTAATAGAGAACTAATATTTTGTTTCTGTTTTTAGAATATTAACTATAGGGTTGTTTGAACTGAAGACCGTGGGCGTGCCTCCGGTGTGTATAAAACAAGAGGCTTCTTCTTTAAAAATAGTGTCGTGCTGCAGTAAATCTATCATCCCTGCAAAAGTTTTGCTTGTATAAGTATTCTCTAAGAAAATACCCTCAAGTGAAGCTGCAATTTTTATTGCATTAAGTGATTCCGGTGTTGGCACTGCATATCCGCCGCCGAGATACTGTTCATATATATGTACATTTGTATCCCACGCCAATGACGGCAGATCAACACTAAGGTTCTTTCCGGCAATCATATAAAATTCTTCGATTATCTTTGCAAGCTCGGCTTTAGAATATTCAACGCTGATAAGGTGTATGTTGAACGGATATCCAAGCAGAGCGTTTCCTAAAATAAAACCTGTCTCAGTCGTTCCCATCGACCCCGGCAAAAAGACATGCTTTATTTTGACGTTTTCTGCAGCAGCCTGTTCGCTCAGTTCAAGCGCGCATGAAATATATCCCATCGTGCCCACTCCAGGATCGCCTATCAAATATGGGGTATGTCCGGCTTTGCGCAGTTCTGATAGGAAAGCGGCTGCAATTTTGCCTCTTTCAATTTCATCAACACATCCGATAAAATGTATTTCCGCACCAAGAAGACGGCTCAGCAGCAGATTGCTCTCAATTTCAGAGTTATCTTCCGCGCTGTGCAGTATTACACACTTGATACCGAGTTTAGCCGATGCGGCTGCCGCCAGACGGCACTGATTTGATTCCGGGGATCCTGCTGCAACAATAACATCGGCATTCAGCCTGAGGGCTTCACCCATCCAAAATTCAAAACCGCGAACTTTGCTTCCGCCCATTCCAAGAGATATACAGTCATCCCGCTTTGCGAAAATAGGAGCACAGCCGAGAGATTCTTTTAATCTGTCCATTCTATCCAGCACCGATACTCCGTTAATAAATTTAACCCTTGGAAGTTCGGTAAAGAGCATAATCTCACCCCCCTGTTTATCATCTGAATTCCATACTCTTAATTTCAATAAACGACCACCTGTAAGTCTTGACTTCTCAACACTCGAACAAACAAAATATTCTTCATAAAAATTCAAGCATAAATTTTGTCGATAGATACTATCAGCAGTGTTTTATTGCAAAAGACCATAGCTGCAAAGTTTTGGATTATGTCATGTAGCAGGAAATACAGTTAAGAATTCTATATTCAGGTTAACGATTTGCACCTCCTCTTAGGGCTATAGAGACCATATCACTAAAATTTTTTTTAGTCAATATGTTTTTTTATCGTTAAAATAAACAGCCTGCCTTCTTTTGTCAAACTGTCAAACACAATGCTCCGTTCTGCAAACTTAAATAAAACGGAAACCTAGGGGAACACTGATTAAATTATTGCAGTACATCACCAACGTACCGCCCGCTGATTACGGCCGGAGAACCGAAATCTCTGATTTCGTGCAAATCGGCTGGTTTGTTCATCAGATATGACTGCCTATGATGCAGATGGTGCATTTAATCAGCGGTTCCCTAGAACTGTCCGAACAAAGCTCCCAAGCCGCCTGTGTGCAGGTAGCAGCAGCCGTCTTTGACATCTTTCTTTTTGATGATATCTTTCATGCCGACAACAACTTTGCTTGTAAAAATATTTTCTATAAAGATGCCGTCTCTTCTTGCGAAGTCAAAAACTTCCTTTTCGCTTTCCGGAGTATTAATTGCCCAACCTGCACCTTCGTATCCCTCGATAATTCTGTAAGATGACTGCGGGCAGGCGGAAAATTTAATTTTTGTAATGTCTTCCAGCTCTGAAATAACCTGGTCTATATTGGCAGACAATATTTTTTTGCTGTCCTCAATACTGATGATATTCATGCGGAAGGGACTTCCCAGCACGTAATTTCCGAAAATAAGCCCAGCGGCAACACCGCCGTTTCCTCCGGGAGCAAAAATATCATAAAGATCCGGAGCTGTGCTTTTTTTCTGCTCATACAGCTCATATACAGCTTTGACATACCCCATGGCTCCGTATCCGGTGCTGGCTCCGCGCTTGATGATAAATGGATGCTTTCCTTCTTTTTCAAGCTTTTCGCAAAGTTCATCCACATATTTTGCTCTTGTTTCGGTATCAACATTGCCTATATATATAGAATCAGCTCCTATAATTTCGTTTAGAAGCTCATTTCCGCAGGCACGTCCGCTTTTTTCTCCGTTTAATATCATAATGCACTTCAAATTCAATTTTATGCAGCAGCACGCAGTCAGGGTACACAAGTTAGATTGCGGCGCACCGGAGACTAATATTGTGTCTTTTCCGCAGGCGATGGCATGTCCCAGAAGATACTCCATGCATCTGATTTTGTTGCCGCCGATCCCAACGCCTGTCAGATCATCTCTTTTTATGTATATATTTGAATAATCAAGTTCTTTTTCAAGTCCGCTCAGCCTATGAAGCGGCGTTGGGAAGAGCCCTAAGCTCACCCGTTCTCTGTCAAAATCTTCCAGCATCATAGAGGCATACCGCCTTTCAAGAAACATTATTTATTGTTATAAAGGCACATTTATAAAATGTAAGTATATGGCAGAATTTCTATACGAAAAAAGTTCTGCCATAAATTCAGCTTAGTGAAGCAAATAATTACGCTCAGAAATTTATAAAGCAGCCAGGCTGCCCTTACTTTCTTACAGCGATTGCTTCTACCTCCACAAGACATCCCTTCGGAAGCTTTGAAACTTCAACACAGGAGCGTGCGGGAGCTTTTTCTGTAAAATATTTTGCATAGATTTCATTTACAAGTGCGAACTTAGACATATCTGTAATGAAAACCGTCGTTTTCACAACATCGTCCAGACCGCAGCCCGCCCCGGCAAGCACAGCCTTAAGATTATCCAGTGCTTGGACAGCCTGGGCAGAGACGTCATCACCAACTACAAGTCCGGTCTCGGCAGAGAGAGGAATCTGACCGGAAGTGAAAACCATGTCCCCAGCAACGATCGCCTGAGAATACGGGCCGATAGCAGCGGGAGCAAGTTTGGTATTAACAACTTCTTTCATATTAATTCACCTCTTTTCTATGGTTATTGCATATTAACACTAAAATTTTTTTTAGTCAATGTATTTTCTTATCGTATATTTTGCGACGTTTATGATAAAATTGTATTTGTTAAGGGGGCATTCTTATGGGACGAAATTATATTACACTTACAGCTACAGATAACCTTATACTTGAATCGTATAAGGTTATGATTGACGGAATGGCGGAATACTTGGGTGAGGGTTATGAAATCATTCTTCACAGCCTGCAAAATTTGGATAAATCTGTAGTTAAAATTATTAACGGGCATTACACCGGACGCGAAGAGGGGGCTCCGATAACGGATTTGGCTCTGTCGATGCTTGCAAAAATCGAGGAATCAAACGAGGTAAAATCTCTTTGCTATTTTACAAAAAACAAAGCAGGAGTGACTCTTAAATCCGCAACAATACCAATAGTAGGTGAACATAACCGCATAATAGGGCTGCTATGCATGAATTTTCACACCGAAATAGCTTTCGCTAAGATGCTTTCGTCATTTATGCCCGGCGCATCAAACTCCAATCAAATTATGGAAAATTTTACAGACAACGTCGACGACCTCGTATCGGCCGCCCTTGAGGAAGCAAAAAATAAAATTCTGCCGAACCCAGCTATATCGCCCACAAATAAAAACAAAGAGATAATCTGCATACTCCACCAAAAGGGAATATTCAACATCAAAGACTCAGTGGTAAAAATCTCAGAGCTGCTTAATATTTCCAAAAACACCGTATATCTTCATATAAGGAACTTGGAGAATAAAAAATAGCCCCCAGCAAAATAAGATTTTTCTCGGCTTAATCAGACAAATTGTATGTCCCTCCAAGAAGCCGCAAACAACGAAGCACCGATTTGACGTTTTTCGTCTCTTCGGTGCTTTTTTTATCGGTTGGAATTTTTGCTCTGTATCTTACTGTTTTATTCCTGCCATCAGGAGCCCGATTTTTTCTATGTCGTTGTTTGTCGGGCGGTCTATTATTCCGTCTATTTCTCCGCTGTACATTACCGCTATTCTGTCGGAGATTGCGGTCAGTTCCTGCAGGTCTTTGGATATTAGGAGGACTGCGGCTCCCGCTTCTCTTGCCGCAATCAGCCTCTTGTGAACAAATTCCGCAGCCCCCACGTCCAGCCCCCAGGTGGGCTGCATTGCTATTATGACTTTTGTGCGTTCGGATATTTCCCTCGAGAGCATGAGTTTTTGCAGGTTGCCGCCGGAGAGAACGCGTACAGGAGCGAAGAGGGAGGGGATTTTTACGTCGTATTCGTCGACGCGCTTCTGAGCGAAGTCTGTGATGTAGCTCCAGTCGAGGAGGAGTGAGTTTGCAGCCATGGGCTTGCGTGAGTAGTCTTTGAGAGCCATGTTTTCGACTACGCTCATGTTTGCCACAAGACCTACGCCTTTGCGGTCTGCCGGGATGTAGCCTATGCCGCTTTCGATAAAGGCGCTTGTGCGGCTTTCGGTGATGTCGCGCCCCTCTATTTTGACGCTTCCGCTTTCGGCGCGGCGCAGTCCGGCGAGGACTTCGCAGAGTTCGTCCTGTCCGTTGCCGTCTACTCCCGCTATGCCCAGGATTTCGCCGCTGCGGATGGAGAGGGAGACGTTTGTCAGAGCCTGTGTGCCGCGTTCGTCTTTGAGGCAGATGTTTTCGCACTCAAACAGGGCGTCTCCGGGCTCTTTGCGTTCGCTTCCGAGAGTGATATTTTCCAGATCGTGGCCCACCATCATGTTGGCAATTTCTTCTTTTGAGATTCCGCCCGCGGGGCGTGTCGCTATGCGCTCTCCTTTGCGCAGAACGGTTAGCCTGTCCGATATTTCCATGATTTCTTCTATTTTATGGGAGATTAGGACTATGCCGTGTCCCGCCGCCGTCATGTTTCTGATTGTCTTGAAAAATTCCCGTATCTCCTGCGGCGTGAGGACGGATGTGGGCTCGTCCAAGATGAGCACTTTTGTGCCGCGGTATAGCATTTTGAGGATTTCCACACGCTGCTGCTCTCCTATTGAGAGCTGCCATATTTTGGCCTCGGGATCTACCGCAAGACCGTATTTGGCGGATATTTCGCGGATGCGGGCTATGACTTCCTCCTTGCGTATAACCACTGCAAGGTCTTTAAGTCCGAGTATGATGTTTTCCCAGACGGTAAAGACGGGAACCAGCATGAAGTGCTGGTGTACCATTCCTATGCCATGACCGAAAGCCACTTTCGGGTTGGAAAGAATTACAGGTTCTCCTTCTATATATATGGAGCCTCCGTCCGGCGTGTAAAGTCCTGCGAGGCAGTTCATAAGGGTTGTCTTCCCCGCTCCGTTTTCGCCCAGAATGCTGTGTACCTCTCCGGCGAAGAGGTCAAAATCAACTTTGTGATTCGCATATTGACCGTAGAAAACTTTATCAATTCCGCGCATTGAAACAAGCGCATTTTTTGTTTCCGTCATCGTCAAGCCCCCATTCCCATCTGTGTAAATATAACAGCTTTTTGCGCCTGCGCCAACATCCGAGAGGAATTTTCAAAAAAAATGTGGATTTTTTCTTTATGAGAGTAGAAGAATTGACGTTATTATGATATCCTTCGTAAATGTGAAGTATTTATACCGCAGTACAAAATCAGAGGAGGAAGTACTTATGAAAAAAGGTATTTTGCTTGCCTTAGCGTTGGTTATGGCTTTTGCAGCTTCGGCATTCGCGCTCGCACCGATCCCGGTAAAGGATCAGAAGCCCGCGTTCATCTATGTCGGCCCGGCCGCGGACGGCGGCTACAACCACATGCACGACATCGGACGCAAGATGATGGAGAAGAACAACCCCGGCATCAAAAGCGTAGTAGTTGAATCAGTTCCCGAAGGCCCCGATGCGGAACGCGTAATGGAGACAGCTATCCGCAACGGAGCAAAGGTTATCTATGCAAACTCCTTCGGATACATGGATCACGTTATCAATATGGCGAAGAAGTACCCCGATGTTTACTTCAACCACTGCTCGGGATATAAGGATGCGCCGAACGTCAGCACATACTTCGGCCGTATGTACCAGCCCCGCTACCTCTCCGGCCTCGTAGCAGGCGCAGCCACAAAGTCAAATATCATCGGCTATGTAGCGGCCTACCCGATTCCCGAAGTTATCCGCGGCATCAACGCTTTCACTCTCGGAGTGAGAAAAGTGAACCCCAAGGCAAAGGTAAAGGTTGTCTGGATTTACACATGGCATGACCCCGCAAAGGAAAAGGAAGCAACAAAGGCTCTCTTTGACGCGAAAGCCGACACAATCGCAATGCACGCCGACACAGGCGGAGCACCCCAGGCTGCCGAAGAGCTCGGCATGTGGGTTATCGGCTACAACACACCCATGGACAAGTACGCTCCCACACGTCACCTCGTAACACCCGTGTGGAACTGGGGCAAGTACTATGACTATTCCACAAAGGCCATCGCAAAGGGCACATGGAAGTCACAGCAGATTTGGTGGAGCATGAAGGACGGAATGGTTGACCTCTCGCCGTTCGGCAAAGCAGTCAGCGCAAAGACAAAAGACCTCGTAGCCAAAGAGAAGCAGAATATCCTCAGCGGCAAATGGGATGTCTTCACAGGCCCCATCAAGGGTCAGGACGGCAAAATCGCAGTTCCCAAGGGCAAATCGCTTAATGACGGCGAGATGCTTTCAATGAGCTGGTTTGTCGAAGGCGTAGACGGCACAATCCCCAAATAAACGCTTACAACACGATTTACACGGGTCGGTTCTTTTAAGAACCGGCCTTTTTTCTTTCTCTCGCTGCAAGTGAAACGAAAACTTTTATTTTTTACCGATAAAAAAATGATATAATTTCCGATAATGTTGCCTGTCTTACGGAGGTTTTGTGATGATTAGACTGAAATTTGAACCGCGCATGTACAGCCCGCCATGGATGAACGTCTTTATCCCAGTATCGGCCGTGGTATTCGGCCTCTTCATCGGCGGTGTCCTCTTTGCCTGTCTCGGCGTAGACCCGATAAAAGCGTACTGCGAAGTGCTGAAAGGCGCACTCGGAGGCACATACGGCCTAAGCGAAATTGTCACAAAAGCGATTCCTCTGACACTGACCGCATTAGGCGGACTTATCTGCTACAAGATGCTCATCTGGAACATCGGAGCGGAAGGACAGCTCTGCCTCGGAGCTATCGCTACAACAGCCGTTGTGCGCTACTGCTTTGTCGACAGCTGGCCCGTCATGTTTGTGCTCATGTTCTTAGCCGCAGCAATAGCCGGCGGCCTCTGGTGCATGATTGCCGGAGTCCTCAAGGCAAAATGGAACGTCAACGAGACAATTACGACACTTATGCTGAACTATATAGGCATCAACCTCAGCGAATACTTCATCTACGGCCCGTGGAAAGACCCTATGAGCATGGGATTCCCCTTCACTCCGAACTTCCCCGAAGCCGCGCGTCTCTGGGTGTTCGGAACGACACGCATCCACGGCGGCATCTTTGTCGCTCTGGCAATCGCCGTAATATTTCATCTCATACTGAAACGCAGCAAATGGGGCTATGAAATAGCCGTAATAGGCGACAATCCTCGCGCCGCAAGATATGCAGGCATCAACATAGCGGCAAACATCCTCCTTGTCACATTCATAGGCGGAGCGATTGCGGGCCTTGCGGGAATGGGAGAGATAGCGGGGCTTCACGGAAGAATGAGCCGCGGCTTCTCAATGGGCTACGGATACACAGGCATCCTTGTGGCATGGCTGGCGCGCCTCTCCCCGATATATGTGCCTCTCGTCGCATTCCTGATGGGAGTGCTTCTGGTCGGAGGCGACACACTTCAAATAGTCATGGGGCTGCCCCTTGCGAGCCTCCAGATTCTGCAGGGGCTCATACTCTTCTCCATACTTGCGGCGGAAACATGGTCGCGCTTCAAAATCACAATAGTGCGAATTGACAGCGGCGGAGAAAGCTCCCCGGATAAAACTTCACCCAAGGAGGAAGGATAATGGAATTTTTAACAGTTGTGCTCGCATCCGCAGTCAGAAGCGGAACTCCCGTACTCTACGCCTCCCTCGGCGAAGTGCTCTCCGAGCGCGCGGGAGTGATGAACTTAGGACTTGAGGGCATAATGCTCGTGGGGGCATACGCGGGATTCGCCGTGACACACGCCACGGGCAATCCCTGGATAGGGCTTGCCGCGGCATTCGGTGCGGGATGCCTCATCACCGTGATACATGCCTTTCTCTGCATCACAATGATGTGCAACCAAGTAGTCAGCGGACTTGCAATGGTGCTCACCGGCTACGGCTTAAGCGCCCTCATGGGGCGCAACGTCATAGGGCAGACAATTCAGGGGGTCACAGCGTGGAACCTTCCCTTCCTCTCCTCCATACCATTTGTCGGGCCGATATTCTTCCGCCACAACGCAATGGTCTATTTCTCCTTCATACTCATAGCCTTCCTCTGCTGGTTCCTCTTCCGCACCTCGCACGGCCTCAACCTGCGCGCAGTGGGGGAGAATCCCCGCGCGGCTGACGCAATGGGACTTCCCGTCACGGCAATCAGATACTTCTACTGCATCGCCGGCGGCGGACTTGCGGGCCTTGGCGGCGGCTACCTCTCCGTAGTCTATGCCCAGATGTGGATCGAAGGCATGACATCGGGACGAGGCTGGATAGCAGTCGCACTGGTAATATTCGGGCTTTGGAACCCCATGCGAGTCGCATGCGGAGCATACCTCTTCGGCGGAGTGGAAGCTCTCCAGCTCCGTCTCCAGGCAATGGGCTCGACGCTCTCCACCTCTCTTCTTATGACACTTCCCTACTTAATGACAATAATCGTCCTAGCCGCGGTCTCCGTCAAAGCGGGAAAAGGCAGATTGCTCGGCGCGCCCGCAGCACTCGGAATACCCTTCAGACGAGAAGACCGAGAATAAAAATCAGCGGCGTGAAGATTTTTCTTCACGCCGCTTTTTTATTTTTATACAGAAAATTGTAAATAGGAAAATGTCCGCCCGGTGAGGCGGACACTTAAAATTTCGAGTGCGGTAAAATTTCTTAGGATAGTGTTAGGATTATAAAAAAGGGTTTACGAGGAAAACTCGTAAACCCTTGAGATGACTGGAGCCGGCGAGGGGACTCGAACCTCCGACCTGCTGATTACAAGTCAGCTGCTCTACCAACTGAGCTACACCGGCCTAACTTG
>CAYRAI010000049.1:0-13415 GCA_964422205.1 uncultured Synergistaceae bacterium | reverse complement strand
CGTATTTTTGCGGTTATTTCATAAAAATAAAACAAGAGTACTCTTGGACGCTGCTATGTCTTTACAAATGAGAAAAATAACAAAAATTATTGATTTTTTACAATTTTTATATGTTTCTGTATCGCCCCATGACAACTATGTCTGTCAGCTTGCCGTCTGTAATTGTTGCGTATTTTTTTAGACCTTCACGCTCAAAACCGAGAGATTCATAAAGATGTATGGCGCGGCTGTTTCCCGCAGCTACTTCCAGTTCCACTCTTTTAAGCAGAAGCCAATTATCTGCAAGTTCGAGCAATTGCGTTAGTATTGCTCTGCCTATTCCCGCATTCTGATAATTTGTGTGGACTATAAGGCTTATGTCAGCGCTGTGTCTCATCCTGTGTTTCACCGCCACATGAAGCCCTCCGAGGGCAATTACCTTTGAAAGTCCGTTTACTTCTGTCACTGCTGTCAGCATGTGGTCATTGGGGCCGAAAGACCTCATCACGGCTTCCGTGTGTGATATAGGTTCGGAAAATAATGTTGGTATTGTTTCCATAACACCGAGCATAGTGCGTATCTCGTTTACATCGCGCAGGTCTGAGGCTTCGAGGGCTCTTATTCTGTATTCCACTTTTATATGCCGAACCTTTCTTCCCATTCCTGCTCTTTAAAACCTGTCAGCACAAATGTGTCTGATACGAGGATGGGACGTTTTACAAGCATTCCGTCGGAGGCTAACAGCTCAATTTGCTCCTCGTCGCTCATTGCGGGAAGTTTTTTTGCCAGCTCAAGTTCTTTATACTTGAGGCCGCTTGTATTAAAAAATTTTTTGAGAGGAACTCCTGTCTTTGAGTGCCACTCTTTTATTTCGGCAGCATTGGGGTTATCAGTTTTGATGTCGCGGAAATTATATGAAATACCGTTCGCGTCAAGCCAAGCACGGGCTTTTTTGCAGGTCCCTCATGCGGGATAACAGACAAATAACATAAAATTGCCCCCTCTGTGTTATGTGGGTTGAAAGCAACTCTAAAAACTCACCCTGTTATTGATTATATCATTATAAGAATGCGGAAGAAGCAAGTTGTAAGACCTGCTCTTCCGCATATAAGAATATATGTCTTTGTCTGTAAAAATTAGTGGCAGGAGTGCCCTCCGCAGCCGTGGCATGAGCCTTCATGCTCTTCGTGCTCGTGTGAGTGGTGGTCACACTCAGCGTCCGGGTCGTCGTGGAGTTTTCCTTCAATAAAGTTTTGAACTGCTTCTTCTATACTTCCGCTGACACCGGAAACAAGCTCTATGCCGGCTTCCGTCAGGACATTCTTAGCTCCTCCGCCTATACCGCCGCATATAAGAAGGTCAACATTGTTTTCGCGCAGAAACCCTCCGAGTGCCGAGTGTCCGCTGCCTTCTGCATCAATCATAGAGTGAGACGATACCTTTCCGTCTTTTATGTCATATACGGCAAAAAATCTTGTATGACCAAAGTGCTGGAAAATTTCACCGCTCTCATCCGCAGCTACTGCGATGCGCATATCTTTCATTTTTTCTTCACCTATGCTTTCTATCATTTTGACAGCCTCATTAAGGTCATTGCCGCTGTACTTCTCTATGTCGCCGCTGTCGCAGAGGGATGCGGTCCGTGGATCAAGGGGGAGCTTCGCAAGCACTTTTATGCCGTGTTTTGCCGCTATTGCCTCCACGTTGCTCTCTCCGAATATTTTTATCTCTTTGCCGCAGTCCGGACACTTTATGTAACTCATATTTTCTATAATGCCCAAGAGAGGCACATCCATCTGCTCTGCCATTCTCACTGCCTTTTCAACTATCATTGATACAAGCTCCTGGGGAGATGTGACAATAATTATCCCGTTCAAGGGGATGGACTGGTAGACTGTGAGAGGAACATCTCCGGTGCCGGGAGGCATGTCAACAAACATGTATTCCACGCCTGTCCATATTACATTACTCCAGAACTGCTTTACAACATCGGCTATTGCCGGGCCTCGCCAGATCACAGGGGCCGATGTGTCCTGAAGCAGAAGGTTTACAGACATTATATCCGTACCGCCTCTGCTTGTTACGGGAATTATGCCCTGGTCGTTTCCCTTTGCCATAACGTTGAGGCCGAAAGCCTTCGGAATGGAAGGCCCGGTTATGTCGGCATCGAGAATCGCGGTCTGGTGGCCGCGTCTCTGCATTTCGACAGCCATAAGAGAGGTAACGAGAGATTTGCCGACTCCGCCCTTTCCACTGACAATGCCGATGACCTTCTCTACAGAACTCAGTGGGTGTAAATCCGCTCTGAAGCTGCGTGAAGAACAGTCCTCGCCGCAGCTTTCGCATTCATGTGTGCAATTTTCGCTTTCACTCATATCTATGCATCTCCCCGTTGTTGATTTGTATTCTGTTCACGGAATCTGCAGCGGCTGCACTCTGCGTTCCCGCTGCATCCGTTTTCAGCTATTTCGTAGTTGCCTCCGTTGATAAAAATGCCTTTGCCGCAGCAGAGAGCCTCTGCAACTTTTGCTCTGGCCGAATAGATTATGCGCTGAAAAGTCCCGCGCGATATCTCCATTATTTCAGCGGCCTTATCCTGTTCCATAGATTCAAGGTCACAAAGGCGTATGCTTTCGAGCTCTTCGACAGAAAGTGTTACAAATGCGCCTATACCGCATTCCGGCGTAAAACGCAGCGTCTTGGGTTCGCAGCACACTCTTCTGCACTTTATAACTCTTGCCACAAATACACCTGCTTTCATAGAATTACGTGCATATGCACACTAATAATATAATGGGCATATGCACATAAGTCAAGAAAAATTTTACTCAAAAAATTAAAGCCGCCCCGAAGGACGGCTCTGGAAAATTATTTCCGTTATTAAAAATTTATTACTTGGCTGTTCCGACAATTATGTGTGATGCCTTGATTATTGCAGTGACTTGCTTGCCCTGAGCAAGTCCGAGTTTCTTTTCACTTTCGCAGGTTACTATCGCTACAAGTTCTTCTCCGCCTTCAAGCTTGACGGATATTTCGCTGTTGACCGCGCCTGTCTTTACCGCCGTGACAGTGCCGTTTAGGGAGTTGCGGGCTGAAAGCTTGATTCCGTCTAAATCTGTTGCAAGAATGACCCATGCAGCTTTTACAAGGGCAATTGCTTCTGTACCTACTGCAAGAGCAAGGTTCTCTGTGCTTGCCGATGTTATGATTGCTGTTAGTTCCGTACCGCCTGTAAGTTTGATTACTATTTCATCATTTACAGCGCCTTTTTTAATCGATTTTACCGTGCCTTTAAACTGGTTTCTTGAACTTGTAAGCATCAATATTCCTCCTAAAGATAGTTATTTTACTAATTGTACATGCAGTTGTTAAATTTACAAGCTAATTATACTTATATTTTTGCTGTTCTGGAAGCATTGAGTACTGCAAGGAGTGCCACTCCTACATCTGCAAATACTGCTTCCCAGAGCCCAGCGATTCCGACTGCGCCAAGTACTATGAAGAGCAGCTTGACTCCGAGGGCTGCCGCTATGTTCTGCTTTACGATTGTCCTTGTTCTTTTGGCTATTGTTATGAGGTCTGCGGCTTTTGACGGGGAGTCATCAAGTATCACGGCATCGGCAGCTTCCACAGCGGTGCGCGATCCAAGAGCGCCCATTGCAACGCCTATGCCAGCCGCAGTAAGCACAGGAGCGTCATTTATTCCGTCTCCGATAAACATTGTGCGGGATGCAAAGCCTTTTGATATTTTTTCAAGAGCATTTATTTTTTCATGAGGCAGAAGTTCTGCTTCGTGTCCGTCAAAACCAAGTTCAATCGACACACGTTCCGCTTCGCTCTTTCTGTCGCCGCTCAGCATGTATATTTTATCTACTCCCGCTTTTCTGAGCTTTGCGGTCATATCGGCAGCGTCGGCTTTCAAGGTATCTGCCAGCACTATGCAGCCCATATAAGAGCTATTTTTCATTACATACACGGCTGTTCCGCTCTCTTCAATATCTGTGGGTTTAGCTCCGTTTTCTGTAATAAATAGCAAGCTGCCTGCTAATATTGTTTCGCCGTCTTTTTCGTATATAACTCCCTTTCCGGGCACCTGTGTTATTTTAGCCCCCTCCGGGGGCAGTTGTCCTCCTGCCGCGGCTGTTATGGACTTTGCTATAGGGTGAGTGGATGCACACTCCGCCAAAGCTGCGCTGTGCAGCAGCTCCTCTTCTGATACACACGGAGCTGTTATTTTTTTTGATACTTTAAGTACTCCCTCGGTAATAGTGCCTGTCTTGTCAAAGACGACAGTGTCAATCTCTTTGGCTGCGTCAAATACATATGCACCTTTGACCAGAATCCCCTTTTTTGAAGCTGCACCTATGCCTCCGAAATATCCGAGAGGGATAGATATTACAAGCGCGCAGGGGCAGGAAACAACCAGAAGCACAAGAGCTTTGTAAAGCGATTCACTGAACGGAGTGCTGCCTGCGAGAGGCTGTATGACGGCGACAGCAGCGGCTGCCGCAAATACTGAAGGGGTGTACCATTTTGCAAATTTTGTGATGAATTTTTCTACGGGGGATTTTTTTGCCACAGCGTGCTGAACCATATCAAGCACACGAGATATGGCGGAATCTTCAAATGGACCTGACGCTTCTACAACCAGCATCCCGTCAAGAGCCAAAAATCCGCCCTTTACATCAGTGCCTGGGAATGCACTTTTAGGCAGTGACTCTCCTGTTATGGGAGATGTATCAACATAAGATGTTCCGCTTATTACGATTCCGTCTGAGGGAATCTGTTCTCCCGGAAGCACCTGTATTTTGTCATATTTTTTTATTTCCGAAGGCATAATTTCTCCTATGCCGTTCTCTGTTATAACTCGTGCCCGCGATGGTTTTTGAGCCAGCAGAGAGCGTATGGAACGACGAGAATTTGCTGCCGCTTTTTCCTGAAAAGCTTCTCCAAGGCGATAAAAAAGCATAACTCCCACCGCTTCGGATGATGCACCTATGGCGAATGCCGCAAGGGAGGCAAAGCCCATAAGTGTAAATTCATTGAAGATGTCTCCGTCTTTGAGAAATGATATCATCTCTTTGAGCACAGATATGCCCGATGCAAGGTAGAGCAGAATGTATACCAAAAGTGTTATGGCTTGTGAGGGTTGGTGTGTGTGTTCGTATAGAAGAGCAGCGGCAAAGAATGCGCCTATTGCAAGAAGATGTTTTATCTCTTTTTTGAAGTTATCCGGTGTTTCTGAGTCATCATCAAATGGGTTCGCCTGCTCGCAACATGAGCAGGAGTGATGTTGACCGTCTTCGTCACTATCTCCCGTATCATCTGAAGCCATTGCTTCTCTCTTTTCCGATGCGCAGCATGGCGATGTCTGTGCCTCTGTGCCGCATGATGAACAGCATTTGCTGCCCGGGGTAATCACGTGCTCATGGCTGTGATGGTGTTCGTGCTCATGGCAGGAACATGTGTGTCCGTGGCTCTCTTTGTTCATTATTGCTCCTCCTTTAAAGTGTCAGACGGAGTTTTGCCTCCGTCTGACGGGTTTTTATATTATGCAAATTTAATTTTGTCCCCGGCTTTTACTTTGCCGCCCTTTATAACTTTTGTGAATATTCCCTTTTTAGGCATTATACACTCGCCTGTCTGCTTAAATACCTCGCAGCCGGAGTGGCACTCCTTGCCTATCTGAGAAACTTCAAGTATGGTCTCTCCAACGGAGAGTTGGTCGCCTATCTTGAGCAGACTGAGGTCAAAGCCCTCTGTTGTGAGGTTCTCAGCAAAGCTTCCCGGTACAAGAGTAGGGAGCTTTGTCATCATGGTGCGGATATCTTCCATTGATATCAAGCTGACTTGTCTGTGAGCAAATCCCATGTGCGCATCGCCTTCAAGCCCCAGCCCTTCAACCAGGACACCTTCGCGGACATCCTTTTTAATCATTCCTTTTTGAGGGGCAGAGCAGACAGCTATTATCTGTCCTTCCATTTCCTCTCTATTCTGCAACGCGGTGATCCTCGCTTACAAATTTTTCCTCTTCTTCCTCGTGAGCTTCCGCGCCGCCGCACGAGCCGCCGCACCCAAGGCATGTCGAGGGGAGCTTAAAGCCTTCGGGAAGTTTTCCCGTCTTACGTCTGAAATAGTCAGCCACAGCGGCTTCTATGCCTTCCTGGGCCAGCAGGGAGCAGTGCAGTTTTGCTGGGGGAAGTCCTCCCAGAGCTTCGGCTACGTCTTTGTTGTTTATCTTCATCGCTTCGGAAATTGTCTTTCCCTTAGCCATTTCCGTGACCATTGAGCTTGTTGCAATTGCTGCCGCGCAGCCGAATGTTTCAAATTTAATGTCTTCTATTACTTCCTCATCGTTTATCTTGAGGTATATTTTCATAACGTCGCCGCATTTGGGGTTTCCGACTTCGCCTATTGCGTTCGCGTCATCAAGTTTGCCTGCGTTGCGCGGATGCATAAAATAGTCGACTACTTTTTCGTTGTACATTTATTCCATCTCCTCTTTATTGAATGGCTGTATTAGCTTTTTTTGTAGAACGGAGACATCGCGCGCAGCTTCTCGATTATCGGCGGGAACTGCTCAAGTACGTAATCGATGTCCTCATCGTTGGTGTCTTTGCTCAGTGTCAGACGGACGGAACCGTGAGCAGTCGCATGGTCGAGCCCTGTTGCCAAAAGTACGTAGCTTGGCTCAAGGCTGCCCGAGGTACATGCCGAGCCGCTTGAGACTCCGATGCCTGCGTAGTCCATGAGAAGAAGCATTCCCTCTCCTTCGATATATTTGATGCAGACGCTGACATGGTAGGGAAGACGTTCTGTTCTGTGTCCCGTGAGTGTGCTTTCGGGTATTCTCTCAAGCAGTCCGTCTATAAGCTTGTCGCGAAGGCGTCTCTCGTTGTCTATCTCTCCGTTTACGAGACGATCCGCCGCAAGTTCTGCTGCCATGCCGAATCCGACTAGGCCGGGTGTATTTTCCGTGCCGGAGCGAAGTCCGAATTCTTGTCCGCCTCCGTGAACGACAGGCGAGAGCTTCAGGCCCTTCCGGACGTAAAGAGCGCCGACTCCCTTGGGGCCGTACATTTTATGGGCCGCCATAGTCATCATATCTATGGGGAGCTCTTTCATATCAATCTTTACGTGTCCAGTTGCCTGAACACCATCCGTGTGGAATAAGACGCCGTGTTTGCGGCATATTGCACCGAGTTCTGCTATAGGTTCAATAGTTCCTATTTCGTTGTTGGCGAACATTATCGACGTAAGGAATGTATCGGGGCGAATAGCTGCTTCCAGCTCCTTAGGGTCAACCATGCCATATTTGTCTACGGGAAGAACGGTAAAGTCGTATCCCATTTTGCCGAGCCATCTTACTGTGTCGAGAAGAGCGTGATGCTCGATTGCGCTTGTGATAATATGTCCGCCCTTTTCTTTTCTCGCCCAGGTTGTTCCTTTTATTGCCAGGTTGTCGGCTTCACTGCCGCCGCCTGTGAAAATAATGTCCTTGGGCTCTGCTCCGATGAGTTCCGCTACCTGAGCGCGGGCTTTGTCGACTCCAGCTCTGGCGTCGCGGCCCCATGCGTGGAGGCTGTTTGGGTTTCCGTAAGTTTCGGAGAAGTAGGGGAGCATTGCCTCTAAAACTCTTTTATCAACCTTTGTCGTTGCAGAATTATCCAGATAAACCTTACGTGGTGTCATAGCATGTCACCTCTTAATATAATTTTTGTTATTTATTTTTTCTGCCGCAGGTGCATTGCATCAAACGGCAGGTATTCTCCGATTGTTTTACCAAATCCTGAAAAGTAGTTCCGTCATAAACGGCTTCAAGCGCTTCGCGGGCTTTATCCCAGAGGGGACGGAATACGCAGTCATTATGAAAATCACAGTCCTCATCTATTCCGGTTGTGCACTCAACCGGGCCTAAAGGTCCCTGAACGAATCTTATAACTTCTCCTATTGTTATTGAGTCAGCTTGGCGCAGTAAAAAATATCCGCCGTCTTTGCCTCTCTGAGAGTCCACAAAAGCAGCGCCTTTAAGGCTGTTTAAGATGTTTTCCAGAAAGCGGACAGGAATATTCTGCGCTTCCGCAATGGTCCCAATTTTGCATGGGCCCTCTTTTTGACGGAGCGCAAGTTCATATATAGCCCTTAACGCGTACTGACATTTTTGTGTTATAGCCATAATCCTCACCATCCCTACTGACTTAGTGTAGATTACAGCGACAATCTCTAATTGTCAATACATCAAATGGCAGTAATTTATTGTTTTTTTGCCGAACGTCCTGAGAAGAGGTGAAGCTCCATTGCCTTTGATAAGTATTCCAACATTTTCATACCTCCGACACTGTTCCCTCTCGAGTCCAGTGCGGGGCCGTAGACAGCTATTCCCATGCGGCGTTCGACAGGAGAAAGTATTCCTCCGCCGACTCCGCTCTTTGACGGAATGCCAACCTTTATGGCAAATTCTCCAGAACCGTCGTACATGCCGCATGTGAGCATGAAGGTTTTTACTATCCTGACAATCCAGCCGTCTATGAGTTTCTCGCCTGTTATGGGGTTGACGCCGTTATTGGCGAGTATCATGGCGTATGACGCAAGGTCTTTTGTAGTAACGCTCATTGAGCACATTCTGAAGTATATATCCAAGGTTTCTTCTACATCTTTTTCCAGTATATTTTCGCTCTTCATCCAATATGCCATTGAGCGGTTTCTCATGCCGGCTTTTTTTTCCGACATATATACCGCTGTGTCAAGCTCTATTTTGTCATCTAAACATAGTTTTCTTGTTAAATCTAAGATGTCGCTGAAAGGGTCATCTCCGGGAATGCATGATGCTACAGCTATCGCTCCCGCGTTTATCATAGGGTTCAGAGGGCGCGCTGTCTTTGTCTCCAGTTTGACTATGGAATTGAAGGAGTCTCCTGTCGGTTCAAGTCCGACTTTTGAGAAAACCCTGTCAAAACCTGTCTTTTGCAGGGCGAGTATTAAAGATATGGTCTTTGATATGCTCTGAATTGTAAAGTGTTCCTGCCACTCTCCGACATGGAAGCACTCTCCCTCGACTGTTATGACAGAGGCACCCAGATGTGAAGGGTCTGCTTTTGAAAGTTCGGGGATGTATGTGGCGACTTTTCCTTGATCTAAGAATTTTTTCCCGTGTTCATATGCTTCGTTGAGTGTATTCTGGATCATAAATTCTTACTCCTTTCACATTTAAGCGGGCCGTGTATTTTTTTAAAGGCCAGCCGCCCTATATTGCCTAAACGCGCGGATGGCCTTTATATTCTTATATGAATCGGTTAAAAGACGCCTTCTCTTGAGCGGAAAAGTTCGTCGTATGTTCCGGGCATCTGAAGTTTTTTTCTAAGCTGTATCTGGGGCATTCCAACTACTACAATTCCGGAAGCTTTGTCTACGTGATAGAGCTTCGCATCCTCTTCGAGGTCAAATCCTATTGACGTTCCTGGAGGAATTATATTGTGAGCGTCAACTATTACCCTGCGCAGACGGCAGTCTCTGCCTATTTCTACGTTCTGGCCTATAATAGATTCCTCAACGACAGAGCCGGGGTTTATCACGCAGTTGCGTGATAGAACGCTTTTGCGCACATATGCACCGAGAACGCGGCTTGCCTCAGCTCTGAGACATCCGTCGACCGAGCAGGAATGGTTTTCAGCGGGGTATGTGAAGCCTGGAGGGTCCGAGAAGGATACTGTCCTAATCGGCCATTGCGAATTGTAGAGACTGAGTGCCGAAGGATGACGGAGAAGGTCCATGTGGGCTTCCCAGTAGGCTTTTATACTTCCTACATCTTTCCAGTAGGGCTTGTCGCCTCCGGGCAGAACATTCGTAGAAAAATCGTATGCCATGAGCTTGTGCGTCTTAAAGAGGCGCGGAAGAATATCCTTGCCGAAGTCGTGCGAGCTGTCGCTTCTTTCGTTGTCGGAGAGCACAGATTCTTCAAGTATTTCTCTTTCAAATATGTAGTTGCCCATTGATACAAAGCTGAAACCAGGTTTTCCCGGAATCTCCGGAGGAATCTCAGGTTTTTCGATAAAATCAATAATTCGCCCTGTCTCATCCGTAGCTATACAGCCAAACTGGCTTGCTTCCGACGACGGGACAACGTATGCCGCAACTGTGATGTCAGCTTTGGTGTTGACATGATACAAGAGCATCTGCTCCACGTCCATCTTGTAAACATGATCAGCGGCGAAGATACACACTCTGTCTGCATCGAAGAGAGTGACGAGGTGCATATTCTGGAATATAGCGTCGGCAGTTCCCTCGTACCATCTGTCTCCGTCCCACATCTGGGCTGGGACCACGTTGACAAAGAAATCGCGTCCGCGGAGGGCGCTTCCGAACTGCCAGCCTTTGCCTATGTGCTCGTGCAGAGATTGGCTCTTAAATTGTATAAGGCAGTAAATAGAAAAAAGGCCGCTGTTTACCATATTGGATAGAGCAAAGTCAATAATTCTGTACTTAGCGGCAAAAGGGACAGCGGGTTTCGCCCTATATTTTGTCAAAGGCATTAACCTTTCGCCCTTGCCTCCCGCCAGAACCATTCCCAAAACTCTGCCATACTTGCCGTGTATCATGGTTCGAACCCCCTTTTATCAAAGCGTGTAAGGCTTCGCGCTAAAAGATTCTATTCTTGACGTAAAGTTTATCATAAATACCATATAATATGGTGCTTTTCTATTAATCTGAAGTTAATATATCATTATATAATTTTGTATATTCTTTAGCAGAAGAGTCCCATGAAAAATCTTTTGTCATCGCATTTTTTACAATGCACTTCCAGCGCTCTCTGTCCCTTTTTGCGCCGAGAGCTCTTGCAAGGGCTGTGGAAAGCTCCTCGATGCTGTAATCGGTGAATAAAAATCCGTTCCCGTCGGCAGAGCCGTCCGCATCTATTACCGTGTCGGCAAGTCCGCCTGTGGCTCTTGCCACCGGTATTGTGCCGTATGCAAAGGCAATAAGCTGCGAAAGTCCGCAAGGTTCAAAGAGCGACGGCATAAGCAGTATATCTCCGCCTGCATAAGCCATGTGAGCCGTTTTTTCTGAAAAACGTGTTATAGCGTATACGGATTTTGGATATGATGCCGCAAATTCCGTCACTTTTCTGTTATACATCTCATTTCCGGAACCTATTATTACAAAATTAATGTCGTAAGGCAGGAATCTTTTTGCCGCATCCAACATAATGTCTATCCCTTTTTGTTCCGTGAGGCGTCCTACAAAGATAACGGTCGGGAGCGAGGGGTCTTCAAAACCGGCCTCTTTCGCGAGCGCGTTTTTACATGCCTCCTTGCCTCTCATGTCGGACTGAGAGAAAGCGGCGTTTATTAATTTATCGCCGGCGGGGTTCCACACATCGTAGTCTAGGCCGTTTATTATGCCTCTGAGTTTATTCTTGTGTTCGAGCACAACTCCGTCAAGTCCGAAACCTCCGCTCTGTGTCTGTATATCCCATGAATAGCTGGGGCTGACTGTGGTGAGTGCTTCGGCGGAGATAATAGCCCCCTTCATGAGATTGAGCTGCCCGTAAAATTCCATACTGTCCGTGTCGAGAGGGGAGAAACACTCTTCCGAGAGCCCCCAGCCCGCTATGACATCCTGTGAAAATAGTCCTTGGTGAGCAAGATTATGAATAGTGAATACCGTGTCATATTCACCGTTGAATTTTGAATAGTACTTGTGCCAGCGGAGTGCCGCAGGAACGAGTGCGGAAGTCCAGTCGTGAGAGTGCAGAAACTGCGGTTTCCAGCCCGTCACGGCGGGAAGTTCAAACGGAGCGTATGAGAGGAATACAAAAGGCAGTGCCGTTGTTTCATTTATCCTTTCCGGGTATAAATATGGATTGGAGAAAAGCTCGGGCTGTTCGAGCAGATATACGTGAGTTCCTCCTACAACGGCCTCATATACATCCGCAGTCCACGCACGCCAGTCGATGGCAACTGATATCTGTCCCAGTCTCTCTCTGTTCAGGTATCCCATGTTTGCGGCTCTCTCTATAACTCCTGGCCATGCGGGCATGAGGACTCGCGCGTCTATATCCAGCCCCACAAGGGCCTTCGGAAGAGAGCCCGCCACATCGGCAAGGCCGCCTGCCTTTGCAAGCGGAGCGCATTCGGCCGAGACATGGAGCGTTCTTATTGAAAAACTCTTCGGCGTCATCATATCAATGCCCCCTGAATACAGTGCCATACGCTTTTTCGCAGTATTCGCGCACCACTCTGTGTGTGTTGAAATAGCTCGCGTTTATCGATATGGCCGACTTCATCATATATATCCATTTTTTTCTGTCTCTGTAGTAAGTAGGTATAACGAACTCTTCCAGTTTGTCATAGAGGCTTGATGCGTCCTTGGACTCATCATAGCCGTTCATGTCGTTCTCCTTAGGTTCAAGTCCTATGCCCCAGCCGGTCACGCCTTCGATGCATCCCTCTATCCACCATCCGTCAAGGATTGAAAAATTCATAACTCCGTTGTGGACGCACTTCATTCCGCTTGTTCCGGAAGCTTCGCGCGGACGCACGGGAGTGTTTAGCCAAAGATCCGTACCTGATGTCAGCAACTTCGCGGGTGCCATATTATAATTCTCCAAAAATATGACGGGGATCTTTTTGCCCAGTTCTTTAGAGACGGTGCAAATTTTTTGGAGCACATCCTTGCCGGGTTCATCGTGAGGATGCGCTTTCCCGGAGAATACCAACTGAAGCCTGCCCTCTCCTATCTCGAGAAGGCGTTTTATATCGGAAAAAATCAAATTTGCTCTCTTGTATGTCGCTGCTCTTCTTGCAAAGCCCACAGTGAGAATATCGGGGTTGAGCTGTTCTCCCGTTTCTTCAAGAATATGCGCGAACAGCTTCATCTTTGCCGCCTGGTGTGCTCTCCAGACATCATCGTCTTTCAGCTTTACTGCCTGCATAAGCCTGCTCGGATCATTGCGCCAGCCTGGGATGTTCTCGTCATAGAGCTTAGCAAAACAGGGAGATGTCCAAGTCGCAGAATGCACCCCGTTTGTTATCCAGTCGATATTTTCGTCCGAGAACATGGCCCTGCTCACTTCGGCGTGTCTGCGCGAGACTCCGTTGACATAGCGGCTGAACTTCAGAGCGAGGTCTGTCATGGAAAGGCCGCTTCCGCCTATTGAATTTTTCAAAATAGAGGCAAAGTTGGGTTCGACAACACTTTCTATCAAATCATACGAGAAGAAGTCGTGCCCTGCTGCGACAGGTGTGTGTGTTGTAAATATGACCTGATTCTTAACCTTTTCGATATCGCCGTATCCCTGCTCCCGAAGCAGCTCCAGAGTGATAAAGCCCGCATGTCCCTCATTCAGATGGAAAGTTTTTATATTGGTAAAGCCCATATCTCTAAGCAGTCTGAGTCCGCCTATGCCCAGTATAAGCTCCTGGCAGAGACGATATTTA
>CAYRAI010000048.1:0-14325 GCA_964422205.1 uncultured Synergistaceae bacterium | reverse complement strand
AAAGGCCCTTACAGGGCCAAGTCATACCACCGGCTAAGCCGGTGGTTCTGATTATGCCGGCATTTTGAACCAATTGATTCCAAGTTAGACAAAATTTACTATTGCCTGCATTGATTATATGTGTAATACTTATAAATGCACGAAATGCTTGCCGGAGGTGAGGGGATTTTCCCCATTATAATGAAAGAAAATAAAATATTAATAATTGACTGCGGCTCTCAATATACGCAGCTTATAGCAAGAAGAGTGCGTGAACTTGGAGTCTTCAGTGAAATACTGTTCTGGGACAGCCCCGAAGAAAAAATTAAAGAAGCAGCACCATCAGGAATAATAATCTCAGGAGGCCCCCGCAGCGTTCTTGAAGCAGACGCTCCGACACTTCCTATGTCAGTAGTAAAATCGGGTGTTCCGGTACTTGGAATATGCTATGGCATGCAGCTTTTGGCTCATGTATTCGGAGGCAAAGTCGAAAAGGGCGCTGCTGCGGAATATGGACGGGCAAAGGTCAATGTCGAATGCGGAAAACTCTTCTGCCGCATATCTGACGAAAAATCAATAGACGTATGGATGAGCCACTGGGATCACGTAAAAGAACTCCCCAATGGCTTCAAAGCCACAGCTTACAGCGAAGGCGGCACTCTCGCAGGCTTTGAATCCGAAGACGGTAAAATATGTGCCCTGCAATTCCACCCAGAAGTAGTTCATACTCCCAAAGGCTCTGAAATACTCTCAGCCTTCCTCTTTGACGTATGTGGCTGCAAATCCGACTGGACTTTAGGCACAGAGTGGATTGACCATGAGATAGAAAAAATACGCGCAAAAGTCGGCAGCGGCAAAGTAATCTGCGGACTTTCAGGCGGGGTTGACTCAACAGTATCGGCTGTCATCACCTCAAAGGCGGTAGGAGATCAGCTTCACTGCATATTTGTAGACCATGGAATGATGCGTAAAGATGAAGGACGTCAGGTTATGGAGACGTACCGTTCACTTAACCTTAACGTACACCATGTCGATGCCGAAGAACGATTCCTCACAGCCCTTGAAGGCGTAACGGAACCGGAGAAAAAGCGCAAAATCATAGGAGCTCTCTTCATCAGAGTATTTGAAGAAGAAGCCCGCAAGCTCGGCGGTTCCGACTGGCTTCTTCAGGGCACAATCTACCCCGATGTCGTAGAAAGCGGTCACGGCGGCGGCGGAGTAATCAAAAGCCATCACAACGTCGGAGGCCTCCCAGACGACATGAAAATGCAGCTTCTCGAACCTCTGCGCGACCTCTTCAAAGACGAAGTCCGTGCAGTAGGCAAAGTTCTCGGAATAGAACCTCACTTCCTTGGCAGACATCCATTTCCGGGTCCGGGCCTCGCAGTCCGCTGCCTCGGAGAGCTTAAAAAAGAACGCCTTGACGTACTCCGCGAAGCTGACGCCATCTTCATAGAAGAGATACGCAAGGCAGGCCTATACAACGATATATGGCAGGCATTCTGCGCCCTTCTTCCCGTCCGCAGTGTAGGGGTGGTAGGCGATGTACGCACATATGGCGAAACAATAGCACTGCGCGCAGTCGCGTCCCTCGACGCAATGACAGCCGAATGGGTTCACCTGCCATATGAACTTCTCGACATAGTATCAAGAAGAATCTGCAACGAAGTCCCGCAGGTAAACAGAGTAGTCTTAGACGTAACCAGCAAGCCACCCGCAACGATAGAGTGGGAATAGCGAATTACAAATAAAGAGCTTTAATAACAGCAAGACGAGCACATAAATATCGGCGCTCGAGTTTATCCAGTAAATTATGTGAACCTCCAAGAAAGTGCAAAATAGAGAGCACTGACTTGGAGGTTTATGTAATGGTGACAAGAATAAAAGGACATTGACGCTTCCTTTTGGCCTTAAGATGTCGAGTTTGCAAGGTGCAGGCGATGTTTGCGTGGTGCGAAGTTTCAGATGTCTTAATTTGGGACAAGAGAGAAGGAATCATATGATGGATATTGATATTGAGGTGTGGTGTTCAAATCTCACCGCAAGATTACAGAGCACCTTTGACGGTGAACTCGTATTTGTAGGGCTGCAAGGCAGTTAGGGGCGTAAAGAGTCAACTCCGTCAAGTGACATTGATATTGTTGTTATCTTAGATGAAATTAACGCTGAAAAACTGGGAAAATATCGGGGCGTAATAAATTCTATGCCATACCATGAACGAGCCTGCGGATTCATTGCGGGGCTTATGGATGTAGCCTCATGGCTTCCCGGCGAGATATTTCTGCTAGTTAATGATACTCTGCCAATATACGGATCCTTAGAGTTTTTACACCGGAAGTATACGAAAAAGGATATCGCTGATTTTATAAAATCTTCAGCATGTGCCATATATCACGGGTGCTGCCATAATTTTTTATTCGAAAGGGATAGCGCTGTGCTTCTCTCGTTGTATAAAGCGACTTTTTTTCTGCTGAGAACAAAATACTATCACGACAACGGCACTTTTATCAAAAGGGAAAAAGACCTTGCCCTACTGTTGTCGGGCCGTGACGCCGAAATCTTGAACACCAAAGCCAAGTTATCCGAGGTTAAACAAGCAGCAAGTGCTGATGATTTTACTGAAGCATCAGACCTGCTTATAAGCTGGTGCTCCGATATAATAAATAGCCCCGGAAACTGCCTCTGATTTATACCCGAACGCCTTAGTTTTTCATCAACTTATTTACTTTATAGATGTGGATTGATTTGCATTAAGTTAATTTGTTGTTATAATGTCTGAGGTCGCGTCTTGTCTGCGCGGCAAAAACTAACGGAGGAAATAGCATGGGCGCACTTTTGTTTAAACAGCAAGCATTTACCTGACGAGCTTGCATAATGCAGGGACTGCATTATGCAGGGGATGTTGCTGTTTGGACAGATACCGCTTTGGGCTGTGTACCTTTGGTTTAACCTTGCCTTTTTGACCTTTTCGGTTTTTCGCTGAAAACAACATTCCTTTATTCATGCTGTCCGGCACATTTGTCGCACTTTGGGGCTCTGTCTTTGGCAGAGCTGAGGTCAGTTTTTGTTTGGATTAAGGAGTGCTTTTATTATGAGAAGTTTCAGAACAGTACTTGCAGTGGCAATTCTCTCAATTTTTGCCTTTTCGGCGGCATCTTTCGCAGATACGTTTATCAATATCAGCACAGGCCCCACGGGCGGCACGTATTATCCGGTAGGTTCCGGAATAGCCAAGATATGGACGGATAAAATTCCCGGCATCAAGTCAACAGCTCAGGCAAGCGGCGGCACACGCAACAATATCCAGCTTATGGAGAAGGGAAATGCGGAGGTTATCTTCGCAGACGGTCTCTATTACGACGCATATAATGGCTTTGCAAGCTACAAGGGCGAGCCAAAGAAGTTTATGCGCGGACTTGTCCCACTCTACCCAGAAGCCGTCCACATCGTAGTTCTCAAAAACAGCGGCATTAAGAAGATTCAGGACCTTAAAGGCAAGAGAGTCTCAGTCGGAGCTGTTGGCGGAAGTGTCACTCTCACTGCGGAAAGTCTTTTCAAGTTCGCGGGACTCGACCCCGAAAAGGATATCAAGCGTGAATATCTCGGACACAGCGAATCTGTTTCCGCTCTCATGGATAAGCAGATAGACGCGGCTATCACAGTCGGAGCGGTTGGTATCGCAAGCGTTGTGGAGCCTATGACGCTCGGTATCGTAAATCTTATAGACGTATCGGATGACCTTGTCGCAAAGATGATTAAACAGACTCCCTATTTCGCAAAGATGACTATCAAGGCGGGAAGCTACAAGGGACAGACGAAGGACATTCATACCTTCAGCAGCCCCAATATCTTGGCAGTAAATGAAAAAGTTGACGAAAACACAGCCTATCTCATGACAAAGACACTTTTTGAGAATAAGGCAAGCCTCGTAACGATAAGCGCGAGAATGACAGCTATGGATCCCACGAGTGTTAAGGATATCAGAATACCGCTCCATCCCGGCGCAGCGAAGTATTATAAGGAAAAGGGTCTTATAAAATAGCCTGAATTATTGTTAACGTTTCGCAATTTTTATTCCGCGCCGAATACAAACTTCGGCGCGGGTTATAATTTCAGGGGGTACTTATATTGAGCGGTACGGCAAAAAAAGATTTAATAAAAGATGTAAGTATGGATGAATCGCAAGTCAATGACCTGATAGAAAAGTACGACGCAGAGAGCCGCTACAGAAAGCTCAGCGGGCTTCAGAGCAAGTTTATAACGGCATGGCTCGTCTGTATGTCGCTCTTTCACCTCTATACAGCCGGTATAGCGACTATGCCAATTACGATACAGAGGGCGATTCACCTCACTTTCGCGATAGTGGCAGTCTATTTTCTCTATCCTGCATGCAAAAAATGCTCAAAAGTGTACACTCCCTTCTACGACATTATCCTTGCCGCAGCAAGTTTTTGCGTGGTCGGTTATATCGCATTTGCCTTTAACGATATAGCTCAGCGGGGAGCAGAACCTCTGCCATATGAGATATATTTGGGAGCCGCAGCAATAGTTCTCGTCATCGAGGCGGGACGCAGAATAGTTGGTGCTGTGCTTCCCTTCTTATCTGTGTTTTTTCTCCTTTACTGTTATTTTGGAAATTACGCGCCCGGCATCTTTGAGATAAGGGGATATGCTTTTGAGAGGATAATCCAGCACATGTATTTGACATCGGAGGGTATGTTCGGGCTTGCTCTCGGAGTATCCGCTACATTCGTCATCGTGTTTATTATCTTCGGGGCGTTTCTCTCTCAAAGCGGAGGCGCGCGCTTTTTCAACGAGCTGGCTCTTGCAGTGGCCGGGGACACGGTCGGTGGTCCTGCAAAGGTCGCTGTCGTAGCGTCGGGACTGCTCGGCACTATAAATGGCTCTTCAGTGGCAAACGTGGCGACTACGGGAACCTTTACAATTCCCCTTATGAAGAAGGTGGGGTATACGCCTCATAAGGCGGGAGCGGTTGAGGCATGCGCGTCAACTGGAGGCCAGCTTATGCCGCCTATTATGGGAGCGGGAGCTTTTATAATGAGCGAATTTTTGGGCGTCTCATATCTGACTGTCGCCACTGCCGCTATAGTGCCTGCATTTATCTATTACACGGCCATATTTACAAACGTGCATATAAGCGCGAGGAAGGATAATCTTACAGGGATCCCGAAGGATCAGCTTCCTGTATTAAGAGACGTTATGAGAAGCGATGGACACCTGCTGATTCCCGTGATAGTCGTAATCGTGACTCTGCTTATGAGGTACACGCCTCTGAGGGCAGGCTTTATCGGAGTGCTGGCTGTCGTTTTGATAAGCGCACTGAAAAAGAACACGAGGATGAACCTCGCGGCGATAATCAAGGCTCTTGAGGAAGGGGCACGCGGCGCTTTGGGAGTAGCCATAGCCTGCGCTCTTGTCGGCTTTATTGTCGGAACGTCGTCTCTGACTTCTCTCGGACTCACGATTTCCAACAATATCGTCTCTATATCGAGCGGAAGCCTTATTCTGACTATGGTCATGGCTATGGCAGCATGTCTTGTACTCGGGATGGGACTGCCTACCACGGCAAATTACATCGTTTGCAGCACAATAATCGCACCTGCTCTTATAGGCATGAAGGTGCTTCCGCTTGCCGCGCATCTCTTTGTCTTTTATTTCGGCATAATGGCAGACCTCACGCCGCCAGTATGTCTTGCGGCATTCACGGGAGCCGGCATCGCGGGAGCAAGCCCGATTAAAACGGGATTCACTGCAACGCGTATCGCATTTGCATCATATTTGCTGCCATATATGTTCGTCTACAATCCCATGATATTGATGCAGAATATTGTGCCCTATGAATTTGCGATTCTTGTAATTTCCGCAGTTGCTGGGGTTGTTGTTTTGGCTGGAGCCCTCGAAGGCTGGATTTACAGGGGGCTGAAGCTGTACGAAAGGTGCGCCCTGGGGGGTACGGCACTTGCCGCGATACATCACAATCTTGCAGTGAGCGTTGTCTCTACTGTACTTATAGCGGCAATGCTGCTTTATTTTAAGAGAACTGTAAATAGAGCCGAGGTTTAGCATCGAAACGGCAGGTTTTAATACAACAAGCTCCCCATGCGATAACACGGGGAGCTTGTTTGTTATATTTTTCTGTTTTTCTCTTGTATGGTGATTTATGGCAGCATAGCCAAGGTGGTTCCTTCTATTACAGCTAATTCTGATTTGAGGCTGCTTTGTCTCTTGTAAGCCTCTCCACGGCGGAAGGTTTTGAGAAGAAACCGCCGACAGAGCTTTGCAGCCCGTTTAGAAATATGAGCATGTAAAAGATACGAAATAACCTTGCTGCAAAATCGAAGTATGCAGGTGAGTCTGAGCCGAAGATCCATGTTATTTTGTTTGGTGTAAACTGGCATACCAAGAAATTTAAGGCACTGCGTGACCTCTCTGCTTGAGCAAATAAACAGCTACATACGCATAAGAAGCGCGGACGCCCTGGTAAAGCACATGGAACTGATGAAATAGATAGAGCAGACAAAGAATCGTGAGCAATAAAAGTGCCAATGGCAGTGCTCTTAAGAACAGCGACAACTCGCATTTTGCAGTATAGCAGGCAGGCAATTGCTGAAAATCGCAGGGAAATGGCGAATTCGCTCTCTCGCCTCTTTGATTACTTCTTGAATTACCTTACATTTATCTCTCAAATTGGAGTACACTTAGAGCAATCGGTGAAAATATCTTATCGTTATTGCAAATTAAATTGAAGGAGTGATTTTGATGTTGGCGGAGAGGCTAATAAACCTTAGCGGTAAAGTTGCTGTTATAACCGGCGGAGCTGGCGGAATAGGGCGCGGCTCGGCGGAGATGCTTGCCTCGGCAGGAGCTGATGTGGCTCTTTTGGATATAAAGGCGGAAGCCGCTTCAGAGGCTGCTTCGGAGATATCTTCTAAGTACGGAGTTAAGGCTGTCGGCTATAAATGCGATGTAATGTCCGAGGCGGACCAGGAAGAAGTCATAAAGGCGGCTGCCGCAGATTTCGGAACTATAAATATTTTGGTGAATAATACAGGCGGCGGCGGAGGAGGGCGCGAGGTTTTTGAAGAGCTGACAACGGAATATCTGAACAAGATATATACTTTCAACGTGTACAGCATATTTAGGTTTTCTAAGCTCTGCCTGCCTTACATGAGAGAATCAGGTTATGGCTCTATTGTAAATATAAGTTCTATGGCGAGTATTGCAAGCAGTGTCAATATGACTGTCTATGCTTCTTCCAAGGCTGCTGTGAACGCTCTGACTCGCCAGATGGCTATTGACCTTGCTCCCGTGAGGGTCAATGCAGTTGCGCCTGGGGCTATCAAAACTTATGCGCTTTCAACGGTTCTCACAGAAGAGCTTGAGAAAAATATGCTGAAGTCCACACCTCTGAAGCGTCTCGGCAAACCGGAAGATATAGGTTCCGCAGTCCTCTTCTTTGCCTCTCCCATGTCAGAGTGGGTGACTGGGCAGACGATGTTGGTCTCGGGCGGCGGGATGCAGACTCTGGATTAATTTAATTTTTGACAAATAGGTGTTATATTTTGAGCCTGCTCACTGTTATACGAGCAGGCTCATTATTTTTAGTTTTTATGTGATTGGGGCTTTTTTATATCGTCTGTAACAATGTAAAGTGAGGCTTTGCGGCAAGGTTGATTTAATAGCCCTGCGGGATGTTGTCAGATAAATCTTTGGCTTCTGAGTCAAAAATTGTCAGTTTTATGGCTGCGTCTTCTATCTGTTTTCTTACTTGTTCGGGCGCTGTTCCTCCTATTGTGTTTCTTCTTTCCATGGATTTTTTAGGAGAAAGCAGCGGCAGAAGGTCTTCTTTTACTTCAGGGATGTTAGCCTGCCATTCCTGAAGTGAGAGTGAGATCATCGGTTTTTTGTTTTCTATACAGTAGCGCACGATGTGCCCAACTTTTTCATGTGCGTTTCTAAATGGGACTCCCTGCATTACAAGGTATTCTGCCACGTCCGTGGCAAGTATAAGGCCGTCGGCAAAGCCTCTGTTGGCGGCTTTCTCGTCCACCTGTACCTCTTTGATGAGAGGGGGCAGTACGGAGAATATGCCGTGCAGGCACTCAAATGTCCTAAAGAGCGAGCGTTTGTCATCTTGGAGGTCTCTGTTGTAGGTTAGGGGGATGCCTTTTGTCATTGTGAGGAGATCCATGAGGGCTCCGTTCATCTGTCCGGCTTTGCCGCGCAGAATTTCCAGCACGTCTGGGTTTTTCTTCTGGGGCATTATGCTTGAGCCTGTGCAGAATGCGTCAGGGAGTTTTATCCAGCCGAATTCTGTCGAGAAGTATATTATAAGGTCTTCGGAGAGACGGCTTACATGTCCGCCGAATACAGACGCGAAGTAGAGTATGTCCATGAAGTGGTCTCTGTGTGCCACTGTGTCCATGCTGTTGGCTGTCATGCGCGAGAAGCCAAGGTCGTTGCATGTGAACTCTCTGTCAAGCGGCAGTGTAGACCCAGCCAAAGCTCCGCAGCCTAACGGGCATTCGTCGACTGCGTCATAGGCGTCAAATAGGCGTTTTGCGTCACGCAGGAAGGCTTGTGTGTGTGCCATCCAAAACTGTCCCATAGATATTGGCTGTGCCTGCTGGAGGTGCGTGTAGCCCGGCACAACTGTCTCTGCGTGTTCTTCGGCTTTTTTGAGGAGTACCGATATGAGTTCGTGAAGTCCGTTCCATATTTCGAGGAGTTCTTTGCGCAGATAGAGGCGTACCGTTGTATTAACTTGGTCGTTGCGGCTGCGTCCCATGTGGAGGCGCGCTCCGGTGGCTCCGCATCTTTCTATAAGTCGGGATTCAATGTTCATATGTACGTCTTCGAGGGAGACTTTTGGTATAAAAGCACCTGATTTTATCTCTTCTGCAATGGCTGTGAGGTTATTTTCGATTATCTGAGCTTCTTCGGCAGAGAGCAGTCCAGAGTGTGCCAACATGCGCACATGAGCAATGCTTCCTCTTATGTCTGCCGCAGCCATTCTCCAGTCCAGGTCAAGAGACTGGGTAAAATTTATTACTGCTTCGTTTGTATCCTGAGTAAAACGGCCTTTCCACATGGTATATTACCTTCCTTTGCTGTTGGTTTCGCACTTTTGGGCTGTGTTTATCAAGTCAATTACAACTATTTCTGGAGGAGCCAAGAGTCTGACGGGAGGGCCTACAAAACCGGCTCCGTTGCTTACGTAGAGACAGCCTCCGCATTTTAGTTTTTTCAGGCCTCTGTCATGTCCCGCTATGATATGTCTTGAGTTTAGATATGGGAAGAGCTGTCCTCCGTGTGTGTGTCCCGAAAGCTGCAGATCGAAGTGTCCTTCTGTCCCTGGCTCTATTATAGGTCTGTGTCTTAGGAGCAGAAGGAACTTTTCTTTTTGCTCTTTTGCGAATGAGAGGACAAGAAGTTCCGAGGCTGAGAGATTCCAAGCTTTTTTTTCAAGATGGTCTCTGTCGTCCGCTCCGACTATAAGTATACCTCCTGCCTCCGTGCCTTCAGAACGCAGCACCTTCATACCTGCCGATTCCATGAACTTTTCCGCGGCTGCTATGTCGTCATAGTAGTCGTGGTTGCCTGTTACTGCGAACATTCCGTATCTTGGCTTTATCTTTCTGAGAATTTCTAACTCGTCTTCTCTGTTTTCCAAATTACCGTCTGCAAGGTCTCCTGTAACGACTACGATATCGGGATTTGCGGCTATAGTTTTTTCTACGATTTGCCTTAATAGGGGCAGTCCCACCCATGGGCCTAAGTGTAAATCGGTAAGCTGGACTATACGGAGATTATTCTCGCCTTTGGGAAGTTTATCTGTAGCTACAGTGACGCATGTTGTTTGTATGTTGTTTGCTTGTCTTATGCCCATAAGCATTATAATCGCACTGAGACCGAAGGATATAGGAAGCTGTTTCGACGACGCTGCGTCAAATGATGTGAATTTGCCAAGTATGTCTGTTCCTATTGCGATAACGAATGCTATTATTACAAATAAGAGCCAGACTCCGCCGAGCCTGTCTGTCCACTTGCGCTGAAGTCCGGAGTTGATTTTGTCTGTCTTTCTTGTAAGAAATACAAGCTCCATCATTGCAAAACTCCATCCGAGCCACAGTGAACTTGTCCAGCCAGGGCCCGTTACGGCTCTTATCTTAAAATAGAAAAAAATATGTATAGCGACCGATATTCCGCCGCATACAATCCAAAAAGCGGGATGAGCGGAGAATCTCTTGCCGTATGCTTTATCTGTCATATTTTACCTTCCAATCTCATATTGCTTTATATCTGAGCGGAGTAGAGACGCCCAAAAGATTCCAATATTTTTTGATAAAGGGGTCTATTCTGCCACGTCTCAAGAATAATTTCCTCTGATTCTGCCGTGTCTTTCTCAAATTGCTCCGCAAATTGTAACGTAGTTTCCTTGTCATAGATAAAAAGCTGATTTTCAAAATTTATTTCAAGGCTTCTGACATCTAAATTACATGTACCGACAGAGCAGATATCGTCATCTGCCATAACTGTTTTGGTGTGGACAAAGCCGTTCTTGTACATGAATACCCTGACTCCCGAACGGAGCAGAGGCTCTATATTTCCGCGGCTTCCCCAAAATACCAGAAAATGGTCTTTTACGGAAGGCATGATAAGGCGAATATCTACGCCTGAAAGAGCGGCTGTCATCATTGCATTCATAATATTGGCACCGGGGACAAGATATGGGGTTGTTATCCATACTCTCTCTTTTGCCCGTGATATCATGCCGTAATAGCCCTGCGATATCGTATGCCATACATTGTCTACTCCGCTTGCGGCAACCTGCATAGGGAGCATCGGCATAGATGAAAAATCCTGTTTCTCGTCCGACAAACAGTCATGACAGCTTAAGTCATCGCATATTTTTGACGGATTTTCCCCTGTTCTCATGCACCAATCTTTTAAGAAAATTTTGTGAAGCTCCGCCACAGCCTCGCCCTCAAGGCGCACGTGAGTGTCGCGCCAATGTCCGAGCTCTCCGCGCCCCAGATACTCGTCTCCTATATTCAGTCCTCCCGTGAAGGCGACTCTGTCATCTATTACAACAATCTTTCTGTGGTTTCTGAAATTCATCTGTCTGCGGAAGAGAGGCAATGCGACAGGCATGAAAGCGTGACATTCCGCACCAAGAGCAAGCAGTTCCTTAAAGTAATTTATCTTAAGCTTCCAGCTTCCGACAGCATCGTAAAGGACTCTCACCTTAACGCCCCTTTTTGCGGCATCAACAAGAATATCCCTGATTTCCCGTCCGATATTGTCATCCTTGATAATGAAATACTGCATGTGTATATATTTTTGAGCTTTAGTGAGCTCCTCTTTCAAAGATGCAAATTTTGCGTCTCCGTCTATGAGTATTTCAACCTTATTGTGTGTTAACAAATCTGCTCCCCCGGAAGAGTGCAGCATCTTACCTATGAGCAGCCTCTTGTCGCCGGTAAACGGAGTGTTGTCTATCACGGCTTTTGCCGGACGGAATAATTTTCTCTTGCGGAAATTTTTAAAATCCGGGCCTATAATCATGTAAAGTATTACGCCGAACACAGGCAAAAGCACGAGTGTTACGAGCCAAAGTATAGTTCTGTCGGGGTTTTGGCTTTCCATAAAAATAATAGCTCCCACTATGCAGGCGTAAATCACGCTCAGGTGCCATGTGTAGCTTTTAACAGTAGCGGTAAATGCGGAAATGGCTGATAGAAGTTTTGGGTGGAGGGAGAAGCCCTCCTTTACGGAATAAATGACGTAAGTGTCAAACAAATCGATGATTGTAGGCATAAGACCTGTTATAAACGCCGCAGCTACCAGCAGCAGGAAAATTTTAGCTGTCCTCCACATAGAACCAGGCCCCTTTCGCAATATCCATATTATAATGGAGAAATAAAAAGACAGAAACTCAAATTTACCTAAACCGTCATTAAAACGCAAGTAATTTATTTTTTTGTTTTGATATAATTTATCAATACAGACTGTATTCAAAACAGAGAGCGGAGCTGGTGCTTATGCTGGAAAAATATGCTCAGGAGATATCTGAATCTTTAAGCGCTATGATGGGCAGGAGCATCATCATAACTGATGTCGACGGCATAATAATAGGTGCTCCGGACAAAGAGCGCATAGGCGCATTTCATCCGCCGTCGGTTCCCTGTGTGAAGTATAAAAAAATGAGTTTTGATGACGAAGATCAGGCAAGGGAACTTGGAGTATGGTATCCTGGTTCGACAGTGCCTCTTTTCTTTCACGGAAGAGTGGTGGGCACTGCCGCTATAGCAGGAGAGCCTGAAATAGTCCTTCAGTTCTCGACTCTTGTCAAAAATCAGATAGAGAGCATGCTGCGCGAAAGGGTTGCAGCTCCGTCTTTCCATTCTCTGCAAAGGCAGATAAATGAACTTGTAAAGGATGTAAGCTGTTTTGATCCAAGGCGCGACGACCATTCAAATATTCCTGAGCGTGCTAAAAAACTAGGTATAGACCTGGATATTGCCCGATGTGCAATATCTATATTTTTCTCAAATTTCAGAGGTTTGGGGCTAGAAAAGAATCCTGTCCGCCTATCGTATGAAGCTAACCGCGACCCTCTTTCCGACGAGATAGACTACACAATGATGCACAACAGAGTAATAGAAATAATAAGAGAAGTCTTTCCGGACAGCCAAAATGTAATTGCATCTGTCTCGTCCGATAAATTTGTAATACTTTGGGCCATTGAGGATACAAGCGCTATGGAGCGGGATCTCATACTTGAAAGGGCCAATGAGCTCTCTCTTGAGATTTACGGCAAATTGAAGGACGCATCCATTGAGACTGTAATAGGTATAGGGCATCCCGCAAAAAACATCTATGAAATGCCTCTGGCATATTCCAATGCATGGGAAGTAGTGTCAATTGCGGAAAAGATGGGGTTTCCATCGGGGGTGTACTCATTTAATCAGATGCTGCTTCAGCACATGCTGCTCTCGGTGAAGCCACATTATTCTCTGCGCTACATGGAAAATAAACTGGCGGAATTTTATAAAAATAATGATTCCGGCGAGTTGATTCAAACTTTCTGCGCGTACTGCGAATGCTTCTTCAGCAAACAGAAAGCGTCCGAAAAGTTGCACCTTCACAGAAACACATTAGCATACAGGCTTAATAAAATAGAGGAGCGATTTAATATCTCAGTTGAAAATTTTGACCAAGTAATATCTCTGTATCTTGTTCTATTCATGAAAAAACTGGGAAATTCCGGCGGAATAAGCAGCGGCCCGCACTAAGTGAAAGCAAGCAGGCCATATTTGCTTCTTTGATTTCGCTGGTCTGCCAGACAAGGCAAATACAGCAAAAAGCCCGCCATATCAAGTGATGGCGGGCTTTTCTATTTTGAAACGGTCTGTGCCGTTATGGTATTTGGTGGAGACGCGGAGACTTTAATAAGGGCATCGATTATATCGAGAAGAATATCTCTGCCGGAGAGCAGAAGGCTTATCGCGCTGAGTTTGAAAATTACTACGGTGATATGCAGAAAGTAAAAAATGAACGTTTCAAGAAGGTGTCTTCTGAAATAGCAAAGATATATCTTAGCGGCGAAAGCTTATCCGGAGGACAACTGCAAAAATTAGTAGATAGCGGTGAGATTAGTCCCGAAATAGCCATTACATGGTCTAATGCGTTTGATAATAGGGTTGAAAAACAACTCAACATCATATATAGAAATGAAGCCAGGGCGGAACGCGCAGAGCAAAACCGGTTCAGAGAGAGACTAAAAAAAGCACCTCCTACCGAAAAGGCTTTTTTATTACTGGAATATAACTATGGTGTAACAAAATCCGATGCACAAAAAAATTACGAGCGAGACAGAAAAAAACTGGGAGAACAGAATCTTTCTGAGGCTGATATTCTTGATGCTGTAGGGCTCGGCGAATACACAGAACCGCAGGGGCGCATGCTGCTCAAAGGATTGAAAAAACAAGACGCACTTTATAACAGAGCTGCCTCAAGAGAAAGACAAACTATGACGGATATATTTAAAGGCATCTTCGGTATGTCCGAGGCAGACAAGAATGCCGCACTCATGTCCTTTGATGAACAGGCATTTGCGGAGAATGTGAAAAAAGAAGAATTACCTCTTTTGCGCAATTCTGTTGTTATCGAAATCCTTGGCAAGAAAGAATATGCTTCCGCAAAGATTAATCCATATAAGGATGAGGAAGGCTTTAACTTTAGTCTTGCCGATATTGCCGCAGGTGCGGATAATGTGCTTTCTCCAAGTGATTTTTTTACTCATCCCAATAAGTATATCTC
>CAYRAI010000047.1:0-14351 GCA_964422205.1 uncultured Synergistaceae bacterium | reverse complement strand
CCCGCAACGCAGAGAAAGTCGAAGCCACACTCAAAGAAAAAGGCTTCCTCTAAACAAAAACGGTGCCAAAAGAATATAAAACAAGGACAGAGCTTGAGAGTTCTGTCCTTGTTTTTGTAATCGGGAAAAATATTTCAGCCCTTAATTTAAGGAAAGACTGATTAAATCAATTATTGCAGAACATCGCCAAAGTACCGTCCTCTGATTACGGCAGAGAGCCGAAATCAGAGGACGGTACGTTATATTACGCATTATTCAGCGGTTTTGTAAAATCGGAGAGAGGCTTTTATACCCTAACGGATATTCCGTTTTCCGACAGATATTTTTTAAGTTCTCCCACGGGAATTTCGTTGTAGTGGAAGAGGGATGCCGCAAGCACAGCGTCGGCCTTGCCTTTTGAGAAGGCTTCGCGGAAGTGTTCGAGCTTTCCCGCTCCGCCCGAAGCTATTACAGGTATGCCTACTCGCGAGCTTATTGCGTATGTCAGCTCTATGTCATAACCTGATTTTGTCCCGTCTCTATCCATGCTTGTAAGAAGAATCTCCCCTGCGCCTAAACTCTCAGCCAGCATTGCCCAGCCCACAGCGTCCATGAGCTCTTCTCTGAGTCCTCCTTCTGTGCAAACCTGCCAGTATCCGTCACCTTTGCGCTTGGCATCTATCGCGACTGTTACGCACTGGCTGCCGAAGGCCTCTGCCGCCTCTTTTATGAGTGAGGGATTTCTTACCGCCGCTGTGTTGAGCGATACTTTGTCCGCGCCTGCACGCAGTATGTTCTTAATGTCTTCCTTTGTTCTTATGCCTCCCCCTACTGTGATAGGAATGAACACTTTTGAAGCGACTTGCTTTACAAGTTCTGCGGCTGTCTCTCGTGCGCTGTTTGTTGCTGTTATGTCGAGAAATATTATTTCATCCGCTCCTGCTTCCTGATATGCCATTGCGCACTCCACAGGGTCTCCCGCGTCGCGCAGACTTTTGAAATTTACTCCTTTGACAACTCTTCCGTCCTTTATATCCAAACATGGTATTATTCTCTGTGCGTACATTTTTTATTCCTCCAGTGTTTTATTCCTTGCATATTCTGACAAATTTTTTCAGCAGCTCTATTCCGCACTCTCCGCTCTTTTCCGGGTGAAATTGGAAGCCGAAGACCGAACCGCATTCTATAGCCGCGTCAAATTCCGTCCCGTAAAGGCACGAGCCGGAAACGGCATCTCTGTTTTTCGCTTTGACATAGTAAGAATGTACAAAGTACATGTGGGCTTCTTCTCCCGCTTTTCCCAGAAGTCTGCTCTCTTTGAGGCACTTTACCGAGTTCCACCCCATGTGGGGAATTTTAAGTCCCTCCGAAGAGTCAAAACGCAGAACTTCGCCCGGTATTATTCCGAGTCCCTCCGCATAAGGGCTCTCCTCGCTCCTCTCAAAGAGCAGCTGCATTCCCGCGCATATCCCGAGAAAAGGCTTGCCGCTTTGAGCCGCGTCCTTTATCGCGGGCGCGAGTCCCCTTTTTTCTATCTCCTGCATTGCGCTTCCGAAAGCTCCGACTCCAGGGAGTATCACTCCGTCCGCCGAGAGTATCTCTCTTCTTGAAACAGCTATTGTGTTTTTGCAGCCGAAGGAGTCAAGGGCGTTTCTGACGCTTTGGAGGTTTCCCGCTCCGTAGTCAATTATCGCTATCATCCTTTATCTCCCTCTGTGGCGTGACTCAAGCTCGCTCAGCACTTCGGATATAGGGACTTCCGTGCTTATGCAGGCTGCAAGAAGGTGGTATAGGAGGTCTGCCGCTTCGCAGCGGAAATTTTCCCTGTCGCCGAGAGCAGCGGCTATCGCAGTTTCCACTCCCTCTTCTCCTACCTTCTGAGCCACTCTCGCCTTGCCGCTTGAAAGCAGCCGCGCCGTGTAGCTCACCTTGGGGCTATCGTATTTTCTCTTGTCTAAAAAGCGCCAGAGACGTCCCAAAAATGTGCTTTCTGTTGCGCTCTTTCCCATGATTGTTCTGTAAAAGCAGCTTCTCTCTCCCGTGTGGCAGGCAGGGCCTGTCGGATCTACTTCTGCAAGAAGCGTGTCGCCGTCGCAGTCTATGAGCAGAGCGCGAACCTTCATAGTGTTTCCGCTCGTCTCTCCCTTGCGCCACAGCTTTTTGCGGGAGCGGCTCCAGAGAACCAGCTCCTGAGTTTTGATTGTCTCTTCGACAGCCTCTCTGTCTGCCCATGCTGTCATAAGCACTTCCGCAGTTGCGGCATCCTGCACTACCACTGTGACGAGACCTTTTTCGTCGAATTTTATATCTTCTGTTCCATTCATCTGTATCTTCCTCCCGCTGTAAGGGCCTCATCCAAAGTTATTCCGCCCTCATAGAGGCTTTTTCCTATGACGGCTCCTCCTACTTTAGCGAGAGCCATCTCCTCTATGTCGCATGCTTTTGTTATGCCTCCGGCCGCCACAATCTCTCTGCCTTCTCCTATGAGCTTTTTGTAAAGTTCCGCGGAGCTTCCGCTCATCTTTCCGTCTCGCTCCGTATCTGTAACGAGGAATGCCGAAAAGCCGCAGGCGCTTAATTTATCGACGGCATCTTCCGCAGTGATGTCTGTCTGTTCCAGCCAGCCCGAGTGTACGGCTTTGCCGTTCTTTACGTCTATCGCAGGCATTGCAGCCTCCTTGAAAGTTTCCGCTATGTAAGGCGCTCTCTTTGGGTCTTTGAATATCAGACTTCCTATCATCACTCTGTCTGCTCCCGAGTTTAAGGCGCTTTGTACGGCACTTTCGCTTCTCAGGCCGCCTCCGTACTGGATAAAGAGCCCGAGAGCCGCAATCTGCTCAAGTATTTTAAGATTACAGGGAGAGCCTTTCTTCGCCCCCTCAAGGTCGACTATGTGTATGCTGCGGCAGCCTGAGTCTTTAAACAGCTTCGCGGCATCAAGAGGCGCTATGTCGTAATAGGAGCATCTGGCAAAGTCTCCCTCCGTCAGCCTTACAGTATGTCCTTCAAAGAGGTCTATCGCCGGAAATATTCTCATAGCCAGAGACCTTTGGTGCTTGGGTCAGAGGATGCAGGAGCAAGAGCCTGTCTCAGAGCCGCCCCGACTCCCTTAAACACGGCTTCTGCCGCATGGTGGGAGTTGTCTGTTTCCAGAAGGGCTATATGGAGAGTTATGCCGCCCTCTCTTGCCATTGCTCGGAAAAATTCCGGCACCAGTTCCAAGTCGAAATCTCCGCACTTATCGCAGGGAAATTCCCCTTTGAAATAAGAGGCGCCACGTCCGCTGAAGTCAAGAGCTATGCGGGCTAAAGAACCGTCCATGGGAAGAAGAGTCCAGCCGTAGCGCGCAATGTTCCCACTCTCCTTGGCAACAGATTTCAGAGCCTGTCCAAAAGCTATGCCTACATCCTCCGTAAGATGGTGGAAGTCAACCTCGGTATCGCCTTCGGCTTTGAGCTCTATGCCGAGTCCTGCTCTGTGACAGAGAAGATCCGTCATATGGCTCAAAAAGCCGCACTTAATCTTGACTGACCTTTCAGCCGAGAGTGTGTCAAGCACAAGTTCAACCTGAGTCTCTTTTGTCTCTCTTATAATTTCAGCTTTCATCTCTATCACGCCCCCTTCACATATCTTTCCACGGCACGTACCACATTAAACATTGAATTCCAATTCATGCGCACAGTGCCTGTCCCGGCAATGAGGCGCAGGGATACGGGCGCTGTCTCCTTTATCACTGTGAGACCGTTTGCGCGCAGAGTCTCTCCCGTCTGCACTATGTCAAAAATGCAGTCGCTAAGTCCGAGAGCTGGAGCCAGCTCAACAGAACCGTTCAGCTTCATGAGCTTTATCTGCACTCCCCACGAGGCAAAGGTACGCTCCGCAACGCGCGTGTACTTTGTCGCTACCTTAAGCCCCATAAGAGCCGAGACGTGCCCTACAAACTTTTCCGCCATCTCGGCAGGGCCTGCCACAGCCATGGCACAGCGCCCTCGTCCTGTGTCCAAAAGTTCGGTCAGGGCTATGCCTGCTTCTTCTATTACATCGCTGCCTGCCAAAGCGAAGTCTGCAGCCCCGTAGTGAACCATAACAGGAAGGTCTGACGGTTTTGATAAAAGGTACCTGAAACTTCCTTCCTCAATGACAAGACTGCGCCCTGGATTTCTTAATTTGCCCACAGGCAGTCCCGCTCCCTCAAAAATTTTTACGCACTCGGGAAAAGAACGCCCCGTGGGCAGAGCTATTGTCAGCATGATAAAATGGTCCTTTCAAAATCGGCTAAAGATGAGTCTGCGCCTGTCTGAAGCGATATAACTCTCTTTGCGCGGCAGTCTGCCCACCACTTGTATCCGCGAAGCCGCGCCGTGCGCATTGCCGCGCACGAGTCCCTCTCCCAGTTAAGCTCAAAAGATATTCCCTTCCTGCAAAGACCGTCGGCGTACCTCAGAGCTTCCGCTGTGTCGCACTTGCCGCACCAGAGCATCATCTCCGGGTGAGGGTAGGAGCTTCTGCACCTCTCTGCCAGCTCTTTGAGGTTTAATGCGAAGCCGACCCCCTCTCCCTCTTCTCCGATCTGAGCCAAAAGTCCGTCATACCTTCCGCCCCCGCCCAAAAGTGAGCCGTCGGAGGAAGAATAGGCGTTGAATATAGGGCCGCTGTAGTAGCCCAAGTCACGGATGAAGGAAAAATCCACTCGGACTTTGTCTTCAAAGCCCAATTTGCAGAGGGAATAGCATAAATTTTTAAGCGGAGATAATACAAAAGAGTCTTTAACCTTTGACATCATCTCACCAATAACCGAGATATTGCCCTTCATAGACGGAAGCGATCGCAGAAGCTCCAAATAACTTTCTTCCGCCTCCAAGGTTTCCAGTATCTGGAAATACGATGTGTAAGAACCCTCCTGAAGAGAGTTAATCAAGAGAGAGGCTTTATTCTTCGCCAGAGGCGCAAATAGGTGTGAGACAAAAGATGCGTCTCCCAGAACTATAAGGTAATTCTCGATGGAGAGTGTCTCAAGAGTTTTCAGCAGCAGAGTGACAACTTCGCAGTCCGCCCCCTCACCCTCCCAGCCTATGAGCTCAACACCGACCTGATTTTCTTCAAGATTCGACTTAGGAGCGACAGGCGCGGAAAAAACTCTATCCGCGTAGGAAAGGCGCAGAGGCCTCTCGTCGCTTTCAAAGTGGGCGGAAAGATACTCCGCCGCGGAGAGAGTGACATCTCCGCGAAGCACGCAAGGTTCTCCGAACGGAGACATAATGGGAATAAGTCTGCGCGATCGCGAAGGAGATATGCGTCCCCAGACGCTCTCTATAAGCTGAAACTCCGACGGGCTGAAAGGTTTGTAGCCATATGACGCGAATAGCTTCATAGCACTGCCCCTGCAGAACTCAAGCCTCTCCGCGCTCTCTCCTCCTATATTGCTGCAGCCTCTTGGAACTCTGTTCATATTAAATGCCCCGCTTCAAATTTTAATAGTTACTCTTTACTTAGATAAAGAGATAGCTTGCTAGTTTTGCACGTGGGTCATATAATAGCACGATGCTTGAACTTTTGCAAACTGCATCAAGAAGCTGTGAAAAAGATTTTCTGCCCGACATCGAGAAAAAGCGGACAGAGTAAAATTGGAGGAATATATATGTGTAATAAGAGTGCCGAAAAAACAAATGATGAGGATTTCTTTCTCTCCTTAGTCCGTCCCTGCGTAAAAAATTTAGAACCATATAACCCTGGCATGATTCCCGAAGGCAGCATAAGGCTCTGCTCCAACGAAAGCGCGAGGGGAGCTTCTCCAGCGGCTTTGAAAGCTATGACGGAAGCTTTAAATGACTGTTCTCTTTATTCCGAGAGCACGTGCCTGAAGCTGCGGCAGGCGATAGCCGACAGGTACGGCCTGACGCAGGAAAGTATCCTTGTCGGCAATGGCCTGGACGGAGTATTCACAAACTTGGGACGCACCTTTTTAAACGGCGGTGACGAGGTCATATCTGCGGAGCTCACCTTCTCCGCATACCACGACACGGCGGAAATAATGGGAGCGGTTCCCGTAAAAGTTCCGCTGAATTACAGAATGGAATTTGACTCCGATTGCGTGATAAATGCTGTAACAGAGAGAACAAAGATGATATTCTGGTGCAATCCTAACAATCCGACCGGGACTGTAGTTCCCATATCGGAAATTGTAAGGGTGCTCGATTCCGTGCCTCAGAATGTCATATTCGTGCTGGACGAAGCCTATTTTGAGTTTGCGGAAACCACGGAAGAAAGCGGAATAGAGCTGATAAAGAAGTACAAAAATCTCATAGTGTGCAGGACTTTTTCAAAAATCCACGGTCTGGCAGGATTAAGAATAGGCTGGGCAGCGGCAAACCCTCTGCTGATAAAGCAGATGTACAGGACGAGAGAGCCATACTGCGTGACTGAGGCCGCTCAGGCAGGAGCTTTAGCCGCTCTTGCCGACAGAGAATATTTTGAAATCAGCCGCAGAATTTTTATTGAGGAGAGGAAGAGGCTTGAGAAATTTTTTACAGAGCTTGGTGTAAAATTTATCCCCTCTCAAGCGAATTTTATCCTTCTTAAGGAAGAAAGGGCGGTAGATATTTACATGGCTTTGGCTCAGAAAAATATAATCACACGCCTTGTGAATTTCCGCGGAAAAAAACTGCTGCGAATTACGGTCGGCACGGAGAGAGAGAATGACTTTTTAATGAAAGAGAGTGCTATTTTTTCTTCCAAGGTATAAAATATTGACAATGGAAGATAAATAATAAGGTATTAGTTCCTACAGTTTGTCAAGGGAGGTACCGAGATGGATAAATTTAAAATAATAGGCAAGTCTTTTCCGCGTTTTGACGGCCCTGTCAAAGTAACGGGGGAGACAAAATTTTTAGCTGACATTGATATGCCCGGCTCTTGGGTCGGAGGCATAATCCGATCCGATGTTCCGCGGGGAATATTAAAAAACATCAACACTCCGCCCGAGTTTGATGCGGATGGCGCAGTTCTTGTCACGGCTGCGGACATTCCAGGCGAAAACTTTATCGCCATGGTACGCTCAGACTATCCGGCTCTCGCGGAAAAAGAGATAAATTATCTGTCTCAGGCTTTAGCTCTTGTAGCGGCTCCGACCGCGGAAGCTCTGGCATCCGCCATGGCTTGCGTCAAAGCAGAGATAGAGCCTCTGCCCCCGATACTCACGATAGAAGATTCTCTTGCCGGAAAAGAGATAATATGGGGCAGCGACAATGTCATAGACGAGTATCACACCGAGCGCGGAGATTTGGAAAAGGGCTTTGCGGAAGCCGATGTAATAATAGAAGGAAATTGGGCGACGGGACTGCACGAACAGATGTACCTTGAGACTCAGGGCATGTCGGCGCAATTTACCGACGGCAAAATGGAACTCATAGGCTCTCTCCAGTGTCCTTTCTACGTTCACGGAGCAGTCCAAAAAGTAATGGGGCTCTCGGCGGAGAATGTAACAGTCAAGCAGAGCGCGACGGGAGGAGCTTTCGGAGGCAAAGAGGACTACCCCTCCATCCTCGGAGCTTACGCGGCTCTCTTGGCATATAAATCAAAAAAGCGCGTGACAATAATCTATGACCGCTCTCAGGACATATTGGTATCCCCGAAGCGGCACCCATCAAAGAGCCGCTACAGAATGGGGCTCAAAAAGAGCGGAAAGATAACGGCTCTTGACGTGGAAATGTTCCTAGACAGCGGTGCGTATACGACACTATCCCGAGTTGTCCTTCAGCGTACCCACCTTCACACTGCGGGAGTCTATTATGTTCCTGCAATCCGCATCCACAGCAGGGCAATGGCCACAAACACCCCTCCCAACGGAGCTTTTCGCGGTTTTGGAGCGCCTCAGGCAATATTTGCCATGGAGCGCCAAATGGACAAAGCCGCAGAGACTCTGGGCATTGACCCGCTTGACATAAGGCTCATCAACACACTGAAAACCGGCGACACCTTCCCTTATGGTCAGACCTTCACAGAATCGAACAACGCCTCCGCAGTTTTGGAAAAAGCGGCGGAGCTCTCCGATTACAGAGCCAAAAGAGAAAAGTATTCGCGCCAAAAACCAGGCCGCATAGCCAGAGGCATAGGAATAGCCGCAGCTCTCCACGGAGGAGGCTTTACCGGAGCGGGCGAGGATAATATGGGGACAACAGCAAAGGTGACATTTGACGGAGAAAAGTTCAGAATATATACAAGCTCTACAGAGATGGGACAGGGGGCCGGCACGGTTCTTCCTATGGCTGCTGCGGAAGCATTAGGCACGGAACTCGACGAAGTCCTCTACATGGTGCCCGACACGTCAAAAACCCCGAACACAGGGCCGACGGTAGCCTCCCGCACTACAATGTACGCCGGCAAAGCTGTAGTCGATGCATGCTCGAATATGAAAGATACACTCGCAAAGTGGGCGCGCGAAAAAAATCTGCCGGAAAACAAGAATATAACCGAAAGAGCCAAAGAATATCTCAAAGATAACAGCACACTCGAAAGCTTAGGCTATAACTTATTTGCCGACGGCTGTTCATGGGACGAGAAAAACTTCACAGGAGACGCATACAGAGGCTACGCATGGATAGCCAACGTCATTGAAGTGGAAGTGGACAGATCAACCTACGAAGTAACAGCTAAAGAGGCCTCAATAGCTGCGGAGCTTGGACGGACTATAAATCCGATGCAGGCGGAAGGACAGCTCTCCGGCGGAGTCCTTCAAGGCATAGGATGGGCTCACATAGAAGACATAAAAGTTGACGGCAAAGGCCGCTACACAGCTTCTCACATGAACTCATACCTTGTCCCCACGACACTCGACTCTCCCTCATGGAAGATAGCTCTTATAGAAGATCCGTGCGAAGCCGGCTGCTTCGGAGCAAAAGGCATAGGAGAACTGCCTGCGAACGCCGGCGCTCCGGCATTTATATCTGCCGTGCAGAACGCGCTGGGAGTCTCTCCGTCGGAAATACCTATGACGGGAGAAAAATTATTCGTCCTCATGGAAGAACAGAGAGAGGGGAATTAAGCATGAGAATAGAACTTACAGTAAACGGAAAACTGCTCCGTGCGGATGTTCCTCCAATGAAACTGCTGCTTGCGGTTCTGCGCGAAGATTTTGGCTTCACAGGCTCAAAAGAAGGCTGCGGAGAGGGCGAATGCGGAGCCTGCTCCGTAATAATGGACGGATGCCTTGTCAATGCTTGCCTTGTTCCCGCATTTCAGGCTTCCGGCAGAGAGATACTGACCATAGAAGGCCTCGGCTCCTCCGACAGCATGGACTTGCTTCAAAAAGCCTTTGTCAGCGAAGGCGGAGTCCAGTGCGGCTTCTGCACTCCGGGCATGATAATGGCGGCGCGGGCTCTGCTTGAAGAAAATCCTTCCCCGACACTTGAAGAGGTAAAAATTGCCCTCTCCGGCAATATCTGCCGCTGTACAGGATATGAAAAAATATATGACGCGATAGGCAAAGCCATAAAAGACAACTACTGCGCGACCTTCCGCAAAAGAGAAAACCTATGCGGCAAAAATCTTCCCGAGCCTGTCACGGAAGAAGAAAAGAACTTCATGACCCCCGAAAACTTAAAAGAGGCAATGGAGATGCTTGACTCAGAAAGAGATGCGCACCTGCTTGCTGGAACGACGGATATAATCCCCGACATCAGAAACGGCAAATTCTGCGCTTCAAAAGTGATAGACCTAAGCCGCATCCAAGAGCTCAAAGGCATAAACAAAATTGGCAGCTTCATTAGGATAGGAAGCTGTGCCACAAACGGAGAGATAATCAGAAGCGGGATAATAAAGAGATACCTCCCCGCCCTCCGCGAAGCCTCAGCCAGAAGCGGAGCTCCGGCGGTGCAGAACAGAGCCACAATAGGAGGAAACTTAGCTACAGCCTCCGGAGCGGCGGATCTTCCCTCCATACTTCTGCCCCTTGATGCCTCAGTCGTACTCGAAAGCGTCTCAGGCTCAAGGACAATAACACTTGAAAAATTCATCCGCGGCTACAGAGACCCCGACCGCCTGCCAAACGAAATATTAAAAGAAATAATGATACCAGTCCCCAAAGAAGGTTCTGTGCAGAAATTCTTCAAGAGAGGAAGCCGCAAGGCTCTCACGCTTTCACGCATATCAATGGGCTTCTATGCCGAGATAGAAGACGGAGCTGTTGCGGAATTCAGAGCTGGAGCAGGAAGCATGTCCCCAATACCGATTCGCCTGCCTAAACTCGAAGCGTCTGTAAGAGGAAAAACTCTGACAGAAGAGACAATAGAGACAGCGGCAGAGACGGCAAGGCAGGAAGTAAACCCCAGAAAGAGCTCTGCCTGGCGCAAAGCCATGACGGCAAACGCCGTAAGAGACTTCCTGAACGAAATAGCCGATAAAAGTCAGTATCTGAGGTAAGAGCAAAAATATGGATAAACTGAAGTCTGATGCCGTTTCGATATGGAACACGGCTGTTCGTTCCATGCTTCCCTCCGAGGCGGTGCGCAGAGCCCTTAAAGATTTCTCGCCATGCGGCGGCAGGATAATCCTTATTGCCATAGGAAAAGCTGCTTGGGAAATGGCTTCAGCCGCGTCTGAGGAATTGGGCGGCAGAATAGCCTGCGGATGCGCTGCTGTCAAATACGGACACTCGCGCGGAGCTTTTTCCGATCCAAATATCGAAATATATGAGGGCGGACACCCTCTGCCCGATGAAAACTGCATCGCGGCGGGAAAGAGAATCCTTGAAATGACAGACTCCCTTTCCCCGTATGATACAGTGCTCTTTCTCGTATCGGGAGGGGGCTCGGCTCTCTTTGAAGTTCCTCTCCCCGGCATATCCCTTAAAGATATCGAAAATTTAAACAGAGAGATGCTCGCAAGCGGAGCCGGGATAGTCGAGATAAACACACTCCGCAAAAGATTCTCCTCGGTAAAGGGAGGACGCTTCGCACTCCACTGCGCCCCATCCTCAGTCTGCCAGATAACCTTGTCCGACGTGATAGGAAACCGCATGGACACCATAGCATCAGGCCCGGCAGTTCCCGACATGACGACCTGCGCAGAAGCAGCTGCAATTATAAAGAGATACGGCATAAAACTTCCCGACATAATGAAAGAATACCTCAAAACAGAGACACCGAAAGAACTTTCCAATGTCAGAACGGTAATATGCGGAAGCTCCGCGGAACTCTGCCTCGCCGCAAAAAAAGCGGCCGAAAGCCTCGGCTACAATGCCTTCATAATCTCGTCAAAAGTCGAGTGTGAGGCCCGTGAGCTCGGACTCATGGCCGGAGCAGTATCTCGCGACATAGAGGCAGAGATATCGGACTTCAAAAAACCCTGCGCCGTCATAATAGGCGGAGAAACAGTCGTACATATTAAAGGAAAAGGCCTCGGCGGCAGAAATCAGGAAGCGGCTCTGAGCGCGGCTCTCGCTATATCGGGACTTAAAAATATCGTCATAGCGGCGGGAGGCTCTGACGGTACGGATGGCCCTACAGACGCGGCCGGAGGGATAATCTGCGGCGAAACTTGCGAAAAGATAACATCTGCCGGCTGCGACCCTCTCTCCATGCTCGAAGACAACAACTCATACGAAGCCCTTAAATGCGCCGACGCACTCTTTGTCACAGGACCTACCGGCACTAATGTCAACGACCTCATGCTGATAATGGCGGATTAAAGCAAAAATCTCCAATATCAGTAATTTTACCTGATTTTTTACTCTCAGAGCTTGATAAATCATTGAAATTCCCCATTTTTTCATAACATCTATCCGTTATCATCCAATGTGAAAGGTTGGTGTTTCGGATGAAAATTAAGAAAACAATAGCCGGAATAATGATATGCGCGTGCCTCTTTGTCTCCGTTCCCCTCACATCGGCGATAGACCTGGGAGATGTGCTCAAAGACACAGCTCTCGTGGTAGTCGGAGGAGTTGCGGTTAAAGCTCTTGCCCCCCAGCTTAACGATTTTATCAACACTATAACATTCAACAAAGGCTTAAAATATGACGGGTTTACAAAAGTTGTCCCGATACTCTCGATAGGGAGCGGAACAAGAATAGGAGCCGCTCAGGTAGGTGCCAACACACAAGCCGCTCTGGACAGGACAAAAGCTGTTGCTCAGCTTGAAGGCGAATTCAAAAGCATAAGAGCCAAAGCCCTGATACCGATAGATTCCGAAAATCCCATCAAACAGTTTAAACGAGTAAAAGGTGTCGGTGTAACGGCAATAATAGACGTAAAGCTATAAAGTATCAAAGATACTGGGCGGAGCAAAATCCGCCCATTTTCATATGCCTAAAAAGGCGAAAGAATAAAATTAACCGCAGCCGACACATCAAATATATAAATTATGCCTCCCACAGAAAAGCCCTCCTCTAAAAAAATAATTGACAACAAGTTAATATAATTTAAATTATTATAAACAACTATAAATATTTTAAAAGTTATAATATTATTTAAAATTTATTGTATGATACTATTTTGGCGAAATTCAAAAATATAACCTACTGTCTTTCTTCTTTTACATTATTCAGTGCTTGTTTTTTTAAAAATACTGATATAATTATAATAGCAACATATTCTTTTCTAGGAGGGGTAGTAATGGTTACATTTCTTATCGCACTTTTGATGTTGATCGCGGGATATGTTGTCTATGGAGCCTTTGTTGACAATATGTTCGGGCCGGATGACAGGCAAACTCCCGCTATCGCTCATCCCGATGGGGTCGACTTTGTTCCTATGCCGGTATGGAAGGTATTCCTCATTCAGGTTCTGAACATAGCCGGACTAGGGCCTATCTTCGGAGCTCTCATGGGAGCTCTCTGGGGACCTGTGGTGTATTTCTGGATAGTATTCGGAACCATATTTGCCGGAAGCGTTCACGATTATTTTTCAGGCATGCTTTCAGAACGCCACGAGGGAGCAAGTATCTCTGAAATAGTCGGCATTTATCTCGGCCCGACAATGAAAACAGTAATGAGAGTATTTTCCGTAGTTCTTCTTGTCCTTGTAGGAACCACATTTTCAACAGGCCCGGCAGGCCTCTTAGCTCTTCTCACGCCCGAAGCACTTGATGCAAGATTTTGGCTTACTGTTATCCTTGTATATTATTTCCTTGCTACACTGCTTCCTATCGATAAAATCATCGGCAAATTATACCCTGTATTTGGAATCGCCCTCATCGTTATGTGCCTCGGAGTCGGAGGCGGGCTAATTGCTGAAGGATACAACATGCCCGAAATGTGGGACAGCTTCGCAAATCTCCATCCCAAGGGACTTCCGATATGGCCTCTTATGTTCATAACAGTAGCATGCGGAGCTATTTCAGGCTTCCACGCAACACAGTCGCCTATGATGGCGCGCTGCATCACAAGCGAACGCCTAGGACGCAAAGTTTTCTACGGAGCAATGGTAGCTGAAGGTATTATCGCCCTTATCTGGGCAGCAGCCGGAGTAAGCGTCTATGACGGCACGGCCGGTCTTCTTCTTGCCACAAAAGGCGGACTCTCCACATTGGTCTACAACATCTGCACGACCCTTCTAGGAAGCGTCGGAGGAGTCCTGGCAATGGTCGGAGTCATAGCATGCCCCATCACATCAGGCGACACTGCTTTCCGTTCCGCCAGACTTACGATAGCCGACTGGTTCAAAGTTGACCAGAAGCCTAACTCAAAACGCCTAATGCTCTCCGTTCCGCTCCTCCTCTGCGGCGCGGCGCTATCTCAGATGAACTTTGCCATTGTCTGGCGCTACTTCTCATGGTCTAACCAGACTCTTGCAATGATGGCTCTTTGGGCCGCCGCAGTCTACATGGCTCAGAGAAAAATCAACTTCTGGGTCGCTGCTATTCCCGCAACATTCATGTCGGCTGTATCCTGCACTTACATTCTAGTAGCAGGCGAAGGCTTCGGCCCTCTCCTTGCCAGAATGCTCAGCGGCGGAACACTTGCCGAAGGAGCTGACACAATAGGCATAGCCTCTGCGGTAGCATATCCTGTAGGAATAATCTTCGCGGCGGTGTGCTTCGGTCTCTTCTACTACAGATCAGTTTACAAAAAAGCATAACCGAGACAAAAGAGCCCTTTGCGGCTCACAGCAAAACCCACAGTTAAAGCAAAAGCATAGCCGCTTGTGCGGCTATGCTTTTTTATATTCCTTATGGCTGTGAAAAATTCAAAAGTAAAGGAACAGCAAAAAGGGCCATAACAGCAAGAGTCGCAAAAAACATCATCGAGTCGAGGCTTTGGGCAAAAACATGGACTCCAAATAAGAGTTGGTCTCTTATCTCCGCAGGCCTCTCTCTTACCCAATAGCCAGCGAAACTTCTTGTTATAGTGTCCCTGACACACTCCGAAATGCTATACT
>CAYRAI010000046.1:0-15382 GCA_964422205.1 uncultured Synergistaceae bacterium | reverse complement strand
TAATATAGCATAAGCAAACAGAAAGCAAGTATTTTGCTATAAAGCAATAAAATATCGTTATATAAATGGAGTAAAACAATATAGACTACATATTTATAGATTCAAAATTTTATCTCCGTGAGCTGTGCGAAATCAGCAGATTGTGAATCTGCGCCAAAATCCGCCGGACAGGAGACTCTTTTCTCTTTCAGCCTCCTTATTCCGCAAATAGCACGAAAACATATGTACCGGCGTTTTTGGGTGCAGCACTAGGTTTTGGAGCGCAGAGTGAACATAAAGAAAGAATCCTGCTTTTTATTCTCATCTCCGGATGAGCCGTCTATTGTGTACATACCTTCACATTTTAGGACGATACTTTAGGATTTTATCTCATGTTGAAGTATTTATCAACTACTGAGATATTTTTACCATGTTTGAGATTTTGGCATTACATAGGCTCAAGGTATACTAAATATATGATGAGAGTATTAAATTTCGGCAAATATGTAAAAATAATAAGAGGCAATATATCTCAGAAGGATTTCGCGTCACATATTGGCATATCGCAAAACCATTTGAGCAATTTAGAGAATGGGAATAGAGAACCGACTATTCCTATACTGATTATGCTTGCCGAAAAGAAGGGCGTGGATATCAGCTACTGGTTCTCATCGGAGGAGGACGGGATATTCTGCTCCAAAACATCGGAGGTCAAAATATCTGATGACCCGTCCGACGTTATTATCGCTTTTTCAAAGCTGCGCAAGATTTTAGAAAACAACAACTATGCGTGCTCAGACAAGACTATACTGTGCGAGCTGCTGGCTGCGTGCGAGCGCGCTCTGCATAGTTCTGCAGAGTAGGTTCTCGTATTTTAAGCAGTAAAAAAGCCCAAAACCTTGCAAAAGGCTTTGGGCTTTTTGATATTGATCTGAAGTATGGCGCTTTGCTCGGGGTTATCCGCGGCAGAGAGCCATATCGGACTAACGCTTTGAGAACTGCTTGTTCGCTCTCGCGCCTTTGAGTCCTGTCTTCTTGCGTTCGACCATTCTCGGATCGCGTGTAAGAAGTCCTGCTTTTTTGAGTGCGGGGCGTGATGCGGGATACATTTTAAGGATAGCTCTCGCAACTCCGAGGCGGATTGCTCCTGCCTGACCTGTGAGACCGCCGCCGTGCGCATTGACGAATACGTCGATTTTGCCTTCTACTCCGGCCGCGGCAAGAGCCTGAATTGCCTGTGTGCTCCAGTATACGCGGGGAAGGTAGTCTTTTACTTCACGGTTGTTGATGAGGAATTTGCCTTCGCCTTCGCAGATGCGTACGCGGGCGACAGCGTTCTTTCTTCTGCCTGTTCCCCAGATGAATGTACTTGCCATATTAGTTCACCCCTGTCCTTAATCTATCTGCTCTGGCTGCTGAGCCGCATGGGGATGGCTCGGGCCGGCATAAACTTTAAGTTTGCGGTACATGTCGCGTCCGAGTTTTGTCTTGGGAAGCATTCCCCAGATGACTCTCTCGATAAGACGCTCCGGTTTGCGGTCAAGAACCTGCTCGTAGGAAAGTGTCTTAAGTCCGCCGGGGTATCCGCTGTATGTGCTGATTGTGGACTGTGTAAGCTTTTTGCCTGTGAGTCCAACTTTTTCCGCATTGATAACGACGACGAAATCGCCTGTGTCAACGTGCGGTGTGTATGTGGGCTTGTGTTTTCCCGCAAGTATACGGGCTACCTGTACTGCAAGGCGGCCGAGGTGCTTATCTGTCGCGTCGATGACGTACCATTTACGCTCTACTGTTTCACCTTTGGCCATGTACGAACGTGTGCCGAGCATGGATCTTCCTCCTTAAAAAAACGCGTATCTTAAATTTTTTATTGTCTATACTTATGTTTCTTAAAGCGTCTCGTCCGGTTCCTGCCGTGCGTGGCATAAGCACATAAAATGTGCCGCGCGCAGGACGAAGTCTGTTAACGTGGGGGAGAACAGACTGCGGGGCTAGAGTACGCGTTCAAGCCTTGGGTTGGGAACTATTCCCGGAAGTCTGCCGCGCTTCGCGACCGGCTTGCCGTTTACCATTTTTATATCCATTGTCATGTCGCGGGGAGTGCCGCTCGTTATGTAGCTTCCGACTCCGTAAACATCGGCTCCAGCTTCGTTCATTAGTTTTATGCGCTCGGGGGTGAGGCCTCCCGTGGCTATGACCTGAACTTTGTTAAATCCGGCGGTGTTGAGACGCCAGCGTATTTCGCGCACGAGGTCGGGGGTCACGCCTCCGCGCTCGCCCGGTGTGTCAAGACGTATGCCTGAGAGCTTTTCGCCGAGGCATTCCGCGACTCTCATTGTCTCTTCCGCTTCGTCTTTAAATGTGTCCACGAGAACAATTCTTGGTTCTTCTGCCGGTATCTGTTCGTCATATACTTTTGCGAGTTTTACTGTGTCTCCCATGAGGAGTATCGCGGCATGAGGCACTGTGCCTTTGGGCTCTTCGCCGCAGAGTTTGGCCGCCAATATGCAGCTCATGGCACTGCAGCCGGCTATTTTGGCTGACCGCTCCATTACGGGAGCGATTGCCGGGTGAACGTGGCGCGCTCCGAAGCAGAGAACATTTCTGCCTTCGGCGGCTTCAACGCATCTGCGGGCGGCAGTAGCCCAGCCTGTAGCCGATGCCAGCATGCCAAGGAGGACTGTCTCGTACATGCCAAATGATTCGTATGTGCCTGTTATGCGCATAAGGACTTCTTTAGGCTCAAAGTGTGAGCCTTCGGGGAGAGCTTCCACCTTAGGCGCGTTCGGCAGTGTGCGGAAGAGCCTTAAGACTTCCTCGCTGCCGGAGAAGATGCCTTCGTTTCTTGTAAATACTTCCGCTACCACAGGTGACTCAAGGAGACCGGCCGCACGCAGCACGTCTCTTGTCTTGAGAAAGTAGATGTCGGTAGTCCATCCTGCAGTTATCTCTTCATGGGTGGCGGAGAAGAGACGCGAGTTGTCTTCTTTGTAGGATACTATATCTTTTTGGCTGTCCAGCCTTTTTAACGGCATATCATGCACTCCGAGTTATCTTATTACAACCTGAAGTATTGAAAGGAGCATGAAAGCGACAAGAAGGGCTGATGTTATTTTTGTCAGAGAGGACATGCGCTGCCATGTGCCGTTGCTGTCAGCCTGTGTGCCGCCGCCTCCGAAGGAGCCTGTAAAGCCTCCGCTCTTTCTGTGCTGCATCATTATTACGCCGATTAGGGCCAAGCTGACAAGTAAGTGAAGAACTCCAAATAGAATTTTCACAAACACACCTCCAAATTTTACGAAAATATCCCGTTAGCTTATGCTACTCGGGGAGAGAATTTATTCATATACGTACAGTGGTGTATTGTAGCACATCTTTGAGCATTTCGGCTAGACCTTTTATTGCTAAAGCTCTGTGAGAAATTTTTTTCTTTATTTCGTCTCCGAGTTCGGCGAAGGTTTTGTCGTATCCGTCAGGTATAAATATCGGGTCATAGCCGAAGCCGGAGCTGCCTGACGCTTTCAGAGCTATTTTGCCCGGGCAGAATTTTTCGCAGGAAATTATTTTTCCGTCCGGAAATACTGCTGTTATACATGAGACGAATCTCGCGCTTCTGTCTTCCGAGTTTTTGAGCTGTTCAAGCAGCCACTCGGTTCTATCCGCATCGCTTCCATGGATTATTCTGGCTGAGTGAACCCCTGGCGCGCCGCCCAGTGCGGCTGCTTCAAGCCCGCTGTCGTCGGATATGGCCGGCAGGCCTGTAGCCTTTGACCATGCTTTGGCTTTGAGTACGGCGTTGGCTTCGTAGGTATCTCCCGTCTCTTCGACTTCCATGGGATTTTCAAAGTCGCCTCCGAAGAGGAGTTCCGCTCCTATTGGGGCGAATGCGTCTTTCATCTCTCTGTATTTGTTTCTGTTGCCGCTTGCGAGAACTATTTTCATATCGTCATAAGTCCTTTTTCTTCGTCCGTGAGAGCGAGAACTTGCGACTGAATCCTGTGGAGTTCTTTTATTCCGTTCCAGCCCATATTTATTATCTCGTCAAGCTCCGTGCGTGAAAAGGTTCCGCCCTCTCCGGTTCCCTGAAACTCGGCAAAGCTCCCCATCGAGGTCATTACCAGGTTCGTGTCGGCTTCCGCGGCAGAGTCTTCCTCATAGCAGAGGTCTAAAAGCACCGAGCCGGAAACTTTTCCCGCGCTCACAGCCGCTATCTGTGTCTTTACGGGAATGACACTCAGTTTTTCGGAAATTACGAGGAAGCGCAGTGCGTCTAAGAGAGCGACATATCCGCCCGTTATTGATGCGGTTCTTGTGCCTCCGTCAGCTTGTATTACGTCGCAGTCTATGAGGATGCTTCTTTCCCCCAGAAGTCCCATGTCAACCGAAGCCCTCAGTGAGCGTCCGATGAGTCGCTGTATTTCGCTGGCTCTGCCGTTTATCTTTCCTTTTGATGAGTCTCTCTGCATTCTTTGGTGCGTCGAGCGGGGCAACATCGAATATTCCGCCGTGACCCAGCCGTCTCCGCTTCCTCTCATGAAGGGAGGAACTTTTTCTTCAACTGTGGCTGTGCAGAGTACGTGGGTGTTGCCCCACTTTATAAACGCCGACCCTTCGGCATAGCGTGATATGTTCCGCTCTATTGTTATTGGGCGAAGCTCGTTCGCGCTTCTGCCGTCCGCTCTTTCTATGCTCATTATCCTTTATTCTCCCATGGTTTTGTAAGATCGACAGGGGTTGTGTCTTTAAGCTCTTTGCCGTCTATGTAGAATTTTATTCTGTTGATAGGGCTGAAGTTGCTGTTCATTGTCTTGAGCAGTCCCGAAAGGGCAAGTGACGCTTTGTCTTTTCCCATGCTCTTCACAGATTTTTGGAAGTCGGTGGTCATATCGAGGTAGAGTGTCTCGCCGCTTCTGAATATATTTTGCGCTCTTACTCCGCTTCCCATCATGTTTATCTCTTTAAGTCCGTCTATGTACATGGATATTACCTTTTCCATGTCCTCTTCCGGCAGTCCCTTTTTAATGTCTATGGCTCTCTCTTTGAAGGTTCCGTCTTCAGGCACGTAGAGGGAGTAGGAGGCATTAAGAGGAGAAGCAGTGCCTTCCGTCTTCGGCATCTGAGCAACTTCCGTGCTGCTTGCCACTACGTCTCCGACTCTCGGCCCGCCTCTTTTGTCAGCCCATTTAAAGAAGTAGTTCGCTCCCAAGTAGCCGCAGGCGAAGAATATGGCAAGAAGGGCGCACCATGCGAATACTCTGACAAGCAGAGGAGCTTTTCTGCCCCTGTCTGTCTCGTACTCTTCCTCGTCTTCGAGATATTCGGTGTCTTTCATCCGCCGCGAGTAGGAGGAACGTGATTCCGGCTCTTCCGACTCTCTGTCTCTAAGGGATGATTTTCTGGCTGGAGCGGAGCGGAACTGTCTTCTCTCTTCTTCGTCCTCACCGCGTATTTCTTCTCTGTCTTTTGCGTAGGATCCTCCGGCTCTGCGGCGAACCGTAGGCTCGTCATAATCTTTTCTCTCTCCGACAACAAACTGGCGGGGTCTTCTCTCTTCCGATTCCCTCATTGTAACGCCTCCTCTTCTCTTAATCTGCCACAACCGGGTGCTCTTTTACATATGTAACGATTCCGCTAGCAAAGCTCGAACATAACGAGTAAAGGTAGCTCTGCGAGGAGAGCTTGCGGGCTTCCGCCGGGTCTGTCAGATATCCCATCTCTATGAGTACTGCCGGCATTCCCGCTCCGCGCAGGACAAAGAAGGGGGCCTGGCCCACTTTTCTCATGGGAAGTCCGGAGCTCTTTGCCGTTTTGTGGAGAACTTCTGTAAGATTTGTGCTGGCGCTTATTTTATCGTTCTGCTGCATGTCTCCCAATATTTTAAGGAGGAGCTGGGTTTTCTGGTCGGCTTTTTTGGCCGCGGCTTCGCTGTCGCCTCCGCTTATTTCTTTGTTTTCATATATGGCAAGTCTCATGGCATCTTTGTCGGAGGGCAGAGCCATGATGTAGAACTCTACTCCCGCGACTCTTTTGCTGCCTTTGGGCATCGCGTTGCAGTGCAGGCTTATGAAGATATCCGCCTTGCAGTCGTTGGCAAAGGCTGTGCGCTGTGCCAGTTTCAGATATACGTCCGTGTGTCTGCTGTAGCGCACATCCATTCCGTATTCGCGGAGAATCTCGCCCAATATGAGAACTGCCTTTAAGTTGACGTTTTTCTCGACAACTCCGTTTGCCGAAGCTCCCGGGTCATGTCCTCCGTGTCCAGCGTCAAGCACAGCTATAGGCCTTTTGCTCCCGGTAAATACCTGAGCAGGCTTTACAGTCTTGAGAGCGGTCTCTGTCTGTTCCGCAGGGGCTGGGGCAGGGTCGGGAGTGCTGACTTCGGGCTTGGATATTTCCGGCTCGGTCTTTTTAACAGGCTCTTCCTTCCGCACCGCTGTATCGCTCTTTGCACTTTCCTCTTTTTTTACACTTGTCTCTTTTTTCGTCTCTTTTGCCGCGGCGGTATTGGGTTTTGCGCCGAATGCCATGCCGCTCTCTTTGCCTATGGAGACGTAGAATTTATCCAAAACCAACGCCAGAGACTTGGCGTCTATCCACCAGTGTCCGTCGGATGCGCTTATCGTTCCCGGTATGCTGACTATAGCTCCGCTCACTCTGACGACGCTTGAGCCGCTCCAGAATTCCAGCTTTTTGCCGTCGTATGTGACGATAACTCCCTGAAGGTCGGGGACGCGCGCAAGACCCAAAGCTGTCACAGCTTCATCAGCCGCGATTTCGAGAGTGCCTGCCGCAGAAGTCCTCGATGCTATGTCGCCTTTTTTAATCTCGCCGTACCACATTTCAGCCGTATCGGCAAAAGCTGATACGGACATAATGAGCACAAGCAGCATGGATATCGCCGCAGTTTTTATTATTTGTTTATTCACCCGCAATAACAACATTTTCCACCACCATGGTCGGCGCCGCTGTGGAACCGAAAAATTTTAAATCGGACCCTACGCATGAAATTTTCTTTATGAAATCCATGAGGTTCGATGCAATGGTAACTCCGCTCACTGCTCCGACGAGCTCTCCGTTTTCGATAAGAAGTCCTTTGGCTCCTATGGAAAAATCTCCGCTGACCGGATCTATTGTGTGAAGTCCCATAAACTCTGTGACATAAAGTCCCTTCTTTACTCTGCCCCTCATCGACTCTGGGCTTTCCGTTCCGGCTTCAAGTATGAGGTTTGAAGCCCCAACGTCGGGAAGGGAGGAGAGCCCCCTGTATGCGTTGCCCGTGGATGCGACATTGTCTTTAAGAGCATACTGAAGATTGTACATGTATGAAGAGGCTATGCCATCCTTAATTAGTACGGTTCTGCCGGTAGGAACTCCTTCGGAATCCCATGAGCCAGTACCGGCTTTCCAGGGAATGCGTCCGTCATCGACAAGAGTTACGCAGGAAGACGCCACGGCAGTGCCCAGGCGGCCAGCCATCATGGAACGTCCCTTGTGTATCTCAGGCGCGCAGAAGAGGTCTCCTATTATATCTGCAAGAGAGGCTGTGACTTCCGGCTCTGTCATAAGAGTGTAGGTTCCTGTCGGTATCGGCTTTCCTCCCAGGGATTCAACCGTGCGGAGAGCGGCGAGTTTTGCCGTCAGCTCTGTGTCAAGCTCGTCAAAGCGGCGCGACTCTATACCGTATCCGCCAATCTCGGTGCTGTCGCCCTCCTGAGCCAGAACAGTCACGCCGCAGCTTGCGCTGCTTCCTCTCTCCCAGCCTGCAAGTCCCGTTGTGGTGCAGTAGAATGACGCGCCCCAGCCATCATGCCATGACGCGCTTCTTACCGATATTATTCTTTTGTCGCTTTTCATGGCTCTGTCAGTCATGGAGAGACAGTAGTCCATTCTGTCTTTTGCCGTGACGGATAAGATTCGCTCGTCTTCCAGAGTTATGGAAGGGTCGTTTACAAGGCTGCCTTTGTGGAGGGTGATGCCCTCTTCCGGCTCTGCATTGCGGCAGTTCGCCATGCTCCACTCGACAAGCTCTTTGACAGAGTCTCTGTCAAGCCTGTTGCCGTAAGCTATGCCCTGTCTGCCGTCAGACATAATTGTGCGGACTCCCATGCCTGATGTAGAGCCGCTTACGCACTCTTCGACTTCTCCGTCATTGAGCGACAGCCCAAAGCCCGCTCCTTCGGCATATAGGACATCAGCGCCCCATGCCCCCAAACGCAGCGCTTCGTCGAGAGCCCATAAGGAAAGAGCTTCTACTTCTGATTTTTTTATGAGATTTCTCACGCGCAAAGGACCTCTTTTATAATACTGACTGCTGTTTTAACATCGTCCTTCGTTACGTCGAGATGTGTAACGAGGCGCACTCTGCGCGGACTTGTCAGATGTATGAGAAGGCCTTTGGAGGCGCACTCACTTACAAACTTGTCATCATCGGCATAGCTGTCGGGCATGGGGAAGAATACCATGTTTGTCATATTATTGACTCTTTCCACAGCAATCCCCGCATCCGCAAGAAGCTCCGCCATATATGAGGCGTTGGCGTGGTCCTCGGCAAGACGCGCTATGTTGTGCTTCAGAGCGTAAAGACCAGCAGAGGCCGCTATTCCGACTTGACGCTGAGCTCCGCCTATGCACTTGCGCCACTTTCTCGCTTTTTCGATAAAGGCACGCGAACCGCAGAGCATCGAGCCCAAGGGAGCTCCCAGCCCCTTTGAGAGACAGAACTGTACAGAGTCGACTTCATCAGTGAAAACTCTCACGTCGCTTTTAAAGAATACAGATGCGTTGAATATGCGCGCTCCATCCAAGTGGACGTGAAAGCCGAGAGAGTGCCCCGCCCTTGCGGCAGAGGCAAACTCCTCCGGCGGAACAGCTATGCCCCCGGTGTAGTTGTGAGTGTTTTCAAGAGACAATATTGTCGTATCGGGGTGGTGAATGTTGCCGTCAGCTCTGTTGGCGCGGATTATATCATCGGCCTGCGGAACTCCCGATGCGTCATCCAAAGGATACGGGCATAACCCTGCCACGGCCGACATACCTCCGACTTCGGCACACCATACGTGGGAATTTACTCCCGCAAGCACGCTCTCTCCGTGATGTCCCGCCGAGAGAAAAGCCAGAAGGTTTCCCATTGTGCCGGAACATGTGTATATTGCGTCCTCTTTGCCGGTAATTTCGGCCGCATAGGCCGAAAGCGCGTTTGAAGAAGCATCGTCTCCGTATATGTCATCTCCGACTTCGGCTTTTGCTATTACTTCGCGCATTTCATCGGTAGGTTTTGTTACGGTATCGCTGCGAAAATCCATGTATCTCATTTTATGCTGCCTCCCTGTACATACGTTTCCATTTAAATTTTGATTCCGAGCCTTGCCCAAGGCAGAAAGTCCTCGCTGACAGGCAGCCCCAGTTCGATGCCGGGGCTGTTCGCTCCGTGAAAATCGGAGCCTGCGGTCGGAAAGAGTCCGTACTTATCCGCAAGGGAAAGGAATGAATATATCTGCTCGGGACTGTGCCCCGAATATACAGACTCAATGCCCCAAAGACCGAAGTCTTTCAGTTTCTTTACGAGAGATTCCAGAGAATCGCTGTCAAGGCGCGTCTGAGCCGGGTGAGCGAGAGCGGCAAGACCTCCCGACTCCGATATGAGGCGTATGGACTCCTCCGCCGAAAGTCTCACTCTAGGCACATAGGCAGCAGCTCCCATTCCGAGATACTTACAAAAAGCCTCGGCGTTTGAACGGACATAGCCTTTAATCACCATAAGGCGGGCAATGTGCGGACGTGCCACAACTTCGCCGCGCGACAATGCCTGAACTTCTTCTATCTCGATATCAAGCCCAAGCTTTCTGAGCTTTGAGCATATCTCAGTGTTTCTTTCGTCACGGTAAGTTCTTATCTTTGCGAGAGCCTTTTCAAGCTCAAAAGCACCTGACGGGGGAATCCTGTATCCCAATATGTGCAGTGTGTAGTCCGCCTCGGCAGAAAGCTCTATTCCGCAGAGCCCGCTTATGTTATTGGCTCTGCATGATGCGGCAAAAGGCGCAAGTCCGGCCGTCGTGTCATGGTCTGTCAGAGCTATGAGAGAGAGATGCCTGCGCTTGGCGCACCGGACAATCTCTTCCGCAGACTTTGTTCCGTCCGAATATGTACTGTGGACATGCATATCAATCAGTATCATTGCAGCACTCCCTTTCGCTCCCTGCGACAAACCGGCACAGAGAGTGAGCCGTAACAAATGCCGCTATTGAAAGTTTCGTGAGGTCTTCTTCGGAGAAGCGGTGCGGAACATCGCACTCAAGCTGCAGCACCCCTATCTTCTTTCCTCCCGCCGTCATAAGCACCGATATGAGAGATCTGGCATCCCTCCAAAAAGGCTGATCCTTAGACAATTCAACAACGGGCTTAATGTAAGGGTGTCCCGATGTAAAGACGCGCCATACAGAAGATCCATTCCTGCGCAGGAGCTTGTCCTCCGACTCTCCGCAGCCAGGCAGATAAAGTTCCTCTCCGTCGGCAAGAACAATGTATGGCTCACACCCCTCTGCCATATCGGCAATGGCGCAAAGAGCCGCATTAACGCTCTCCGTCAGGGACGAAGCCTTGGAAATCTCCTCCGCCAGCAAGTCCATAATCGGAAGCATCCTTGCCGCGTTATCGCGGTAATAGAGCATAAAAGCTCCTACGGCAAAGAGCAGAATAAAGACGGAAGTTGTTTCAACCCATGTAAATACACCTGCTATCGAACCTCCGACAGCGGCGGCAGTGCATATAAAAAGGTTTGTCTTGTATGTCCAGCGCCCCGATTCGCTCAGACCGAGAAATGCCGCTAATATCGAAGCCACAAGCAGAGAGACAGAGCTGAAAATACAAGCCACTCCAACTCCGACACACATAACAATAATCCAAAGAAACTGCGGCCAGAACTTTCTCCTTCTAAAAACACGGGCCGAAGCAAAGCTACCACTCCTCACGGTGAAGCAATCCCCCGTTCAAAGTGATAATCGAGATGGCCTTGAGGTCTGCCACAGCCACGCTTGCAGGGTCTTTGCCCCTCGGGTCGGAAACAGAGCCTGGATTTAAAAATATAGTACTCTCCTCTCTCACAACCGAGCCTACGTGAGTATGCCCCGATATTGCTAGATCAGCTCCGCACTCAAGAGCCATGGAACGGAAAAGGGGAAAGTTATCTCCGTGCATCATTATTATCTTTTTGGAATTCCAAATCAGGGAGACATAATTGTGCATAACAGTTCCCGTCGCCATCATATCAGAGCTTGTGTCGCAGTTGCCCCGGGCTATAAAAAGAGGAACATTACAATCCCTTATCGCCTCTGCCAGAGCTTCTCCCTCAGACCTTTTCGCACGCATTCCTCCATATATGACATCTCCGGCGTGAAGCACGGCAGAAACATCGCCGAAGACAGAGAGAGCCGAGTTCCAAGCGGCCAAACTTCCGTGAGTATCGGATAATATTCCGATTTTGGCACCATCTATAATATTCGCGGACATAAAAATCTCCACCTTTCCTTTGCACACAGAGAGAGGCAAAATAAAAATTTTGCAAATAAGCACAAAACAACATAGCAAAAAGAAATCTTCTTGCTATATGCTATTATATAATCAGATTGCCTCTTATAGAACAGACAGGAGTGTGAGTTTTAATGAATATCGATATAAAAGATCTCCCCGAGCAGGACATGAAGATGCTGGTACACTCACTTGAGCTTGTTTCAGCGAGAATCTTCGAATCAGTAGTTACACTTAACCAGACGGCATGCTCAAACACGCCCGAAATGCAGAATCTCTTTCACCAGTGGATATCATGCCTCGGAGAAGAAGTAATAAGAGCCGTTGAAGAAAACGGAACATTCCGCCCCGACGAAATAGCAAAGAACATAGGCGTGACGCCGTCCACAATAATATCCCTTGCTCTGACACTTCACAGACAGGGGAAAATAAATATAAGCGAAATAAAGGCGGAAGTGACGGACAAAGGCAACACCGAAATCTGCGGCTGCCTCAAATAGCAAAAAACTGCGCGCTGAGAGAACCACCGCGCGCGAAAGGAACGGTTTTGTATGAGATTTGCCATGATAAGAGAACACGAGAGAGAGACTGCCTGTTTTGTCACCTCGCGCGGTTTGATAAAAATAGAAACTTTCAACGAAATAAAGAGAACCGAGTGGGGCACAGACATAGAGACTCTGATTGCCAAAGGCCACTTACCACAGCTTGTAAGGTGGTACAGAGCCGGAGGCAGGGACGTTATCGATATAATGATAAAATCTATCATTCCCTTTGACAAAGTGACATACGCGCCTCTTTTAAGAAGACCTCCCAAGATTTTCGGAATAGGGATAAATTATAGAGATCACGCGTCAAAGATGAGCGCGCCCATACCCTCCGAGATACCAGGCAGCTTCTTCAAGCCTCAGAGCACTGTAATAGGGCACAAAGATTCTATCAGAATTCCCTCTATTGCCAAAACAGTGACAGCCGAAGCCGAGCTCGGCATAGTGATGGGCAAAAACTGCCATAATATTTCCGAGGAAAATTGGCTTGATTGTGTTGCCGGCTTCACCTCCGTCATAGACACGACAGCGGAGGATATAGTGAAGCGAAACCCGAGATATCTCACTCTCTCAAAAAGCTTCGACACATTTTTCAGCTTCGGCCCTCAGCTCATAACACCCGATGAAGTGCGGGACATATCAAGCCTCACGGTACAGACCGTGATAAACGGCGAAATAAAAGCGGAGAATAAAGTTTCCGAGATGATTTTCTCCCCCTCATTCCTGACCTCATTTCACTCAAAAATATTCGGATGGAACGAAGGAGATATCCTTTCCACAGGAACACCTGGAGCCGCGGAAATAAGAGACGGAGATATTGCAGAGTGCAGGATAACGGGCTTTCCCACTCTTGAGAACAGAGCAGAAAAATAAACAAGACAAATAAAAAAAGACGCGGAAAAATCCGCGTCTTTTTTTGATTTGCTGTGAAGAAGGAGCAGAAGCTTACTCGACCGCTACGTCTTTCTGAGCCTGAGCAGGGTCGATCATAAGGCCTACGCCCATTGTTGTTGCAAGTGTGATGCCCTTAATGTATGTTCCCTTTACTGCCGCGGGACGCACTTTGACAATCGCGCGGACAAGAGCCTTGACGTTTGCGTCAAGGTTCTCGACAGGGAAAGAGGCCTTGCCCACTGCGTTGTGGGTGATGGCTGTCTTATCTACACGGAACTCAACACGGCCTGCTTTGATTTCGCTTATGGCGTTGGCGACATCGAATGTTACTGTTCCGGTCTTTGCACTTGGCATAAGTCCACGGGGGCCCAAGACCTTACCGAGACGACCGGCTGACTTCATAATATCCGGTGTGGCTATAACCGCATCGAAATCCATTCTGCCGTCGGCAATCTCTTTTACGAGATCTTCGCCGCCGACGATGTCCGCGCCTGCATCCTGAGCTTCCTTCTGCTTATCGCCGAGGGCAAGGACGCACACCTTCTTTGTATGTCCTGTACCGTGGGGAAGCACTATCGTGCTGCGAACCTGCTGGTCTGCATGGCGGGGGTCTACGCCGAGACGGACGTGAAGTTCGAGGCTTTCATCAAACTTTGCTGTTGCGCACTCTTTTGCAAGTGCGACTGCCTCAGATATCGTGTACTGCTTTGTGAGATCCACTTTTTCGAGCAGTGCTCTGTAACGCTTACCTTTTTTTGACATAATATTTTCCTCCTTGTGGTAATGTCGGAAGCCGCAAAAACTTCCTCCCACTCTCAAGAACGAATCCGTCCCCGAGATTTTTCATATTAATCTTTGCTTCTGTACTCCAGGCTCGCCTAAAAGGCGGCCAGACGTATCAGATGCGAGTAACCGGTTTGACGATAACCGCAGGCGCAGCGGAGCTGCTCCGAGGATTATCAGCGAAACGGTTATGAAGCAGATGGTGCGTATCGCCGCCTCTTAGTTAGCGGACGATTTCGATACCCATCGAGCGGGCAGTTCCTTCGATCATCTTCATTGCTGCGTCGATGTCGTTGGCGTTGAGGTCGGGCATCTTAAGAGCCGCAATCTCCTGTACCTGCTTCTTTGTGAGCTTGCCTACCTTATCCTTGTTGGGAACAGCCGAACCCTTATCCTTGCCCGAAGCCTTCTTGATAAGTACGCTTGCAGGCGGTGTCTTGAGGATGAAGGAGAAGCTGCGGTCTGCATAAACTGTGATTACGACAGGGATAATCATTCCAACCTGGTCTGCTGTCTTGGCGTTGAATGCCTTGACAAATTCCATGATGTTGATTCCGCGCTGTCCGAGTGCCGGTCCTACAGGAGGAGCCGGTGTCGCTTTACCTGCGGGAAGCTGAAGTTTGAGCTCCCCAATAACTTTCTTAGCCATTGGTGTTACCTCCTTGATGTTGTTGCTTAAAAGCCCCTTTAGGGCGATTATTTAATTTTCAATGTGCGTAAAACTTTTTTAAATTAAGACTATATCTTTTCAAGTTCGGCGTATCCGGCTTCGACAACAGTCTCTCGTCCGAATACAGTGACGCTGAATTTGATTTTGCCCTTATCCGCATCTATATCGACAACGGGACCGGCCTGTCCGGCAAAAGCGCCTGATTTGACCTGTATCATGTCACCGACCCTGAAATCTACCTCTATCTTTGGTTTTGCCTCTTTGCCAAGCTTGTTCATAATTTCTTCGACTTCTCTGGGAGAGAGAGGAATGGGATGATTCCCCGAACCGACGAACCCGGTTACTCCCGGGGTATGGCGAACTACATACCATGACTGATCCTCAAGCATCATTTCAACCAGAACATAGCTTGGAAAGACTTTGCGGCGCAAACGTTTTGTCTTGCCTTCCTTGACATAAACTTTCTCTTCTACGGGAACTAAGACACGAAAGATTCTGTCCTCCATGCCCATAGTGGCAATTCTCTGTTCGAGATTTGCCTTGACTTTATTCTCGTATCCCGAGTATGTCTGCACTATGTACCAACGGCGTTCCTGTGTGTTTCCAAATAATTCGCTCATGCCAGTAAGAGGGCCGCAGCCCCCTTCACCTCCAGATTACAGCCGAATCTTATCGTCTCCATTGATTAAAGTATCTTGGAGAATATTCCTGTTAGAAGCAGATCTACCAGCCCGAGATAAGCGGAAGCTATAAGAGTCACTACTATTACTATTACTGTTGAGTACCACAGCTGCTGCTTTGTGGGCCACGTGACCTTTCTAAGTTCTGCTCTTGATTCCCGGATGTAGTCGAGGACTTTATCCATTTCCCCCGACCTCCTCATTCATCGACTTTGATATGTTCGTGCTGCGTGGTTTTGAAACAAGAGAAATAAAAAATGGCAGGCCTGGAAGGATTCGAACCCTCAACCCCCGCATTTGGAGTGCGG
>CAYRAI010000045.1:0-17589 GCA_964422205.1 uncultured Synergistaceae bacterium | reverse complement strand
GGGCCGCACTGCGGAAATTACGTCAGAATAGCCTGTACTGTCTCGGAAGAACTTATGGAAGAAGCGTCAAAGAGAATCAGGAGAGTTCTTTCTTAGATTTCTTGAAATGATTTCTTGAAATCGCGGCACATCACAATATATACATCGTCTTCTATATTCCAATCTGCGGGGATTGCGCAGGCACCCTCTTCATGCTCTCTGCCCAAATTTGCGAGAGGGCACTCAACGCATGGCAGAGAGCGGCCGAAGAGATACATGTAACACTTTGTCTCTTCTGAGCCTCTTTCCGCTCTCTCTCTTGATTCACTGTTTGCGTACAGCAAGTCAAATGTTTTGCTCCTTACCGCGCACATGGGAGAATTAACAGCATCCATGGTGTTTTTGTACATAGAAACCATATAATCTCTGCTTTGACGGTGAAACTCTTTTTTTACGAAGAGAGATATCACCTTGGCTATAAGCGACAGACTCTCTATGTCCTCAGGAGTAAAAGGCCTGTAGGGATCACAGATGTCAAAACCGGTAAAGCCGCGGAATCTTCCTTCGTCATATATTGCGTCCTGCAGCATGTAATGTATTGACTGAGGCCCAAATATACGTATTTGCTCTTCATTGGCTTTTGAAATATCCATGATGAATAAGCCGTCTTCATTAAAATTCTTCTCGTAATTTGCCCGTGATGACTCATAACACGTATTTTTAAAGTCGTCGATCATTGAAGAAGTATCATAGTCTGAGATCTCAATAATTTCCGTGAATTTCTTTCCATCCTGTGAATTTTCAAAAATGTATCCCCGCGATAATTTGAAGTGGCTTATAACAAGCTCAAAAACTCCGGTCAGGGCTACAGATAAATTTTTGGCATTATAGAGCATCCTAAATACATATCTTACAGGGTCGGCTGTAAAGCTGAAGCTGTCCTCTATTTTATTGTTTATTTGAATTATTGTGCCTGCTCCTCTCGCGAGGGAGAGCCCCATACTGTCATCATATACCGTCACTCTGCCATTGCCTCTGTCTTTTGAATGGTAAAGGGCGATGTCTGCTTTGTTGTATAATTCGTTGAATGTTGTCTCTGAGCCATGTGAAAAGGCTATGCCAATGCAGGCGGAAATATGTAAATTTTCTGTGCCGCCCTTGCTCATAGTCTCAATCAACTTTGATAGCTGATATGCCTTTTTTATCGTAATTTCCCTGTTTTGTATGTCTTTCATGAACACGGCGAATTCATCACCGCCTATGCGCCCTACAATGTCCGTATCGCGGAAGGTATCGGAAATTTTTTTTGCAGACTCCGTAATGATTGCATCACCGAACATGTGCCCCATAGAATCGTTTATTTTTTTGAAATTGTCCAAATCCACTATGATAAACGCGTTTTTGGCATTCGGTGCATTTTTTGCATCGCTTTCAAGTTTTTCACATATCAGTGTCTCTGTAGTGACTTTATTATATAGCTGCGTGAGCCTGTCTCTCTTAGCTCTGTTTTCCAGCTCCTCTTCCTGGATTATCAAAGAGTGGATATCCCTGGTGAGCCACATGGTCCTGAGGGAGGAGTCAGATGCTTCTCTGAATATTGTTATGTGGGCATCCTTCCATCTGTATTCTCCGTCTATGTCCTTGACTCTGTATTGTATATTTGAATCTGTAATGTTGTCTGTCCATAGCTGCCTTATTCCGTACTGCGTCGCGAAAGGGGCATATGTTATTCTGTCATCAGGATGCAGGTCATAATCCATGAACCTTTTCTCCATCTCAAGATAACCTGAGTCAACGCTCTTTTGTGCCTCAGACATTGTTTTGTAGCCTGCTATAACACTGTCATTGGTTATGTCGAATTCATAATAGCGTTCATAAAGTTTTAAAAGAGTTTTCTTGTATCTCTCTCTTTCTCTGCACTTTGTCTGTATATTTTTGCTCTCTGTGATATCTTCTATAATTCCCATAACATTGAGAAGTTTGCCTGAAGGCTCAAAGATTGCGGTAAGAGTCACCTTTGCATAAACTGTTTCGCCGTCGGCGGAACGAAGATTGTACTCGTCGAAATAAGTCATATCTTTTTCTGTTAAGCTTCGTATCGGGCGGAGAAAAGGCATATTGGAAAAATCTCCGTCATAAATTTTGGTAATTACTGCCGGATATCCAAACTTTTCGGCTGTGTTCTTGCTGAAAGTTACACTCTCATCTTGTGGGGCATATTCAAATATTAAAAGATTAGCCTGAGAAGTAGCTATTTTGTACCGTTCTTCGCTGACGCGCAGGTCGGAGATTGCCTTCTGCATATCAGTTACATCAACAATGACTCCGTAGGCAGTATTGCTCTCTCCGTTCTCTTCCTGGGCAAATCCGCCTCTGTTTAGGACATATATGGTGTCTCCGTATTTTCTGTTCATTCTGTATGTCACATTTATATTTTTATTCTCAGTAAGCTGCTTTTTGATTAGAGCCGAAACTTCCTCCCTGTCCTGCTCGGCGATGCTGTTCCAAAAGCTGTTTTTGTAGAAAGTCACAGCCTCTTCCGGAGATGAACAGGAAGCAAGTTTTGCAAAACCTTCGCTGACATATTCAAAAGAATAGTCAGCACTTACTGTACATTTAACAAAGCCGCCGGGGGTACTGCGAATTAAACTTTCTGTAACAGCAGCCGCGGCTTCTGTCTTTTTTGCCAGACTGCGTTCTCTCCAAATAATGCACAAAAACATCGCAATGAACAGAGAAAATATTTTAACTACAAGCAAGGCAGCTTTTTTGACTACTGGAAGAACCGCCTTGTCAATATGGTCTTTGGGAAGGATAACAGCAACGCACCAATCACCTATATTTAAAGGTTTGATGAAAAACATTCTTTCTGAGTTCTCGCTCTCCGGCTTAAATAAAACATCTTTGCCGAGCATAAGTAGCTTTTTTGCTTTAGCAGCTTCAGCACGGTTCTCAAGGTATTTAGCCTTTCCGCTGTATTCAAATATATTTGACCTAATTTCCTCTCCCTCTGCTTTTTGCGGGGGGGTAAGCATAATGTTTCCGTTTTTGTCGAGCAGGCAGGCTGTCGTCCCTTTTTCAAACAGACTGCCTGCCAGGATTTTCTCAATATAGGAGACAGGCAGCAGCCCTCTTATGTTAATGCCGCTGCTTATGCCGCCTTTTTGCAGCTCTGTGTTAATTACTAAATATTTATTGCCGTCTAATATTTTAAAATGCATTTCAGTTTCATGAGTATTTTGTACCGATACAGGGGGGGGGATGTTTAAACCTTTTTCCGCAGCCATAATGTATGAGCCGTCATTAAAAGTTGCCGAGAGAGATAGAAAGTCCGTGTTATCAACTATATTCTGCAGGATTTGATGAACTTTGGAAGGATTGATTTCACCAGACGCGCTTATTGCCGCTGTTGCTAATGACGTGAAGTCAATGTAGGTTTTTATAGATTTTTTTATGTTCTCCGCATAGATATCAGCCATTTCAGACATTCTGTCATGCTCATAGCTCAGCTCACTTTTTCTGATATCAGCGGTAAAGAGTTTTATGTAATTCAGTGCGACTCCAAGCACCAACAGCAGTGCAAACAAATACACCGCATTTTTTTTCAAGTGAGATTTAGATTTTAAGTATGAACTGATTCCGTTCAAGATTGTAATCTTCTTTTGCTGCTAGGATAATAAAGAAATGACAATTGAACTCTTCCTCCATCTGTATAAAAATTACTTTTGACTATGCATGTTATTATACAACGAAAAGAGGTTAGCTAAATAATTAATATGAACTGAAATTTATATTGAAATGTGATAATATGAAAAATCTTAAATGAGATGTGAGATAAGATGGTTTAAGGCCCCACGGCACCGGTTCATAGGAAGTTTGTTAAACTATTTTATTCCTCATGAACCTGTGCTTGTATGTGAATCTTTAAAATTACTTGTTTAAAAACCCCGGTGGTGCGTATGTGTTAAGTTATTTTGCTGCGCCGCGCATGATAATATGCTCTACCGGCATCCCGTCCATGATTTCTACGTTCATGAAACGTCCTTCGGGAGTCATCCAGTAAGGAATGCCCGAAATGTACACTAACTTATTGCTCATTAAATCACCTCCATATAAATATTTGTGGATCTATGCCACCAAACAAGTCATTATACACGAAAAATGCATAAAGTCAAATAACCGCAGCCACAACCGCGGAGATTTGACTTTATGTATATTTTTTACATATTAATAATTGGAGGGATAAATGATGTTGCAGATGCTGTGTCCCACGGGAAGAGCACCCATGTATCCTGGCTTACTTCTGTGACGAATGTGTCAACCATGGGGCGTCCCTCCGGCTTCGCATAGACTGTGGCAAAGTGGGCTCCTACAAACATGTCTCTTACAATCTGAGCTGTTTTTCCCGTGTCGACGAGATCGTCGATTATAAGCCATGAGTCGTCTACTCCTGCGAGGTCCGGCCTTTTAAGTATGCTTGCGTTTTTTTGTTCCCTTATTGTGTAGCTGGAGATGCAGACAGTGTCGACCAGATGTATATCAAGCTCTCTTGCTATTATTGCGGCCGGAACAAGTCCTCCTCTTGCTACAGCTACGAGTCTGCTCCAATCTTTTCTTATGTCCAAAAGCTTCCATGCCAGAGCTCTGCAGTCGCGCTGAAGCTGTTCCCATGGAACAGGGTAGTTTTTGTTGTATCTGGCTGTTGTGTCTGTCATAATTATCTTCCTCTCAATTTTTATTTAAAGATCGACACATGTTACAAAGTACGTGTTTTTTTCGTTATAGAACCTGAACGGCATTGCAAGAATTACTCTTTTGCTGTTCTGTGATACAGATATATTTTCCGATGTGTGTATGTTTTCATCCGGATATTTTTTTAGTATGCAGTCGGAGCATTGTGAATCAAGACCATATATCATTCTGTAGCAAGGCAGATGAGAGTCGGCATCGTCTGCCTCGTAGCTACACATATTTGAGTAAAGGATTTCGTTTGTATCGGCATCCACTATGTATATTTTTCCCTTTGATTCGCGAATTGATTTTTTCAGCCTCTCGATCTTGGCATTTCGTCTCCTGTAGTATTGCTCTCTCTGCATAAAGACGGAGAGAATCTGGACAGAGAGTGAGAGCTCCTTTATCTCGTCGGAAGAGAGAGAATCGATTGCACCTCCTCCTATGCAGGTGAAACCTTTCAGCTCACCGTATTCCCTAATTGAGGCGACTATATTTCCTATAATCAGTGCTCCACATCCGCTCCCGGCAGGAAAATCATCCTGTTCGACTAGATGTACGTTGTTTGAATTATCCAGTAAAGCAAACAGCTGCTTAGCAGACTTTTTAAGAGCAGATTCGTATTCGCTGCGGCTCGCGATGCTATTCTCTTTTGTCCAACTGAAAATTTCTGTGCATGTGTTGTCTTCGTCACGGTTTTTTAAGAATATGTGAATTGTTGTAAAACCATACTGCGCAGAAAGAACAGCCAGAGAAGATTGCATCTCTTTTTCAGTGTCTTTTGCTGAGCAGAGAGTCTTAAAAATGATATGTGACGAGTCTTGCAATTTTAATTTTTTCTCTTGGCTTTTCGGAGTCGGTATCTGCTGTTGTCTGGACAAAAATTCTCCCATAGAGCTTGTGTATATGCTTATGTGGTTCTTTCCATGATCTTTTGAATGGTAGAGAGCTATGTCCGCCTTGTTGTAAAGGGTTTCAAAGCTTTGACCGTCAGCCGGATAGTACGATATGCCGCAGCTTACAGATATCGATATGGGTAAGGGTTCCTCGATGAACATTGCGGTTAGTGCATCGCTTAGGGCAGCGGTCTTGATTTCGCCATCTTTATCGCTGCGTTCTTCCGCAAATATGATAAATTCGTCTCCACCTGTTCTGCCTTTGATGTCTGTCGCTTCAAAAAATTCTGATATTATTTTTGCGCATTCTGTTATAACTGTATCGCCGTAAAGGTGTCCCATTGTGTCGTTTACCGTTTTGAAATTATCAATGTCGATCATTATAAAAGAGTAGCGTCCTTCTGGGGTGCTCCGGATAATTTCTTTTATTTTTTCTTCAGTCAGGGTTTTATTGTAAAGACCTGTCAGCAGGTCTCTCTCTGCCTGATAGAGAAGCTGCTTTTTGTGAGTCATTGTCTCTGTTATATCTTTTACAAACCAAGTAGTATGGACGGATCTGTCTGATGGGTCAACGAAAATAGAAATGTGAGCCGCTTTCCATGTGTATATGTCTGACATTGAGTCCATCTTGCATCTATAATCATAGTCCAATTCGGACATATTTCTTTTAAGGTACTCTTCGGCCCCCTGCACAGAGAGTATGTTAAGTATAAATTGTCTGTCGTCTGGGTGTACATACCGTTTTACAAAAGATTCTCTGACATCACGTAGGTTAATTTCCTTGGGCATTGCATGATTTACGTAATTCTCCCCGCCCAGAACCACAGTGTCCTTTGTTATGTTGTATTCGTATATGCGCTCATACAGTTTTGCAATTGTGTCTTTGTATTTCTGTGTTTCGGCGTACCTTAGCTCGGCATTTTTAAAAGCAGTAATGTCTTCCGAGATTCCTATGATTTTTATCAGCTCGCCTTTATCATCCTCGACGTGAGTGAAAGTTGTCTTCATATGGCGCTTTTTGCCGTCTGATGAGGTCAGAGAGTAGAAGCATGTGCCCTGTTCTTTCGTCCTAACGGTTTTGAGAAGCGCGTCTTTGTATATTTCGATATCTTTGGAGTCTGCGTGCTTTTCAGTCACTTTGTTGTTTAGCTCTTCTTTCAAGTTTTTGATGATTGGCGCTACGGAAAGTTTTTCGGCGGCCCTTTCGGAGGAGGTTAAAATGTCTGTTGCAGGGTCGTATTCCGACACATATATATCGGCCTGAGATATGGCAGCCTTGTATTTGCCCTCACTTATAAGCAGTTTTTCAATGGTCTTCTGTGTCTCTGTTATATCTATTATCACAGCGCACACAGATTTATTTCCGTTCTCTTCTTCTATTATTCCGCCTTTGCAAAGCGCATATATAAGGTCTCCGTTCTTTTTTTTCATGCGGTAGACCGTTTCAAATCGTCCGTCCCTGCGCAGGCGGCTCATGATGGATGCGCGAGTCAGCATTCTGTCTTCTGTTATTATGCTGTTCCAAAAGCTGCCTCCGTGCTGTTCTATGAGTTCAGCAGGAGTGGCGTATCCCGCAATTTCCGCTAAACCGCGGCTGACCAGTTCATATGTAAATTCCTTATCGGCTCTGCATCTGTAGACACCGCCTGGGATGCTGGCAACAAGATTATCTGCCGTTTGTTTTGTCATTTGTATCTCTTTAAGGGATTTGCTTTCTATATACATAATATAGAGGACAAATAGCAAGAGGATCATGCCTATGCTGCCGAGGAGTTTTACCGTATGTTGTCTTACGGACGAAACTCTGCCCACAAATATATCGGATGGCAGAAAGATTCCGATGTACCAGTCCGCTATTCCGACGGGTTTTATGTGGGCAAAGCGTATGCCCGATGTAGCGTCAAAAGCTACTGTCATTCTCTGTCTGCTGGATATGGCGTTAATGAGCTTTTCCAGAGGCACGGAGATTTTGTCTTTTTTCTCCTGTATAAAGCTCAAAATGTTTGTGCCTGCGCCAAGTTCTTTTGTCTTGTTCTGTGCGAAGAGGTATTCACCGGTTGAGCGGAAATAGATGATTCCCGCCCTCCCCATAAATATATTGCCGCTGTTGGTGTCAAGCGATTCCTTTGCGTCTATATATCCGATTATCTGCGCTTTGACTGTACCATATTGTGTTATCGGATATGAAAATTGAAGATAATCTTTCCCGTCTATAGACATTGTGTCTATTCTGAGTGTAGAGTATATTTTCCGCTTTCGTTCCGAGAAAATATTATTCTCTGTCGGTGCGGACTCTTCACCTGCAAAGACGATTTCCATATATTTAAAATCCGTGCTTTGGGATACTTGCCGCAGAAAATAGGCCGATTTTTCCCTGTCGAAGTTAATTGACGCGATATACCCGGCTGATGTCCTCATAAATCTAATGTATTGATCTATCCTGTTTTTTACCACATTTGCCGAAAAATCGGAAATATAGTACATTTGTTTCTCTTCCTCTTTAATGGCTGCCAAACGAAGGGTTTCAGAAAAATACTGGAAAAAAAAGAGCATAAAAAAGATGATAGCCACCAAGGAGGCTAAATATATTTTGATATTAGAAGTCAGTTTTCTTATTTTCATCCATAAGCCCTCGATGTTATTTTATGCCAAAAAATCGTGAATGTATTTCCTACCGCAGCGGCATAACGTACTTAATGTAAATTCTACACTATTTTACTATATTTATATTTAATTTTCTTCAAAACCGCGCAGTAAATCCTCTACTTCATCACGTTTTTCTTTTTTTGCCTCGGGGGCAGACACAAAAATTATGTTCACCTGCTCTCCCTCCGACAGTCCGTCAGGAATAAATTTTGCGGGAATTGTTATCGGAAAGCTTTCATCTCCGAGAAGCAGTCTGCACATGCCAAATTCTATAGAATCTATAAATGCCGAGGTTGATTTGTTCCTCATGCTAATCTATCTGCCTCTCTTTTGGAAATGTTAAGTTTCTGCCGTCGGTACGCAGGCAAAGACTTCCGTCTGCTGTGTCAAATCGTCTTATCCCTGCTTTTTTAATGGCGCGGACTACTTCTTTATGGGGATGTCCGTAAGAGTTGCCCCTTTCATAGCTTATTACAACAGCCTCAGGCCTTGTCTGAGCCAGAAAGAGTCTGTCTGTTCCGTTAGAGCTTCCGTGGTGGGGCGCTTTAAGCACAGTACATTTAGGGAAGTTTTTTATCGAGCGTCTTTCGTCTTTTTCCATATCGCCTGTCATCAGGAAACTCACATTTCCGTATGTGACAAGAAAGACTAATGAGTTGTTGTTGGCATCGCTTCCTATTCCTTTTTGTCCGCTCAGAGGCGCTATGAATTCCACCTCCGCACCGTCAATATTTTCGGTAAAGCCACGCTTGGGTCTGCCGAAGGGAATGTTCTCCGCCTTTATCCGTTTGTAGAAGTTTATCTGCAGCTTTGAGCCGTGGTTATAGCCTGAGTCCCATACTTTGCCTATTGGGAAGTTGTCCATGACCTCCTGCATCCCGCCGATGTGGTCGGAGTGGGGGTGAGAAGCTGCCAGCACATCTATCTTCTTAACTCCGGTTTTTTTTAAGTATCTCACTATTTTTGCTCCGGACTCTTCCGTTCCGGCATCTACTAGCATTGTCGATCCTTCTGGGAAAGTAAAGAGGAATGAGTCTCCCTGTCCTGCGTCTATAGCGTGAAAGGTGAGAATGCCTCTTTCAAGCTCTCCTGTACCGTCGATATATGGATATGCAAACTTGAAGAGAGCCGCGCAGATAAGGATGAGCAGGATAGTATAGGAAAATTTGTTCTTTAGTTTATATTTTGAAAATTTTTCCAAGAGACATCCTCCATATTTTTGTTCAGATAGCATGTATAATTATACATGCTATCAGTATTTTGAGAGGGTGTTTTTATGTTCGGCTTTTTTCTGGTTCTTCCTCTGATGTCCATCATCGCTGCTGGAAATATTCTGCGCATGCGCGGTTTTTACAGCGGAGATGATATTAAAACTCTTACAAAGACTCTGTTCTGGGTGATACTGCCGCCTCTGCTTTTCCGCACAACATTTATATCGGGCAGAGAAGTGCTCTCTCAGCCCAACCTTCTGCTATCGCTGAATATCTGCTATATATTAACAATAGCCGTATCATGGGTCGGAGCCGCGTTCTTTTTTCACAAAGGCGACGGCAGGCGCATATCTGTATCGGCTTTTGCCTGCATCCGTTCAAACAATATATATCTCGGGTTTCCGGTAATGTTCCTTGCCATGGGAGATGCCGGGCTTCACAATGCCTCTGTCTATTTGGCAGTCAGCACGATATCATTTCAGCTTTTTTCCGTGATGGCAGGAGAGACTGCCAGTTTCGGGAAACTGAGCCGTGAAGCCCTGGGAAAGATACTGAGAAAACTTGCGCTTAATCCCCTTATAATCTCGTGCTGTGCAGGAATAGCACTCGCTTTGACCGGGCTTGACAAGCTTCCGGGTTTTGCAGATGAGGCCATGAAGCTTATGGGTAATGCTGCTACCGCTGTAGCTTTGCTTGCCCTTGGTGGAACTCTCGACCTTTCCAGAATAGGCAAGCTGCTGAAAATGCTTAAGTCCACATTTGCCGATTCTGTCATAAAGCTGCTGGTTCATCCGGCGATAATGTTTGTTATGCTGATTATTTTTCCTGTGCCTCGTCCTCTTATGCAGGCTACTGTCATGCTCAGCTCCATGCCTTCCGCCGTCAACTGCTTCATTTTGGCAAAAGAGATGGATATGGATGCCGAATATGCTGCTGACCTTGTTGCCGCGACAACAGTTCTGGGAGTCTTATCCATACCGTTTTGGACATATGTACTCGGTATAGCTCCGTAAATTTTGCTGCTATGCAAAAATCGGCGGAAGAAAATCATTGAGCTGCGATTTTCTTCCGCCGATTTTTTATTTTATGTTTTTTCTATGCCATTGTTATTACTGTTCCGGCATCTCCTTCAAGAGCGTCTACAGCCTTGTACAGTGACGTGATGATTGCTTTTTTGCCGGGGAAGCGGCGTGCAAATTTCACTGCCGCCATAATCTTCGGAAGCATGCTTCCGGGGGCGAAGTGTCCCTCTTCTATATACTGTATGGCTTCGGATACCGTGATATGGTCGAGCACTTTCTGGTCGGGCTTGTTGAAGTTGAGGCAGACTTTGTCGACTTCCGTAAGAATGAGAAGTACATCTGTCTCCATGTCTTCTGCCAAACGCTCCGCTGCGAGGTCTTTATCGATAACAGCCGCCACACCGGTCAGAGATCCGTCCATATTTTCAATTACAGGAATACCGCCGCCGCCCGCTGTTATGACTATTGTGGAATCCCAGAGGCGCTTTACGGAGTCTATTTCGGCTATTCTTTTGGGCTTGGGGGATGCGACAACACGGCGCCATCCGCGTCCAGCGTCTTCCTTCATTGTATAGCCTTTTTCTTCTGCGATTTGCTTAGCTTCTTCTTCGGAGTAGAAGGGGCCTATAGGCTTTGTCGGATTTTTGAAAGCGCTGTCGTCTTCATCGACAACAACCTGAGAAACGAGAGTTACGACCGGAACATTGCGGTTTCTGTTTCTGAGTGCGTCGCGGAGACACTGCTGAATCTGGTAGCCTATGTATCCCTGGCTCATCGCTCCGCAGACGTCAAACGGCATTGCCGGAAGTTTTGGATCGTGTTTGGCTGCAAGCTCCTGCCCAAGGGCGATGCGTCCGACCTGCGGGCCGTTGCCGTGGACGATGGCCATCTCATATCCCTTTAAATTAATGTCCGCAAGGAATTCACATGTCTTGCGCACAACTTCAAGCTGGGCTTCAGCTGTCGCAGGGGAGCCAGACTCCTGAAGCGCATTGCCTCCAAGTGCCACTACAACCTTTGTGTCCTTTAAACCCATGAGAAAGCACTCTCCTTATATTTTGATTGTCTTACAAAATGGTAAAATTAGCTTTTATTATTATAAACTATCTTCTGTGAAAAGTTCAATATCTAAAATTAAAAATTTTGTAAAATCAAAATATTCCGGATACGGAAAGTGCGCACCATGCAAGAGCCATTCCCATAACTATCCCCATTGCTCTGCTCTGTCCGCCTGGGACACGGCCCTGAGCCGTGCCGAGAAGAGCCCATAAAGTAAAGGCTATGGCACAGTTTACGGTAAGGAATAGCCCACAGAGAAAGAAGGGGCCCCTTGACGATGCCCATGGGGCTATGAAAGTTGACATTGATGTAAGTCCGAATAATATTACTTTGGGGTTTAGAAATTGCAGTGTAAATCCGTCTGCTATTTTTGGAACTCTGCTGCCAAGGCAGGTTTCATTTGAGGTTTTTTTGCTTGGGAACGCCATCTTCCACGCCAAATAGAGAAGGTACACTGAGCCTATTGTCCTAAGAGCGGGCAGCAGGCTCGGTATATATTTCCCTATGAAGATATTTGCAAAAGCATTAAGTGTCATTACAACAAAGAGCCCGCCTGTCATGCCGGCCATAAGAGGGAGGGTTTTTTTAAAGCCAAAGAGCCTCGCTGTATTCATCGCAAGTATGATATTGGGCCCCGGTGTATAGCAGGCTGTAAGGACGAATGTGAGAAACGCGGCCCACTGCATTTTATGCCAAGAGTTTTTCTGTCTCGGTCAATGTTTCTCCGAATATGCGGATGACTTTTTCGACAGGCTCCGGTGTGCTCATATCGACTCCGGCATCTCTCAAAAGATTTATTGGATAGTCAGAGCCGCCCTTTGTTAGGAAATGCAGATATTTTTCGCGGGCGCACTCGCCTTTTTCCAAGATTCCCGAGGCAAGGGCCGTCGCTGCCGAGAATCCGGTTGCATACTGGTAGACATAGAACGGACTGTAAAAATGGGGAATCCTTGCCCATTCCATTTTTAGAGCGTCGTCAATTACGATATCTTCTCCATAATACTTTCTGTTCAGTTCATACCAGAGAGTGCAGAGAGCGTCAGGAGTCGTATCCTCTCCCAATGCCGCGCGCCTGTGGACTTCTCTTTCAAACGAGGCGAACATTGTCTGTCTGTAGACTGTTGTTCTGATATTTTCTAGCCTTCTATTGAGGAGATAGAGTCTTTTCTTTTTGTTCTCGGTTTGTGATATCAAGTGGCTCAGGAATAGCACTTCGTTTGTTGTGGAGGCCACTTCGGCCGTGAATATGCAGTAGTCCGCCGTGGCATAGGGCTGATTCTCCCTCGAATAGAAGCTGTGCATCGAGTGCCCCATCTCGTGGACTAGAGTGGAGACATCGTTTAAGCTGTTTGTGTAGTTCATAAATATGTAAGGATGTGTCGCATAGCTGCCCCAGGAATATGCACCGCTCCGTTTGCCCTTATTGGGGAATACATCTGCCCATCCTTCGTCCAGTCCCTTTTTTATCTGTTCGATATATTTTTCTCCCAGAGGAGCAAGAGCTTCATACATCATACCTTTAGCGTCTGTCCATGAAATGTCCTTGTAAGGGTCTGCTGTAAGAGGTGTATAGAGGTCATACATGTGCAGCTCTTTTACCTTTAAAACTCTTTTGCGGATAGCCATGTATCTGTGCATAGGCTCCAAGTTGCTCTCAAGTGTATCAACAAGTCTGTCATATACGGAAGTCGGTATGTTGTCTCCGTCCAGTGCCGCTTCGAGAGGAGATGTGTAATTTCTCACTTCGGCATAAAATTTGGCTGATTTCAGCATGCCGTCAAATGTTGCGCCAAGTGTGTTTTTCATCTCGGCATAAGGCTTGTAAAGAGAGTCAAACGCGGCCTTGCGCACTTTTCTCTTTGGTGAGCGCAGATAGGATACGGCCCTTTCTTCGGACATCTCAACGCTCTGCCCCTTCTCATCTTTTATGGATTCAAACTTCATGTCGGCGTTTGTGAGCATTGAAAATGCGTTGTCCGCAATGCCGGCCATATCGCCTGTCTTTGCAAGGATGGCTTCTTCCTTCTGTGTCAGGATGTGAGCGCGCTGACGCAGGAGCTCTCTAAGGGCGAAGGCATGTTCCGAAAGAGATGGATTGTTGATGTAACCGGCAAGAGTTTCTTCCGGCAGGGCTAATAATTCTGGTGTTATAAAACTTGCGGCCGCTGAAAATTCCACGGCAAGTGACGACACTTTGCTGGCCGGCCCCTGATATTTTGATTTGGAAGTATCTTCGTGGCTCTTCATGTGAGCATAGACAATAAGTTTGCCAAGGGAGACAGAAAGAGTGTCTCTCAGAGTAAAACACTCCAACAGGACTTCGGAGCCTTCGCCAAGCCTGCCTGAGTATGACGATATTTCAGAAATACGTTCTTTAAAGAGTTTAAAGTCATCTTCCCATGAGACTTCGTCTTTATATATATCGCTCAGTTTCCATTTGTACTTATCCGGTATATTTTCTCTCTCGGGCAGAACCGCTCCGTTCCCGAGCTCAAGTTCCGGATTGCACTGATCTGTTTTATTATTAACCATGTCGTAATTCCTCCCCAATGTCGAAAAACAATGTCTCTCTTTTGTTATTTTGCTGTCTGAAAGCGCTGTACGCAAGGGTATTTATGCAAATCTATGAAAATATTATATAAAATACAGGTCTGCTGACATATATGGCCAATAGGCACAGAACAACGCTCAGAGCCGCGTATGAGATTCCTGCGGCAATTCGTCCGTTTCCTATGAGCTCCATTGTTTCAAGAGAAAAAGTCGAAAAGGTTGTAAATCCCCCGCAGAGCCCCGTCTTTAAAAATAATATGCTAATGGGGCCAGCGTCCTTAAAGTGTTCTGACCAGGCTGTTATCATTCCAATCATAAATGCTCCGGAAAAATTTATCAGCAGTGTTGCTGCCGGAAAGTTGATGAAAGAGAAAAACGGAATAAAATTTATTGCGTAGCGCATAGATGCTCCCAGAAAACCGCCCATGCCGACAGCTAAAAAATCCAGCATAAGATAATTTGCCCCCTTAAAATAATCTGCAGCGGAATCAAGTATAGCATGTGCAATGGGCAAAATATTTATGAGCAAATACGGTTTGTGTTTTTCAACTTTTGAAATTACAATGAGAAAAATATTTTTAAGAACATATCAGGACAAACTGATCTTGTTTTATTTATTGGGAGGCGTAAAAAGTGAAATATAATTTTGACGAATATATCAACAGACGCGGTACGGACTGCGAAAAATGGGACGGACTCGAAGCGGAATTCGGACGCGGAGATATTGCCGCTCTTTGGGTTGCAGATATGGATTTCAAAGCTCCGCCGGAAGTTCTTGACGCTCTGCACAAAAAAATTGACGAAGGAGCTCTGGGATACCCCAAAGTCAGAGAATCATTGCTGAAAACAATACAAAAGTGGGAAAAGACACGCCACGGCTGGGAATTTGGCACAGAGGCCATTACATGGGCTCCGGGAGTGGTCGCCGGTCTGTCTTTTGCCGTGATGGCATACACAAAGCCGGGTGACGGAGTGATAATACAGACTCCCGTATATCCTCCTTTCTACCGCACAGTACGTGAGGCGGGAAGAATAATAAACGAAAATCCTCTGAAACACGAAAACGGCCGTTATGTAATGGATATAGAAGCTCTTGAGAAACTCATAACTCCGACATGCCGCACTCTTATACTGTGCAGCCCTCACAATCCTGTGGCGAGAGTGTGGAGCAGGGAAGAGCTTGAAGCCCTGGCTGACCTTGCCAAACGTAAAGATATGCTCATAATATCAGACGAAATACACCAGGATCTTGTTTACAGCGACGCAAAGCACATCTGCCTGGCCTCTCTTGACGGAATGAGCTCCCGCACTGTTACATTCGTCGCCCCAAGCAAGACATTTAATATTGCCGGGATGAAAGCATCCGTGGCAATCATACCGGATGAGAGCCTGCGTGCCAGATACATATCTGTTATAGAGCGGTTTCATCTCAATTCGGTAAACATTTTGGGGCTTACAGCGATGGAGACGGCTTATGCCGAATGCGGAGAGTGGCTGGATCAGCTTCTGTCATATCTTGAGATAAACAGAAACTATACGGAAGAATTTGTCCGTGAGCGTATGCCGAAAGCTAAAATGGATCACCCTGAAGGAACATATATTTTCTGGATTGACTTTAGGGCATACGGTTTTAACAGTGAAACCCTGCAGAATTTTCTCGTTAACAAAGCCAAGGTCGCTTTTAATAAAGGCTCGAACTTTGGAACGGCAGGCGATGGTTTTGCGCGTATCAATATAGGTACAACTCACGCACAGCTTGCTGCGGCTCTGGAGCAGGTGGCCGAAGCGCTGGAAAAAATATAGGAGGCGCTATAGATATGGCTAAAGCTGCTGATATGCCGACAAGATTCTGCCGTTTCATGGTTGACGGACGCTCGTATTCCGGCGTGATAAGAGCGAATTCTGTTGAAATTGTCGAAGGTGATCCATTTGTCAAGACGATATCTCCTGTTCGCCTCAGCTATCCAATAGACAGGGTAAGATTTCTTCCACCCTTCATGCCGAAGAAAATATGGTGTGTCGGACGCAACTATCTTGGCCATATAAAAGAACTACATAATGAGGTTCCTAAGGAGCCGTTGATTTTTATGAAGTCTGTATCCGCGCTAATCGGAGCCGACGATATAATAAGAATACCGTCATGGGCAGGTGTAATACACTATGAGGGAGAACTTGCCGCAGTCATAGGCAAAGGCGGAAAGAACATTAAAGAAGAAAATGCTCTGAATCACGTGTTGGGCTATTCTATAATGAACGATGTGACAGCCAGAGAAATGCAGAAAGCAGACGGGCAGTGGACCAGAGCGAAGAGTTTTGACACCTTTGCCCCTTTTGGGCCTGCACTGCTTCTTGCTAAGACGATGCCGGAAGATGCTGTACTCCGTACTTTTGTAAACGGTGCGGTGAAACAGGAAGCGTCTTTTTCTCAGATGATATTCCCCGTAAAGCGTTTGATATCACATATCAGCCGTTTTGCGACTCTTGAAGAAGGCGATGTTATAGCTACCGGGACTCCGGAAGGCGTCGGCCCCATAAAAGCAGGGGATATAGTCGAAATAGAGATAGACGGAATAGGAAAATTGAGAAACGTCTGCGGAAATTAGATTGTTTCGCAGGAGGGCAGATTGGAGAATTATTATGGGTTCTGCGGAATCGGCTGGAAAAAATTTTAAGTCAGGGTGCAACTGCTGTCAGGCGGTTGTGCTTGCATATGCGGATGAATTGGGGCTCGACAGAAAAACTGCTATGAGAATAGCAAGCAACTTCGGCGGCGGCTACGGAAAGCTGCGCAGCGTATGCGGCGCAGTATCAGGCATGACGATTGTTGCCGGTGCAGCTAAGGGCTATGTCAATACCGATGATGGAGAAGCCAAATCAGCGGCATACGCACTTGAACGCAAAATAGCAGGAGAGTTTAAAGCAAGGCACGGATCAATAATTTGCTCAGAGCTTTTAGGCATAAAAGAGGGCGAAGATCTGCCGGAACCTGCAGTGCGCGATGAATCGTACTATGAAAGCCGACCATGCCTGAGGCTGGTAGAGGATGCAGCCGCTATTTTGGAAAAAGAAGTTTTTCTGCGTTGACGGAAGCGCGCACGATATCTAAAAGGCCTTAACTGGCGGCGCATTTTTTTGTCTTGCATAGATGTCAAAAGCAGTGACAGTCAAGTCTATGTGCGGTTGTGACGCACTTTGCGGCCCATAAAGCATGGTATTAAAAAAAAGTTATAGAAAGCTGTTGACATCTTTCAAAAAATCAGTATAATAGCCACTGTTGTCGCTGATGAGGCACAGAGCGCGCGAACGGGCGGATAGCTCAGCGGGAGAGCGCCTGCCTTACACGCAGGTGGTCGTAGGTTCGATCCCTATTCCGCCCACCAACGACACAAGTAAAGTGGAGCTGTAGCTCAATTCGGTTAGAGCGCTGGCCTGTCACGCCAGAGGTCGCGGGTTCAAGTCCCGTCAGCTCCGCCACTTTTTAACGCCACTGAGATG
>CAYRAI010000044.1:0-17830 GCA_964422205.1 uncultured Synergistaceae bacterium | reverse complement strand
CCCGCAACGCAGAGAAAGTCGAAGCCACACTCAAAGAAAAAGGCTTCCTCTAAACTTCAGCGGAACAAAAAATAATAAATGGGGGACAGAGTATTTTTGCTCTGTCCCCCATTTTAGTATTTCCGTATTTTTAAAAATAGGGTATATTATAAAATAAACTTATATATTAATGCTATGCTAATAACATAAGAGCGGAGGGGTATTTATGGGCATCAAATATGTTTTTATAATTCAGTGTGACATAGCAAGGCTTCGTTGCAGCGGATTTGCCTGCACCAACTGTTTCTACAACAAGGACGGATTCTTTAAAGACTGCGGCTACGGCGATGATGTCAGATATATAGCCATAACATGCGGCGGCTGCTGCGGCGGCAGTATAGCGTCCAAGCTCGAACACTTTTCAAATAAATTGAAAAACCAGACGGATGTCAAAAAGGACGAAGTTGCGGTACATCTCTCATCCTGTATGGCGACAGATAACTACCACCATGACAGATGCCCCAATATTGACTATATCAAAGGAATAATTCTGAAAAAGGGCTATAAAAATATTGTAGAGGGAACATTTAAAAGCGACCACGCCACACACAAGAGAGAGTGCGGAATCTATAAGACATACGACTAAAGCTGCGCCGACATCTATGTGATACTCAAGCCATAAGACAGTACCGTAAAATTTAATATATCCGTAATTTTCTGTTAATAGTACCGAGCAGGGGGTATTGCAATGAGGAGAGGATTGGATCTGTATCCGGTGCGCATCGTTTTTGTCTGCGCTCTGCTGTTGTTTGCTGTGTCGGCTTTTGCTTCGGATTTTGATGTTATCAATGAAAGAGCAGACGAGCTTTTTGACAAGGGGGATTATGCCGCTGCGGCCGCCAAATATTCGGAGGCGTATGCGCGCGGTAGCGGCTGGGCTATGCTTCGGCTCGGCTATATGCACGAGTATGGGCTGGGTGTTTCGGCTGATCTGAAAAAGGCGTTTGATTTTTATGAAAAGAGTGCAGCCGCAAAGGAATACGGGGCGTTTTACAATCTTGGACTCTGGTATTATGTTGGCAACTTTGTCCCGAAGGATACGGCAAAGGGTATGTCTATGATTAAAAAGAGCGCAGAAAGCGGCAACGGCGATGCACTGGCTTTTATGGGCGATATTTATCAAAATGGAGATGGTGTCGCGGCAAACAAAACTCTTGCACTGAAGTATTACAGAAAGGCCGCCTCTCTTGGAAGCGCGGAAGCGATGAGCTCTATTGCGGAAAGATACGAGCACGGCGAGGGAGTGCCAAAGGATGCGAAAGAGGCTCTGCGCTGGTATGAATATGCGGTTGAGAACGGCGATATCGGTTCATTAAACAATATGGGCATTATATATATGGATGGAATAGGCGTCAAAAAAGATCAAAAAGAGGCAGTAAAATATTTTAAGATGGCAGCCGACAAGGGAGACCCCGATGGGCTCTGCAATATGGGCAAGGTATGTTTTTACGGCAATGGCACTGCAAAGAATTTGTCGGAAGCGGCACGATTTTTCAAACTTGCGGCGCAGCAGAAGAATCCCGAAGCGCTTTTTTGCCTTGGTACGCTTTATGAAAGCGGCGAAGGAGTGCCTAAGGATATCGCAATGGCAAAAAAATTGTACACCGAGGCCGCGGCTCTGGGCAGCGAAGACGGTGCTGCCGCGCTTAAAGGGCTGAAAAAATAGTCTGAGCCTAATAATAAGGAGCGAAAATATCAATGAAAAAAGTTTGCCGTAAAATGGTGCTTTCGATAGCGATTTTTTTTATCGCACTTTCGGCTCATGCCTCCGCAGAGAATGTTTATGACATGCGCGGAATGCTTCCTCCCGTCAGAGACCAGGGCGATTTCTCCACATGCTGGTCATTCGCGGTGACGGGGGCAATGGAGTCGAACCTCATAAAGAAAGGGCTGGCGGAGAAGGATATCGACCTTTCGGAGTATTATCTTTCTTACTATACTTTTAACGATGAATCCCAAAAGTTGTACTCTTTCCGCTCCGCGAAAAACAGCGGATTCGATACGGAAGCGTCGGATTTTATGTCCTCGGCAATCCTCGCAAGGGGTACGGGCCCCGTATATGAAAAGGATGCTCCATATCCGCTAAAAAAAGCTAAGGCCGTAAAGCCGCAGGTGACGCAGAAGAAGTTTAAGTTAAAGAGCATATTATATCTCGGAGAGGATGCCTCGGATGTGCCTCTTGCGGGGGAGCGTATTAGCACTATAAAGTCTGCTATTGCAAAATATGGCGGAGCGAGTGCTGCTCTATGCTTCCCCGACGGAAAGGACGGAGGCGCCTCCGCCGAGGATCTCTTATCTTCGTCTTTCGGCTACTACACCGGTTTTAAGCTGGGTGACAAAGGGCGCGGATCGGTCTACCGCACTGCGAACCATGATGTGCTCATAGTGGGATGGAACGATGATTTCAGCCGCGACAAGTTCGGCGGAAAGAATGGACGCGCACCTAAGCCGTCAAAAAACGGCGCATGGATAGTGCGCAACAGTTGGGGCAAAGACTGGGGCGACAAGGGATATTTTTATGTGCCCTATGAAGAGGGGACAATGGTAAACGGGATTGTCTACGATGTTGTGCCTGTTGTTCCCGATGAAAATATTTATCAATATGACATACTGGGGATGGCGATATTTATAAACGGCGACGATGTTGCGCTTAAATCTCAGGGGCGCACTATTCCGGCCTGGTGCGCAAATATATTTACGGCGGAGCGGAACGAAAACGTGAACTCGGTAGCACTGTACACCCCCCGCCCCGATACCGAGTGCGAAGTTGCGATATACACGGAAACTGCAGCGGATTCTCCTGCAACGGGCCATCTTGCTCTGACACAAAAATATGTTCTTGGCGCGCCGGGATTCCACTCTATAGATTTGCCGACTCCCGTTAAGGTCAAAAACGGCGAGCGTTTTTCCGTCGTAATGAAGCTGACGGCTAAAGGTTCGGAATTTCCCATACCCGCGGAGATGCGCATCGCGGGTGACGAAGATCATGCAAAGTCTGTCTCTCACCCGAAAGAGAGCTTTATTTCCGCATCGGGCAAATATTGGACGGATTTAAATTTCATAGACGAGACCGCGAATGTCTGCATAAAGGCGTACTGCACACCGACGGGGAAATAGACACTCTCTGCGGCTGGATTTATGATTTATCGCAAAGCCCCCCGAAGCATTCTTCGGGGGGCTTGTGTGTTCCTTAAAATTTTAAAGCTCAGGCGTGTTTTACAAGTTCTCGAACTCTTTCCGTCAGTGCGGTTAAAAATTCCATGGCATCTGCCTGTATCGATATGTCCGCTACTCTGAAAATTGGAGCTTCGGGGTCATGGTTGACGGCTATGATTGTCTCCGCTCCCGACATTCCAGCTATGTGCTGAACAGCACCGGATATTCCGAAAGCCAGGTATATTCTAGGGGTTACGGATTTGCCGCTCAGTCCTACTTGAGCCGAGTAAGGAGCCCACCCCAAGTCTACCGCGGCTCGCGAAGCCCCGACAGAGCCTCCGAGAAGGGATGCCAGCTCTTCGAGCTTTGCAAAGTTTTTAGCGCCCTTCATGCCTTTGCCGCCTGCAATGATGAGCTCCGCCTCCTGGAGGGGAAGCCCCACGGAATGCTCTGGCTCAAATCCTATGTAGGCAAGAAGCGAGTTCAGCGCGTCTTTTTTCGGCTCTTCTTTTATCATCTCGCATTTGCGGCTCGGATCGCACATCAGCGGTCTCTTTGACTTAGGCCTGACAGTGCACATCTGCGGATCGCGCCCTTTTGTCTTTATATCCGCCATGACGTTGCCTCCTATGGCAGGGCGTGTCTGTATGAGTCTCTTTGATTTTTCGTCTATTTTCATCTCCGTGCAGTCTGCCGTCAGTCCGCAGCCAAGCCGCGCGGAGAGCATGGGCATTACCGTTCTGCCCTGAGTTGTTGCGGAAGCTATCAAAACCGACGGCATGTACTTTTCCGTGAGCTCTTCAAGCATAGTAACTACGATGTCAGGTTTAAAATTTTCAAACTCGGGCTCGTCCGCGAAATAAACTTTGTCAGCGCCGTATGAAGCTAAATTCTTTGCCTTATCTTCTATGCCGCTGCTGATGACGACGCTTGCCAAGGGAACTCCAAGGTCATCGGCAAGTTCTCGTCCCCATGCGAGAAGCTCCCTCGAGACCGGGTGAATTTCTTTATCCCGCACTTCGGCAAGTGTCCAGACTTCGCCTGTTGTATTGCTCATCTTACCGCCTCCATGAAATTGTTGTCTTCCAATACTTTTATTACGGCGGAGAGGGCTTCGTCCAAGGATGAGGAAGCATTGATTTTTACTCCGTGTCTCGTAACTTTGGGATATGTCACATTCACGACTTGAGTGGCCGAACCTTTGAGCCCTGTCTCATCGTCCGACAGTCCGAGGTCTGCCGCATTAAGCGGCGCTATTTCGCTCTGCTTTGCCCGCAGCTTTCCCCCCAGAGTGCAGAGGCGCGGAATGTTCATCTCTTTAACCGGTATTATAAAAGCGGGCAGAGGGCACTCGACTGTCTCATGCCCTCCCTCTACGGAGCGAACCGCTCTGATTTTTTTATCTGTAAGCTCTTCTATACCGCTTACGTATGTCAGAGCCGGCATCTTCATAATTTCTGCGGATGCTGGCCCCACCTGTCCCGTTTCTCCGTCCGTGGCTCTCTCTCCGGCAAAAATCAGGTCAAAAGGGCCTTCCTTCTCAAGAGCCGCGGCTATGGTTCTTGCCGTGGCGAGTGTGTCAGCTCCTCCGAATTTTCTGTCGGAGATCAGCACACCCTTGTCGCATCCCATAGCTATTGCGTAAAGGAGGGTCTTTTTTGCCTGAGGAGGCCCCATTGTTAATGCTGTTATTTCGGTCTCGCCTTCGGGGCGGCTCTCTTTTATACATACTGCAGATTCAACGGCGTGCAGGTCAAGCGGGTTGAGCTCGGCTTCCACTCCGTCGCGGATCATAGTGCCGGTACTCTCGTCTATTTTTACCGTGTCAACTGCAGGAACCTGCTTCACAAGCACTGCGATTTTCAAAGTAACTCCTCCTTTTTCATAACGCTGCTTAAGCAAAGTTACACATCGTAAATTTTTTATTACAAAAAAATATTATATGCCATATCCCCCAAGGAGTGTCAATAGCAAAGAGAGACTTGCATTTGTTTCCCCCATATGCTATCATTCATCAGTTGATTTATATCAACGGGTATTTAAGCAGAGGATGCGCTCTCGCCTGCCGATTTTATGTTGTCAGGCCGACCCGGGAAGAAATTTCTATGGGATGGTGCATGCACTGCATCATCCCATTTTTATATGAAAAAAAATATCAGGAGGTGTAACGCCATAGCAAACAATAAGGAAGAAGAACCGCGCGTAAATCATGACATTCGGGCAACAGAAATACTTCTTATCGACGAAGAGAATGCGAAACGCGGTGTTATCAGTACAAAAGAGGCAATAGCCATGGCCGAAGCGGCTGAACTTGATCTTGTCGAGGTTGCTCCCCAGGCTACTCCGCCGGTCTGCCGCATAATGGATTACGGTAAGTACCGTTTCCAGCAGCAGAAGAGGGACAAGGACGCACGTAAGAAACAAAAGAATCAGGTTGTAAAAGAAATTAAGATGCGTCCGAAAATAGACCAGCATGACTATGACTTTAAGGTTAAGGCCGTGAAAACGTTCCTTTCAGCCGGACATAGAGTTAAGGTGTCTATTTTCTTCAGAGGCAGAGAGATGGCTTTTCTTGACAGAGGGCGTGAAGTTCTCAATAAAGTCGTTGCGGCTGTTGCCGATTTCGGCAAAATTGAGATGGAGCCCCGTATGGAAGGTGCATATATGAGAATTATGATAGCCCCATCCATGCCGGAACCTGTAAAGAAGCCAAAGCCTATTTCGGATAAACAGGTTAAAGAGCTTGAATCGGAAGATTCAGCTGAAAATTAAATGAAGTGACCCCGCATGGGGTACAGAACAAGAGGAGGAACATGCAATGCCTAAGATGAAAACACACTCCGCCACAAAGAAACGCTTTAAGATTACAGGTACCGGCAAAGTCGCGTTCAAAAAGAGCGGCCGCGGTCACCTTCTTTCTTCAAAGAATTCAAAGCGTCTGCGCTCACTCAGAAAGCAGGGAATCCTGCCAGCAGGAGTTGAAGGACACGTCAAGAAGGTAATGCCCTACGCATAAAGCTGGGACTAATTGACTTTATTATAAGAAATTATTCTGAGGAGTGACTTTAAATGCGAGTAAAAGGTTCAAGCGCAAGCCGCAATAAATTAAAGAAACTATACAGCATCACAAAAGGATTCTGGGGACGCAAGAAGAACGTATACCGCCGCGCACGCGAAGCTTATCTGCATGCTCTTACAAGTTCGTTTGCCGGACGTAAGATTAAGAAGCGTGACTTCCGCAAACTCTGGATTGTACGTATAAATGCCGCAGCACGCGCAAACGGCATTGCCTACAGCGCTCTCATCAACGGCCTTAAAAGAGCAAATATCACAATCAATCGCAAGATGCTTGCCGACCTTGCCATAAACGACATGGCCGCATTCGCGCAGCTTGTCGAGAAGGCGAAAGCCGCTCTCTAGTGAGAGGATAACCTTGCAGCTGCACACATCGCACAAGGTAGAAAACGTTATTGTTACAGGGTTCCTGCTGGTAGTACTGGCGGGAGCCCTTCTGCTATTGCTATCGAACAGATTTATATATGGAATTGACATGACTACAACGGATGCTCTGTTTATGTCAACCTCCGCTGTATGTGTGACGGGACTCGCTACAGTCTCTGTCTACTCGGACATGGGATTTGTCTCTCAGATTATTTTGCTTTTGCTGGTTCAGATAGGCGGGCTTGGCTTTATGACTGCCATGGTCTTTCTATCTTTGGCTGTAGGCAAGAGAATAGGAATAAAGAGCAGGCTGTTTTTCTTGGGCGGACTTGGGCTTGAGGGAGTAAACGGAGCTGTCTCTCTTCTTAAAATGATACTCAGATATACATTTTACATTGAAAGTATTGGCGCGGTGGTTCTGTTTGTAGGTTTTCTGCTGAACGGAGAATCTGCCGCGACATCTCTATATTATGCTATTTTTCACTCTGTAAGCGCTTTCTGCAATGCAGGTTTCTCTCCCATTAACGGTGGACTCCGTCCTTTTGCACAGACATTCATTGTTCCTTTTGCGATAATGTCTCTTATAGTTCTGGGTGGAATAGGATTCCCCGTCGTGGCGGAGTTTCTTGCTTGGCTTAGGAAGAAAAAAAGGTTTTCGCACTACACAAAGATGGTTCTTTTTCTGACTTTTTGGCTCATTGTCATAGGCACTGTTCTCATTGTAATTTCAGATTGGAACTCAGCATTTAAGGGCATGCCATTCTTCGCGAGGATTTGGAATGCTCTGTTTGCCAGTGTAACTGCCAGAACAGCTGGGTTTGATACGGTAGATCCTGCGCGCTTCTCAGGACTGGGGCAGGCTGTGACTATTCTGCTCATGGTAATAGGAGCATCTCCCTCCTCAACCGGAGGAGGTATAAAGACAACGACATTGGGTGTGCTTGCCATATCGGTATGGAATGAGCTTCGCGGCAGAAAAGAGAGCACCTTTATGAATAGAAGCATATCGTCCGCCACGGAGAGAAGAGCACTTGCGCTTACTGTTGTCTATACCGCCACTTTTATGCTGGGGGCTATAGTTATAACGATACTGGAGGATGTGCCTTTCAGCTTTATAATTTATGAAGCGGCATCGGCTATAGGAACAGTCGGTCTGAGTCTCGGCATAACGCCGAGTCTCTCTATGCCCAGCAAGCTGGTACTGATAACTCTAATGTTCTGGGGGAGAGTGGGAATTCTTTCTTTCTTCGCCACTCTCATAACGGCGGATAAGAGGACAGAAGTGCACTATCCCGAAACACACATACCTGTCGGTTAAATCGGAGGAGATAATATGCCGGAGAGTAAAAAGACTTTTCTCATAGTCGGACTGGGACGTTTTGGAATTTCACTATGCGAGAAGCTTGCAGAACTCGGTCAGACTGTCATAGGCGTTGACGGACAGCAGGCTCCCGTTCTCGAAATGTCTGAAAAAATAGATGTGGCTGCTCAGTTGGATGTATCTGATGAGAATGCTCTTATTAAAGTCGGAGCCAAAGAGGTTGATGTCGCTATAGTTACTATAGGTGAGGCCCTTGAGAACAGCATTCTATGCACGTCAATATTGTCTGACTTGGGTGTGCCTCTCCTCATATCCAGAGCTTCCAACATGCTCCATGCCAAAGTCTTAAAGCGTGTGGGAGCGGACAAGATAGTTTTTCCCGAATGGGATATGGGAGATAAAATGGCTGAAAGCCTTGTATATCCGTGGTATTCCAGTTTTACCAGGATAGACGGAGGCGACTTTGTTCTCGGAAAAGTCCGTCCTCTGCCGGAAATGCTGGGCAAGAGCATGGCGGATCTGCGATTCTCGCAGAGATACAATGTTATAGTTATATTGCTTGAATCTGAGGGCAAACAATCCACTCCGTCGCCGGTGAGGCCTTTCGGTGCGAATGACAGGCTGTGGGTGCTCGGCCACAGAGCGGACATGGATAAGCTGGTCTCACAAACAACGGATCTCTCAGATCTGCAGGAGATAAAGGAATTAAATTTGTCCGACAAGCTTTAGCAGACGGACAAATATTGGAGGAATGACTAGTGTTGGAAGAACTTAAAAAATCAGGATCAGAGGCATTGACTGACTCAGGACTGCTTGAGAAGCTCGAAAAACTGAAGCAGCTTGGCATGGAGAAGATATCCGAGACATCTATTCCGGAAGAGCTGCAGCTTGTTCGCGCAAATCTTCTCGGACGCAAAGGCGAAGTTACGGAGATACTTAAAAGTGTCGGGCAGGCTTCTCCGGAGCTCAGAAGAGTGCTTGGACAGGCTGCAAATGAAGTTAAGCAGATTTTAAGCGACGCAATAGACAAGCGCAGCGACACTCTTTTGGACACGGCATCTTCCGTGGACGGAGCCGCCGACATCACTCTTCCGGGGATTGAGCCATTCAGAGGCGGACTTCACCCCATTACTCAGATGTGCTATGACCTCAACGATGCTTTTCGCTCTTTGGGTTTTGAAGTATTTTCAGAACCTGAAATTACAAGTGAACTCTTTGCTTTTGACAACTTAAATTTCGCTCCCGAACATCCTGCCCGCGAGAGCATGGACACATATTGGATTAAGGGGCACGAGGAGGGACACGGAGCAGACAGGCTCTGTATGCGTCCTCACCTGACCGGAGCAAGCGTGCGCTACTTAAAGGAGCACGGAGCTCCTGCGCGCTTTGTCTATCCCGGCAGAGTTTACCGCAACGAAACCACTGACGCACGCCATGAGCGCGCCTTCTTCCAGTATGAGGCGCTTATCGTGGACAAAGATTTCTCCTTCTCATCCGGCAAAGTTCTTGTCAAGACCATATTGGATAAGGTCTTCGGCCGTGATGTCGAAGTTCGTATGAGAGTAGGTTTCTTTCCATTTGTCGAGCCGGGATTTGAAATCGATATGCGCTGCCTTGTCTGTGGCGGAGAGGGCTGCAAAGTCTGCAAGCACGTAGGCTGGATAGAGGTAATGCCTGGAGGCACACCGCACCCCAACGTCCTTAAATCTGCGGGACTAGACCCGTCTGTCTGGTCGGGCTTTTACATCAATATCGGGCTTGACCGCCTCGTTATGATGCGCTACGGCGTAGATGATGTCAGACTTTTCCACAGTGCCGACCTTCGCTTCCTCAATCAGTTCAAATAGGAGATAGATACGATGAAACTTTCACTTAATTGGATAAAAAAATATGTCGACCTTCCCGAAGGTCTTACAATGGAAAAACTTTCATACGACCTGACGATGTGCACAGTCGAGGTAGAGGACGCGGTTAATCTCGCAGACTCTCTTATGGGGCTTGTGGTAGGACGCATTCTGACCGTAGAGCCTCATCCAGATGCCGACAAGCTGCGCATCTGTACTGTAGATACCGGTGATGCTGCTCCAAGTACAATCGTATGCGGCGGAATAAACCTTGAGGCGGGACAGCTTGTGGTTGTCGCCAAGCCAGGCGCATGGGTGCGCTGGCACGGAGAGGGCGAGCCTGTCGAGATAAAGCCTGCAAAGCTGCGCGGCGTAATGAGCTACGGAATGATATGTGCTTCAGGAGAAATTGGTCTGGACGAGCTTTTCCCCGCGGTACACGCGGAGATAATGGATTTAACAGATTTTAATACTCTCCCGGGTACACCTCTTGCCAAGGCTCTAGGCCTTGACGACGTGATACTTGAAATAGACAACAAATCCATGACAAACCGCCCCGACCTTTGGGGACACTACGGTATGGCAAGGGAACTCGCCGCAATATACGGCACGGCTCTAAAGACGATTGAAAAGGCGGATCTTTCACATGCTGAGGGAGGCCTTGCCGTTTCGGTTGAGGACAAAGCCCGCTGCGCAAGATATGCCGGCCTGATAATTAACAATGTTGGCTGTGTCCCCTCTCCTTTTGAGATGAAGAGCCTTCTTTGGCGTGTCGGAGTAAGGCCCATCAATCTGCCAGTGGACATAACAAACTATGTCATGCTGGCAACAGGACAGCCTACTCACGGATTTGACAGAAGTCACATAAACGGAGGCATACATGTCAGAACTGCTGAGGCGGGAGAGAGGCTTGAACTGCTCGACGGAGAAGTGCTTGACCTCACTTCGGAGGATCTTGTCATTGCCGATGACAACAACCCTGTGGCTCTGGCTGGAGTTATGGGCGGAAAGCTCGATTCCGTGCTTCCCGAGACAACCGAGATAATTCTTGAAGTTGCAAACTTTGCTCCTCTTGGAATCAGACGTACCGCTCAGCGCTTTGATATAAGAACCGAAGCGTCTTCCCGCTATGAGAAGGGCATTGACCCTCAGCGCGTCGACGAAGCGATATCGGTCGCTCTCTCGATGTTTAAGAAATATTTCCCGGAGTCAGAAGTTACCGCTTATACAGACAATTATCCCGTGCCTCTTGAGTCGGCTAAAGTCGATGTATCTCTTTCCTTCCTGCGCAAGCGTCTTGGAAGAGAGCTTACAGGGGAAAAGGTTAAAGAAACTCTGGGACTTCTTGGCTTTAAAGTGGATATAGACGGAGATAATATCTCTGCTGAGGCTCCGTCATGGCGTTCGACAGGAGATATATCGCTGCCGGACGACATTCTCGAAGAAGTCGCAAGGCTGATGGGATATGAGAATTTTGAATTTACCGCTCCCACGGTTGTTCTCGAAAAGGCGATAAATCAGCGCACGCCAGATATGGAGCGTGATCTGAGAGAATATCTTGCTTTCCGCTGCGGAATGCAGGAAATATTTACATATCCCTGGACGGAAGACGAATATATATCAGCTGCAGGATGTGACGCGGCGGAAATGCTCACTCTCAGCACTCCTCCGGCCCCTGACGAGAGTCACCTGCGTTCTTCTTTGGTTCCCGGACTTTTAAAGGCCCTTTTCACAAATTTAAGATACTATGACGAATTTCGTGTCTTTGAACTTACACAGGTATTCTTTGACAGAAACTATCATGCTATAAACTCTTCCGCGGAACTCTTGCCCGAAATGGCGCGCCACCTCGGAGCGGCTTTTGCCGGGAGCGACGCAAGGCATCTCTTCCGCGAGGCAAAGGGCGTTGTCGAGTACATGCACAGAGGCATTCAGTCGGAGCCGCTCTCATTTGCTCAGGTCAAAAGACCGGTATGGGCGGAAGAAAAACTCTGGCTCAATATCCTTATGGGCGGCGAAGTCATAGGCGACTTGGGACTTTTATCGTTAAAATCTGCCAGAGACGCAGGAATCAAGCGCGGTGTAGCTGTTATCTTTGAACTTGACGTAGAAAAACTTGTTCCTCTTGCGTCAAGGCAGAATACATTCATACATCTTCCCGCATATCCTCTGGTTGATTTTGACCTTTCTATTGTCTTTGACGAGAGTGTCAGCTGGGCTGAGATAGAGGCAATAGCATTAAAGGTTGAGCTTGTCAAAAAAGTTCAATTCCTTGACGAGTACAGAGGCGAACAGGTTGGGGCAGGCAAAAAATCAGTTTCATTCAGAACATGGATAGGCTCCGACACAGGAACCCTCACATCTGATAAGATAGAGACGGCAACGAAACAGATGGTCAAGAAAATAGGCAAAAAGTTTGGCGGAGATGTAAGAGGCGCCAACTGATACCGATACGGAGGTGTTATTATGAACCAGCAGTTTCAACAGTTTGACTCGGCTCTTGATAAACTTGAATCCCTAATCTCTGCTCTTGCCGCAGAGAAGGAACAGCTGAAAAGAGAAGCGGCGGAGCTGAGGGGTATAATCGACGACAGAGACTTGGAGATTTTGCAGCTTCAGGAAGATGCTCAGAAGAAATCTCTTGAGACAGACAATGAGAAAAAAGAGATAGAGAGCAGATTGAAGGGACTACTTGGCCGTCTTTCTTCGATAACTCCTGATGAAAAGAAAGAAGATAGCCTCTCTATCGGCTAGAGTCCGGCAGAGGGCGCATTAAATGGACGTACTGCCTGAAATAAAAAATTGGGGTGAGGGCAAATACTCATTCTTTGTGGGAAGACAGAGATACACGCTCACCACTCAGCTTGACGAGGAGCGCTTTATCTCTGTTGTCAAAAATGTGCAGGCAGCAGTGAGCCAGTACCCATCCTCGCTGTGTCAGGATGAACGCCTGTTTCTTGCCCTTATGTCCCTCTCTTTCCGTCTTGAGGAACTTCACAGGAAGACCGACGCTATGGTCAGCCGGTTTTCGGAAGAAGAGCATAAGCAGTGAATCTTTCGGGCTGGCATGCGCTTGATTTGTTTTTTCTAATCCTCGGATGCTATTTTGTCATCCGAGGATGTTTCCGAGGATTTGTTGCGGAGATACTGACCCTTGCCGGCTTTATATGCAGCATGTACTTCTCCTTCAAATTCTCCTCTGCTGTAGGGGCTGTTTTGGTATCCTTTCTGGGAGTAAGCCCTTATGCGTCAAAGGTATTGGCTGTAATAGTTGTCTGGCTTGCAATAACACTTCTGACCGCCATGATCAGATGCGCTTTAAAGGGTGTCATCTCAGCCGTGCACCTTGGCTTCGTAGATAAGCTGCTCGGCATTTTTTCCGGACTGCTCAAGACGGTGATACTTGTCTATGTTGTCTTGGTAGGGGGAATCCTTCTGGCTCCTGTCGTAAACCCGACATGGATGACAGACAGTGACGCTCTTCGCTATGCGGGAAGAAATTGGCCCGCGGCCCGTCAGATTCTTATTGATTTTGACATACTGCCCGATGCCACGGAATTTCCCAGCGGCACATTGGAGCAGATACTGCGCCCTTACAGAAGGGGTGACAGCGGGCCTAAATCGTTATAACAGCCTGCCGCAGCGGAATAGAAATTATATAGGAGCAAAATAGAATGTTTGTAGAACAAGGGGCTTACCAAAGCCTTGAGATAGCCAAAACCCTGTCTCTGATATCGAAGCTTTGCAGGAGCGAGCTGGGCGTTATGGCCGCGCGTGAAACAGAGCCCGCCTCAGATATGGCGGAGCTCAAAAAGAGGCATGAACTTTACAGTTCTGTCGAGGCTTATCGGGAAAAAAAGGGCGAACTTCCCTGGCAGAGCGGCATTGCTCCGGTATCACCCTTTCTTGCCGAAGCCGACGAAACAGGCATAATGACAGGAGAAGAACTTCTTAAAGTCAGAGTTCTTCTCTCTCTCGCTATGAAAATTAAAGAACGCCTTGTCTCGGAACGTGAAACATACCCCGCATTTTCATTCATAATAAAAGACATAAGAGATTTTGCCGAAGAAATAACCGCGCTTGAAGTCATTGACGACGACGGGCGCATCTACGACTGCGCTTCGGATAAGCTCAGAGAAGTTCGCGCAGAGATAAGAACCGTCAGAGAGACAATAAGGCGCAAGGCTCACGCCATACTAAACAGCCCCGGTATTGCCTCAATGCTTCAGGAAAGGGTGCTGGCTCTGCGCAACGGGCGCCACGCCTTCCTCGTCAGACAGGACGCTATAAGCACATTTCCAGGAATAGCGGTTGACAGATCGGGCTCGGGCAACTCAGTATATATGGAGCCCCACTCTCTTATAATGCTGAACAATACCTTTACTTCCTGCAGAAGCGCCGAACTGCACGAGGAGCAGAAGATACTGAGAGAGCTCACAGCGAAGCTCCTGAAGAGGAGCAAGGGTGTGCTTGATGCAGAGGACGTGCTGGGAAAACTTGACCTTTTTTACGCTCTTTCCGAAAAGACAAGAACAGAGAGGTGGAAGCTTCCAAAGCTCTCTGCCAAGAAAATGTTCTCATTCAAAAATGCGAAGCACCCGCTTCTTTTCGGCAGAGCAGTCCCCATTGATATAAGCTGCGGCGAAAAGTTCAGAATACTTGTCGTAACAGGGCCTAATACGGGAGGAAAGACCGTAGCGCTTAAAACTGCTGGAGTCTGCACAATACTTGCGTGGATGGGATTTCCAATACCGGCGGCAGAGGATTCCTGCGTGGGAGATATCGGAGAGATATTTGCGGATATCGGAGACGAACAGAGCATCGAACAGAGCTTGTCTACCTTCAGTGCTCATGTAAACCACATAACGGATATACTTCAAAAGGTCACGGATCGCTCCGTCGTCATGCTTGACGAACTCGGAGCCGGAACAGACCCGGAAGAGGGAGCCGCTTTGGGTATAGCTCTGCTGGACTGGCTTAAGACAAAAGGAGCTCTCGTCCTTGCCACAACGCACCACAATCCGATAAAAAGATTCGCCTTAATAACAGAAAACATAGAGACGGCAAGCGTTGAATTTAATACAGCCACACTTTCGCCCACATACAGGATACTCATAGGGATTCCGGGGCGAAGCAACGCTCTGCTGATAGCTGGCAAACTTGGCATGCCGCGCGAGATAATAGCACGTGCCGAAGAGGCCATAACTGGCAGTGAAATATCAATGGAAGACCTCATAGGCGAGCTTCACGAAAAGCGCGGAGCTCTCGAAAGGGAGTTTCGTGAGATAGAAATATCCAAGAAAAAACTTGATTCTTTAAAAAATGATTATGAAAATAAAATAAAGTCTATAGAAGAAAAACGCGACTCTCTTATAGCGAGCGCCGACAAAAAGGCTGTGAGCATTGTCAGAAATGCCGAAGATTCCGCAAGAGCCTTAATAAAAAATATGGAAGCGGCAGAAGCGGAATCCTCCGCGCGCAGAGAGCTTGAAAAGAAAAGAAGCCACTTCCAGAAAATAGAAGAGTCTGCGGTTAAGAGAGAAGACAAAAAGATAGCTATGCAGTCCGTAGCAGCAACGGACGGAAAGCTAAAAGCGGGGGATACGGTCCGCATTATAGGTACAAAAGGCACAGCGGTGGTAACAGAGGTAATGGGCAAAAAAGTCCGCGTTCAGGCAGGCATTGCCGAGGTTGAAGTGCCTATTTCTAAACTGACAATTGTTACACAGAAAGAGCTTCCGCAGCAGCCGCCTTCGATTCAGATAAAAGTAGCGCGCCCTGTCGGAGTTCCTGCATCAATAATGGTTCGCGGCATGACGATAGACGAGGCTCTTCCCATGGTGGAACAGTATCTTGACCAGGCGTACCGTGCGGGATATGATTCTGTAACAGTAATACACGGCAGAGGACAGGGAATATTGCGCAAAGAGGTACAGGAACTTTGCAAAAGAACCCCCTATATTGTCGAGCACAACTTAGGAGGCCCGGGGGAGGGCGGCTACGGAGTGACGATAGTCAGGTTTAGGAAATAGGTAAAAACTCAAAGTCGGGTTTTATTTTAAGCAAACAGCACATTATACGCTATAAAAATAGATGCTATTGTTATAATATGACTAAGTTTTAAACAGACTACTTTGCATTCAGCTGAGGAGAAATGAGTATGAGCGCGTTAAATTTGCCAAACATGCTTAGCATATCAAGAGTATTCCTGGTTCCTATAGTGATGGTCTTTCTGACGCAGAGAGGGCAGTTTGGTTTTATCGAAGGTGTCAACGTAGGGGACATGCTGGCCGGTTTTGTCTTTATAATAGCATCTCTGACGGATGCGGCGGACGGATATATAGCACGCAAAAGAGGCATTGTCACAAACCTAGGTAAATTTATAGATCCTCTTGCTGACAAAATAATGGTCGTTGCCGTTCTTGTCGCTCTCGTAGATATTCATAGAGTTCCCGCGTGGATGGTTGTGGTTATAATCTCAAGAGAGTTTATAGTAACAGGGCTTCGTATGATTGCCGCGTCCGAAGGCATAGTCATAGCAGCGTCAAAGGGAGGCAAACTTAAGACGGTAAGCCAGATAATAGGCATAATATTGCTTCTTTTCAACGTTTCCGGCGGCATAGAGGTAATGTGGGTGGCAATGTTCCTTACAATATGGTCGGGCGGCGACTATCTCATAAAGTGCATAGACCTATTGGATTAAATCGGCGGCGCAAGCCGCTTTTAAAATATTAAAGTATGATCGGAGGCTTTTATATGAAAGAACAGCTTTTCAAAACGGTCCAGGCTCTTGAGCCCGATATGCTTGAAACTCTTTCAGCCCTAATCGCAATTCCCGCAATCAACCCCAACGACGGAGGGGAAGGCGAGTACCGCAAGGGGCTCTACCTCGCGGACAAACTCAGAGAGCTAGGGTTCGGAGAACCAGAGATTTATAACTCCCCCGACCCTAAAGCGGCTGGAGGAGTCCGTCCCAATATAATCGTCAGAATGCCGGGCAGAACATCAAAGCGGCTCTGGATAATATCCCATACCGATGTTGTGCCGGAGGGCGAGCGTTCTTTGTGGAACACAGACCCGTTCAAAGCCGAGATTAAAGACGGCAAAATATACGGAAGAGGCTCCAACGACAACTGCCAGGAACTCGTATCCTCACTTTATGCAGCAGTTGCCCTTAAGAAGAACAATATTGTTCCCGAGTATGAAGTATGCCTCTGCATGGTCGCTGATGAGGAAGTTGGCAGCAAGCACGGAATAAGCTATCTTATCGACAAAAATCTCTTTAAAGATGACGACCTTGTAATAGTTCCCGACGGAGGAAACGAAAAAGGCGACTTCATAGAAGTAGCGGAAAAAAGCATTTGCTGGATAGAATTTGAAGTTAAAGGCGAGCAGGTTCATGCAAGCACCCCCGACCTAGGCAATAACGCCTGCCGTGCCGCCAACGAGTTTTCCGTTGTACTGGATAAAGCTCTGCACGAGGCGTTCCCCGAGACGGACGAGCTCTTCTCTCCCGCAGGCTCCACATTTGAACCGACGCGCCGCAATGCCAATGTGCCAAATGTCAACACAGTGCCGGGGCGCGAAGTATTCTGCTTTGACTGCAGAGTCCTGCCGACAATACCACTTGAAGAAGTTATGAGTGTTGTGGATTCCGTAATAAAAGAGATAAGCGACAAATATAAGGTTGAAATTTCTTACACATTCCCTCAGAAGGAACAGGCTCCGGCCCCAACTCCTTCCGATGCCCCCATCGTGGGGATACTCCTCGATGCAGTTAAAGAGGTGCTTCCGGTAACGCCGAAAGTCGGAGGAGTCGGAGGCGGAACATGCGCCGCATTCTTCCGCCGCAGCGGAGTGCCGGCAGTCGTATGGTGCCAGGAGGCTGACTGTGCTCACATGCCCAACGAATATGCCGTGATAGAGCACATAATCAACGAGTCAAAAATATTTGCTCTCATGATGTGCGGCAAATAACATTAATATGCATTGTGAAAACGGGTGCGGATTTTTTCGCACCCGTTTTATT
>CAYRAI010000043.1:0-18318 GCA_964422205.1 uncultured Synergistaceae bacterium | reverse complement strand
TAACATTAATATGCATTGTGAAAACGGGTGCGGATTTTTTCGCACCCGTTTTATTTTTTCAGCTTTACGCTATTTCACTTTGACTATCATGTATGCTAAAGGATATAATTATAAGATATGAAAAAGTGCTTTGACACAGAATTGTGTTTTTGTACCATTTGAAAGGTGGAATACTCTATGGGCTTTTTTAACGGAGTAATTAAAGCTCTGGGCTTTGACCCTAATGACAGAGCAATTGCAAAGTACGAAGAAAAAGCAGCAATAATAGATTCTTTTGAAGAGAGCGTCAAAAAACTGACCGATGAGGAGCTGGCCGAGTCCTCAGTTGTTTTTAAAGAGCGTCTCGACAAGGGCGAAACTTTGGATGACATTATGCCCGAAGTATTTGCCAGAGTCCGCGAAGTATCGACAAGAAGAATGGGCCTCCGCCACTTTAAAGAACAGCTTATAGGAGGTATGGCTCTTCACGACGGAAAAATTTCCGAAATGAAGACAGGAGAAGGAAAAACTCTCGTAGCCACACTTGCGGTTGCTCTCAACGCGATAGCTGGCAAAGGCGTTCATGTAATAACGGTAAACGACTATCTGGCAAAGCGCGACGCAGAATGGATGTCGCCTGTTTACAACGGAATGGGACTCTCGGTTGGAGTCATATCACCCTTTATGAGCCAGGAAGACAGAGCGGAAGCCTATCTTAAAGATATAACATACGGGACAAACAGCGAATTTGGCTTTGACTATCTGCGCGACAATATGGCGATACAGAAAGAACAGCAGGTACAGCGCGGACATTTTTACTGCATAGTTGACGAAGTCGACTCCATACTTATAGATGAAGCGAGAACTCCTCTTATAATATCCGGTCCTTCCGAAGATGACACGGAGCCTTACCGTGTTGCGGACAGCGTAGCGAGAGAACTCAATAAAGGTGTTGATTTTGAAGTCGAGGAAAAGGACCGCAACCTTGCTCTTACGGAAGCCGGAATTGCAAAGGCAGAGAGGCTGATGAAACTCCCTAACCTCTTCACTGACTTCGCCAATTCCTCCCTGTCTCACAAAATAGTCCAGTCTCTGAAAGCTCATCACCTCTTCCAGCGCGACGTGCACTATGTCGTCAAGGACGGAGAGATCGTAATAGTCGACGAATTTACTGGACGCCTTATGTTCGGACGCCGCTACTCTGACGGACTTCATCAGGCCATTGAAGCAAAAGAGAGAGTAAAAGTAGGACGCGAAAATCAGACACTTGCCACTATTACCCTTCAGAACTATTTCCGTCTTTACAAGAAACTCGCCGGTATGACGGGAACCGCTTTGACAGAGGCTGAGGAATTTAAAGAAATATATGGGCTCGAAGTTATAGTAGTTCCGACTCACAGACCTATGGTCAGAATAGACAACGCTGATGCCATATACAGGACTGTAGCCGAGAAGTACAGCGCCGCGGCGGATGAAGTAGCGGAATTTCATACAAAGGGACAGCCTGTTCTGCTAGGCACAACATCAATAGAGCATTCCGAACATGTGAGCCGACTGCTGAAAGCGCGCAAAATACCACACAATGTATTAAATGCCAAGGTTCACGACAAAGAAGCATCGATAATAGCTCAGGCAGGACGCCTCGGAGCCGTCACTGTAGCAACAAACATGGCTGGACGAGGAACTGACATAGTCCTCGGAGGAAATGCCGAATTCCTGGCAAAAGAAGAGATGTTCAGAAGGGGAATAGACCCCAAAGCCGACCCTGCAGCCTATGAAGAAGTGCTTGCCGAGTATAAGGCTGTATGCTCCGAAGAGCATGACAAGGTCATAGCGGCAGGCGGACTTCGCATAATAGGCACAGAACGCCATGAGTCGCGCCGCATAGACAATCAGCTCAGAGGACGCTCCGGAAGACAGGGCGACCCGGGAGAGAGCCGTTTCTACATAGCTCTGGAAGATGATCTTATCAGACTTTTCGGAGGAGACAGAGTTCAGGGAATAATGGAAAAGCTCGGCATGGAAGAGGGCGAGTGCATAGAGCATCCTCTGCTCTCCAAAGCTATAGAGAATGCCCAGAAAAAAGTTGAGGAAATGCACTTTGATATAAGAAAACAGCTCCTCTCCTACGACAATGTAATGAACCAGCAGAGAGAGGCCGTTTACAAAGAACGCGGCGAAATATTGAACGATCCCGACATCCAGGCTCGTACCCTCGGTGTTATAGAAGACACAGCAAAAGCTCAGCTTGAAAAAATATTTGCCGATAAAAATAAGGAAGAACCAGATGTCCAGGCGGCATGTGTTAAGCTGAACGCCATTTTCTGGCCCGGCATATCCCGCCACATAGAAAATGTCCAGGCGGAACAGGAACTTGAAGAAGCCGCACCGCACCTCTTTGCGGAGATAAGATCGCGCTTTGAGCAGAAGGCTCAGGATTTGGGACCGGAAATATCCTCACAGATATTCAGATACATATTCCTCGAAGTCCTAGATACAGGCTGGAAAGAGCATCTGCTTGCGATGGATGAGCTGCGCCGCGGCATAGGACTTCGCGCGATAGGACAGAAAGATCCTCTCATAGAGTACCAGTTTGAGTCCTTCAACCTCTTCCAGGATATGCTGCTTCAGATAAGAGAGGGCATAACGGAATTCGCCCTCAGAGTATCTGTTGTGACCCACGAGCAGCACGACAACAGGAAGAAATGGGTAGAGAGCCACGATGAGTTCACTGTTCCCGAACGCACCGCGGGAGATCTTAATGCGGAAAATCCTGGGCTCATGGCTACAGCTCAGAAGACACAGCCGATTGTCAATGCCGTAAAAGTGGGGCGCAATGACCCATGCCCCTGCGGAAGCGGGAAAAAATACAAGCAGTGCTGCGGAAAGCAGTGATTTAGATGAGGGTGAGAATCAGCAAGCCGCGGACAATATTGATATCCCTGCTGGCGCTTCTTATAGCAGCTGCACCTTCCTTTGCATGGGATATCCGTGATGAACTGCGCAGACTTAACAAAGAAGTCCCGTCAATGGATGGATTCGCTCAGGCTCAGGCCCTTATATGGCTTAAAGACAGCGAATTTAAAATGCTCAATGACGGAACTATGGAAACTACAAAGAAAACAATAATAATGATGGGTGAGACCATACCCGAGGATTGGAAAAAAATAATCATTCCCGTCCCCGAAGAGGGGAAGACAGAGATTATCGACGCATCTTGGTACAATCCTATGACGGCGATGAAAGAGGGGGCTCTCGAAGTAACAAAGGCAACTCTAAAAGGAGGAGCTGAAGTTAATCTCATAAAAACTCCCGATTCTGCCGTAGGGCGCGCTGTTGTCCTTATCGTAAGAGAAAGTCATCCCAAGAGATACGGCATAGATGCGGCTATACCAATGGCATCCACCTATCCCATCTGGGAGCAGAATGTGACTGCCGAAGTACCGGAGGGAATAGAGCTCTACCGTTACGAGAGAGACATCAAAGAACCATCTGTGACAAAGGCTCAGGGACTTAAAAAATACAAGTGGACAGTTATGAACCAGGCACCGTGGAACGGGGAAGGGTTTGTTGTCTATAAAAGACCCGAGCTTGCTTTCAGTACAAAAAAAGGCGTTGCTCTCAGCTTGAAAGAGATGCATAAACTCGAACTGGAAATACCGTCTCTGCCTATCCCAACTGTGGCATCAAAGGGAGATAAGACAGCAAAAGGGCTCAAGCTTATGCAGTGGATGGCAGAGCCGTCACGCCTTCTTTCGGGCTATCCCGAGAACTGGGTGCGTCCTGCGGTTCAGATACCGGAGGAAGGCCCTTGGACTCCTTGGGAGCGCACCCTTCTGCTTAACCGTTGGCTCGTTAAATTAGGCTGGGAATCCTCCGTGTGGTGGCAGTCTGTGACAGATATCGACGCGGAGAGTCCTGCGGCTCTATCTCTATGGGCAGCCCCTGTTATAGAGGCAGGCTCGTCTAAAGGAAAGTCTGTTTTCTATCAGGCTGGGCAGACCTCTGATTTTGGAGTTACTGCTCCCTCTATAATAGGTTCTTCAATATATAAGCTGAATGGCGACGATTTTACAAAGCAAAACGTAAAGCCCGGAAGCCCCTCCGACCATAAGCTTTCATCTCTGTGGATCATGGATCTTGACGGGAACGGAGTTGCTAAGGGAACATTGCAGCTGAATGTCACAGGGGGATGGACTTCACTCTTCTTTAACGGAGCAATCCCTCAGAAAGACGGACTTTCGTCACTTATAAGAACCAGAATAAATTTCGCTCTGCCTGGAATGAGCCTCACTCCAACAGAGGTTGAGCCTACGAGGACAGGGTATAAAATCGTATTCGATGTGACCTGCGTTCCTGGAATAGTACATGCCGGCAATCTTCTGCTCCGTCTGCCCGGAGGCATACCTGCCAGAGTAGGAGAGATGATAGGCAAAAACTCTGACTACACTTTCCGATTCCCATTCACAATAGATCAGAAAGTCAGAATTAACATGCCTAAGGGATACAAAGTTGTTCAGCTTCCGCCTGTCAAAAAAATAGGCGAAGGCTCAAAGGCTGTACTTAAAGAGTCAATAACCCACTGGCCGAAGAAGGCCCAGCTTCTTGCAGACAGTCTGTGGATTGTAAAGAGCGTAACGGTTGACAAAGACTTGGCAGCTATTCTTAAAGAAGAGCTTGCCTCATCTCTCAGATGGCCTGTTCTTGATATACCGTTCAGAAAGTAAAAAGTTTTAGATTTTATAAAGGGAGTGTTATTGCTTTGCAGAACATAACAGAAGAACTAAAGCTGGCGCTGGACAGTGCGGTGCGTCGTGTTGCGGAAGAGCGCGGACAAACTCTTCCCGAAGATTTTGAAGTTCGCCTCGAGCGTCCGAGACAGGCAGGGCACGGGGACTGGGCTTCAAACATAGCCATGCAGCTTGCTAAACCTTTCGGAACAAATCCCAGAGAGTTGGCAGCATCAATAATAGCATCTCTCCCTAAGGGCGATATTGTCGAAAAAGCCGAAGTGGCCGGGCCCGGATTTATGAACTTTACTCTTACCTCAAATTGGATAACAGAGGCCGTAAAAAATGCAATAGAGAAAAAAGAGAATTACGGCCGTGTGAATGACGGAAAAGGCCGCAAGGTACAGGTTGAATTTGTAAGCGCAAACCCGACAGGCCCTCTGCACATGGGACACGGACGCGGAGCCGCGGTAGGAGACATCACAGCCTCTATATTAGATTTTGCAGGCTGGAACGTCGAACGCGAATATTATATAAACGATGCGGGACTTCAGATGGAGCTGCTCGGAAAATCAGCTCAGGCTCGCTACTTTGAGGCCATAGGCCGCGCAGACGAAGCTCCTATGCCGGAAGACGGCTACCACGGCGAATACATGACGGACATAGCCGCAATGTATGTGGAAAAGTACGGAACTTCCCTTGCCGACAAGCCCCTTGAAGAGACTCAGGAATTCTTCTCGATCGAAACAGGCAAAATTGTCATAGGAATGATAAAGAAAGACCTTGAGGACTTCGGAGTTAAATTTGACGTATGGTTCTCTGAAAAGTCACTCTACGACGACGGACTTGTCGAACCTGCCATGGAAGCTCTCAAAAAGCGCGACTACGCCTACGAGCAGGAAGGTGCTCTCTGGTTCCGCTCCACCATGTTCGGAGACGACAAGGACAGAGTTCTTATCCGCACAAACGGAGTTCCTACATATTTTACGTCAGACGTGGCATATCTCAAAAATAAATATGACAGAAATTTTGAAAAGCTCATCTACGTATGGGGAGCAGACCACCACGGATATGTTCCGCGCCTCAAGTCCGTAAACAAAGCTTTCGGATACGAAGATGATGCTATTGACGTCCTGCTCATACAGATGGTCAATCTCCTTCGCGACGGCAAGCCCGTTCAGATGTCGAAGCGCGCGGGAACAATCATCACTTTGAGAGAGATAATGGACGAAGTCGGAGTGGATGCTACACGTTTCTTCTTTGTCATCCGCCGCTGTGACAGCACAGTCGACTTTGACCTTGAGCTTGCCAAAAAGGCAACCTCCGAAAATCCCGTATTCTACGTGCAGTACGCTCACGCCCGTATATGCAGCATTTGCCGCGAGCTTGAAGAGCGCGGAGTGAAGATGCCTTCGATGGAAGAGTTTGACGTATCGCTTTTGACAGACCCCACGGAACACAACCTCGTCAAAGTCATCTCGAAGATGCCAGAGGAAGTTTCCAAGTCAGCCGCGGAACTTGCGCCGCACCGTATGGCCTACTACGCCACGGAACTTGCAGAGGCGTTCCATGCCTTCTACAACAGCCAGAGGATACTGGGAATAGAGGAGCCTCTTATGAAATCACGCGTTCTTTTGATGGAAGCGGCAAGGATAACGCTGAAAAACACACTGACTCTGCTTGGGGTTTCCGCTCCGGAGAAAATGTAATATTGAACCGTAAAGGGAGAGATAATATATGAACGCGCCGAGACTTCGGTGGGTAATATATATGGCGGCGGTAACTTTTTTGATTGCGGTACTGCTGACCTCCTTTTTTAAAGAATTTGAGCGTATTGACAACCTCTCTTCCACTCTTGACGAGAGAATGGAAGAACTTGTCGAAGAAGAGCGCAAAACGCAGCAGCTTGAGAGGGACATAAATTACTACAGCACCCCAGAAGGCATTGCAAGACTTGCGAGAGAGCAGTTTAACCTTGTTCTCTCGGGAGAGACAATATATAAAATAGAAGTTGCATCAAAAGACCACTTGCACTAGAACCGTTGTAAGGTTATAATAACCAGCTGTATGTCCCTGTCTCTTCTTGAAGGAAGAGACCAAAGTCCAAAGGGAGGAGGTGAAATACGTGCGATCTTACGAAATGGTAGTTATACTTCAGGCAGATCTTGAAGACCACAAAATGGTATCGGAAGAAATAGCCGAGATCGTGCGCGGTTTAGGAGCAGAGGTAGAAAAGGTGGATCTCTGGGGCAAAAAGCGTTTTGCCTATCCTATCGAGAAGCAGCTCGAGGGTTTCTACGTACTCTATACGTTCAAGCTCGACCCCGCGCAGGTTAAGGAAATGGAGCGTCTTCTCAGTCTCAAAAACCAGGTAATACGCCAGATGGTTGTAAACCTGGAAGAGAAATAGCCCATGTCTAAGGATTTTAACAAGGTCATAGTAATGGGGCGCTTAGCCCGCGATCCCGATGTCAGATTTACTCCCAGCAAGCAGAAGGTGGCTCGTATATCGGTTGCTACCGGACGCCAGTGGAAGAACAAAATGACGGGAGAACTTCAGAGTCACACCGATTTTATATCGGTCACGGCATGGAGCTTTCTTGCGGATCTATGCGAAAAATACCTCAAAAAGGGCCGTCAGGTTCTTGTAGAGGGACGTTTAAGCACACGTGACTATGATGACGTAAAAACCGGACAGCACAGGTGGGTTACGGAAGTCGTTGCCGAAAACATCGTTCTCCTCGGTTCCGGCCGCAGAGATGACGAGGGTTCATCTGAATACAGCCAGCGCCCACAGGCGCCCCAGGGCGGCTATACTCGCCCTGCATCTTCGGATGCTGTCTCCACGGGAGATATGGGCAGTCTGCGCGAGGAAGCGGGTTTTGAAGATGAGTTTCCCCTTGACTTCTCCGAAATGAATGGCCCCGATGGATCGGGAGACGTTGAGATACCGTTTTAGGAAGAGGTGGAAATCTTAAATGGAAAATTCATTCAACCGCAAGCGCCGCAAGCGCAGACCGAAGGTTTGTCATTTCTGCGTTGACAAGATTGCTCACGTAGACTACAAAGAAGTCGATAAACTCAAAAAGTACATAACAGAACGCGGAAAGATAGTGCCGCGCCGTGTAACAGGCACATGCGCGAAGCACCAGCGCCAGATAACAAGAGCTATCAAGCGCGCGAGAATCATCGCTCTGCTTCCGTTCACATCAGATTAAATTTTTCTCTCATAGCTGTTATAATAACGAGAGGGCCTGTACGGCTCTCTCGTTTTTTTATAACAGAGCGCGGAGGTCATAGTGTGAAAGCAAAAAAAATTTTTGAATGGATATCGTGGGTCTTCCTAAGCGTGCTGATGTATGCGTTTGGAATGGGATTTATATTCACCGCTCCTTTGACGATACTCGTGGCACCCTTCCCATTCCTCATGCTTACAAAGAGGATAGGAGAAAAAGAAGCATCTTTTGGTTCGCTTCTGGGCACTCTCTTGGTGTACATTATATCGAGCCCCGTATCCGCGATAATGTATTGCCTGTTATTTGGCATAACCGGCCTAATGTTCGGGATATTATCACAGAGAATGAAAGGCGGCGCGGAGTTTATTGCTTCATGCGTCTCTGCATCTATTTTCACTAAAATTCTGCTCATGGTTATATTTACCAAGGCAGCCGGATTTAATCCATTTGTCCTGACAGGCGACGGTATTTCTCAGATTATGTCTGGAATGACGTCGGGACTCGAGAGCGCGGGACTTTCCGTTTCAAAGTCCGCTGTAAGCGGCTATGCCGAGGCTCTGAGCGAAGCGATATCCCTGCTGATGCCGTCCATGCTGATACTATTTTCATTCAGCGATACGATGTGCACATACGGAGCAGCCTCACTCTCTCTGGGCAGGCTGCAGACAGCTCCTCTGCCAAAACTGCCTCCGTTCGGAACATGGCGTTTCCCTAAAAATATTTTTTGGGCTCTAATGGCTGCTTTGATTACAGACTTAGCGGCAAAAGCACTGCCCGATGAGAGAATATTCTTAGTCCTCTCGGCAAATCTGATGGAAGTGCTGAGGACGGTATTCATGATTCAGGGTCTCTCTCTGATGTGGTATTTTATGTCGAAACACAAGGTAAATAAGTTTGCCAAAGTTCTTTTAACCGCCTTCGGCATTGTTTTTTCACCCGTATCGTATATTCTCTCTATGGTTGGAATCTTTGATATCTGGTACGATTTAAGAAAGCGTTTAAGGAGGAAGAATTAATGAAAGTAATACTGAAACAAGATGTAAATAAGATAGGACGCAAAGGCGAACTTCTTGAGGTGTCGGACGGATACGGACGCAATTATCTTATAGGAAGAGGCCTTGCTGAAGAAGCAACTGCAGGAAAAATACGCGAACACCAGGAACTTCAGAAGACACAGAAGCTTAAAGACGATAAAAAAGTAAAAGCAGCCGAGGATACAAAGAAAAAACTCGGAGGCAAAGTCGTAACGATAAAGGTTAACGCAGGCGAAGGCGGAAAGCTTTTCGGAAGCGTCACAACCGCTCAAATTGCCGACGCTGTAGCATCTGCATATAGTGCCGATATCGATAAAAAGGACATAAAGATTGATGACGCGGTAAAACAGGCAGGCACCTTCCCCTTTAAAATAAAGCTCTATCCCGGCATAGAAGCTGAAATGACACTTAAAGTGGAGACTGAATAATATTGGCTCAAGCAATGGGAGCGGACAGAGTTCCTCCGTTTAATCTCGAAGCCGAACGTTCTGTCCTCGGAGCATGTATGTTGGAGCGGGAGGCCCTCATGGCTGTAACTGAGGGTCTTACCGCCGATGACTTTTACGATCCCAGGCACAGAAACGCGTTTGAGATAATATCGTCAATGGCTGAAAGGGATATCGCGGTAGACTCTCTGACCTTCCGCGAAGAGCTGATTAAGCTGGGTCTTGAAGAAAAATTGGGAGGCCTCTCTTTTATTGCAGCTCTGCTTGACGCCGTTACCACAACAGCCAATGTTGAACACCATATCTCTATCGTGCGCGATAAATCGGTACACAGAGGACTGATAACTGTAGGAAGCGATATATCGCGCATGGGCTTTTCCGAGGATGTCGAAGTGGCTGAAGCACTGGAATCTGCGGAACAAAAAGTCTTTGAGATTGCCCGCTCGGGACGCACCGCCAATGTTAGAGGTTCTAAAGAAGTAATTAAGTCCGCTCTTTCCGAAATCGAAAAGCGACTTGCCGGCGGTCTTACAATGACTGGAGTCCCCACGGGATTTAAGGATTTTGACAAAATGTCCGGCGGACTTCAGGCAGGAGGCCTCTACATACTGGCAGCCCGCCCCTCAATGGGAAAGACCGCTTGGGCTATAAATGTCGCGCAGTATGCGGCACTGCAGGAGAATATCCCAGTTTTGATTTTCAGCCTTGAAATGTCTGCGGAGCAGATTGCTCAAAGAATGCTTTCTGCGGAGGCAAGAGTAAATTTAAGGCAGATATTCGAATCAAGAAACCTGCAGAATGAACAGTGGAACCAACTTTCTCAAGCCGCGGGGAAGCTGTCTTTATGCCCCCTTTACATCGATGACAGTTCAACTCTTAACACTCTTGACCTAAGAGGGCGGTGCCGGCGCTTCTTTGCCAAGCAAAAGTCGGAAAAGGGGCTTATCGTTCTTGACTACCTTCAGCTCATGAATGTGGCAAGAAAAATCGAAAACAGGCAGCAGGAAGTTTCGGAAATATCAAGAGCTCTGAAAGGCGTTGCAAGAGAATTTAAAGTACCTGTCATAGCACTTTCACAGCTCTCGCGAGATGTTGAAAAGCGCGGCGGCAGCAAAAAGCCCCAGCTCTCCGACCTCAGAGACAGCGGAGCGATAGAACAGGATGCAGACATGGTCATATTCCTCTACAGGGAGGCTTATTACGCCCAGGAAGAAAGTCAGGACTCGTCCGCCGAAGTAATAGTCGCCAAGAACAGAAACGGACCTACGGGGAAGGTTAATTTAGTGTTTTTTAAGGAATACGCCAGGTTTGAAAACGGCATAGGATTAAACTCTTAGTTTTGATACGGTGATATCTGCAAACAATTCCGACATACTATAGGAGGCTTTCCCATGAAAGCTAATACTTTTAATGGAACGGCAAAGAATAGCGCTAAACCACGGTCGGCCTCTGTCTTTGGGCTGCATGCTTCTTCGGATAATGGAAAAATTCATGCCGTTCCGACTATGCTTTTTTATTATTTGATATTTGTCTCTCTGACATTGCCAAACATAATATTCTCGGGCACTGGCTGGTTTGATACACTCCACATAATGAAGTGGACATTTGCAATGGTTCCCATTGCGGTTATGGCCCTTGTGGGAGGAACAAGGCTTGCACTGTACGGAGAAGAGAGAACGGGATTTAAGATAGATCTCTTCGGCTGGGCCTGGTTTATCATGCTCGGCTACATATCCCTCCAGCCCCTTTGGGTTCCCATACTCTCATGGTCCACATATATGAAGGAGTGGCTCTTCTTTGCCACTCTCGCGGGAGCGTACGTATTCTCCTACAACCAGTTCAAAGACAGCGGCTACCATAAACTCATACTATGGTTTGCAAACATCAACGCGGCCTTAAACGTCATATTCGCAGAACTTCTGATAAGAAACCTCAATGGCCCGTTCCCCTTCATAATGAATGTTCCCGGAAATTACATAGGCAACACGGGACAGCAGAATATGTTCGCCATGTGGATCTCCATGGCAATAATGAACGGGATATACCTCCATGTCGCATTCGGCTCAGAGGAGGGCAAAGGGCACCAGTCAAAATGGATGCAGTGGGGAAACCTTCTTATCCTTGCCGTGAACGCGTGGGGGCTTTGGAACTCGACTTCGCGAAGCGGCATTCTGGCTCTTGCCGCGGGATCTGCGGTACTTTTTATTATCGTCCTGCGATCGGGCAGCAAGCCGAGACTCAAGAGAATGTTCCAGATGTTTGCTGTCATAGCTTTTATGCTTGCCATGACATTGGGGCTGGGGCACGTCCTTCACACGGGACGTTCAGACGCTCTGGTCAGCAAGACGGAAGATATATTCAAAAATGCCGCTACTGTCGGCAACCGCGTGGAAATCTGGCGTTCTACATTCGGAGTAATCTCCACTGCGCCGATAAAGGGTGTCGGAATAGGACAGTACAAGTGGCACTACCTTGACGGACAGAGAATAGCTTTTGAGAAACATCCCGAAATGGAATGGCAGTTTACCTACTGGGCACACAGCGAATATTTGCAGTGGTACGCAGAGTTCGGACTCTTCGGGGGGCTCTTGCTCGCGGCTTTGGGAATATGGTGGCTTTGGAGCTTTATCTGCGCCATGGTGAACAAAAAAGTCCTATCCGCGGAAGCCTCATGGGCATGCTCACTGCTCGCCCTTGTCTGGTTTGTGGCTCTCTTCAGCAGACCGTTTCACAGAATAGAAAATGCGCTCTGGGTCGCTTTCGCATTTGCCATAATAAACAGAGAACTGCTTCCCGCGAGCTTCAAGTGGTCGGAAATCCGCCACTCATCCATATACCGCGTTCTCGGAGTATTTATGGCCGTTGTATCCGTGGCGGGCCTTATCTTCCTCTATGGCGGACTGCGCGGAGATCAGTATCTCAGAAGCTCTGTCCGGACAAACAATGCGGGACTTCAGGCATACAAAATATCTCAGGCTATGAAAATGCCCATGGCTCGCGACGAGGCGGAAGAACAGTATGCCTATCACCTGCTGGCAGTAGCCAATGCTACACACAAACCCGAAGACTATGCAAAGGCCATTAACCAACTCTATCGGTCATTTACGATAAGACCTCAGGCGAAACAGCTCATGGAGCTTGTGAGGTTTGCTCAGCAGACAGGAAATCAGGAACTTCTGCGCAGGCTGGTTCCGTACCTCAAGCCGGGCGCATTCAGAGTTGTTCCGGGAGTGCCTCAGTCTCAGTAACTGCCATGTGCAAAGCTTCAAAAGCTTTTACTCTCATAGAAATAATGCTGGCAGTCGCAATCGCTGGAATAATAGCTGCGACTGCCTTAGCCCCTTTGGTTTTTACAGTAAAATCTCTTGAAGACGCTCAGAAACGCTGGAAAATAAGCACTAAGGAACGCGCAGCTGCAGACAGAATTTTTAATGACGTCCTATCTTCCGTTGAAAATCCCACATTTGCATCATTTAAAATAATTCATAAGGACGGCATGTCGATAAAAAATGATGACCGTCTTTTGGTTTGGACATCTTCGACTGCACGTGAGGGGAACCCTGTGAGCCTTGTAGTTTATAAAATTGTTCCGCATCCTATGCTGGACGGCGGAAACGAGCAGTCGGGGCTCTTTCGCTGGGTGCTTAAAGACCTTAAAAGCACAATGAACCCTTCGGAAAAATCCGGTGATAAGGCGGAGACAATCAAAAGTCCCATTGAAATAGACACAGATACATTAAAAAAAGAAGATGCCCGTATGCTTTATTCGGACGCCGTCGGAGTGAGCTTTTCCGCATGGAACGGCGAAGCGTGGGCAGATGAGTACCAAGGTGCGCTTCCGTCCGCTCTCAAAATAGAGATAGAGACGAAGGAGGGAGTCCATGTCTACAAAGAGTGGCTGCCAGCTCTCACGAAGTGAGCACGGCTTTATCCTAGTCTCAGTAATACTCTCCGTCACGCTCCTGCTGAGCGCTGCGACCGCCTTTGCGTGGTTTGCACGGGTTCAGGTCAAGAGAGTCGAAACGCGCATCTTTATTGTTCAGGCCAGAAGCGCTGCGGAGATAGTCTGTTCTCTTGCGGCAAAAAAAATAGCAGAGGACAAAAACGGATATGACAGCACGGCGGAGCCTCTCTACTCAAGCATCTCCCAAATGAAGACAGATATTGGTGATTTTACAGTCACATACAAGATAGAACCTCTGGATGACAAAATTCCCGTAAGAGGACTCTTTCTGCCGGACGGAGTGACAATGAGAAGCGAATATGAGGCAGGGTGGACAAGAATATGGGACTACCTTAAAAAGAGCGAGCTTGCAGCTATTGTCGCAGATTTTATGGACAGCGATGAAAAGCAGAAATTGGGCGGAAGCGAAAGAGAGAACAGCATAAACAGATTGGTATCAGACCTGTCCGAATTAAAGCTCATTCCAGAGATAGAAGACGGTGTGCTTTGGGGAACGGAAAAGATACCCGGCGGACTTGGACGCTATCTTGGCATCTACGGCAAAGAAAAAATAAACGTAAATGTTGCAAGACCGGAAGTTATTGCTATACTTGATTCAAGAATAGATTTATCGCAGGCTCGAAGCATTGTCACAGCAAGAATAATCTCTCCGATAAAGAGCCTGGACGATTTAAAAAAACTTCCTGCATTTCCCGATGCCGTTGTCACTAAGCTGGCAAATGTACTTGGATTTGAAAGTACATACTTTCGTGTCGTCATGAAAGTTAAAAATAATGCAGGAAAAGAGCGCAATTACAGAATAATTCTGGAGAGAGCGGGATCATCATGCAAAATATCACGCTGGGAGGAATAGAGCCCAATGAACATTAAAGACAGAGCCGGATTTTTTAAAAATAAAATAAACTCAGCCTATGTCTTTAAAAAAGACAGCGGTGTCTCTGTAAAAAAAATACGATTTGCGGCTCTTTCTTCGCTTGATAAAATAAAAAAAGAACCGTCTCTCTTTGGTGAGACGCGCATACTTCTTGTTCCTTTTAAAACTCTTGTAATATCCCCGTTCTCCTTTCCGTTCGGACGCAAGGGAAGAGTTCGCGACGCTTTAACCCTCTCTTTCCGCCCTTTGCTCGGAGAGAGAGAATCTATGCTCTCAATCGTACCGCAGATAACAGAACAGACATCAAACCTCACAAGAGGCACAGTCTGGTTTGCCGCAAAATCGGAAATAGAGGAGACAGAGTCTTTGGCAGGGGATAGCTTTGTATTCTGGCCCGCTCCTCTGGCCTTTGCGCCTGAGAGGGACGAGTGCTCTCTTGTGCTGTATTGCGACGCAGCTGGAACTTCCGCCATGCTCTTTGAAAACAGGGAACCGTTCTTTTACAGGTGGATGCCTCTCTGCGACGGCAGCGCGGACGAACTTGCAGATTGGATGAGAAGCTACGCATCCTCTGTCGGAAAACCTGTTTTGGAGACAGAAATCTTCCGAGACACGGAAGACAGCGAAGAAAACCTTTGCGTTAGACAGCCTCTTCCTCACATGCTAAAAGGCTTTGAAACTTTTGACCTCTCAAACAGAGGAGTTGACACGGCTCGTGAGATGGAATCATTCACGGCCGCTGCCTCTTCAGCAATAAAAATATTTTCAGTTCTTGGCGCCATATTCGCTCTGCTTTCGCTTGCTTTAGTACTTCAAACATCACTTAGCATGGATATTTTCACAAACGCTCCCTCCGCCATATACAAAGCCGCATTTGGAGAAGAGAGCAGAAGCCCGGTCTCCTCCGTATCAAAAAAGCTGAGACTTGTCACAGGTGAGGGCGTGCAGATGACACTTGAGCAGACATTAAGCAACTTTTCGGCGGCATGGAAAGATTGTCCGGAGAACTCAAAAATAACAATGGACAGCATAAGATATGGAACGGAAAGAACTGAAATTCAGGGAATTGCAGATGGCATGGCATCTATACAGGCCTTAAGCGAAGCTCTTGGAAGAAACGGTTTTTCGGCAAAGGTTGGAGACGTGCAGCAGGTTCCAAGTTCGGGCATGCGCTTTTCTCTCACATTAACGGGGGCGGGAAAATGATTGCACTCAAAGATATCCGTGATCTGCCTGAAGCAAAAAGACTCCTGAAGCTTGCCTGTATTGCGGCATCTCTTTGGGGCATAGGATTTGTACTAATGTCGGGAGCTCTCTTCTCTCTGACCTCGGCTCGTCTTCGCTTAGAGGAGAGCGACAGAATAATCAATGCGGCAAATACGGTAAAGTCATACCCCAGCCGCGGCGATACAGCTAAAAGCGAGCCTATTGCCGCAGTCTCGGCTCTGACAGATTCACTCGGATTTAAAGACAGAGTCGGACAAATGTCCTCCTCTCCATCAGGCTTGGTCGTGCAGATAAACAGGCTCTATCCCGGGGAGCTGACAAAACTAGTTGAAGAACTGACGAAAAACGGACTTGAAGTAAAAACCGCAGAGATAAGGGCAATGAGATCGGAAAAAGAAGGGCGCCTTATAAACATAACCTTGGCGATTGTCGGTGAACGCTGATGAAAGCAATAAAAAACTGGAAGATTCTTCTTATAGGCTTGGCCGGTTTCTCTGTCGGGATAATACTTTTTATGCCATGGAACGCTCTTAACGACTATATTATGGCAAAAGGGCTCGAACGTGCCGCGGAAAACGGAATATATGCCTCTGTGCGCTCCTGTGAGACAGAGGGCTTATTAGACAAACAATTTATATACAGGGGGATAATCGCCGATTTTCCCGTTTTCAGGTTTGCCGCGTCTGATGTGACGATAGCCCCACATATTCTGAAAACAATAGCTTCCTCACCATCAGCCACTGTGGAAATCGGGCGAGGATACATTCTGCCGATAACTCGCCAAAAGCTTGAATGGACATCGGGCACGGCAAAAATATCAGTGTCTGGAACAACGATAAGCGCGACGGAAATATCATTTACTGGCAAATTTTCTGCGAGAGGCTTTATGGACTTCTCAACAGAGACTGGCAAAATCAGCCGTGCAAAAATGGTTCTTAAAGTCCCTGTTGAAATGGACAGAGCCCTTCAAATGGTTCAGGCCGGAGGACTTCTGCCATTGAGCCAGACTGCTCCCGGAGAATGGAAGGTGGAAAGATGATGAATATCAGAATCACGGACACCTCCAATCTTAAACGCCTCCTATCCTCATTTTGCAATAAAATAAAAAATCACTCCGTGCAGGAAGCTAAAAACGGTTCCGAAAGCAGCAAGAAGGACAGAAACGACAAAATGAGTCTGTCACTTATGAGAGGAACAGCGTTCCTTGCTGGTCTGCTTATAGCGCTCTGCCTATGCCGCATGGGAGAAAGCCTCATAATGGCGCGCGCCCTTGACGCAAGAATGAACCTTGCGGAAAAAATTTCCACCCGCAGCCCGTCGTTCGCCAACTCCAATTTGAATGCGGGACTAGCCTCTCTTACGGAACAGAACCCATTCAAAGCGGACATTCCCGCGCAGAGCGACGATATTAGGCAAACTGCCTATCCCATATCCTCTCTTATGCTCGCAGGCACATTACCAAAGGTGGGAGCATGGATAAGGGACGACTCAGGCACAAGCCTCATCCTCAAAGGTCAGGAAATAAGGGGTTACAAGCTTGAAGACATCTCATACGGAAAAATTCTCCTCTCCAACGGAGGAGAGTCATATCCTCTCTACCTGGTGCTCTCAGGCGGAAACACAGTCGCTCCGCCCCCGCCCGCTGCAAATGCCGGCAAAAAATCTGATCTTGACATGTCAGCCATAGTAGCGGCAGGAGACGGCAAAGAGGGTTCTGTGCCCAGAGAACTTGTGGACAAACTTCTTATGAACCCATACGACGAAATAGCGAAAATGAGAATGGTTCCTCACGAGGGCGGAGGAATGCAGCTCGAGAGAATAGCTCCCGACAGCGTTCTCGGAGTTGTAGGTGTCGCTCAGGGAGACGTAATAAAAGCTCTGAACGGAGTTAATATAACTAACATGGGTGACATTGCCAATGCAGTGAACTCTCTAATGGCAGGCACAAGATTTGATGTCACCGTCAACAGAGGAGGAAAGCCTCTGGAACTTAAATATCAGGTTAAATAATGGCAGGCGCAGTCCGTTCCGCAAAAGGCTTCACCTTGATAGAAGTGATGGTCGCTGTTGTAATACTCTCTCTAACTGCCACAGCGGCACTGAAGCTCGTTATAATGGCTCAAAGCGCTCTTTCGGAAGCCGGCAGAAGACAGCTTCTTATGGACAGTGCCATTGACATACAAACTTCCCTGCGTATAGGCGAAGGAGAAAGCTCCGGCACAAGCGGTGATATCTCATGGGAGAGTGTGGAAAAACACCGTGAGATGCTCGGAGAAAACTTTGGTAAACTGAATTTTGACAAGAACAGTGCGTCGGGCGATAATCGTATGGACAGCGGCTCATTTGAGCTCAAATGGAAAGAAGTTACTGTAAAAAATAAAGACGGAACAAAGATAACTCTCTGCATCCCGGCGGAAGTAGGAACATCAAAGGGAATAGAGAGCCCGGTTCTTTCGCCCGACACAAAAAAATAAAAATTCTGTGCTTTGCCGGATAAGCAAGTACAATGTCTCGCGTTTTTTAGAATATAAGGAGTGGTATGTAATGGGTAAATATGGGAAGGCGTTCTCTCTTCTTTTTCTTCTTCTGTCACTGACGTTAATTCCGGCAGGCGGATGTGCCTATGCCGAAGATCAGGAGGAGCAAAATCTGGTCGAAGCCGCGCACCAGATGAGAAGCACGGGACGAATACAGCTTAATTTCAAAGACCTTGAAATGGCTAAATTTATCCGCTTCATGTCGGAGCTTCTTGGAGAAAATATCCTTGTAGACCCGGCTGTAGGCGGTAAAGTATCGGTCGTTTCCCCTAAGCCCATATCGATAAAAGA
>CAYRAI010000042.1:0-18415 GCA_964422205.1 uncultured Synergistaceae bacterium | reverse complement strand
ACCCCCTGCTCCCAAAGCAGGTGCGCTAACCAGGCTGCGCTACATCCCGTGACTGAGAGATTATAACATGAGTTTAGGAAAAAAAGTAGTGATTGTTTTTATTTCTTGAATTTTAAGAGCTTAAGGGAAGCGTCGGGGATTTGTGCCGCCACTACCGAGACAAAAAGCACGGTACATCCTGTCGACTCACGCAGTGTCATACTTTCGCCCAGAAACAGGATAGCTGCCGCCAAAGCAAAGAGTGTCTCTGTCGTAAGGAGCAGTGAAGTTTCTACCGGGCTTAGATTTTTCTGCCCTATCATTTGGAACGTGTATGCTACACCTGTACACATTATGCCGGCATAGGCAGTAGGAATAATTGATGAGCGTATTGCCGAAAATGTGACAGTCTCAAAAGCAAGAGCGGCGGCTGTGGCTATTGCGGCGGAAGCCGCGAACTGTATAGCTGAAAGCTTTATCGGATTTCTGCCTTTGGAAAATTTATCGCAGCTTATTATGTGCATGGCCCAGAAGAGAGTCCCTGCAAGCACCATTATATCTCCTCTGTTTATAGTGAAGGTTTCTGTTATCGACAGAATATATATTCCTGCCACTGCAGATATTGCGGTGATCCATGTTTTAGCTCCGAATCTCTTTCCCGAAGCCATTTCTATTATAGGTACGATTATTATATACATTGCTGTAAGAAATGCCGCTTTGCCTGCCTGAGTGTACTGAAGCCCTGCCTGCTGAAGACAGGAGCCGCCAAATAAAAATATTCCGCAGACAATGCCGCCCTGAATGGACTCCCTCCATTCCGTCTTCTTTATCGCGGAGTCCTCCTCTTTTGATATACTTTCGGATGGACGCCTTAAATCTATTATAAATGCCATAATAAAGACTGCGGCAGTTCCTATAATGTATCTTACAGATATGAAGGATAGAGGCCCCAAGTGCTCCATTCCCACCACCTGAGCGACAAACGAAGAACCCCATATAAGTGCGGATATAAGAATAAACAGCCTGGAAACGATCAGCTTTCCCATAATTACTACCCCTAAAATGTTATTTCAAACGAAACAAAATTTTACACGATAAAGAACATTAAAACAAGAATTATCCTTTTAGTAATTTTCGACGAGCGATATCTCCGACGGAGTCAGTTTATAGAGCTGAAAGACCAAGCTATTCAATTCCCGCTCAGCTTTTACCCTTTCCGGAGTAAAAATGGCAGATTTTTTTGAAGGACAATTTTTATATATTGCGCAAAGTTCTTTTGCCGCTGAGGCAATCTCGTCTCTGAGTCTGACTTGACGGGAATTAGTAGGGCTTACTGAACGTATAGGAATCTTCCCCAAAATTCCAGGTTTAAGCTCAAAGTGGTCGTTAAGCAGCTCATTTGCCGATTTTCTGAAATAGAAATCGGCAAGAGAGGAATTAAGCACACCCAAAAGGAAAATATCATCACTGCCTATGATAAGCGTCTTATCGTTTGAGTAAAGAGCATCCGTGTCCATTGTTGCAGAGAGATGCTTCACTATTGAAGGGCAGATTATCTTCGTATTCTCAAATTCATCATAGTATTTACATGAACGAAGCTCCCACCAATATGTTCCCTTATCACTGCGCTTAGATGCAATATCCTCGTATTGCGAAAGGTGCAGCGCTATCTCCCTGTGAGTCATGGCAAGCCATTCCAGAGGCGGTGTCACACCGCGCATTTTGTCTGTGTAGCCCTTTGGTATAAATATTAAATACTGTTTAATTTCAGGTTTTGCAAAACGCTTTACATCACGTCCCGACAGGAATGGGCGCAATATCCGCCTGTTATTGCTGTTCTTCTCGATGAACGTTTTTGCATGAGCCTCATCGACAATAAAGGCCTTGTTAAGCCCTGTAAGTATGCCTCTGTAGATCCTTCCGGATACATACTGAGAGAGAGGAACGGAAAGAGCTTCTATCTTGCATATTAAATCGGACGTAAGATCGCTGTTAAAAAGCCACTTCTCCGAATTTAAATCTGTGATGTCTATAGGTTTTGAGCGCTCTGCCGCATACAAAGAGAGATCATTTATATCCTTCTCATCAGCAGTGACGAAGCTGAACTTGTGCGGTCCTCCCGCCGATTTTCCTGCTGTTATTACCGAAATAGAGGTATTAAACTCACTTATAGGAGCCGCGCTGGCGTAATCTACAATGCTAAGCAAGTCGGCAGAAGAGAGCAGCTCTCTTATCGGAGCTCCATATGATGAACGCATCCACCTATTTGATGTGATAAGAGACATTGTACCTTTGTCACTTAAAAGCGACATGGCCCTTTCAATATAGTAGCAGTAAAGGTCGGATGAAGTCTCAGCAGATTTATACTCCTTAAGAAGCGGTTTCTGCTGCGAGAAGAGTTCCTGTCTCATGTGCGGAGGAGCGGAGACTATGATGTCAAATATCATCCCTTTAAACAGATTTTCCGTGAGAATGCTTCCGTGCATGAAATGTCCGTCTTTGACACAGTATTTGTCAGAGGTAAGGTAAAGTTCCATCCTCAGAGTATCAAGTGCTCCGACAGATGAGTCCGACGCGTAAAGAGAATTTTCAATAAAATTTTTAGTGAACGAACTTTCGCTCCTATCCTCGTTATGCTCAAGATATTTATTAAGCGACATTCTGACAGATGCGACTTTTGAGCACATAGCTTTTGCCGCAGATCCGGAAGAAGCTGCTATATCGCAGAATTTTAAGTCACTCAGAGCCTTGTCTATCGCCCTTGCCTTATTTTTTATAACGCTGTCATCATATAGGAGATAAGTCGGAGAAAAATACCCGTCGAGTGCTGATTTTGTAAGCGAACATGAGAGACGCAGATAATTTTTAATCGACTCGGTACACATAAAAGAAAGTATATCTTCCGGCACAGAGAAGGAAGCGAATCGCGGAGAGCGGATCATCAGCAGCATATACCCATCCTCACCCAAAGAAGTAAAGACAGCCGCAGCAGCGTCTGCGCTGCTGTGCAGGAGATAGTCACAGATAAAAGAGACACACTCCTTCTCCATACTTTCCAGCTTTACTCCGACCTGTCCTTTGACAGCCAAAACTTCTGTCACAGAGCCGCCGGCCGAACGACACGTAGCCTGCAGTCTGTATGAGGATATTATATTTTTGTATTTAGCCGGTATATGTATGCCTGAGCGTATCCAAGTATGAGACATATCCGGCTCTGAACAGAGCAGGGAAAAATTTTTGATGTATTCGCCAATGCTGAATGTGCCGGGGAAGTGTTCCTTATGTATAATGCAGCGCTCAGAAAAATTTTTCATTATAACGCCTCCGTAACTATCCGCTTCAGATAAAGTATATAGCAACTTGTACTTTTATCCAAGGAGAGAATTTAAATAGTGTTAACGCATGCCGCCTCATATGTTTAATATTTCATAAACGGGAAATGTAAATAGGCTGGGAATGAAGCTAAGCTAAAGTTTCAAGATATCATTGATATTTGCCATGTAGATATATTTTAATTCATAATATACCAATCCATAATAAAAACTGAATATAAGCTGGGCTTCATGCGCCGGTTGCGAAGATAATTTCAACACATAATTTTATATAGTGCAGGACAGGAATCCGCTCAATTTCCCCCCCGCAATATTTTTTCAACAAGATTCTTGGCATGGTTGCAGCATGGATTCTATTTTACTCGCCTTATACCCTCGCTGCAGCTATACCTGTAATCTCTGCCTTTGCTATGAGCAGAAAAGATGCGCCGAAGGCATATGAAATATTGTATATTATTTGCAATAATTGGACATAAAAATTATAAATAAAAAGGGTTGACGTATTTGGAATCATAGCGTAAAATCTTTCGTCGGAAGGGTGGTGCGTGCCATGAGTGTTAAGATAAACCTAGACGATTGTATAGGTTGTGGCGTGTGCTCTCAGCTCTGTCCCGAAGTCTTCAAGTTGGATGAAAACGAAGGCAAAGCAATGGTAATATCACAGGACAATTTAGGCCTGGCAAAAGAAGCAGTGGACAGCTGTCCCGTTTCCGCAATTACCGCCGAGTAACACAAGCGGGCCCATAGCTCAATTGGTTAGAGCTCCCGGCTCATAACCGGATGGTTTCAGGTTCGATTCCTGATGGGCCCACCATCAAAAATACACCCCGTCTGATAAGACGGGGTTTTTTGTTGCTTTTTGCTGATGCAGCTGTTTAAAAAGGAGGACAGATTTTTCAGCTGTCCTCCTTTTTTGTAATTTTGTCTTAATTTTCGAGTGACTTTATTATTGCTTCGGCAGCTTTGACTATTTCGTCCTCGGTTGCCGTTGTCGATTCAAGAGTCAGAGTGCCCTTTTTTGTTATTTTTACGGCAAGGCTTAGTCCTATTATCGGATGTTTTTCAAGCAATGCCTGGCTGCCAGATATTTCAAATACCTTGGCCGATATTTCGTCTAATTGGACTGTGTCCTCTGACGAAGCGGCTTTCTTGCTGATACTCCATCCCTTTTCGCCCGCCCCTTCCATCCAGACTGCGTGGAAAAAAGTTCCCTCCGCGGTTCTGTAATCTCTTTCAATCCATATTCCTCTGTTGCCTGATACTGTTTTAAGTTCTGTCGTTCTCATCTCACCGTTTTGCCAGCCAGGAACATCCGGCAGAGTGGCGGCCAAAGCAGTGGAGCAGAAAACTAACACCATAATTATGCAAAACAAAAGAACTGACATTTTCTTCATTACATACACCTCCATGCTCTGTTATTATACAATATGGGTGGAAAGTTTTGCGTTATGCACATATAATTCTTTCCATAAAGCGAGAATAAAAGGGGATACGTAATTGTATAAATTTGCTATAAGAGTTTTTGGCTGTCAGATGAATTCATATGACGGAGACAGACTGCGCACCGCAATGAAGCATAAAGGCTGGACAGAGACCTCCGACGACTGCGCCGATGTCGTAATACTTGTCACATGCAGCATAAGAGAGAAGGCGGAACAAAAAGTCGCAAGCGAAATAGGACGCTATGATGTTAGATACAGGAAAAATTCGTCGCCTGCCGTAGTGTTGGTCGGATGCATGGCTCAGAGAATAGGCTGTGACATGGCGAAGAAATTTTCATGCGTGCGCCTCGTCTCCGGTCCTCGCCACTTAGGCCTTGTACCTCAGGGAATTGAGGACATAATGTCTGACGGAGTTCAGCGTTTCTTCATGGATGACGACCCGCGCGCTCTGACCGATTTGAAAGTTGTCCCTACAGAGAGGCTAAACCCTTTTAAGGCTTACGTCACCATAACATATGGATGCGACCGTTTCTGCTCCTACTGCATAGTTCCTCATGTCAGGGGACGTCTGCAGTCACGCGCTCACGAGGAAATTTTAAACGAAGTAAAGACTCTTGTCGCAAACGGAGTTTCGGAGATCACTTTGCTCGGTCAGAACGTTGACGCTTACGGCAAGGACAAAAACGACGGATACAGATTTTCTTCACTTTTAAAGGATGTCTCCATGGTAAAAGGAATAAAGCGCCTGCGCTTTGCCACGTCACATCCAAAGGATTTTGATGAGGATATACTTGAGGTTATGGCATCCACACCGTCGATATGCCGCGCCATTAATCTGCCTGTGCAGTCAGGCAGTGACAGCATACTGCAGGAGATGAACAGAGGCTACACTTCGTCTCAATATCTCTCCTTGGTGGAGAGAATAAGAAACGTTCTCCCCGATGTAAGTCTCACGACAGACCTTATAGTAGGTTTTCCAGGAGAGACAGACAAAGATTTCAGAGATTCGTACAGCCTGCTTGAGAAGGTCGGCTTTGATATAGTACACACAGCCGCCTACTCGCCCCGTGCAGGCACAAGGGCGGCAGTTATGGATAATCAAATTGAAAACAGAGTAAAAGCCGCGCGCCTTAACGAAATCAATGACATGCAGTCCATGCTCGCCAGAAAATTTAACGAAGGCTACGAAGGACGGGAGCTTGAAATATTGATAGACGGCCCTGCTCCTAGAGGTGAAGGGCTTCTGCAGGGGCGCACCGACACGGATAAAGTTGTTATTGTTCCAGGCAGTGCGGATGATATAGGCAAATTTTTCAAAGTGCGTATTACAAAAGGCAGCCATTGGTCACTTGAGGGTGAAAAAATAGATACGGAGGCGTGATATGTACAATAATCGCAAAGTTAATCTTCTTCTGATTGCCGGAGGTTTGCTGTGTTTCCTGCTTGCCGCTGTTCTCCTGACCTCGTTTAAGGGAAAATTCGGGCGGGACACCGCTTCAGTCTCATCCGTTCCGGTAATGGAAGACACGATAGATGTCTCCGCGAAAACTTCGCCGGGAGGCACTGCCTCGTCGCCAGAAGCTCAGGGAGAGCGGCTGGCATCGTCTGTCAATGAGGCTCAGCCTTCGTCATGGGTCGTATATATTACGGGAGCGGTTAAAAAGCCGGGTGTTTACACTATTCCCGCCGGCTCAAGGGTATATCAGGCTCTTGAATATGCTGGAGGCTTTGCGACCAATGCTGATCAAGAGGCAGTCAACCTTGCTGAGCCGCTTGAAGACGGAGCTCACATAAAATTTTTTAAAATAGGTGAAAACTCTGCCGCATCTACAGGCGCGGTTCAGTCCTCCGGGGCAAAAAATCAGCAGACGGCAAGTACAAAAACCTCATCTCAGCAAAAAGGTTTAATTAATATAAACAGAGCGTCACAACAGGACTTGGAGTCTCTTCCCGGCGTCGGCCCCAAAACTGCCCAGGCTATAATATCCTACCGCGAAGCCAACGGATCTTTTGGCAGGACGGAGGATCTTCTCCTTGTAAAAGGAATAGGTCCGAAAAAATATGACGCTATAAAAGGCCTTATAAGTGTCGGAAATTAAAACAGGCCCGTCTTCTTCCGCACCTGCTTTCGCACTTCTGCTCCCCGTGACATTCGCTATATTTGCGGATTCAAGGGGAGTTTCTCTTGCCGTGTCCCTTCTTCTTTCCCTCCTTGTAATTGCGTCATGGCTGCTTCTAGCCACTCCCGGCTATATCAGGTCATGGGCTTCCGCCGCGCTTTTTATGGCCGTGCTGACCCTGCTTCTATCCTTTATTTGCCTTTGGCGCATAGAGAAAACGGAGCCACTGCCTTCATCGATAGATACCGAAGGCAAAGTAGTTATGAAAAGGGAGTGGGGACGTCTTAACGCCATCCTCATAAAGACTGGGCAGGGTCTTTTTGCTGCATATCTTTCTCCAGCGGAGGCTCCTCCCGAGGGCAGCCGTGTTTATGTAAGAGGTGCGGTCTTTCCGTTTAAAAGAGCCGATGCCAAGAGCAGGGGATTTGATGAATACCTTTTTTGGAAGGGAAAGTCAGCATCGGCAAAGCTAGTTATTCTCGAAATCAAGGAACTAACACCTCCTAGCGGCATTTACTTATGGAAGTCAGCTCTGAGGTCGCGCATAAAAGAAACTTTGCCGAAACATGTCGCAGGCTACATGCTGGCACTGACTTTGGGCGACAGAGACAAAGAACTGACCAAACTTCACAGAAACGCAGGCACAGTGCACCTTCTCTCTGTCTCAGGCTTTCATGTCGGAGTACTCGTCTTCATACTATCTTTTTTCTTTAAAAAAGGCATAAAAAAATTTCTCTCTATATCTATTATCATGTGGCTCTACCTTCTGTTTTCCGGCCTGCCTCCCGGGGGAATAAGAGCAGGTCTAATGGTTCAGATATATTTGGCAGGCCTTGTAATAGGCAGACCTGTGACACCTTTTAACAGCGTCTCCGCGGCGGCTCTTCTTATGCTCCTGTGGTCTCCTTGGTACTTTTTTGATGTCGGCTGGCAGCTATCTGTCTCTGCGGCTCTTTTTATATCCTCATTTCTCTCCATAAATAAAAAAAGCAAGTCAGCATCTGCGGCAGCATCTGTACTTGTATGGTTTGTAACTGCCCCGTTAGTCTCTTCTGTATTTAAAGAAGTTCCGGCTGCCGGTATTTTGATAAATATCATAGCTGTGCCGCTCTTTTCGTTTATCTTTCCCTGTGTCATATTAGCCTCTGTTCCCGCCATGCTATACCTGCCGGGCGGAAACGTCGCGGCGGAAGCAGCGGAATATTTTCTTAAGGCATGGGCCGCTTTTTCTGATTTTATGACATCCCTTGTCCCCTGGGCTTCGGTAAATACATACTCTATGACTGTTACTGCACTTTTAATATTTTTTGCCTCGTCTCTTGCGGCTTCCTCTGTTCCAATTAGGAGAATCGTTCCCTTAGCCGCACTTTTTACACTGCTACTCCTATTTTTTGCTTAAATGTTGTAAAATGTATGAGCTGTTATATCTATAACACAAAAAAGAGAAACTCTATGAAGCTCTGCTGATTTTACAGACTATACGGTATCCTTTGACGGGGGATTTTAATATGCTGCTTGTGCTGGATGTAGGAAACACAAATACGGTAATGGGTATATACAAAGGCGACAAACTTGTGCAGCACTGGCGCCTTACATCAAAAAGACAGACTGTCGATGAAGTCGGATTTATGATTCAGGGACTTCTTGAGTCATACTCGATAAACAGAAACGATATAAAGGCAGCTATATATGCGAGTGTCGTCCCATCCCTTGATGAAATGTTTATTCAGGGGGTAAAAGAATATATTAAAGTACCTGTAAAAAAGGTAACGACTGATTTGAACACCGGACTCAAAATAAAAATCAACAATCCTTCGGGGCTTGGAGCAGACAGACTGCTCAACGCCGTTGCCGGAATAAACAAATATGGAGCGCCTCTTATCATAGTAGACCTTGGCACGGCTATCACTCTGGATGTAATAGACTCTGACGGTTCATACATAGGGGGCACAATCTCTCCAGGCATGGAACTTGGCATGGAATCTCTCTTTTCACGTACAGCCAAACTGCCCCAGATAGCCCTTGAAGCACCGGGGCACTACATAGGAGTGGACACGACAGAGGCCATACAGTCCGGAATAGTTTACGGAACAGCCGGAATGGTGGATACTCTGCTAAGAGGGGTATTCCGCGAACTCGGAGGCGAGTGTCCGGTTATCGCTACGGGCGGACATGCTATGATTATGACAGAATACTCGGAAATAATAAAAAAGGCTGACCAGTGGCTCACACTTGACGGATTGAGAATACTTTACGATAAAAACAGATAAATACGCGCAGGAAAGGTTTTGACGTTTTGCAGGAAATAGAATCATGTGAAATCAGCATTAAGAACAATATAGTTCCGGGATATCCAAGAAAAGTCGGAGGAATAACGGTAAATAATCCGATATGGCTTGCGCCTCTTGCCGGAATAACCTTTGGCTCTCTGCGCAAATTTTACAAAGATTTGGGTGCCGGACTTGTACATACAGAAATGGTAAGTGCCGTAGGGCTTTGCCACAGAGGCAGAAAGACAAAAGAACTGCTTTACGGAGACGAGTCGGAACACCCTGTAGTTCTGCAGCTTTTCGGCCCTAAGGCGGAAGAGATTATAAAAGGGGCTGAAGTCGCTCTTTCTATACGCAAGTTTGACGGGATAGAGATAAACATGGCGTGCCCAATGCCAAAGGTAACAAAAAAGGGAAGCGGCTCAAAGCTCATGGAAAACCCTGCAGAAGCGGCGGCTATGATGAAAATATTAAAGCCTCTGGGACTTCCAGTCTGGTCAAAAGTCAGAATAATGCCGGAATGGAACGATATTGACACTGTGCGCTTCTGCGAAATACTCTTTGAAGCCGGTGCTGATTTCATCTTTGTCCACGGCAGAACTCCGGCTCAAAGATACGAGGGGCGTGCTTCACGGGATGCGGTAGAGGCAATAGCCTCGCGCTTTCCAGGAATGATAGGAGGCAGCGGAGACTGCTACGAACCCTACGATTTCGCCGACTACATAGGCAGAGGCTGTTCTGCAGTTTTGGCGGGACGCGGTATATTGAGAGATGTATTTATAATACCTAAAACACTTAAAGCCATGGGCGGAGATATCCCCGACATGTTTACCGAGCCTGACTCTGAGCTCCAGTCACGCCTTCTCAGAGAGCTTGGCAGGAATATTTGCAAAGCTGAATGCGAGTCACTTGCTCTTATGATAGCGCGCAGAATGCTTGCCGCTCTCTTTAAGGGATTTCCGGGAGCTGCTCAGCTCAGAAGACGCGGTGCAATGGCGCGAACGTGGCAGGAGATGGAGGAACTTCTGATAAACTGGAAAGACGTTCCATCCATGCCCGAACTGGAACTTACAAAAGAGAATTTTCCACGGGGAGTAATAGGCGAGAAAGGGCCGTGCTTTTAACTTCGGCAGCAAAAATTGAGTAAAACAGAAGGACTTTCGCACAACAGAGAACTCCTTCGAAAAATTACATAAAACAACAAGAGGACGTGGTTTAGTTGGCAGAGGATATGATGAACGAAGTTCAGGCACAGCAGAAGAACATGATGCCAGAGGAGGAAATTTTCCGTCAGCGCAAGGACAAGCTGATGAGGCTTCGCACGGAAGAAGGATACGACCCATTCCAGCAGGATCACTGGGAAGTAAAATGCACACTCGGCTATGTGAAAGAGCACTACGACTCACTGAAAGACGAAGAGTGGGCGCAGGACGAAATACAGACGGCAGGCAGGGTTATGGTACTGCGCCGCCACGGAAAGACAGCCTTTGCGACCTTTGAGGACGAGGATACAAGGCTTCAGCTCTGCTTCCAGTTTGACGTGCTCGGCGAAGAAAAATACACCTTCTTCAAAAAATGGATTGACGCGGGCGATTTCCTCGGCATCATAGGCATTCCCTTCCGTACACAGAGGGGCGAGCTCACAATATCAGTCAAAGACTTCACCCTTCTTTCAAAGGCTCTGCGCCCAATGCCCGAAAAGTGGCACGGACTTAAAGATATGGAAGTCCGCTATCGTCAGCGCTATGCCGACATGATAGCCAACCCCGAAGTCCGCGATACCTTCCGCAAGAGGACAAAAATATTCCAGACCTTCCGCAGAGTGCTTGACTCTCACGGATCTTTGGAAGTTCAGACTCCGATTCTCTCCACAATAGCGGGAGGAGCAAATGCGCGTCCCTTCATCACGCACCACAACACACTTGATATTGACATGTACATGCGCATAGCAACAGAGCTCTACCTCAAGCGCCTTGTCGTAGGAATGCTGGGCAGAGTCTACGAAATAGGAGCTCAGTTCCGCAACGAGGGAATGGACCAGCGCCACAACCCCGAGTTCTCTACTCTGGAAGTCTACTGGCCCTATGCGAACTACGTTGACATGATGAACCTTGCCGAGGAGATACTCGTGGCATGTGCCGACGCAGTTGGAGAGAGCAGAGTCATCGACTACCAGGGAACGGAAATTGACTTGAACCCGCCCTTCCGCCGCGCTACGATGGCGGAACTCGTGGAAGAGCACGTCGGGATCGATTTCATAACAATCACAGACCAAGAGGCAAGACGCCAGGCGGCTCTGCGCGGACTTGAAGTCAAGCCCTCAGACGGACGCTACGACATACTTCCTCTCTTCTTTGAAGAATATGTCGAAGACAAACTCATACAGCCGACATTTGTAATAGGACATCCGACAGTAATATCGCCTCTCTCAAAGCGCAACAAAGAGAACCCCGATATCACCGATAGATTCGAACTCTTCATCAACGGCTGGGAATTTGCAAACGCATTCAGCGAGCTTAACGACCCTCTCGACCAGAGAGAGAGATTCCTTGACCAGGCTAAGAAAAAGGCCGAGGGAGACGATGAATCCCACCCGTTCGACGAAGACTTCATCAACGCTCTCGAATACGGCCTGCCCCCGACAGGCGGAATGGGAATAGGAATGGACAGAACAGTGATGCTTCTGACAAATTCAAAGAGCATAAGAGACGTCATACTCTTCCCGACTATGAAGCCAAAGGATTAGCAATGGCCGCACCCGAAAGTCTGAAGAAAAGAGCAGAAGAGCTTCGCGCGGAGTTAAATCGCCACGCGGAGCTTTACTACGTTCAAGACAGCCCCGAAATAAGCGATTTTGAATATGACACACTTCTGCGCGAACTTATAAATATAGAAAAAGAACACCCTGAACTTTTGACATCCGACTCCCCGACACACAGAGTAGGAGGCTCAGTAAGAGAGGGCTTTTCAAAGGTGTCTCACGAAATACCAATGATGAGCCTCGATAACGCCCTCAACAGAGAAGAACTCAGGTCATTCTATACAAAACTCTCATCGTCTCTGGGCAGAGGTGATGCCGTTGTCCTATGCGAACCCAAAATAGACGGACTTGCCGTATCTCTTATATATGAAGACGGAATTTTCAAAAGCGGAGCGACAAGAGGAGACGGCAAGGTCGGAGAGGACGTAACAGCAAACCTGCGTACAATAAAGACAATGCCCCTGCGCCTTAAAGAAGAAATAAAAGGCACACTTGAAGTCCGCGGAGAAATTTGCATGGACAAAAAGAGCTTTGCCTCCTTGAACGAAGCAAGAGAAGAAGCCGGAGAGCCCCTATTTGCAAACCCAAGAAACGCCGCTGCAGGCAGCATCAGGCAGCTTGATTCAAAAGTTACGGCTTCAAGAAATCTCAACATATACCTGTACCAGATCATGGAACCAGAAAGACACGGAATAAAAACTCAGCACGAAGCCCTAAACAAGCTCCGTGAATGGGGACTTCCCGTGCAGGGCGCGGAAAAACTGTGTGCCTCGCAGGAAGATATAGAGTCATATCTTGATGTCTGGACCGAGGAACGTTTCAGACACATGATAGACACAGACGGAGTAGTCGTTAAGCTTGACGACATATCGGCAAGAGAGCTGCTGGGAGCCACCTCAAAAGCTCCGAGATGGGCTATAGCCTACAAATTTCCGCCTGAGGAAAAACTTACTCTGATAAAAGACATAGAGATAACAGTAGGCAGAACGGGGACTCTTACACCTACGGCAGTGCTTGAACCTGTTCACCTCTCCGGTACGACAGTTCAGCGCGCCAATCTGCACAATCAAGACGATATCGACAGAAAAGATATCAGAATAGGCGACATGGCTTGGGTACGCAAAGCAGGAGAGATAATACCAGAAGTAGTAAAAATAGAGCCGTCCATGCGCAAAGAAGGCTCCGTACCATACATAATACCTGACATATGCCCTGTATGCGGCTCAAAAGCAGAGCGTTTTCACGGAGAAGCCGCGGTAAAGTGTCCCAACAAATCCTGTCCCGCTCAGATAAAAGAGGGAATAGCGCACTTCGCTTCTCGTGCGGCTATGGACATAAGAGGGCTTGGAGATAAAATAGTGGCACAGCTTGTGGAAAGCGGCAGAGTAGCCAATGTTGCCGACCTCTACTGCTTGACAGAGGATATTCTCGTACCTATGGAGCGCATGGGCGAGAAATCGGCTCAGAATATAGTGGAATCCATAAGAAAATCCAAAGAGAGACCCCTTTCCGCCCTTATAAACGCTCTCGGAATACGCAATGTCGGAGAAAAGACGGCTGAGGACTTGGCGGAACGCTTCCGCTCTATGGAACGGCTTCAGCATACCTCGGCCGATAACGTGGCTGAACTTGAACTTACGGACGGAATAGGCCCTATAGTCGCAGAGTCGCTTCACTCATTCTTTTGCGAACCTCACAATGCCAAAGTCATAGAACGCTTAAAAGAAGCGGGAGTCAACTTCGCGGCAAAAGAGAGCATTCAAAGAGAGGGACTGCCCTTTGAAGGACTTAAATTTGTCCTGACAGGCGAACTTTCGTCAATGACACGGCAGGAAGCATCGGAAAAAATAAAACTTCTCGGGGGACAAACCTCTGATTCCGTTAGCAAAAAAACAAGCTATGTGGTATCGGGAGGAAAGCCAGGCAGCAAATATATGAAGGCTCAGTCTCTCGGAGTTCCGATAGTGGATGAAGAATCTTTCATAAAAATGCTTGAAGATAACAGCGAAGTTTAAAGTTTAAGGAGGAATTCATCATGATTAAAAAAATGGTAGTTGATGATGAACGGTTAAGAGAAGTTCTCTCCCTTTCCAGGATAGGACTTCCCGAGGAAGAATTTCCTCAGGTACTCGACCGTGTAAACGCAGTCCTTCGCATGTGCGACGAGATGCAGGAACTGGACCATGAAAACGTCGAACCTTTTGAATGGGATATAAAAAAAGCACCTGAACGCAGAAGCGACGAGCCGATACTTTGGAGCGGGCGAGATGAATTTTTGGCTCAGGCACCGGTAAGAGACGGAGACTTCTTCAAAGTGCCGCGCATAATAGCAAAAGAAGACGATTCCGAGAGCGAGGAGGAGTAAATTATGGATTTCTGCAAACTTTCCGCTCACGAAATAGCTTCGGGAGTTCTTTCAAAAAAATGGAGCGCAGAAGAAGTCCTCAATGCGCACCTTACACGCATCAAAAAACATGACGGCAAAATTAACTCCATAGTTACTCTCTGCGAAGAAAAGGCACTGAGAGACGCTCGTGCCATAGACGCTAAAATTGCCTCCGGAGAAAACCCTGGGGTACTATCAGGCGTGCCATTCTTGGCAAAAGACAACTTCTGCACTGACGGAGTAGAGACCACCTGCTGCAGTAAAATGCTCAAAGGCTGGGTTCCGCGCTATGACGCCACAGCGATAAAGCTTATGAAAGAAGCTGGCGCTGTACTCATGGGCAAGACCAACATGGATGAATTCGCAATGGGAAGCACCACAGAGAGCTCCATCTTCGGCCCTACATCCAACCCGCGCGACACATCACGAGTCCCAGGCGGAAGCTCGGGCGGAAGCGCGGCTGCCGTGGCTGCAGGCTTCTGTCCCGTGGCATTGGGAAGCGACACAGGCGGCTCCGTGCGCCAGCCCTCGGCCTTCTGCGGAGTGCAGGGAATGAAGCCGTCCTACGGTCAGATCAGCCGTTACGGAATAGTCGCATATGCATCCTCGCTCGACCAGGTAGGCCCTATAGCAAGAGACATGGAAGACATAGCTCTCCTCATGGACGTTATGGCAAAAGCCGACTCCAACGACAGCACCTGCGACGGATACGACAGACCCTCATTTACTGCTTCCGTCTCGAAAACAGACTTGAAAGGCAAAAAAATAGCCATACTCGGAGGCTATGACAAAAACAGCATAGACAAGCCACTTGCCGATGCGATAGACAAAGCGGCAGAATTTTGCCGTGAGGCGGGAGCGGAGATAGTGGAGGCGGAACTTCCCGTGACGAAAAAGTTCAGCGTAGCATGCTACTACATGGCAGCTCTCGGCGACGCAAGCTCAAAGCTTGCCTGCTACGACGGAATGCGCTACGGATACCACGCCGACGGCAAAAACCTCTCCGAAATGTACAAAAAGAGCCGCAATCAGGGCTTCGGCAAAGAAGTCCGCCACAGAATACTCATAGGCACATGCATTTTGACACGGGGCTTCTACGATAACTACTATGTCCCTGCAACAAGAGTGCGCCAGATGATAGCCGATGAACTCGCCGCAATGTTCAAGGGAGCAGACGCTCTCATAATGCCGATATCTCCGGCCCTGGCCTACAAAAAAGGCCTTGTCGAAGAAGATCCTGTCAGAATCTACTTGGGAGACGCATTCTCAACTATAGCCAACCTTGCGGGACTCCCCAGCATAAGCCTTAATACAGGATTCACCGAAGAAGGACTGCCTGCAAACGTTCAGCTCCTGGGCCCAAGATTCGGCGATGATGTCATCATATCGATAGCGGCGGCAATAGAAAAAGCGGCTGGAGCTCCGCAGACAGCAGCGCTTGACTCGGAAGGAGGCTGCTAAAATGAAAAGACAAGTTGTAATAGGACTTGAAATACATCTTCAGCTAAAAACAAAAAGCAAAATCTTCTGCTCATGCTCAACGGACTACATAGGGGCGACACCGAATACAAACGTCTGTCCTGTATGCCTCGCAGTCCCGGGGACACTTCCCGTGCTCAACGAACATGCGGTATCCTTGGCAGTGAGAATGGGACTAGGACTGCACTGCGACATAAAAGACAACACACGCTTCCACAGAAAGCACTATTTCTATGCGGACCTGCCTAAAGCATACCAGGTCACTCAATACGAGCATGCCATAGCTCAGGGAGGATACCTTGACATAATAGCAGACGGCAAGACAAAACGAGTCCACTTAGACCACCTCCACCTTGAGGAAGACGCCGGCAAACTTGTCCACCCGACTGCCGACGGACGTCTTGCGGGTGCATCATACTCATTTGTAGACTACAACAGAGGCGGTATGCCCCTTTCTGAAATAGTCTCAATGCCGGACATGAACTCCGCGGCGGAAGCTGTAGCTTACGTCATGCAGATAAGACAGCTCGCAAGATATCTCGAAGTCTCCGACGGAGAGATGGAGTCAGGTTCGCTCAGAGTTGACGTAAACGTATCCTTGTCAAATCCCGACGGAAGCCTCGGAACAAGAGTCGAACTAAAGAACATAAATTCGCTGAAATCAATAGAAAGAGCTCTGGAATACGAAATAGCGCGCCAGAACAGAGTCCTTGACGAGGGCGGAACACTAGTTCAGGAAACAAGAATGTGGGACGACGCATCGGGCATTACCCGCTCCATGAGAAGCAAAGAGGGAGCAAGAGACTATCGCTACTACCTTGAGATGGACCTTGCCCCGATAGAGGCAAAACCAGAATATGTTGAAAAAGTCCGTGCCAACCTGCCCGAAATGCCGTGGGACAAGAGAGACAGATTCGTAAGCCAATACGGACTCTCTCTTGAGGACAGCATACAGCTCACGGAGCAGAGAGAGATGGGAGACTACTGCGAAGATTGCATCAAAGCCGGAGCATCCCCTGCAAAGACAGCAAACTGGATAAAGACGGAAATTCAGCGAATACTCAACGAAAGCGGCACAGACATAAAGCACTTCCCGATAAAAGCGGAAGAACTCGGCAAACTGATTGCAAAAACGGAGAAGAAAGAAGTCTCCAACACACAGGCAAAAGACGTAATAGCGGCAATGCTGAGCGAAAAAATATCCCTTGAAGAAGCCCTCAAAAAGTGCGGCGCATCAGGAGGCAGACTCACCGGTGCGGCTCTTGAGGCGGTAATAGCCAAAGTCTTTGCAGAACAGCCCGAAGCTGTGGAGACTGTGCGTTCAGGCGCTGACAAAAAGGGAGCCAAGGCGAAATTCCTCCAAGGGCTTGTAATGCGCGACGCACGCGGCAGTGCAGACCCGGCTGAAGTAGCAAAAACAGTTGCGGAAATGCTCAAATAACCGGGCTTTTCACATTCCACACATGAACAACAAAAATCGCCGGCTCCTTTGTGAGTCGGCGATTTTAAATTTATCTCTCTGTGAGCCAATCATCCTCGTGTCCAGTTCCGATTGCGTCAAGCTCAAACGGAGTGTTCTGATAGACAAAATAGTTGAGCCAATTCATAAACATAAGATTTGCACTGCTCCTCCAAGATACGAAAGGTTCGCGCGAATCGTCATTGTCCGGATAATAATTTTTAGGAACATCGATAGGAAGCCCCGCGTTCTTGTCCCTCAAATACTCCTTAGCAAGCGTGTCAGAGTCATACTCCGAATGTCCCATAACAAAAAACTGCTTCCCCTTTTCAGTCTTCACTGCATAGACACCTGCCTCATCGGACGAAGCAAGTATCTGGAGTTCCGGAACACTTTCTATATCGCACCGCTTCACCGTCGTGTGGCGCGAATGAGGAGCCATAAACGAATCGTCAAACCCCCGGAAAAGCATCGAATTTTTATATTCGATCTCGTGTTTGAAAACTCCGAACAGCTTCTCATCAAGAGGATATTTTTTGACCCCGTAGTGATAGTAAAGAGCTGCCTGAGCCCCCCAGCATATATGCATCGTGCTGTACACGTGAGTCTTGCTCCACTCCATAATAGAACAGAGCTCATCCCAATATTCGACATCAGTAAAATCCATCTGCTCAACAGGAGCGCCTGTAATGACAAGCCCGTCAAACTTTCTGTACTTCACTTCGTCAAAAGTATTGTAAAAAGAAAGAAGATGCTCGCGGCTGGTATTCTTAGATTCATAAGTGGCAGTCTGCAGCAAAGTAAGCTCCACCTGCAGAGGACTGTTGCCGAGCAGACGCGCAAACTGAGTTTCAGTAACGACCTTTGTAGGCATCAGATTGAGCAGAGCCACCTGAAGAGGGCGTATATCCTGCTTCGCGGCACGCACCTCATGCATAACAAAAATATTCTCACTGCTCAGAATATGTTCAGCCGGCAGGCCGTCAGGTATCTTAATCGGCATTTACATTCCCACTTTCTTTAGAAAAATCGCAAAACAGCACTCCCAAGGACGCGCCGGTTCTCAATTTTAGGTATTTTTGCTGTGCCGACTATAATAACCCATGAAAATAGATTACGCAAATATAGCAGAGTGTGGGGTATACAAGAGAGAAAAATTAGAATATCAATGCCCCTCGTCGTCTGCC
>CAYRAI010000041.1:0-18704 GCA_964422205.1 uncultured Synergistaceae bacterium | reverse complement strand
ACCTGCTGATTACAAGTCAGCTGCTCTACCAACTGAGCTACACCGGCCTAACTTGGTAGGGCGCCCCGTAAAGGACACCGCAAGATATTTTACATTATTTTCCGATATAGTCAACCCCCAAAATTCCTTTGCTGCGGAAGCAAGGCGCAGAGAGGGGCTTTCCGTTTTTAATTTTTGACGCCTGTGAGGGGAAATATGCAGGCTTATGCTTCTGTTCTGCCTGAGAAGTTATGATTTTTGTTTGCCTTTGCTGTTTTTTGCAAAAGCAGCGCACAGAGCTTAAAGACGCGAAAAATCTTTTGTCCTTTAAAGAGTTTTCCTGTCATGTTACAATCACACTATATGACTTACGGAGGCTTGTCCATGTATAGAGCGGACTATGATTCCATTTATGATTTGAAGAAGAGAAATTCGGCTTGGAGACTTCTTGCCGCCGATTCTTCTCCCCTTGTTGTATCTTTCCTGAATAAAATTTTTATCGAAAATAATTATAGAGAGATTTCTGAGTCAGACCTTGCTGAGAAGTTGGAGGATGAGCTCTTTGCCCTTCGGGAGATGAGTTCGGATGATATTTTTACCAGAGCCGCTTTGGATTATCTCAAGGATTGGGCATCACCTGACAGGGGATGGCTGAGACGTTTTTATCCTGTAGGTTCGGACGAGCCTCACTATGACATGACGCCTGATGCAGAGAAGGCTGTTATGTGGGCTGTGTCGCTATCTTCGGGCTCTTTTGTAGGGACTGAGTCGCGCCTTAAAACTATTTTTGAGCTTCTGCGCCAGATGGTATCAGGCATCGAGAGCGACCCAGAGGTGCGTATAGACGAACTCAAGAAACGCAGGGACGAGATAGATTCGCAAATTGAGGCTATCAAACGCGGAGAGCTTGCAGTGCTTGACGACACTGCAGTCAGAGACAGATTTCTTCAGTTTTCTTCGATGTCGCGCGAGCTGCTCGGAGATTTTCGTGAAGTTGAGCAGAATTTCAGAGTTTTGGACAGAAGCGTAAGAGAGAAGATTGCCAAGTGGGATGAGGGCAAGGGGGAACTTTTGGAGGAGATTATAGGAGCTCACGATGCCATAAATGATTCCGACCAGGGGCGGAGCTTTCGCGCATTCAACGAATTTTTGACCTCTCCCGAGAAACAGGAGGAGATAGAGTCACTTGTGCGCCGTGTCGTAGAGATGGATCAGGTTCGGAGTATAAATCACGACGAGAATCTAAGGCGAATCTGCGACAGATGGCAGGAGGCCAGTTATCACACAATGGATATGGTGCGCCTGCTTTCGGCTCAGCTCAGCCACTTTTTGGGCAGTAAGGTGAGGCTTGAGAACAAGAGAATTGCGGAGATTCTTCACTGTATAGAAAAGCATGCGATAGAGGTTCGCGAAACTCCGCCTCAGTCTGACTTTATGGAGCTTGAAGGCACTTCTCTTCCCATTAATCTGACAATGGAGCGCCCTCTTTTTGTCCCTTCATCGAAGAGTGAGATAGATTCGGACGATATTTTTGAAGCAATTGACTCTTTTGATGCGGCGGCACTTTTTGAAAGTATCTATGTTGACAGAGGACTTCTCGGCGAGAGGGTGGACAGATTGCTGCGCACCGCCTCTCAGGTTACTTTGTCAGAGGTGCTTGCCGAGTATCCGCCGAAACGAGGGCTTGCGGAAGTGCTCGCCTATATGAGTATCGCCGCGGAGCGAGGCGCCGTATTTAACGAATCGTCCTATGAAGAGGTCACTTGGGTAAGCGAGGATGGTCATTTTTCGAGAGTCAAGCTGCCTGTTGTGATTTTTTTGCGTGCGGCGTAATGATATGAGAGAGAATTTTTCTGCGAAGGAGAATTTTTATGGCGAATGATATTAAAAACAGCCAGGGAGCACCTCTCAACGATGAGTATAAAAGAGCTCTTTCGCGCGCTCTTATAGCTCTTTACAGAGGTGTGGTCTATAAGGAGCAGTCGGACGAAATCTGGCGCTCCATTATAAATATGAAGGGGCTTATCTGCGACCATTTTTCAGTGCTTGGGATAATGGTCTGCATAGACGAGTCCGAGGACTTCGCATATCTGCGCTACCCCATAGGCGATGATGCTTCCGACGAGGACAGCGAAATTCCGCGGCTCATTCCGCGCAGGAAGCTGACTTACCCGGTCAGCCTTCTGATTGCCCTGCTTCGCAGGCGCATGGCCGAATCTGAGGCTCAAGGGGAGGCGCGCCTTGTCATGAGCGGCGACGAGATTGTGAGGATGATGCGCACATTCCTGCCAGACAACACCAACGACGCAAGAATTGTCGACAAGATAGAGAACTATATGGCTAAAGCCGAAGAGCTGGGCTTTCTGCACAGGCTGAAGGACAGCCGCAATTTCGAGGTTCAGCGGATAATTAAGGCTTATGTCAACGCCCAGTGGCTCTCAGAGTTTGACAAGAAACTCGAAGAGTATAAAGAATATATAATCGGCGGAGGCTCCCTTTAATATGCCGGAAAATATGCAGAACGACCTTGACTTCATAATGGATGATAGCGCCGCGGGCTTCAGGCTCGAACGGTTTGAGCTTTACAACTGGGGCACTTTCAACGGGCGTATATGGACTTTTCCCATGATGGGGCAGAATGCCCTTCTGACGGGAGAAATAGGCTCAGGCAAGTCCACTCTTGTTGACGCAATAACAACCTTGCTCGTGCCTTCAAACAGAGCCTCCTATAACAAGGCTGCCGGCTCTGAGGCGAAGGAGAGAACTTTGCGCTCCTATGTGAGCGGATATTACAAAAACGAACGCAGTGACAGCACTTCAGCCCGCCCGGTCTCGCTTCGCGGGGCCGAAAGCTACTCGGTCATACTGGGAGTTTTCAACAATGAGAGCATTGGGCTCACAGTGACATTGGCTCAGGTTTTTTGGAATCCCACAGGGGAGAGCCAGCCGGAGCGTTTCTTTGTCACTGCGGAGCGGGAGCTTTCCATAGCGGAACACTTCACAAAATTCGGAGGCGACATTGCCTCTCTTAAAAAGCGGCTGCGCGCCTCGAACGCGGAAGTTTTTGACGCCTTTGTAAAGTACAAGCCGCGCTTCATGCGCGCTCTCGGAATAAGAAGCGAGCAGGCCTTGAACCTCTTTCACCAGACAGTATCAATGAAAGCTATAGGCAATTTGACAGACTTCGTCCGCGCTCACATGCTGGAACCTTTTGACGTGGCAGAGCGCATAGACAAATTAATATCACACTTTGAAAACCTGACAGACGCTCACGCAAACATTGTAAAGGCGAGAAAACAGATTGAGATGCTCACACCGATTGACGACGCGGGCAAACTCTATGAAAAGCTGGAATCGGACATTGTGATGCTCGAAAGCTGCATTAACTTTCTTGAGCCGTACTTTGCAAAGTACAGAGTCGCTCTGCTGGAAAAAAAGATAAAAACTCTTACAGATGAATCTATGCGCTTGGGCGACAAACTTCTCTCACTCAAAGAGCTGAAAAAAGATTTGATGCTCAAGGCCGACTCCCTAAAATCCGCCATTCGCGAGAGCGGCGGAGGAAGAATAGAGGAACTCACCAGAATCATAGAGCAGAAAAACATTGAGAGAGAGCGCAACAGAAGAGGCTACACAAGCTGCGCGGAAGCGGCTGAGGCTCTCTCCCTGCCATGCCCCGACACGATAGAAATATTCTCGGACAACAGATCGCGCCTGCCCGAGCTTCAAGCCACTCTCGAAAACAGCCGCGCATCAGTCCAGAACAAACGGATGGAATTGATGTCGGCAAAAAATGAAACCGATACAAAGCTGCTCTCAGTGCGGGAAGAGCTCACAAGCCTGCGCGCAAGGCGCACAAACATCCCCTCCCGACAGGTGGCGATAAGAGATGCAATAGCCGCGGCTATAGGCACAGAGCCGCAGAATATCCCCTTTGTCGGAGAGCTTATCAAAGTCAAAGAATCGGAGCACAGGTGGGAAGGTGCGGCGGAGCGCATACTGCACGGCTTCGGCCTCTCTATGCTCGTATCAGACGAATATTACAAAGACGTCACCAAGTGGGCGGAAGAGCACCACATAGGAGGGCGAATCGTCTATTACAGAGTAAGAAAAGACAACACAAGGCGCGTCAGAACCTCGGAACGGGAGAATACACTCTCGGCAAAGCTCGAAATAACGCCCAAAACGCCCCTTTACGACTGGCTTGAGAGCGAAATATCAAACCGCTTTAACCATGTCTGCTGTGACACATTGGAAGACTTCCGCAGAGAGCCGAAAGCCGTGACTTGCGCGGGACAAGTCAAAGACAACGAAAAAAGGCACGAAAAGGACGACAGATTCAGAATAGATGACAGAAGCCGCTACATCCTGGGCTGGGACAACAAGCCGAAGATACTGCTCCTCGAAAAAGAGGAAAGCCGCCTCGCAAAAGAGTCCTCTGTTTCGGCAAAGGAGATTGCCGCCGCCGAGAAAGAGCTCGGAGCGATCTCCCGCAATGCAGAAAATGCAGCAAAACTTTCGTTCTTTACAAGATTCAGCGATATAGACTGGAAGAAGATAGCCTGCGAGATAGCGGAGCTGGAAAAAGAGCGAAAAACAATAGCGGCAGCCTCGGATAAGCTGAAAACTCTCGAAGAAAAGCACAAAAAGACACTCTGCGACATAGAAAAAACGGAAAATGATATAGAAACAGCTGGGCGCAGCCAGCAGACAAAAGAGGACGGCAAAGCGGAAGCGCAAAGAGATATGTCTCAGACTGCGGAGCTTCTCAAGTCACTGCCCGAAAAATATGAAGAGTGTCTGCCGGCAATGGAGAGTTACGCGAGTAAATTCTTCAAGCCCGAAGAGCTTTCCACATCAAATTTACAGGGCTTTGAGAGACAGATGCGAAACGAACTCAACAACAACAGAAATATAAACACGGCCAAGTCAAAACGCCTCTCCAATGACATAGTTAAACAGATGGAGAAATTCTGCGGCGAATATCCGCTCGAGACTCAGGAGTTTGACGCAAAGATAGAGAGCAGAGGCGAGTTTTCAGCACTCTTGGCGCATCTTAAAGCGGACGACCTGCCGCGCTTTGAGGAAAAATTCAAGACACTGCTTAAAGAAAAAGCAATAACTGAAATAGCTTCCTTCAATGCGAAACTCAACAGCGAGGCTCACGAAATAGAAGAGAGAATAAAAAAGATAAACTCATCCCTCGCAAAGATAGACTACGTGCCTGGACGCTACATAGAGATGGAGGTTCACAACGACACGGACAGGAGAATAAGAGAGTTTAAGTCGGCAATCAGAGATTGTACGGAAGGCGCTCTCGGAAGCAGCGACGCTCTGCTCTCTGAAGAGAGATTTGCCAAAGTGTGCGCTTTAATAGAAAAGTTCAAAGGGCGCAAAGACTGCGCCGAAGCGGACAAAAACTGGACTTCCTACGTAACGGACGTAAGAAACTGGTACTCCTTCTCCGCCTCCGAAAAGTGGAAAGAGACAAAGGAAGAGTATGAACACTACACAGATTCCGGCGGCAAATCGGGCGGACAGAAGGAAAAACTTGCATATACCATACTTGCGGCAAGTCTTGCATACCAATTCGGCATAGACACAGGGACGGTGCGCGCCCGCACCTTCAGATTCGTAATGATAGACGAAGCCTTCGGCCGCGGTTCGGACGAATCGGCAAGGTTCGCCCTTGAACTCTTTAAGACAATGAACCTGCAAATACTGCTGGTAACTCCGATGCAGAAGATACACATAATAGAACCTTACATAAAGCATGTAGGCTTCATACATAACGAAGACGGCAAAAACTCCTGTCTCAGAACCCTCACCATAGAAGAGTACAGAGAGGAAAAGGAAGGGCGCGGCCATGTGGACGAGCTCAAGTGAGATAAAAAAACAGGCGGTCAAAATATGGGAAAGCGGAAAAATACTCTCTGCCTTAGTCTCAGGCAGAGAAATATTCCCCCTTAAAATGACTTTCAAAAAACCTTCCTCGGAAGAGATAAGCGGCAAATTCGCAGAAGTGCGCGAATGGATAGAAAATCTCGCTCTGATGTCAAAAGAACAAAAAGGGCGCGGATATATCATAAAATACGCGACAGTCAACCACAGAATAGTGGGGACAAACAGCATACCGTCTCACATATACATAGAGAGTGCGGAAGACGCAGCTTACCTTACCGGGCGGACAAAAGAACTCAGGCTCTTTGCCGCTCTGATTGAGCAGACCGAACGGGAATGCCCTCAGCTTCTCTCATACCTCGAACGCAGGCCCATCTCTGTCTCGGCTAAGGGAGAAGAGTGGCAGCGCCTTACAATGACGGCACTCTGGCTCTATAACCGCCAAAAGCCGGGAATATATATAAGAGAGATAGAACTGCCCGGCATAGACACAAAATTCATTGAAAACAACAAAGCAATACTTGCGGAAATGTTTGACACACTGCTTCCCGCTTCGGCAATAGAACAAAACGAGAACAGAACAAACGGATTCGCAAAACGCTACGGCTTTAAAACCGCGCCTCTTACTGTAAGATTCAGACCTCCTCTTACAAAAGACAAGAGCGATCCGTCAGACATCACACTCACATCCGATGACTTTGCATCATCGCCCATAGAGTGTAAAAACATAGTGGTGACGGAAAACTTCACAAATTTTCTCTCTCTGCCGAGAACAAAAGATACGGCAATAATATTTGGCGCCGGCTATGGCTTTGAAAATCTGGCTCAGGCAAAATGGCTCTCAGACAAAAAAATCTTCTACTGGGGAGACATAGACACCCACGGATTCGCCATATTAAGCCAATTCCGAAAACTTTTTCCCAAAGCAGTCTCCATAATGATGAACGAAGAGACACTGCTCTCACACATAAGCCTATGCGCCGAAGAACAAAAACCAAACAGAGGCGCCATGACAGAACTGACGGAAGCGGAAAGAAACCTCTGCACAGCTCTGCAGACAAACCAATACGGCAAAAACCTGAGACTGGAACAGGAAAGAATAAATTTCAAGACAGTAAGAGAAGTAATGGAAAAAATATCCGTGTCACAGAGAGACAATCCGGAAGAAGGCTCAAAATAAGAGAGCAAGCACAGCAGGAGCTTCCCTGTATTCGGGGGCTGCTGCTGTGCTTGCCGAAACGGCGCTTATCGGGCCTGTTTGTTTCGGGTGTTTACTTGATTACCGGGAGCAGTATTCTTGAGACGGGATTGCCTACATAGCATCCGTCTTTGTCAAGATTTCTGATTACGACTCCGCCGGCTCCGACTGTCACGTTTTTTTCTATTGTAATGTGAGGGATGATAACGGCTCCCATTCCTATAAACGAACCGTCTTCTATTTTTACTCCGTCTGCTATCGCGCTTTTCATGCCTATGTGGCAGAAGTCGCCTATCACTGTGTCTTGATTTATTACCGAGGATGTATTTATTATGGTGTGCTTTCCTATTATAGAGTCGGCTAAGATTATGGATCCGGGAAGGACAACAGTTCCCTCTCCTATTCTGACCGAACTGTGCACCGCCGACTGAGGATGGACAAGAGCAGGCCAGCATACGTTTTTAAAGCCGGCGGCTATTTCTCTCCTGGCACTGTTTGAACCTATTGCTATAACAGCCATTGTCTCGGGAGTATCCGGCATTTCCGATATGGGGCCCAGAATAGGCACACACCACAAGGTGCTTCCCTTCAAGGATAGATTATCGTCGTAGATACCGGCACAGCACATGCCGCATGCCTCCAGTACCGACAATATTACCTTTGCATGATTTCCCGCCCCTATTACATATATGCGCTCTTTATTCATGGCGGTAGCCTCCTCGCTTTTTCGTAATATGACATCTCTGTAATATATTTTACACCATAAGATGTTTTTATCTCTATTATTCCTATGTATTTCGCTGCATTGTCTCACTGTTTTGCGCGAAGTAATATTTGATGTGCGGAAATAGGTTTTTCCTATGCTCATGATTTATAATAGTATAAATTGTTTTTCCATCCTTAGGAGGGATAGTATGATCTATGATTCTGTCGAAAATTTTTTAACCAAACTTCCGTTTGTTGTGCCGGGAGTATCTGTCCTTGCTCCGCTTTTAACAGCTTTGGATAAATTTCCTTTCGAGGAGCTTAAAACTATGGATTTCGCGCCTCTTGACCTGCGTTTCGGCGAATACGAGACAAAGCCGGAGGATTGCGTGCCGTTTGAAGCTCACAGGGTCTATATGGATCTTCAGCTTGTGCTGGAAGGAGAGGAACTTGTAGGCTGGGCTCCTCTTGAATCTCTTACTGAGACTGTGCCTTACAGCGAATCGGAGGATATAGCTTTTTACTCAGGCACAGGGGAGTATGTCACACTTAAAAAGGGGCGCGCTTTGCTTCTCTCCCCGTGGGACGGGCATAAGCCCGGTGTGAGCAATGAACTTGGCTCTCATATTAAGAAAATCGTTGTAAAACTTCCAGCGGATGAATTCGGCAGGTAGAGTACATGGCTGACAGAGATGAACTCAAAGGTTCACTTTTGGTTCTTGCGGCAGGCATGTGCTGGGGGCTGACCGGCACAGTTCAGGCTTTCGCCCCGGCGGGAGCGTCGCCTCTCACAGTGGGAGCCGCACGCGTCACGGCAGCCGGAATTATAATGGCTCTCTGGGCGTTTTTCAGACAGGGGCGTTCGTTCTTTTCGGGAAGTTGGAACTTTAAAGGACTTTTTATCGCGGCTCTCGGGCTCATTGCATATCAGCTGACATTTTTCTCCGCGGTAAAGCTAACGGGAGTCGCGATAGGCACTATGATAGCAATAGGCTCGTCCCCCGCAATGGCGGGAATTTTGGGGAGAATAGCTTTTAAGGAACGTCTCAAGCCGCGCTGGTACGCAGCTACGGTTATGGCAGTTGCGGGATGTTCCGCTCTTGCTTTGTCAGGCGGAACAGACGGCATCAAAATCAGCATTCTGGGAATTTTTCTGGCTTTTTCCGCCGGTTTCTCCTACGCTCTTGAAGGCTATGGTCTTCGCCTGGCAGCTGGAAGAACTCCTTTTGAGACAATAACCGCTGTCACTGTACTCAGCTCCCTCATGGGACTGCCGTGGCTTATTATTGGCGATGTGTCGTGGATAGCCGAGCCTTCGGGCTTTGCCGCCGTTATGACATTGGCGCTCGTATCATCCGTCTTTCCGTATTGTTTTTTTGCCTCGGGGCTCAAAAGAATAACCATGGGAAAAGCCTATACTTTGTCTCTTTCTGAACCCATGACGGCATGGATTTTATCCTCCCTCCTGCTCGGAGAGAGACTATCTTTTGTGGGAATAGCGGGAGTTTTGATACTCTTTTCCGGTATTATTCTGCTTGCCTGTGACCAAAACAAGTAATTCTCTAAAATATTTTACTAACATTTTTTGAATTATTTACGATATTTTCTTTTTGAACATCGATTTTCAATTACGTATTATCTAGCTTTTAGCTTTCAAACAATTGTTTTGCTGCAAATTAGCTTGACTTCTTGCGCCTCTCGGTTATTATATTTATTGCGTTAAGAATAGCGGTTCGAAAGTATAAAAATATTAATTTATTGATTTACATTTCCGAGCCTTTTCCCGTACCGCAAGGAGGTAAACATGAGAAAAATCTGGAAAATGCGGAAAGTTTTTATTCCGCAGGCCATAACACTCCTCATAATTACGATTTCGGTTCTGTGCGCACCGAACGTAAGTATTGCAGATGTGTTAAAGCCTAACAGCAGCACAACTCCCGAAGGCACGATAATCACAACGACGGAACCGGATGCCGACAGCAAGACGTCCGACGTGATAACTCACTCGACAGTTCTAAGTCCTCAGGGAACGGCAGATAGTGCCGCAGAACCTGCTGTACTGACATCTATGCTGGACAATTCCGTTCACAAAGCCCTTAAAAAAATGGGGCTGTCTTCAAGTCATATCGACCTTTGGGCGACACAGCATCCAAAATCCACCCTCAAGTCTCTGGGGGCAATGTCTCCTGCGAAACAGGCATCTGTTGCCAATGTCGCGACCTTTATAAGGAAGGTCAACAAAAATATCTCTCCCAAGATTGCTTGGAGAGAGGCCAGTGCCATTGTCTTTTACTGCCAGAAGTACAAAGTTCCGGTTGAGCTTGCCGTAAGCGTAGCAAAGGCGGAGAGCCGCTTCAACCCAAGCGCCGTGAGCAGAGGCGGAGCTGTCGGCACTATGCAGGTGATGTGGAAAATACATCACGGAATGCTCAGCGCCAAAGGAATAGCCACAAAAAGAGACCACATGTTTGACCCAGAGCGCGGAACAGAAGCCGGAATTATGATACTTTCACGCTACATAGGCGCATACGGGACAATTCAGAAGGCCTTGAACCGCTACTACGGAGGAATCTCCACCGCCTATCTTAAGAAAGTGAACAAGAACATGGCAATGCTCGAAAGCCATTCTATCAAGACAGGCTACTAGGAAAATCAAACAGAGAAACCGGGATTTTATCTTACGCAGCGCGGGACGCCACAACGGCGTCCCGCGTATTTTTTGCTTTTGTGAAATTACTTCTTCCAGCTCCAGCTCTCTCCGTCTGTGAAAAGCTTCGGATTGCTGGTCATCACCGCGGCGTTGTCGTCCATAGTTATAGACTTGAACTTGATTGGGAATGGTATCTTTGTAAAGGGCAGAAGCGGGTTTACTCTGTCCAGGATCATTTTTGTGAGGCTATCCGGCTGCTTTACATTTTCGACATATATATTTGTCTTTTCAAGGTAAACACCGTCAGGCCTCATACCCAATACACCTTTGGCCATGAGGCGTATCCTGATTGTGACTATAAACTGCGCAGTAAAGATCCCCTTTGCTGTGAAGCCCGACGGAGTGAAGTCAAAATTCAGATTGGTAAAGCCCTTGGTATCCACGCCTTTGCGGAAATAGTCGTTGACATCCTTCTCAAGCAGAACAGCCTCGCCCTCGGACATCATAATAAGGTTCGCAAGCATATACTTATCATTTGAGTCTACACTCTTGGGAACTTCCTTCAGCATAGCACGCAGCTTCATTGTATCGATGCGTATTCCCTCTATGACAGCGCCCTTTGTCTCCGCCCATGCAAAGCTGCCTCCGTTGCTGATGACAACCTTCACGGCATCGGGATGAAACAGCGTTATAAGCTGATTTCCTATCTCTTTTGCTATCTCTTTTTCGTGCTCTCCCGCACTCGCTCCCGAAGGGCTGAGGACTAAGGCGAGCATCAAAATAAGCGGAAGGATAAACCTTCTCATTAAAAACACCTCCGATTTTATTTGTAACGACATAAAGTATTATAACCACTTTGCTGGAAACAGGCTCTTTTTTACTTTGTTTTTTTTGCCTATTCGTTTAAACTGTATGCAGATTATTTAGGTTTGGAGATTTTAAAATGACGTTATGGCAATTATTCATATTTTTCTTCAGGATAAGCTCCGTCACATTTGGCGGAGGCATTGTCATTCTAGGCATGGTACAGCTTGAACAGGAACGGCGCAAAGACATCGACCCCGAAGAGTTTGCGGACATGGTGAGCCTTGCGGCATCAATGCCGGGGCCTATTGCCGTCTCTATCGCATGGCTTATGGGCAGACATTACAGAGGCATTAAAGGCAGCATAGCGGCAGTATCCGGCGCTGTCCTCCCTCCGTTTCTCATAGTGCTTATCCTATCCCCCTTCGTACTTAAATATTCGGAGATTCCCAAAGTCAGGGGCTTCTTTCACGGAGTTCTGGCTGGCACGGGAGCTATAATAACCACAGTAATATTCGACAATGTAAAAGCAACTCTCCGGTCGAGCATATGGAACATAATCCCCATTGCGGCGGTAATCTCCCTCATAGGCATATTTAAAATACATCCTCTGACTGCAATGACTCTTGTTATCGCGCTTCAGTTTGCGCGGGAAAAGCTGGCCTCCAAATGAACGCTCTCTTTGAACTTGCCGCCGCATTTGCACAGGTCGGAATCTGCGCCTTCGGAGGCGGACTCTCATCTCTGCCCCTAATCGAATACCAAATAGTCACAAAAACAGGCTGGCTGACGCCGGAAGCCTTTGCTCAGGTGCTTGCTCTTTCTCAGGTGACACCGGGCCCTATAGCTATAAACGCAGCAACATTCGTAGGATACCAGCAGGCAGGCTTTCCCGGCTCCCTCACTGCGACATTCTTCCTTACTGCGGCTCCCATATGTGCCCTCTCTCTTGTCCTGCTCCTTCTCAAAAGAGCCAGCGCCGAAAACAGCAAAAAGTTCAAAACACTCCTCCGCCCGGTTGTGACGGGACTGCTCTCTCTTTCGCTGATAGCACCTCTCACCTCGACATGGAATAACGGCCTCCTTGCCTCAGCAATGCTCGCAGCTGGCATCATCTCCCTGCAAAAGGTAAAATTTCTGAGAGAAAACCCTCCCATACTGCTCTTCCTGTTTGGAGTAATAGGCATATTTTTCTTATAGACCTCTTTGCTCTGCAGCTCAACCTGCTCCGGCACACGCATTTAAATTACCTCAGAAAAAAGTGTTTTGCCCTGCTTCCGTTTTACACACGACAGGGAAAACACATCCAATAAAATTGTTTCTTTTTGAGAAAATTATCAAAAAATTTAAATAAATATTATCCGTATTTTTAGTTTGATTCCTTTTTAATTTATTTTAATTCAATTATTTTTAAAACTATATTGACTTATCCCTCTATTTGATGTAATTTATAGCTCAGATTTTCACTATCGTCTTTTTCTAAAATTATGTTTAACTACTTTGCTGCATCACATGGAGGGAGGGTAGAAGTCAATAAAGTTCTGCCGTATTCTGCGCAAAGAATATTTCGGTCTGTTGTTTAATTAGCTTTTATTTCGATTTGAAGGAGAGATTCCCATGAAGAAATTCGCAGCTTTGGCACTTTTCGTTTTTATTATCGCAGCTTTGGTCACGCCGGCAACGGCCGCTCCGATTGTTTTCCGGTTCGCAGGGCAGTCTCCTCCTGACCATGCAGCGACAAAAACAATGAACGCCATGGCAAAAGAAATAGCAGAAAAAACATCCGGACGCGTTGAAGTAAAAGTATATCCCGCCAGCCAGCTCGGAAACTATTCCCTTGTTATGGAAGAAATGATCCGCGGCACAATTGACATGTCTATGATGTCAATAGCCAGCGAATTTGACCCCCGCCTTGAACTCGTTTACATCAACGGATACGTCAGCGGCTATGACGATGCTAAAAGGGTTTTCGTCCCCGGCGCATGGCTTCCCAATAAACTCAACGAACTTTCAAGCGCACTGGGTGTAAGGCTAATAGGCTCATATATAGAAGGCATGATAGGTATCGGATCTGCAAAGCCGGTTAAAGACCCCCTCAATCCCAAAGTTGACAAAGGCGTTCTTACACGCGTTCCCAACATGGATGTTTACTCACTCGGAGCAAAAGCCATGGGATACCGCCCAATCACAATTCCGTACTCAGATGTTTACCAGTCAATGCAGACAGGCGTCTGCGACGCAGTTGACGGATACCCGGTGGCAGCAGCCTACACAATGCTCGGAGACGTTATAAAGTACTGGTACCACACAAACTACTCGATGGAATACCTAGCGATAATGGTCAGCGAAAAGTCATGGAAGAAACTCTCCGCCAGCGACCAGAAAATTTTCAATGAGGTAGCGAAGAAGTACACACTGCTCTCGATAGACAACGCTCAAAAAGAAGACAACAAATACATGGACCTCATGAAGAATAAGGGCATCAAAGTCTACAAGTACAGCGAAGCCGAACTGAAACCCATCAAAGCAGCATGCATCACAACATGGGAAGAACTTGGCAAGCGCGGTATGACCCCGGAACTTATGAGCGAATTTAAAAAGCACCTCGGCAAGTAAAACACTTTAAAAAAGGGGAGAGAAGCGGCAGCTTCTCTCCCTTACTGTTCTGATATATTAGATAGATATTATCAAAAAAATTTTTTCTCCATAGTTCGTGAATTGTTCCACAAGTTGGTATATACTGTATATTCAAAATTAAAACACTATAAATACTGAATATAACAATCTCCACGCACCATGAAAATAGTTTTTTTAAAGTACAGTGTCAAAATATGAGCGTTGTATCATACTCCCTCATCCTCTTTTTGTCGAAAAAATCACTCTCTGAAACATCAGCTTGGTTGAAAATTTAAAAAATATTGTTGACGAAAACGCCTCTTTAAGGTAAATTACTTAAGTAAAGGAAGAAATAAATACGTATAAATCATTAATATTACCTAAATTACTCGGGGCTGTCCCCTTCTTCCTTGATGATATATCAGCAATACCCAAGTTTGGTTCTTACGCAGATATATCTGCGTTCGGCAAAAAAGCAACAAAATATATAAGAGGTTTGAAGGGAGAAAGTTTCAGAATGAAAAAGTTACTCGTAATGCTCATGTCCGTTTTCCTCTTTGCCGCTATCTCGTCACCGGCAATCGCAGCACCTATCGTGTTCCGTTTTGCGGGACAGCAGCCCCCAGAACATCTTTGCACAAAGATGATGAATGATGTCGCAAAAGAAATCAAGGCAAAGACAAACGGCCGCGTAGAGGTTAAGGTATACCCTGCCAGCCAGCTTGGAAACTACTCACTCGTAATGGAAGAGATGCTCCGCGGAACAATCGACATGTCAGTAACCTCTTTTGCCAGCGAATTTGACCCCCGCTTCGAGCTCGTATACATCAACGGCTATGTCAGCGGATATGATTCAGCGAAGAAAGTTTTCGCACCCGGCGCATGGCTCCCCAATAAACTTAACGAACTCGGCAAACCCCTCGGCGTCCGCGTCCTCGGCGCATACATCGAAGGAATGATCGGTATCGGATCAACAAAAGAAGTCAAACAGCCCCTCAACCCGAAAGTTGACAAGGGTGTTCTTACACGCGTTCCCAACATGGACGTTTACTCACTCGCAGCCAAAGCAATGGGCTACCGCACAATCACCATTCCCTGGTCAGACGTATACCAGTCAATGCAGACAGGCGTCTGCGACGCAGTTGACGGAATGGCCACACCTGCGGCATACACAATGCTCGGCGACGTCATCAAATACTGGTACGCAACAAACTACTCAATGGAGTACCTCCCCTTCATGATCAGCGAAAAATCATGGAAGAAGCTCTCACCGGCAGACCAGAAGGTCTTCATGGAAGTAGCAAAGAAATTCACAATCAACTCCATCAACACAGCTCAGAAGGAAGACAACAAGTACATGGACCTCATGAAGAAGAAGGGCATCAAAGTCTACAAGTACAGCGAAGCCGAACTTAAGCCCATCAAAGCAGCATGCGTAACAACATGGGATGAACTTGGCAAGCGCGGTATGACACCTGAACTTATGGCAGAGTTCAAAAAGCATCTCTCAAAATAAGCTTTTCTTAATACCGTTTTGCAATTAACACCAAACTGAGGATTCGGGGAGGGTATATACCCTCCCCGTTGATTCTCTTTCTGAAAGGAGATTTCCCAATGTCGGAACTTCAAAACGGGGAATACACAGCTGAAGCTGACGTCTACTGTGAACCTGAGTCAACCGTCAGAAAACCAAAATGTTTTTTTGATAAAATAACAGTCAATTTTTACTCCATAATATGTTTCTCCATGGCAATGATTCTTACCGTTATTATAAGCGCCGCGACAATTATGCGTTACATATTAGAAATGGACCTCTACGGCTATGAGGAATGGATCAAGATTTTTGCTTTTTGGCTCTACTTTATGGGTGCGGCATACGGCGCATTCGCAGGCTCACATGTTTCCGCCGACCTTGTTCAGTCATACGTAAAGGAAGGCACCATCAAACGCCTTATGATTTTCACAAAAACAGTAATAACCCTCGGAGTAACTTTGCTCTTTACAAAATACGGCTGGGACTACTTCTTGTTCGGCTTCCTAGGGCCGCTCGGAAACGGCTTGGCCCTGCCGAAGACAGTCGCATGGCGCATCCCGCTTTGGACTGCCTACCTGCCTATCCTCATCGGCCTTGTTTCCATGTCATACTACTTCTTCTGGGACATGGTACGCGCAGGCAAAGCCCTCTTCTCGGGAGGTAAGAACTCATGATTTATGTAGCCCTTGTAATACTTATATCAACACTCGTAATAGGAGTTCCCGTGCCTGTCAGCTTCATGGCTTCATGCGCGTGGCTCATATTCTTCGGCGGAGTCAACCAGGTAGGATATCAGGCTACACAGCTCCTCCCTTACGGCTTCACCCAGATGAACTCAGTCTCCCTGATAGCCATAGCAATGTTCATCCTGGCAGGCGGAATCATGGAAAGAGGCCGCATCGCAGAAAAACTCATTGACATGGTCGACGTCTTTGTCGGACACATCAGAGGCGGACTCGGAATAGTCGGAACAGTCTCCTGCGCCGTATTCGGCTCTATATGCGGAGCTGCATGTGCCACACTCTCCTGCATCGGAGCGATAATGTTCCCCCGTTTCAAAAAAGGCGGCTATCCAATGGGCCACGCATGCGCCCTCATGGCCAACGCCTCGCTTCTGGGACTCCTCATCCCACCTAACGCCACACTCATAATCTTTGCGTGGATAAGCGGAATATCCGTCCTGGCCTGCTTCCTCTCAACAATAGGCCCAGGAATCATCACAACAATACTCCTCTCCGTCATCAACATGTGGATGCTCAAAGACAACCCCGATGTTCTCGTATCACAAAAACGCACAGGTAAAGAACGCTACGAGATGTTCATGAAGCGCGGACGCCTTGCTATACCGGCACTCTTCATGCCAGTCATGGTCTTGGGCGGCATATACGGCGGCGTCATGACAACAACAGAAGCCTCCGCACTCGCAGTTCTCTACTGCATCCCCATCGGACTTTGGGTATATAAAGGCCTCACATGGAAAAACCTCTACAGCATCGTCGTAGAAAGCGCCATCACAACGGGCGTTATCATGGTAATGCTCTACTCCGTCTCCATGCTCTCAAGGCTCTACATACTCGAAGACCTGCCCGGAAAAGTGCTCTATCTCTTCTACTCCATAAGCACAAACAAATGGATTATCATGTTTATGATAAACATCTTCCTTGTCCTCATGGGAATGCTCATGGACGACATCAGCGTCGTTGTTCTCACGACACCGATACTCCTTCCGATAATCAACGAACTTGGCTTCAACCCCGTTCACTACGCGGCCATAGTCGGAGTAAACACAGCTCTCGGATGCATCACGCCTCCGGCAGCACCTGTCCTCTACCTGAGCGGACGAGTCGGGGGAGCCTCAATCAACGAGATAATGAAACCGGCTCTTACATTTATGGTTCTCTGCTGGATACCGGTACTTCTCGTCACAGCTTACATCCCCAAAGTTGTTCTCTTACTGCCGCACTTCATATTGGGTGTGCCTTGGTAGACACTGCGGGACTAATTCTGTAATATATGCAAGCGCCGTTTTGGACTAAAATCCGAAACGGCGCTTCTTTCATATTTGCGCGGGAGAGTATAATATATCAGAATAAGACAAATGCGGGAGGGTTACAAATGTACAGTTTTATCAACGATTACAGTGAAGGAGCTCATGAAAAAATCATAGAAGCTCTCGTATCGACAAATAGGGAACAAAACTGCGGCTACGGCCTTGATAAACACTGCGAAAACGCGCGGCATCTCATACAGAAAGAAATAGGGCGCAAAAGCGACATACACTTCCTTGTAGGAGGAACCCAGGCAAACTTCACCGTAATATCGGCTCTCCTGCGTCCACATCAGGGAGTAATCTCCGCGGACACGGGACACATCAACGTCCACGAATCAGGAGCCATTGAAGCCACGGGGCACAAAGTCCTGGCAATAAAGACAAACAACGGCAAAATAACAGCTCAGCAGGCAGAAAAAATGCTTGATGCACACTACGGAGACGAAAGCTTTGAACACACAGTGCAGCCAGGCATGGTCTACATATCACACCCGACCGAACTCGGCACAATATACACAAAAGCTGAACTCACGGCCCTCAGTGAAACCTGTGCAAAATACAAAATTCCCCTCTTCCTTGACGGAGCGCGCCTCGGATGCGCCTTGACAGCTGAAGGAACAGACGTAACACTAAAAGACATAGCCGAGCTTACCGACGTATTTTACATAGGCGGCACAAAAATGGGCGCACTGTTCGGAGAAGCGGTGGTAATAAACAGCAAAGAACTCGGAAAAGACTTCCGATATATACTAAAACAGCACGGCGGAATGCTAGCGAAAGGACGCCTCTTGGGGATACAATTCGAAGAACTCTTCAAAGACGGACTGTACTTTAAACTGGCAGAACACGCAGTCAAAACGGCACAGAAAATCAGAAAAACAATGGAAGCCAAAGGCTACAAATTCGCCGCCGACTCACCGACAAACCAGATATTCCCAATAATGCCGAAAACAAAACTCAAAGAGATAGAAAATGACTTCTCCGTCGAATTTAAAGAAAAATACGACGAAGAAAATGATATTGTACGCGTATGCACATCATGGGCGACAGACGAGAAAGAAGCAGAGAAATTCCTGAGAAAAATATAAGCAGTTTACCGATAACATAAGCTTGAATGATTAATAAAATTAATGTTATACTCACACCGACATTCAAAGTTTCTAAAACTCGAGCGAAGAAAACGGCAAGAGAGAAGGGGCGGACATGGAATGGAAGACAGACAGACAGACAGACAGACAGACAGACAGACAGACAGACAGACAGACAG
>CAYRAI010000040.1:0-19153 GCA_964422205.1 uncultured Synergistaceae bacterium | reverse complement strand
GCGTCCCGTTGTTCACGGGGCGCTTTTTTTAATGTATACTATGGAGCTGTGAGGAAGTGGTTTTATTATGAATCCTAATATGATGGTTCTTGTGGCCGTTATAGGCGGCAGTGCTTTGGGATACAAATCGGGGTTTCCTGCAGGAGCAATGGTAGGAGGACTTGTTTTGGGGCTTGTGGTCAAAGGTATTCTGCACCTTGGTCTTGATACAAAAATAGATTTTCTTTCTTATGCCTCGCAGGCTATGGTTGCCTATGTTCTTGTGAGAGGAAGCGATTTTTCATCTATAAAAGAGCTGCCTCAGTATCTTCCCGCAGCAATAGGATACAGCCTTTCTCTGCTTGTTTTTACCTTGGGGCTGGCTTACGTATTCTCAAAAATATGCAAAATGGATTTTATAACATCGCTCTTTGCAACGACCCCCGGAGGTCTTACGGGAATTGCCGTTGTCGCTGTTGATATAGGAGCAAATCCGGCTATATCGGTACTCTTTAATATATGCAGGATAGTTACTGTGCTTGTGGCAGTGCCCATTATCGCGAATATAATAGTAAAGCGCTAAGCCGCTATTCTGCCGGAAACTGAAAGGAATTCATCATGTCAAAAAGACAGCCGCTTATTTGGCACTCGCTTGTTTTGTTCAAAAGGCTCGTTTGCACCTTGCCTCATAGATGGGCTTTGGGCCTCGGGGGAGCCCTGGGGTCTCTTGTTCCTGTCTTTACATCGAAAAAATTTAACGAATCGGCAGAACGCTGCTCGCAGATATTAAGCATTCCTCTTGAAAACGCGAAAGAGATTGTTAAAAGGTGCTATCGCCACTTTGGCATGGCAGCTGCAGAATTTGCCCGTACGCCTGTTATGGCTGCGAAGATAGACTCCATCATCAGAGTTCACGGAGAAGATAATCTGAAAGATGCAATCTCGCGCGGCAAAGGGGTTATTTTGGCCACGGCACATATAGGCAACTGGGAGTATGCCGCAGTGTGGTGTGCTCAGCACGGATATCCCATGAATGCTTTGGGAACGGATCAGAGAGATGACAGAATAACAGACCTCATAATGGATTTGAGACGTTCCGGCGGGTGCAAAGCTTTGGGAAAAGCCTCCGACCTTCGTGCCATGGTGAGAGCCCTTCAGTCAGGGGAGATAATTGCTGTCCCTGTCGATCAGGATGCCAAACTGGACGGAGTCCTCTCTATGTTCCTGGGGCGTCCGGCAAGCACGCCAGTCGGCATAGCAAAACTGGCGGCAAAGCTCGGCTGTGCTGTTCTTCCGGCGTACTGTGCCCGCAGCGGTGACGGAGTTACCTTTGATTTTAGAATATATCCGGCTCTTGACGGCAGAAATGGCATGCCTTACGGCAAAGATGTGCAGAGCAGCATAGACGACTGCAACGATGTTATATCGGAGTGGATAAGAAAGTATCCGGATCAGTGGATGTGGATGTATCCGCGCTGGGAATCTTATGAAAGAGGATGGTTTGATGAAGTGCGGGATTGATCCTGGACGCTTTAAAATAGGAGTTGCTTTTGCTGAAGATGGTGTACTGCTTTTCTCGGCGATAGTGCCCAAAGAGTATCAGGATGACATTGCAGCTGCTCTGAAGAATCTAAACTGGGATATTCTGTCAAAGTGGGGACAGGAGGGAAGCACATCTGTGCTTTCACACTCGTGCCTTACATCTGTCTATATAGGAAACGGTACGTCCTCGGATGAGATAAAAGTTCTCCTTGATACGGGAATCAATACCGAGATTGTCGATGAAAGAGAGACTACACTTGAGGGACGAAAGCTGTACTGGAAAATTCATCCGCCGAAGGGTATTTCAAAGATTATTCCAACTTCAATGAGGGTGCCTCCGAGAGACATTGATGACCTTGCAGCTTTTATAATAGTCCGCCGATCTGATTTCAATATAAAATAAAAAAGCCTGTAAGGTAGTTCTTACAGGCTGAATTTACAGATTTTGATTTTGATTCCGAGCGGCTCAAACTCATCCGACATAGCTTGAGCCATAGCGGTTATGGCACCTCTGTATGCGGCTCTTGCCGCGTTCTGCGGGGGATTTTCCTCCACAGGGACTATTATTGCCGCACCGTCTCTTCCGAGCATGTATGGCAGGGCGCACTTACAGAGAAGATGAAACTTATTGATGAGCCCTGTGTAAAAAGCGAAGTCATCGAAAGATATATCGAGAAACAGCTCGCTTCCAGCCTTCTGCCATGATGAGAATATAAGAGTGTCTATGCCTCCGAATGTTTCGACACACTCAATGACTGCAGGTGCTATTTCTTCTAGTGAGGATGCTCTGGTAATACACACATGCGAATCTGATGCGTAATGCACAGAGTTCAGAAATTTCGACGCCTGCTTTTCCTCTTCCGCGAAAATGCAGAGATAACTATCTTTAATCTCTGCCTCGTAAAGTGTTTCGGGAATACTTTCAGAGAGAGCCGATGATATAAGGGTGATTTTTTCGCTCAAGAGAGGACTTAGCCTTTCGCGAGACTTTCGGCTTTCTTAAGCTTGTCGAGAACGTCCTTATATCCGTCCGCTCCATACTCTACAAACTTTTTGACTCGGCTGATTGTAGCTGTGCTTGCGCCGGTGGCTTGTACTATTTGGGGATAGGACATACCTTTCAGAAGGAGGTTTGCCACTTGGAGTCTCTGAGCGAAGGCTCTGATTTCGGAAAATGTCGCAACGTCTTCAAGAAAACGGTAGGCTTCTTCTCTGTCTGTTATTGCGACGATAGAATCGCAAAGCTGGTCTGTAAATTCGTCTTTCCACTGTGTAGACATATTTACCCCTCCAATAGTCCGAGTATTAACATAGTAAATTAATGATACGACATATAAAAAATCTGTCAAGTGAAATTAACTAATTAAAGTGAGATAGCAAAAAATACGGAACAGATGGTACAATACACAAATATGCAAAAAATAACTGCGAGGGAAAACCTGAGCAGACGGAGGTTATAGAGATGGCAAAAAATATTACGCCTAAGGAAAAAGACTATTCTCAGTGGTATCTTGATATTATTAAGGTCGGAGAGCTTGCTGACTACGCTCCTGTGCGTGGATGCATGGTGGTAAGACCAACAGGCTATGCTGTCTGGGAGATGATTCAGAAGCACTTTGACGAAGCATTTAAAGAGACAGGACATGTCAATGCTTCTTTCCCTCTTCTTATTCCTCAGTCATTCCTCTCAAAAGAAGCCGAACATGTGGAAGGCTTTGCCCCCGAGTGTGCTGTCGTGACTCACGCAGGCGGAGAGGAACTTGAAGAGCCTCTCATCGTCCGGCCTACATCAGAGACAGTAATAGGACACATGTACAGCAAATGGGTTCAGTCTTGGAGAGACCTCCCAATACTTATAAACCAGTGGTGCAACGTCATGCGCTGGGAAAAGCGTCCGCGCCTCTTCCTCCGTACGTCGGAGTTTTTGTGGCAGGAAGGGCACACAGCCCACGCATCTAAGCAGGAAGCAGTCGAAGAGACGCTTCGCATGCTTGAAGTTTACCGCAGAATAATGGTCGATTATCTCGCTCTTCCCGTTGTAGAAGGCGAAAAAACAGAGGGAGAGCGTTTTCCGGGAGCGGATAATACCTATACATGCGAGACTATGATGAGCGACAAAAAGGCTCTTCAGGCAGGAACCAGCCACTATCTGGGACAGAATTTCGCCAAAGCTTTTGAGATTCAGTTTCAGAATAAGGCCGGCGAAATGGAGTTCGCATATACGACAAGCTGGGGAGTTTCGACCCGCCTGATAGGTGCTCTTATAATGACACACTCGGACAATGACGGACTTGTTCTGCCGCCGCGCATTGCTCCGACAAAGGCCGTTATAGTGCCAATCTCAACAGATGATGCAAAGATAGACAACGAAATTCTGCCCAAGGCAAAGGAACTCCAGGTGCTTCTTAATAAGGCTCTTGGAGGACGTTTCACACAGATAGACACTCAGTTTCATATGAGACCGGGAGACAGATTCTTCAGCCACCTTCAGAAAGGCGTTCCTCTCCGTCTGGAGCTTGGCGAAAAAGAGTTCGCCGCAGAAAAGCTGCGCGTTGTTCGCAGAGATACAGGTGAGAAGATAGATATTGCATGGTCTGAGGCAGAGACGGCAATTCCCGCGCTCCTCGATGATATTCAGAATTCGCTGCTTGAGAAAGCAAGAAAATTCCGCCTCGAAAACACACATAAAGTCAGCACACTTGAAGAGTTCAAAGAAGTTCTGGAAAAAGACGGCGGATTTATTGATGTCTTCTTCAGCGGAACCAAGGAAGACGAAAAAGCCATCAAAGATGCTACAGGAGCCACGCCCAGATGCTATCCCATAGAGTGGGCGGACGACAGAGGCACATGCTTCTACACAGGCAAAGAGGGCGCGCGCAGAGCCATTTTTGCAAAGTCATACTAATAGTTGCTAAAAACGAGTCCAGCTTTTAAAAGCTGGACTCGTTTTTACTATATAGCTACTTTCCTACGCAGAAAGTGCCGAAAACCGTATCCAGAAGTTCTTCCGAAGCGTCCAGCCCCAAAAGTGATGAAAGCTTGCCCCTTGCCTCTGAAATGCACGCTATTGTGACATCATCACCTATCTTTTCATAAATCGTCTTTTGTGCCTCTTTTATAAGTGTGATTGCGGAGGCAAGACATTCCATCTGCCGTGAAGTCACACCGTATCCGTCAAAAGTAAGATCTCCGCCTGCGGCCTTTTCGACGATAATATCCTTAAGCTCCTCTATTCCCTGTGATTTGAGTGTCGAGACTGAAATAATTCTGCTGTTTGGAAAATGTTCTTTGATAATCTCCGGAGTGACCACACTCTCTAAGTCGCATTTGTTTATGACAATCAGGTGTGGCAGTGACGTGGCCTCGCTTCCCAGGAGAATATCATCCTCTGTTAAATGTTCTGCCGCGTCTGTCACCCATATTCTCAAATCCGCGTCATTCATTGAGCGTCTTGATGTGTCTACCCCTATAGCCTCCACTTTGTCCTCTGTCTCCCTTATGCCGGCAGTATCGATTATCCTTATGGCAATGCCCTTGTGGATGAAGGTTTCTTCTATTCTGTCCCTTGTAGTACCTGGTATTGGGGTAACAATCGCACGTTCTTCCTTTAGAAGAGAGTTCAGCAGAGAGGACTTCCCGACATTCGGACGGCCGACAATAGCCGTTTTTATTCCTTCTCTGAGCAAAAGACCGGAACGGCACTTGTTCAAAAGAGCAGAGCCTCTCTGCAAAAGTGCGTCTATAATCTCCGCAGATTGTGATTTTGGCAAAAGGCCTTCACCCTCTTCGGGAAAATCAAGGTCAACTTCAAGTTTAGCCGCAAGTATTGTTAAGTCAGAAAGAAATTCTTTTATGTCGCTGGCAAAGCCGCCCTGAAGCGTTCTTGCCGAAGCTTTCAGTGCTTCATCGCTCCTTGCTCTTATTATGCCAAGCACGGCCTCTGCCTGAGATAAATCAATGCGTCCGTTTACAAAAGCCCTTCTTGTAAATTCACCCGGCATTGCAGCTCTTGCTCCGAGAGAACAGAGAACCTCTATGCACTTTTGAGCTGATGCTGTTCCTCCGTGACAGTGAAACTCAACGCTCTCCTCGCCTGTGTAGCTTTTGCCTTTTTCAAATCTTACGGCCAAAATCTCATCAAAAGGGGATGAGTTCTGTTCATATATTTTGCCAAGCACAAGTTTTCTTGGCTCCGATTCAAATAGCGTTTGACGCGATAAAAAAATTTTATCGGCAATTTCTACCGAGCCTTCTCCGGAAAGCCTCACAACCGCTATGCCTCCCTCCCCCCATGGAGTCGCCAAAGCTGTTATAACATCTTCCATCCTAAAATCACCTCTTAATGGTAGGATAACACAAAAAATGCCCCCATGAAGGGGGCATTTTGCCAAGCTCAAAATTGTTTCTACCAGGGCACACCCAGAACGAAATGCGGAAGTGCGAGGACAACCTTAGGAACATAGGCTGTAACGATGAGAACAGGTACCCAGCAAAGAACCATAAACCATAGGGCCGGCTTCATTATTTCGTTTATCGGTGCGCCTCCCACTCGTCCGCTCAGGTATAGGACAGGTGCCGCAGGCGGCGTAATGCATCCGAGAGCGGTGTTGACTCCGACGACGGCCGCATAGTGGACGGGATTAAATCCAAGCTCCGTGATTATCGGCATCAAAATAGGTGTTGTCAAAACAACGACGCTGATGTCGTCCATAAGCATTCCCATGAGAACAAGGAACACGTTTATCATAAACATAATAATCATAGGTTCTGTAGATATGGAGTAGAAGAGGTGGAGAACTCTGCCAGGCAGGTCTTCCAGTATGTAGAGGCGCGAAAGCATGGAGACGGAGTAGAGCATTACCATTATAACTCCGGTTGTAACGCTTCCTTCCACAACGATGCCGATAAGGCTTCTCCAATTAAGACCTTTATAGACCCACATGCCGATGGGGATGCAGTAAAGAACGGCCAGAGCAGATGCCTCAGTTGTTGTCATAACACCGCCGTAGATGCCGCCCAGAACCATAACAGGCATGACGAGAGCAGGGATGGCAAGGCGGCCTCTCTCTTTGAAAAGCTTGAGGCGTTCTTTGCCCGTTCTCTTCTTAACTACAAAAACTTCGCTGTTATTGCGGAGAAGCCAGACGTTGACGAGGCTCAGAAGAATGATAGTGATGATTCCGGGGCCCACTGTCGAAAGGAAGCATGAAAGTACGGAAACGCCGCTTATCCAGGCGAAGATTATCAGAGTTGCATTCGGGGGAATCAGAAGCCCAAGAAGAGATGCGTTCGCCATGAGGGCGCAGGCGTGTCCCATGGGGTATCCTCCCGCACGGAGCCTCGGGAACATGATAGCTCCTATACATGAAAGAGTCGCGCAAGCGGCACCGCATATCGAACCGAAAACGGCGCAGGAAACGACTGCTACAATGCCGAGTCCGCCTTTGATGTGTCCGACGAAAATATCGACAATGTCAATCATCTTTTCCGCGATTTTGCCTCTCTCCATAATGCCGCCCGCGAGTATAAACATCGCTATGGCTATTAGGGAGACAGAGTTCATCTGGTTGAATCCGTAAGGCAGAAGCTGTGATGCGGGATATCCTACCTGGTCAACTCCGCCGAAGAATATCAGCCATGCACAGGAGGCCATAAAACTGACAGGAACGGGAACTCCAATTATAAGGGTCAGTATAAGTATAAAAAGAGCTACATATATCATCAGTTATCTCTCCCCTGCATAAGATTTTTGCCTGCTCTCAGCATGTCCCAGAAGAAGTAATATGACATCGACAGCAGTCCGAGGAATATTGAAAGATACGCTGTCCAGAGCGGGATTCGCCACGCGACAGTGCGCGGAATCGCAACGCCTGTGCCCAGAGGGCCTGTAAAGCCGAACATAAAAAAGTCAAAGCCGTACCATGTGAACAGGCCGGTTACGCAGAGAGTTATTACTGTTCTGAGAAAAATCAGCAGACGCTTAAAAACTCCCTCTTTCATATATGACTGGACAAGGTCGGCAGAGACGTGAGTTCCGGCGAACGCGCCATATCCGGCTCCCATAAAGTAGAGCCAGAATGCGAAAATTTTTATCCATTCCTCATATCCGTAAAGGTCCATTTCAAATACATAACGCATCAATGTTGCCGCGCTTATAATCAGGACGAGCAATATTGACATAACAAAGCATACTATTGAGTAAAAATTGATTACAACTTTATCAAAGATATTGGTAGGCTTCTTTGATACGGAAGAAGTATCGCACTGAACTGATGCTGCAGCCAGATTATCAGACATTTTGTCAAACCCCTTTCAAGAAATACGCAATATAAGCATGACGTTTTAAAGACGTTCATGCGTACAGAAAACAAATTAAATTTGCGTATCCGGGGTTATTCTCTTTTTTTTGTGGCATCCAGCTGAAGCTGGGCGGGAGATGCCGCATGTATGCTGCATACGGAGGCGAGAAGTTCTTTTGTAAGCAAATGCGGCTGAAGGGACAGAGGGTACAAGTCCGGGAGACTTAGAACCTGTGATGTCCTTGTGCGCGCAGGAGAGTGCAGTTTAAGAAACTGTTCAAGTATTTTTATGCCGCCGGCAGGGGTTATCGGATCTGTCTTTTGCTGTGTGATTCCCGTGATAACTCCGTGTCCGACATTTTGATGGAATATCAGCATAGTATCAGGCAGGTGCGCTTCTGTTCTGGCGGAGAAGGGATAGGAGAATAAGACGACAATAATAATCAGAACAGCACAGAGCATATTCTCTCTTTTACATGTCATCTCTATCATCCTCTCACACTTAGCTTGATATATCACAGCACTATATCATTGTTTTGCTAAAACTAATTAAGTAATTCTCTCCTTGATTGTGAGGGAATATTGTGATTCGGATACTATTTGGGATATTGTGCGTAATGTATATTGTTCAGAACGCATTGTCAAGACAATTATCTTGCAATCAGTATATTACAAAAAGTAGATTAAGGTGCAGTATTTTATGCAAAAAAAATGTCGGACACACAAGGCGCCCGACATTTTTTATAAAAACTAAAGTGACTTAATTGCTTCCGCCAGACGTTTTGCTCCTTCTTCAATCTGCTCGGGCTGAGCGAAAGTGAAGCATGTTCTCATGTAGTCGAGTCCCGTGCCGTCCACATAGAAGGACGGCCCTGTCACAAACGCCACTCCGTGCTCTATAGCCTTCATAAACAGCTTGGTGGAGTCAACTCCGGGAACCTGCAGCCAGAAGAAGAATCCTCCTTCCGGTGTGTGGTACTTTGTGTTCGCGGGAAGGTATTTTTTGAAAGCTGCGTCCATCGCGTCGCGTTTCTTTCCGTAATGGGAGATAATCTTTGGGAGGAAGCCGTCAAGGTGCCCGAGGCGGCAGTATTCGTAGACCAGGGCCTGGGCAACAACGCTTGAACAGAGGTTTGTGCCCTGTTTGATCATTACAAGCTTCTGCATCAGCTGGGGGTCGCCGACTATCCATGCCACTCTTGTTCCAGGTGCCAGAATCTTTGAGAAGGAGCATGCATAGACAACTCTTCCGCTCTGCTTTTTGTCCATTGAGAATATTGTGGGGACGTGTTCGCCGCTGTAGCGGAGGTGTCCGTATGGGTCATCTTCAAAAATGACGAGGTCGTATTTTTCCGCTATTTCAAGCAGCTTCGCGCGGCGTTCCGCGGAAAGTGTCGCGCCTGACGGGTTCTGGAAGTTTACTATTGTGTAGATGAATTTTATTTTGTGTCCGTCTTTGCGTCCCTGCTCTATAACCTGCGGCAGAAGGTCTACGCACAGTCCGTCTTTGTCGCATGGCACAGAGAGGAACCTCGCTCCGCGGTTGCGCATGGCGTGAAGAGCTCCGGGATATGTGGGCCCTTCAACTATGATTGTGTCTCCGTCGTTTAAGAGGACGCTGCAGAGAAGATCCATTCCCTCCTGAGAGCCGGTTGTTATAAGCATCTCTTCGGGCTTTGTCTCGCGTCCCATGCGCGGCGCCATCCATTTTGCTATATACTCCTTAAGAGGCATGTATCCGTCCGTAGCTCCGTACTGGAGAACATCTTTGCCCTCTCTCTTAAGAATGGCAGCAGCTTCATAAAACTCTGATACCGGGAATACCGCAGGATCCGGATTACCTCCCGCGAATGATATGACTCCGGGTGTTTTTGTGTACTTAAGAAGAGCGCGAATAGGTGACGGTTTTACATTTAGCGCTATGTTGGACAGTCTTTCATCCCAATTTAATGTACTCATTTAAATACCCCTCCAAATTTTGCATATTCTGAATATTTTGCAGTATAGGACGCATCTCATACGCCCTATTTTTGTATTATACACGTTTAAAAACTTTGTGCCACAGAACGTAATGATATATCAATTGTACGGACAGGCGGTGCGGACAATCTTGTTACACAGTTGTTACATATTCTGCACACTTCGTTAACCAAAGCTGAATATAATCGAGGCATTATGAAAGTTGGAGGAATGTTGTTTAATGAAGAGTATATCTGCTTTGCTGGCTTTCTTTATAATGATTGTTACATCTTCGGCGGCTATGGCGGAGAATATCGTGATGGACGGTTCGACCACGGTACTTCCATTTGGGCAGGCTGCGGCGGAACAGTTTATGAAGCAGAATCCCAAAGTTAAATTTTCTGTTTCGGGCACAGGCACGGGCAACGGATTTAAATCTCTTGCGGACGGTGCCGCGGACATAGCGAACGCTTCGCGCTTTATAAAGGATTCCGAGCTCCAATCATGTATAAGCAAAAAAGTATATCCTGTCCCCTTCGCAGTTGCTCTTGACTGTCTAGTTCCTCTCGTGCATCCTTCAAACTCCGTTAAATCTCTGACAATATCGCAGCTTCGCGGTATCTTTTCCGGAAAAATAACAAACTGGACTCAGGTAGGCGGAGAGGACAGGCCGATTGTAGTGGTCGGCAGAGACACAAGCTCTGGCACATATGGCACGTGGCAGTCAATGGTTATGGACAGCAGGGGTAAGACAAGAATAACGCCCAGAGCTCAGGTGGCGGCATCAAGCGGAGCAATGATGATTGCTGTGGCTCAAAATAAAAACGCCATAGGCTACGAAGGCATGGGATACATAAGCAAATCTGTAAAGACTCTTGCTGTCGACGGGGTGCCAGGCTCTCCATCAGCCGCACGGAGCGGAAAATATCCCCTGTCCCGCTGCTTATATATGTTCACGGCAGGATGGCCAGCGGGCGAGCTTCTTGATTTTATAAGCTTCATGCAGAGTGATGCGGGGCAAAAGATAGTCAATGTAACAGGTTTTGTCTCTCTCAGAGAGATTAAAAAGTAAAAATACAGATTGCTCCGCACTTTCAGCGAGGGCAATTTTTGTTATATAGAGTTTATTAGAGACGGCGCTTCAAACTGGTGCCGAAGTATAGGAGAAAGGAGCTTAACATATGAAGTGCTCTGTCAAAAGTATTGACACCGGGTTTGGCGGCAGGAAGGACAGAATAATGGCATCCTCTGTATTTGCCGTATCAATGGCCGGAATAGTAATTATGGTGTTTATAATAGGTTTTTTGATATCAAACGGGCTCCCTGTTCTTGCGGAGAGTTCTTTTAAAGAGATTTTTACAAGCTATGACTGGTACCCTGTCGAAGAGCCTCCCGCACTGGGAATGTTTCCTCTTATAGCTGGCACTGTCGCAGCTACGCTGCTTGCAAGTCTGCTTGGTCTGCCTGTGGCTCTGGCTTTGGCTGTTTTCACGGCGGAAATAGCTCCCAGGAAGATGAGAAACCTTATGAAGGTCATGCTGGAACTTCTTGGCTTTCTGCCTTCCATAGTTTTGGGCTTTTTGGGTATGATGGTACTCGCCCCATGGATGCAGGAAAGCTTCGGAATAGCCACAGGGCTTAACCTGCTTACATCATCCATACTGCTCGGTTTTATGGTAATACCGGTTGTAGCTTCGCTCTCGGAGGAAGCTCTGTCCTCCGTTCCTAGGGAACTGAGGGATGCCTCATATGCATTGGGCGCCACACGCTGGGAGACTGTAAAAAAAGTTGTCATCCCTCACGCAATGCCGGGAATAGCCGCAGGTTCTCTGCTAGGAGTTATGAGAGCTCTCGGGGAAACTATGGTTGTCCTTATGGCCGCAGGCGGAGCTGCGATAATACCAAAAGTGCTGACCGACCCCATACGTCCTCTTACTTCCACCATTGCGGCGGAAATGGGAGAGACTCCGGTCGGCGGAGTGCACTATCACGCTCTGTTTTTTGCCGGTCTTATATTACTTTTCATAACTTTGCTCATAAACATAGCATCTTTCTACATCGAAAGAAAGGGGAGACGGTAGATGAACAGAACTTACCGGCGCAAATTATCAGACAAAATTATGACATCGCTGTTCGGTTCGGCGGCTTTGGCTCTGCTTGCCGCTCTTGTTGTCGTCGGTGTTTTTCTCTTTCGTCAGGGCTGGGGAGCTCTTTCCTTAGAGTTTCTGCTGGAAGCACCGAGAGACGGAATGACAGCAGGCGGAATAATGACGCCCCTTGTCGGGACGGTTCAGCTCGTCTTTGTATCGATGCTGGTAGCTCTTCCGAGCGGCATAGTTACCGGACTTTATTTTGCCGAGTATTCAAAAGACGGAACACTTTCAAAAATACTTCGAATGTCAATTCGCTCTCTGGCAGGAGTCCCGTCCGTAATATTCGGACTTTTCGGCCTCTCGCTCTTTGTAGTCTTCATGAAGATGGGTTCGTGTCTTCTTGCGGCGGGGCTGACACTGGGGTGTCTCTCCCTTCCTCTTATCGTTACCGTATCGGAACAGGCTTTTCTTGCGGTTCCTCAGGATTTCAGAGACGCGTCATATGCTTTGGGTGCCACAAAGTGCCAGACAATATTCAAAGTTGTGATCCCGTCCGCAGCTTCGACGATAATTACCGGGGCTATCCTTGCAGTAGGAAGAGTTGCGGGCGAAACAGCTCCGATAATGTTCACGGGAGCGGCTTATTTTGCTCCGGAGGTTGCGAAGAGCCTCTTCAGCCAAGTCATGGCTCTTCCTTATCACATATATGTCTTGGCAACATCATCAACTGATATTGAGGCCACAAGGCCTATTCAGTACGGTGCAATATTGGTTCTTGTAGGACTGGTTCTAGGCACAAGTGCGGTAGGAGTAGTGGCGAGAGCAAAACTTTCTGCCGGAAGCGGGAGGCAATAGCAATGGTAAAAACGGAATTTGAAACTCAAATAATGACATCGGGGCTTGACCTCTTTTACGGTGAGACCCAAGTATTGAAAAAAATAACTTTTAACATAGGGCGCAAGACAGTAACATCCTTCATCGGCCCGTCAGGCTGCGGAAAAAGCAGTTATCTGCGCTGCTTGAACAGAATGAACGATTTTATCGCTTCCGCTAAGGTAACAGGTACAATAGAACTTGACGGAGAGAACATACTCGCGCCGGAAACAGACGTAATAGGCTTAAGACGCAGGGTCGGTATGGTTTTTCAAAAGCCGAATCCATTCCCCATGTCGATATATGAAAACGTGGCCTACGGCCCTAAGCTTAACGGTGTAAAGGACAGAGCCGTGCTTGACGAGCTTGTGGAGACAAGTCTCAAAGGATCCGCACTATGGAGCGAGGTCAAAGACAAGCTTAACAAACCTGGAACGGGACTCTCGGGCGGCCAGCAGCAGAGACTCTGTATAGCGAGAGCCATAGCGACCCATCCTGACGTCCTGCTCATGGACGAGCCTACAAGTGCTCTTGACCCTATGTCCACTGCAAGGGTAGAGGAGCTTATAAGAGAACTTAAATCGGACTACACAGTGGTAATAGTTACTCACAACATGCAGCAGGCGGCCCGCATATCTGATTATACAGCATTCTTCCTTATGGGAGACCTTGTCGAATATGACCGGACTGCTAAAATGTTTACATCTCCGTCTGATAAGAAAACAGAAGATTATATCTCGGGCAGATTCGGTTAATATTTCCGTTAAGACAGAATAAATACAGCAGTGGGGGGAAAATTATGATAGAGAGCATCAATACCAGGAAAAAGATAGAAGCTGACCTTATGGAACTTAAGAGGATGGTCTACAGGATGGGACGCCTTTCTGGTGAGGCACTTGACAGAGCAGTGTGGGCTCTGAAGGAGCGTGACATTGCGGCAGCCGAAGCGGTACTCGAAAAGGATGACATGATAGATGACCTTGAAGATGAGGTAGATAACGCCTGCATGGAGTTTGCCGCCCGCTACCAGCCCTTGGGTGAGGATTTGCGCGTAGTTACGTCGATAATGCATATTGCTGTCGACCTTGAGAGAATAGGTGATTACGGAGGAAATATAGCCAAAGTTGCCATAGAGCTTGCAGACAAAGAGCCTATAAAGCCTCTTATAGACATTCCCTGCATGGTGGAAAAAATAAATATGATGCTCAACACATCTCTTATTGCGATAGATACACACTCTCCCGAGACCGCTGTTTCGGTCTTTCACATGGATGATGATGTCGATGACCTTGAAAAGCAGATAATGAGAGAACTCTTCGTAATGGTTATGGAAAAGCCCGAACGCATTGAACAGTCCTTCCAGCTCATGAACGTCTCACGTACCTTGGAAAGAGCCGGCGACCATGTGACAAATGTGGCTGAAAGGGTCGCTTATATGTACACCGGAAAGACAACAAGAGCTTCACAGTACAGACGCAAGCGTGAAGGTTAAGGAGGTTTTAATGTGCCTGAAAAAATACTTATTGTTGATGATGAGGAAAATATAACCGAATTTATAGCAAGAGCCTTAAGACTTCATGGGTTTAAGACTATATGCGCTCATGACGGAGATCAGGCCCTCAGCACTGTGGAAGAAGAACTGCCGGACCTTATTATTCTTGACCTTATGCTGCCGAAAATGGACGGATGGGAAGTTTGCAGAAGGGTAAAGAGCAGTCCCGCTACGAAAAAAATACCTATAATAATGCTTACGGCCAGAACCTCAACCGAAGATGTCGTGCAGGGGCTTAACCTCGGAGCTGACGACTATATCAAAAAGCCATTCCCCTTAGACGAACTTTTGGCAAGGGTAAAAGTTCTCCTTAGGAGAAATATTTTTGACGAGGAGCGTTCTTTAATAGAGAACAGAGACCTCAAGGTACACATCCCCGAACGCGAAGCCTATCTGCGCGGAAACATGCTGGATTTGAGCCCCACAGAATTTGACCTGCTTGAAATATTGGCCGGCAGATTGGGACACACTGTCAGCAGGGAAGAGCTGCTTAAGAAAATATGGGGCATGAGCGGCGGGGACACCAGAACGGTTGATGTGCACATATCAAGGCTGCGCAGAAAACTTGACGATGGACGAAAGCCCTTTTTAACAGCTCAGACTCTGAGGGGAAGGGGCTACAAACTTGTATGGGAGGATGCGGATAAATGTTCACCAGAATGACTCTTAGAAAAAAAATAGCTGTCCTCATAACAACGTCCGTTCTGATTGTGGCTGTTGCCGCTTGGATAATGATGTACAGAACGGAGCGAAGCAAGCTCATTGATGACAACAGAGAGACACTTTCAAGATATCTTGATGGTTTTGTCTCCGCGGGAGAGAGCAGCGGACTTGAAGGCATATCAAATCTCCTCATCCTGTGGAGCAAAATATACCCTGAAGGGCGTGTTACTGTTGTAAATATAAACGGAGATGTTGTGCTTGATAACAAAGCGAAGACATCAGCCATGGATAACCACTATAAGAGACCGGAAGTCATGCAGGCCTTCTCGTCTGGCAGCGGTGCCGAAATGCGCTACAGCAAGACCCAGAACGAATGGGTTAATTATATGGCGCGCAAGTTTACACTCGCAGGAACGGACGGTGGAGAGACAGTCATAAGAATTTCATATCCTGTAGAAAAACTGGGAGCTCTCGGCTGGACAATGGGAAAATCCTTCCTCTATTCTCTTGAGATAATCCTGCTGCTTGTCTGGGGAGGGGCGTACTGGATGCTCCGAGTTGTAATGAGGCCTCTCAACTCTCTAAGCAGAGCAGCGGAGAGCATTGCATCAGGAGGCACGGCAAGATTCCCGATTACGGACGATCCGGAAATGCACGCTCTTTCAAACGCTTTGAACTCAATGTCCGACTCTCTGAAATTGAGCATCAAGGAGGCGCAGGAGCGCAAGGAAGAGATGGCATTGCTGGTAGGCACTCTGCCAATAGGACTTATATTGATAGACGACAGCAAAAAAATACGCTATATCAATGTCGCGGCCTCAACACTCTGCGGCAGAGCCGACATACTTCCCGTAAGAGGCTCGTCAGTAGAGCTTGTCCTGCCATGCGAAGAAATGTCGATTTTCCTTGACGGACCAGACGGTACAAAGGTTATTTCCGCCGCGGTAATGGGAGGAAAAGAGATAGAGATAACAACGCTCACATTGGCGCGCGGACGGCTTATCGTACTGCAGGACCTTACGGAGAAGATGATGCTGGAAGAATCGCGCAGGGAATTTTTTATAGACGCTGGGCATGAATTCAGAACACCTTTGACTGTAATACGTATGGGGCTTGATCTGCTGAAATCGGGAGGCAATGTAAAAGACCCCGAAGACATGGCGGGCATAGATAGTATGATATCTCAGCAGGAGAGGCTGAGCTCGCTCGTGGACGACCTTCTCTACCTTGTGCGGCTTGATGTAGACCCGCTGAAAAGGGACAACGAGGATGTTAATTTATCCGCACTTTCGGAAGAGCTTGCATCAAATCTCGAATCTCTGACAGCACCGGCCGGTATATCTGTGGAATCCGACTTTCCTGCGGACGGAGCTTATGCTTACGGGCTTTACGGGGACATCAGGCGCGCTCTGTCGAATCTGCTTGAGAACAGTGTCAAATATGTATCTTCCGCAAGAGAGAGCGGCGGCAAAATAAAATTCACTCTCGAAGAGAACGGAGATTTCTGGCGTTTTACCGTCGATGACAACGGTCCGGGCATCCCTGCGGGAGAAGAGAAGATAATTTTTGAGAGATTCCGCCGCGGAGACATGCACAGAGCCAGAAAAGGCGGAAAGACCGGCGGCTATGGGCTCGGACTTTCAATATCCAGAAGGATAGCGGAAAGACACGGAGGCACCCTGGAACTAGCCCCTTCAAAATTGGGCGGAGCCTGTTTCACAATGACGATACACAAATAGAAAGTGACGAAAAAAGAGGAGAGAGCGAATTGCTCCCTCCTCTTTAATAATTTTTCCTGACGCTACATTTCAAAAATTTTCAATACCTCGGGGCTCTCTTTTTTACCCATATAGCTTCCTATAACAAATGCCGCAGCCGCTATTACAAGTGTAGGAACAATCGGAGTTGTTCCTAAGATACTCTGTTTTGTGATGTTAAACCAGAAGAAGGCCGCGCATCCCGCAATCATAGAAAGAATCGCTCCCAAAGCGTTCGCTCTCTGCCAGTAAAGGCCGAAAAGTGTGGGACAGAGAAATACGGCTTCCAGTCCTCCGAAAGCGAAGAGATTTATCCAGACTAAAAGTGAGGGCGGCTTCATCGCCGCAAAAAACACGATAGCACCTATAACTCCGGTAACCGCTATACTCATCCTTTTTATCTTGCTGGGAGGCAGAGCCGCGGCATCGTTCTTCGCCACATAATGGAAGTAAAGATCCTTCACTATGGATGCGGAGCACATTATGAGCATTGAGTCTACTGTAGACATTATCGCCGCAAGAGGTCCTGCGATAAAGATTCCCGCCCAGAAGGGAGAGAGGAGCTTCAAAGTGATTGTGGGGACAGCAAGGTCTCCTATCTCTATACCCGGAACAACAGCTCTGCCCATTGCTCCGACAAGGTGCATCGAGAGCATTGTAAATCCCACGACAAATGTTCCTATAATCATCGCGTTGTGCATAGATTTTGAATCTTTGTAGCCGAGGCACTTTTGCGTCGTCTGAGGCAGTCCCAATATGCCGAAGCCGACCAAAACCCAGAAAGAGAGTATAAATGGCTTGGGAATGGAATTAGCCGGCCCCTGAGGAGTCAGAAGCCCGGGGTCTATTGTCTTTAAAGTATCCATTATGTTTGCGGCTCCGCCTCCCGCAGTAATGACGGCAAGGAGGATTGCCATAGAGGCCACAAGCATCATAAGTCCCTGAATCATGTCGGTTAGAACAACGGCGCGGAAGCCTCCGACCGTGGTGTAAATAATTACCGTAAGTCCGAATATGAAAAGTCCTGCCTGATAGGACATTCCTGTTATAGACTCAAAGAGCCTGGCTCCCCCGATAAACTGAGCCAACATTGACGCCATAAAGAAAATCAAAAGCGCGACAGAGGCTAAAATGACAACAGCATCACTGCGGTAGCGCGCCCTCAGAAAATCGGCTATAGTGACCGATTTTGTCCGTCTGGCTATCACTGCGAATCTCTTGCCCAGCACACCGAGAGTCAAAAATGCGGTCGGCACCTGTATCATAGAAAGCAGAATCCATCCCAGTCCGAGTTTATATGCGACTCCCGGGCCTCCTACAAAGCTGCTTGCGCTCGTATAGGTGGTAATTATCGCCATTGCCAAGACAAGTCCGCCCATAGAGCGGCTGCCTATAAAATACTCCTCTATAAACCCTGTAGTGTCGCTTTTCTTGCTGGACGCCATATTTCCCCAAACCGCTATTCCCATAATCAATACGAAATATAGTATGAGAGGTACAATCATTTCCATTCTATCTGTCATTTTCGTGCTCCTCATCGTCGAAGGAAAAATCTGTAAAGAAGAACCTTACAACCGCCCAAAGCAAAGCGGATATACCGACATATCCCACAATGCAGCTATAGAAAAACCACTCAGGAAAACCCAATATATATTTGTACTCGGAAGGGTCATCTCCGAATCCGTAGGCAGTAATGTACCACCATGCGAAAAATATCAAGTAGAGTCCCAGGACAACAATGGTCTCTCTTCTTGCTGTTTTAGCCCGGTGCTTGTTTGTCAAGTTAAATTACCTCCGTTATTTGATAGTTGTACGTGGTCGATAAGTATAACGCTTTTATCAGAAAACGCCAACAGTTGACTACAATAATATTGATAATCTATGATTAACGGGTAAATCAGCCCAAAAATATTTATAAGGAGTGATTCATGTGGATATGTACGAAGCAAAGAAAAGTGCCGATATGCGCCTATGCGAAAGCGTGTGCAAAGTATTGACATCTCACGGATTCAAGGCCTATGCCGTCAAAGATTCGGAGGAAGCTCTGAAAACGGCTCTTGAGCTCATACCGGAAAAAGCATCTGTAGGAGTGCCTGGGACTGTGACAATCCGCCAAATAGGGCTTATCCAAGCATTGGAGGAGCGTGCGTCCAAAGTATACGTGCATTGGGATCCCGCCCTGACAGCCGAAACACGTCCGCAAAGGCACATAGATCAGCTTACATCCGATTGGTTTGTCACAAGCACAAACGCTTTAAGCGCGGATGAAGGCGCTTTTGTCAACATAGACGGAACGGGAAACAGAGTGGGCGCAATGGCTTGGGGTACGGGCAAACTTCTTTACATAGTGGGTATAAACAAGATAACCCCGGACCTCGCGTCAGCAATGAAGCGCGCAAGGGACGAAGCAACCCCACCGAATGTGCTGAGACTGGA
>CAYRAI010000039.1:0-19753 GCA_964422205.1 uncultured Synergistaceae bacterium | reverse complement strand
GTCGACGCGGTTAAAGCTCAATGCGCTTCTGAATTTCTTGGGGTAAATGACCCAAGGCAGCTTGCCGAAGCGGCTGCAATAATGAGAGCCAGAATAACTGACAAGTTTATGCGTTCCGGTGTCCGCTGTTCAGATCCGCTTACAACATGGATAGGGCCAAAGGTCACTATGGGCGAAGACATAATGCTTGAGCCGAATGTTCAGCTTTGGGGCAGAACGTCAGTAGGTTCGGGCAGCAGGATAGGCAGTTTCTCAGTACTCAGAGATACAGATGTTGAAGAAGATGTCACGGTTGTAGGCTCAGTAAGAGCCAACAACAGCCGAATTGGACGTGGCTCATCAGTAGGTCCTTTTGTCTTTATGAGAGAGAATACACATCTGACCGAAAATGTGCATGTCGGAAGATTTGTCGAGATAAAAAAGAGCACAGTGGAGGATGGCTCAAAAGTTCCCCACCTTTCATATATAGGAGATGCTCACATAGGCAAAAAGACCAACATAGGAGCAGGAACCATCACATGCAACTATGACGGTGTAAAAAAGAATAAAACGCTCATAGGCGACAATTGTTTTATTGGGAGCGATACCATGCTGGTTGCCCCTCTGGTTTTAGGTGACAACGTGACAACAGCGGCAGGTTCGACAATAACCAATGACATCCCGGAAGGGGCTCTTGGCGTGGGACGTGCCAGACAGATAAACATCGACAACTGGTATAGCCGCACCAAGAAAATTAAGGGAGGAAATTAATATGTCCGCAGGGTTGAGAGAAGTCAAAATTTTTTCGGGGAGCGCGCACTCGCAGTTTGCAGAAAATATATGCATGAACTTAGGTGTCCCACTTTCCGCGTCAAAACTCTTCAGATTTTCCGACGGAGAGATAGGAGTATCGATTGAGGAAAGTGTCCGCGGTGCGGATGTCTATGTTGTGCAGCCGACATGCGAGCCGGCCAACGAGCATCTCATAGAGCTCCTCATCATAGTAGATGCTCTTCGCAGAGCTTCAGCATACAGAGTCAATCTTGTTATGCCATATTTCGGATATGCCCGTCAGGACAGAAAGACGCGTTCAAGAGAGCCGATAACGGCAAAGCTCATAGCCAATCTGCTCGAAAAAGCGGGTGCCGACAGAGTTATATCCGCCGATCTGCATGCAGGCCAGATTCAGGGTTTCTTTGATATACCGGTTGATCACCTTACAGGCGGCCCTCTTCTTGCATCATATTTCAGACGGGTACTCAAGAGTGAAGCAGAAGCCGGACTTGTCTCCGTCGTCTCTCCCGACATAGGCGGAGTTGTCAGAGCGCGCAAATTCGCAGAGCAGATAGGGAACGCGGATCTTGCCATAGTTGACAAACGCCGTTCACACGAAGTTGCCAATACATGCGAAGTCATGGAAATAATAGGCAACGTTGAGGGAAAGACTGCGGTTCTTGTCGATGACATTATAGATACTGCAGGTACAATGGTAAAAGCGGCGGAAGCTCTGAAAGAAAGAGGCGCCAAGGAAGTCTACGCCTGCGCCACTCATGCTGTACTTTCAGGTCCTGCTATCGACAGGCTTAAGGCCTCCTGCATAAAGCAGGTTATATTGACGGATACAATACCCCTCTCTGATGAGAAAAGGTTTGATAAGATAACGGTTCTTCCTATAGCGCCGCTTTTTGCAGAGGCTCTCAGAAGAATTCACTCGGAGCATTCTGTAAGTATTCTTTTCCGTTAATTGAAAATAAAAATGGCATCAATGCGTCTCTTGAGAGACTGCTTAATGTAGAGCAAACACAAATTGAGGAGGAATTCACCATGGCATCAAGAACAAAGGGTTTGAAAATCGATTTCACAAAGAGAGAATTAACAGGAACAGGCGTCTGCAGAAAAATACGCGTAAAGAACATGATTCCTGTAGTGCTTTACGGTCCTGAGTACAAGCAGGGACTTGCCGGAACAGTATCCGCAAAGTCAATAATGGCAGTTGCTAACAGCGAACACAGAGAGACATCGCTTATAGAGCTTGCAATGCCGGACGGAACAGTAGCATCCGCTCTTATCAGAGACGTTCAGCGCCACCCGCTTACACAGCAAATTCGTCACATTGACTTTTATCAGGTCCTCAAAGGACACAAAATCAAGGTCGAAATTCCTATCCATGTCATCAACAAAGAGATATGCCAGGGCGTGAAAGAAGGAGGACTCCTCAATCTCGGCGTTAGACTCGTAATGGTCGCAATCCAGCCCAGCGATATCCCCGATGAGATAGTTGTCGACGCCAAGGCTCTGGAACTCGGTTCGGAAGTATTCATCAAAGATCTTCTCCTTCCCGAGGGCGCAGATCTTCTCTCCGACGAAGATACAATCGTACTTCACGTACTCCAGCCCAGAGCAGCTTCCGAAGACGAAGAAGTTGCTGAGGAAACCGCCGAAGTAGAAGTAGTGGCAAAGGGCAAAGCAAGCAAGGAAGCTGAGTAGCCGAGGCTTTATAGCTTATGAAGCTTGTAGTCGGTTTGGGAAATCCCGGAGTTGAATATGCATGGACAAGGCATAATGCCGGGTGGCTTATCATAGACTCATTTGTAAACAGGCTGTCACTTTCCGAACCGCGGATGAAATTCAAAGGTGCCTTCTGGGGGCCTGTGGTTATGGGCGGAGAAAAAGTATCTTTTTTAAAGCCATACACTTATATGAACTTAAGCGGCACTTCCGTAATAGAAGCCGTGAGATATCAAAACATAGAACCCGAAGATATACTTGTAATATATGACGACGTCTCTTTGCCCTTCGGCAGAATCAGAATGAGAGAAAAAGGTTCTGCCGGCGGGCAAAAAGGAATGATCTCAATCTTGGGCGCCCTCCAGACACTTGAGATACCGCGTCTCAGAATCGGTATAGGCGCGCCGGAAGGGCCAATTGCAATGGCCGACTGGGTAACAGGCAAATTGCCCCCAAATCAGCGTGCTAAGTGGGACAATCTTGAGGATATAGCTTGGGATGCGTTAAATATATGGCTCAAAGAGGATATCCAAAAGGCTATGAGCAAAATTAACGGTTTGAAATTTGACGGAGCTGACGAGGCGTGACATATGTCACGCCTTTAACTCTAAATAGAACATATCAGCCGTGCCGTGAATGCCTGTGCAAACTATCTGCGCTGTGCATTTTTATTAACTATTGCCGCAAAATGGGAATTGCAGAATGATTAATGATTCTAATAACAGCATTGCAAGCACATTTTTTGATATAGACGACGATGCTTGGTATCGCAATAAATCTGTCCACCTTCTATCCAGAGGCGCGATGAGAGCATGGGCATGCAGGGGCTGCACCGTTCCTCTGCTCGTCCTTTTGCCTGACCAAAGACAGGTAAGAGACTTTGTATCAGACTCATGGACAATGGAAATTTTGGAAAATGCCGACATCCTGCCGGAAGTAACAATGACTGATGACGAGGCCCGCTCTCAGGCTGTCAATGTGCTGAGAGGCGGAGTCCTTGAAAAATTCCGACACAATAAGGGAGTTCTTGCCGCCACACCAGCGGCTCTTATGGCTCCGTTTTCAATAGGTGAGGATCATTTTCCTCTTGCAGTAGGCGATGAAATCACCAGAGGCGTATTTTTAGACTGGCTCTCTCAAAGAGGCTACGAGAGAAACGACATAGTTTGGTCTCCGGGACAGTACGTCTCGCGCGGCAGCATTATCGACATATTCAGCCCTTCGGATCCATATCCTCTGAGACTTGAGTTCTTTGACAACACATTGGAAAATATACGCTTTTACCTGCCTGAAACACAGAAAAGTTTAAGGCGTCTTGAACACTGTTCGATTCAGGGGCTGGTATCACGTTCCAAGGAGCATCTTTCCGATTTTTTCCCCGACAATATGAGAGTTATATTTTTTGATCCTAAAGGTCTTGACGCCACAGCGGAGAACTCCGTCTGGCTCTGGAGTAACCTCAACCCAGAAGTTCAAAACTCAGTACCGTGGCAGAAGTGGGAAGACTTAAGCAAGGTTCTATCTTCCTATAAAAGGCTGAGAGTAACTCAAGAAGTTCAGAACACATACTGCCGCATGGCATTGCGCAAATTTCCCGCATTTCGAGGCAAGCTGAAAGACCTTGAAATGTACTGCACGACTCTGATAAACGAAAACTACAAATTTGAAATATATTCCGAAGCCGAGCGTAACCTGGAATGGGCGGAGCTAAATGGATTTAAACACAAAAAAGACACACTATCCGAAGGATTTATCGATACATATAATAAAATAGCGGTATTGACCGATTTGGAACTTTCCGGTGTCTCTGTATCAAGGCACAGGCTTGAGAACAGAGCCCCCAGCGACTGGGGTGCCGGCCTTATGCCGGGGCAGTGGGTTGTGCATGATGATTACGGAGTGGCCCTCTATATGGGGCCGCAAACGGTTGATACCTCCGACGGAGAGCAGGAATACCTCGTCCTGCAGTTTGCCGACGAAAGACGCCTCCTGATACCTGTTCTCCATTTTTACAAGATATCTCCATGGTCTCCCGCTCCAGGGCAGGAACCGACGCCCGACAGTTTAAAAAGCACTCATTGGAAAAAATCTGCCGCCAAAGCAAAGGAAATGGCTGAGAAAGCAGCAAAAGAGCTTGTAGAAATTTACGCTGCGCGGGAACTTACCCAAGGATACTCGTTTAAGCAAAACAGAGAGATGATGAAGGAAATAGAAGGCGGCTTCACATATCTTGAAACAGCGGATCAGCTAAGAGCTATAGAAGACGTTGCCTGTGATATGGAACGCTCCGTTCCCATGGACAGGCTTATTGTGGGGGATGTCGGCTTCGGCAAGACAGAAGTGGCTCTGCGTGCCGCTGCCACGGCTGTATTTTGCGGCAAACAGGTTGCGGTTATGGCTCCGACAACTCTTTTAGCCCAGCAGCACTATGAAACTTTCACCGCAAGATTCGGAAATCTTCCGGTGAGAGTAGAAGTTGTATCCCGCTTTATAAGCATGTCGGAACAGAAGAAGACAATAGCCGACCTTGCGGAGGGCAAAGTTGACATAATAATAGGGACCCACCGCCTTCTAAGCAGTGAAATGACATTCAAAAATCTGGGTCTGGTCATTGTTGACGAGGAACACAGATTTGGAGTAATGCATAAGGAGCATCTTAAGAGAACAGCTCCGGACGTCGATGTGCTCATGCTTTCCGCAACTCCAATTCCTCGTTCTCTCTCCCTTTCAATGAGCGGTCTTCGCGACCTATCGGTGCTTCAGACTCCGCCTCAGAGAAGGCTGCCTGTAATTACCGTGGTGCGCCCATGGTCGGAAGAGCTACTCAAAAACGCTGTCTTGAGGGAGAAAAACAGAGGCGGACAAATATTCTTTGTACACAACAGAATAGGGGATATTCAGGACAGAGCCACTATGCTTAAAAGGCTCTTTCCAAAACTGAAAATAGCTATAGCTCACAGCAGAACACCAGAAGCTGCTCTTGAAAAGACAATGCTTCAATTCTCCGCAGGAGAGATAGACATACTTGTATGCACGACAATAGTCGAGAGCGGCCTTGATATACCTATGGCCAATACACTGATTGTAGATGATGCACACGAGCTGGGGCTGGCGCAAATGTATCAGCTTCGCGGAAGGGTTGGGCGCAGAGAAGACCAGGCATATGCGTTTTTATTTTACCCGCCGGAGGTGCACCTCTCAGTTGACGCAAGCGAACGTCTTGAGGCCATTGCAGAGCTTGACGAGCTTGGTGCCGGCTACCAGCTTGCTCAGAGAGACCTTCAGATACGAGGCGGAGGAGACATGATCGGAGTTGCCCAGCACGGCAATTCCAGCAAGGTTGGCTACCAAAAATACTGCGATATGCTTGCAGACGAAATAGCAAAGATAAAAGGTCTTAAAAAATCCTATGCGGAAGTACAGGTCACATTTCCAGCAACAATACCTGGAGACTACCTGCCTCAGGAAAATCTGCGAGTTACACTCTACAGAAGGCTCTTAAAGTCAGATTCCGTATCCGAGACAGAGGCTCTGAGAGAAGAAACTTCCGACCGTTTCGGAACGATTCCTCCCAGTTTGAAGTTTCTTTTTGACCTTTCGGTAGTCAGAACAGCGGCTCCCGATTTAGGAATAACAAAGATACTCTGCAGCAGGGACGATACAATCATTTACTGCGAGCCAGATTCCCAATGGAGGGAACTCCTCCCCATACAGGGATGGATTGCGCGTGACAACGGCATTATAGGGCCGGGATACTTTGCCGGAATATCATCTCTGTCGTCAAGAATAGAGAAACAATATTTGTCAAATCTGGTAAAATAGATGCGATGAAGCAGGAGGGATAAATTTGTATGCAGACACAGATGTCTCTTTAAAGTTTGTAAAGCTTGTCCATATAATGAAAAAACTGCGCGCGCCCGGAGGCTGCCCGTGGGACAGAGAGCAGAATTATCTGTCTCTCAGACGCTACATTATTGAAGAAGCTTATGAACTGATAGAGGCGATAGAAAACAACGACCTGGCTAATATGTGCGAAGAGTGCGGAGATTTGATGCTTCAGAGCGTATTTATATCCTGTATGGCCGAAGAACGAGATGATTTTGATATCTGCGGCGTTCTTGACAGTCTTACGGAAAAGCTCATTAGGCGTCATCCCCATGTATTCGGAGATATCAAAGTTTCTGATTCTGATGACGTACTTAAGAATTGGGAAAGGATAAAAACTGCAGAGCGTGAAAAGAAAAAAACAGACTCGTCTCATCTTGCGGGAATACCGCGCGGACTTCCAGCTCTTTTGAGAGCCTACAGAATGCAGGAAAAAGCCGCCAAAGTAGGTTTTGACTGGCCTAAAGGTGATATGTCACCTCTCTTTGCAAAAGCCGAAGAAGAACTTGACGAGCTCAAAGAAGCTGTCGCGCTTAAAGACGAGCAAAATATTGAAGAAGAACTCGGAGATATAATGTTTGCCATGGCGAACGTCTCGCGCCATTTAAAAAAAGACCCTGAGATAACGCTCCACAAGGCATGTATGAAATTTGAAGAACGTTTCCGGCTTGTTGAAAAAAGCGTTGCCGCAACAGGCAGAGATTGGAGCACATTTTCTCTGGAAGAGCTTGATACATTCTGGAACGAAGCTAAAATACAAATCAAAGAAAACAAACAATAAATTGGAGGAATATAAAATGACAACACAGGAAAAAATAATTGAAGTACTTAACACAGTAGTTACGCCTGCCCTGCAGACACACGGCGGTGATGCCACTTTTGTAAGCTTTGATGAAGAATCGGGTACACTGTGCGTCGAGCTTGTCGGTTCATGCGGAACATGTCCCTTTGCTCAGGAAACTCTCAGAATGACTGTGGAAGCGGCAATCAAACAGGAAGTACCCGAAGTTAAGTCTGTTGTAAGAGCTTAGGCCGGCCGAACAAACAATGATAGAAGAAGGCGGCACGCCGGATGTTCTGACTCCTCTGTCGTCATCCGAAGAAGCAATTGTAAAGTTATTGGCAGGGCATGAAGAGATACTGCGCACGGTAGAACAGGCATTTCCTGTTAAAATCTACGCCAGAGGCTCAAGCCTCCTCATAAAAGGAGAGGACGAGCAGCTGGTAAAAAGGCTTGAAAACCTGCTTACGCAGTTTGCAGAGCTCTCATTAAAGGGACAGAAGCTCAGCAGCGCGGAAATACGCTATGGCCTGCACCAGATAGCAATGGGAGAGAGCATTAACTTAAAGCTGCTTTACGACGAAGTTGTCTGCGTGAGCAACAAAGGCAAACCGATCAGACCTTTTACTCTTGGACAAAAAGAGTATACAAAGGCAATAAGGGATAATGACATAACTTTTGCAATAGGCCCGGCAGGCACAGGCAAGACTTATCTCGCGGTAGCACAGGCTGTTGCATATCTAAAATCCGCACAGATAAGCAGAATAGTTCTTGTAAGACCAGTAGTTGAAGCGGGAGAGAGGCTGGGGTATCTCCCGGGCGACCTTATGGACAAAGTTGAGCCTTATCTTCGCCCGCTTTACGATGCTTTTTACGATCTTCTGCCTGTCGAGAAATTTAACAGATACTTTGAAAAAGGAGTCATAGAGCTTGCGCCTCTTGCATATATGAGAGGACGCACATTAAATGACAGCTTTATCATTCTTGACGAGGCGCAAAATACGACACCGGAACAGATGAAAATGTTCCTGACAAGACTGGGCTTCGGCTCAAAGGCCGTTGTAACGGGGGATACAACACAGGTGGACCTGCCCGGAAACAAAGAGTCCGGTCTTATCCAAGTGCAGAGTATTCTGCAGGGCATCCCAAGGGTAGCTTTTGCAAAACTTAGCAACAATGACGTAGTGCGTCATGAAATAGTGCAAAGGATCGTGAGGGCTTACGAAGAGTATGACCAACGGAGAAAAGAAAAAGCTTCAGATTGAGAAATTTTTTTCTGAAGTAACATCGAAATTCACCTTTAGTCCGCAAAATAAGCAATATCTGCTCTTCAGGACGATATTGCTTATTGTTGCGGTGTGTCTTATTTGTATCAACTGGTATGTCTTTGACCGCAAAAACAATTACAGAATAGGCTATACGTCGGCAAGGACATATTTTGCACTTACCTCCGCAAGATATGAGGACAGAGCCGCAACCTTAGAGCTGCGTCAGCGGGCAGCGGCAAGAATTGTCGATGTTATGGTTCAAGATGAAAAGATAGCAACAGAAGTCAACAAAAGGCTTGATTTACTTGAGAGCAATGACTACAAGTCGCTTTTTAATCAGCCTCTTACAGAGCTGATGAATAAACTTCCCGATTCATCTCGGAAAACAATTGTTAAATCTGTCCTAGACATAGGCAGAAAGATACGCGACGAAGCGAGCAGCAGCGAGCAGCAGACCTCTCTAATATGGAAATATCTGCGAAAAATCCCCATGTCTCAGGCTGACAAAAACATCGCGTTTCAGATGCTTGACACGATATTAAACCCATCTCTCCAGTCCGATGCCGAAATGACATCAAGGCTCAGAGAAGATGTCTCTGTTCAGATTCCGGCTGTAATAAGGGAGATCAGACCTGGGGCAGTGCTTGTCCAAAAAGGGCAGGTTGTGACTCCTGCCCTTGCCAAGCTTCTTGAATCACAGGGATACCCTGATGCGGCTTTCCCCTTAAAACACCTGATTTTTATACTGCTTGTCATCATAGCATGGAGCTTTTGGCCTGTATGGATAGAAAATGGCCTGAAAGAAAAACTCTCTCTGCGCGAGTGGATATACATCGCGGTAGTTCTGTCTCTTGTCTGGACATTTGAACTCATATTTGCCAGATTCAGCGGGTACTCAATGGCTGTTCTTGGTTTGACAGGCTGGCTTTGCCTGACTTTGCCTATATCGCTCTCCTACCATATCATATTTGGCGGAGGCATAATCAGTGTCCTGATAGCCTTTGGAACCAATCCCGGCATAGTCGCTCTGGGATGCATTCTGGCATCTTTCTCAGCCGGCATAGGCAGAATCCTCTTTGTAGACCCTCCAAACCACAGAATGACGATATGGAAGAACCTATTTTTCCTTGGAATATGCTTAGGAGTTGTGTCTGTCTGCATACACTGGGGATTGGGGCTCTACTTTACATACAATCTGATGCTTTCGTCGCTTCTGTTCAGCGCTTTTTGGGGTGCTATCGTAGTAGCTCTGCTTCCCCTCTGGGAAAATATGTTTGACATAATATCCCCCCTAAGACTTCTGGAACTCAGCCATCCGTCTCAGCCGCTTATTAAAAGGCTCCAAATGGAAGCTCCAGGCACATATCACCATACTCTTATGGTTGGAACTCTTGCTGAAGCAGCCGCAGACAGTCTGAAAATGAACGGGCTTCTTGTAAAAGCAGGGGCATATTATCATGACATAGGCAAACTGAAAAACCCCAGATATTTTGTTGAAAATCAGCTGCACGGCGAAAACCTGCATGACAATCTTTCACCGTCGCTTTCGGGGCTGATTTTGATATCCCATGTAAAAGATGGGCTTGAGATAGCCGAAGAAACAAAACTTCCCAAAATGCTGAGACGCTTCATTGCGGAACATCATGGTACAACGGTGCAAAAATATTTTTACGAAAAAGCCTTACTGATGGGAGAATCGGTTACTGAGGAGCAGTTCAGATATCCAGGTCCCAGGCCGCAGTCCAGAGAGACCGCTCTTGTCATGCTTGCGGACTCAGTCGAAGCCGCTGTCAAGGCAAGAAACAAGCCTTTTGAAAGCATAAGAGAGCTCAAAATGCTTGTTTCAAACGTTATAAGCTCAAAAATTGAGGCAGGACAGTTTAAAGATGTCGATTTTACAATAAAAGACTTAACTGTTATAGAAGACTGTTTTGTGGAAATACTGCGTTCTACATATCATTCAAGAGAGGTACGCAATATCAAAGACATTGTCAACGAAAAGAAGATCTCTCTGAAAGAGCTGAGGAGATAGCTACATGGAAGTTCTTATTTATTCTGGAGGAATTGAGCACCTGTCCCTTAAGTGTGATTTTATAGATGATGCTTTTATAAAAAAGCTGGAGAAAATATACACCTCAGCCCTGGAGGCGGAAGGCTCTATTCCTCAGGCGGCTAAAGATGTTGAAGTATCATTGACATTTATGAACGAAGACGAGATTGCAAAGATAAATAAAGATTACAGGGATGTCCCATCTTCGACAGACGTCCTATCTTTTCCCATGTGGGAATCCGAAAACGGATGCTTTACTCCTCCCGACGACTGGGAAGTTCTTCCTCTGGGAGACATAATGGTGTGTCTTGACTTCGTCAGCAGAAATGCGGACGAGAACAAAAAGACACTTGAAGAAGAAACCGTACTTGTAATTTCACACGGCCTTCTGCATCTTCTCGGCAGAGACCATGACACCAAAGAGCGCGAAGAATCCATGTGGCGCGAACAGGACTCTTTGGTCAAAGAATACTTTAATTTACAGTAATATTAAGAGAACATATTAAGGGGTAATCATATGAGTGAAGACAGAGCTCTTGACAAAGAATTTAAAAGTGGGTACGTTGCGCTGCTTGGCCGCCCGAACGTGGGCAAATCATCAATAATCAATGCTCTATTAAAAGAAAAAGTCGCTGCTGTATCTCCAAAGCCACAGACCACCCGCAATGCCGTAAGATGCATATACAGCGCCGAAGATAAACAGATAGTCTTTGTAGACACCCCGGGCATTCATAAACCAAAACACGCTCTCGGTGACTTCATGATGCAGGAGGCTACAGACGCCTTGGCTCAGGTTGATGCTGTATGTTTTGTCGTTGAAGCCGGAGACAGATCGATAGGAGAAAAAGAACAGATAATTATAGAGGCCCTAAAAGGCCTGAAACTTCCCATTATCATGGCTGTAAATAAAGTAGACAGGCTGTCTGACATAGAGCACCACACAAAGACCTCTGAGCTCTACAAAAAAGAGCTTAATATCTCAGCCGTAGTGCCTATATCTGCGTCAAAATCCATAAATCTCGAACTTCTTGCCGACACCATAAGCGAATATCTGCCCAAACAGCCTCCTCTTTACCCGGAAGACATGCTGATGGACTCCACTGAGAGATTTTTAGCAGCTGAGGTCATTAGAGAAAAGGTGTTCAGATACACTGATGAAGAAGTTCCTCATGGCACAGCAGTAATTATTGATGAATTTAAAAGCCCCGATGAATATCCGGACATGAAAATAGGCGAGATCAGGGCTACAATAATTGTCGACAGACCGGGACAGAAGGGGATAATAATAGGCAAAAACGGTTCTAAGCTCAAAGAAATAGGGAGCGCCGCCCGCAAGGATCTTGAGACAAAATTCGGATATCCGATTTTCCTGCAGCTCTGGGTAAAAGTGAAGCCAGGCTGGAGAAAATCCCCCGAAGAGCTGCGCCGGCTTGGTTATAGTTTTTGATCCCATATCTAGAGAATGAAAAATTAGCTCAGGGATATTATTCAGAAACTGGAACTGTTCTCAGAAGAAAAGATTCTGTAAAGGGAGGACAGTCCCTCTTAATCTTTCTTCGCGGTTTGGGGCCTCGCTGGGTAAACGCGCCGTCGGGCAAAAACAGGTTCGGCGGAGCCACAGAACCTCTTGTATGGGGTACGTTTAATCTCTATCAGAGCCCTTCTATGCTATACCTGCAGGGAGCAGAAGTAAAGGAAGACTTCATCTCTCTGAGAAACAGCAGGGATAGCTTGCTTGCCGCTCTCAGAATATATAAACAGACCGCAAAAATTTTAATGGATACACATACGAGCGATAATATATTAAACTTGTTGTGGAGCACTATGGTTCAGCTCAGCACTTCATCTTTTGTTCAAGCTGTAGAATTCAGGTTCATCTGGAGGCTTTTGAACCTACTTGGCACGGCTCCTTCTCTGCAAAATTGCGTTTGCTGCGGTGCGGTAATAGACGGAACTTCCTTTTGGACAGATGATGGATTAAAATGTAATAAGTGCTTGTTAAAAACTGCCGAAAGCAATTCAGAAATTAACATCGCAGATTTACACTTATTGCAGAAAACAGCACTCCTTGGACATGATTCCTATCTTGTCTGGTCACAAAAACAGACAGATAATATGGTATATTTGGTACATACCAAAAAACTTATGACGTTTTTTGATAATGTGAGATAAAGATGTGATAAATATAATAAGTATATCAAGGGAGGCAGCCGAAAGTGGATTTTCAAGAAATTATAATGCGCCTGGAACATTTCTGGGCATCACAGGGATGTGTAGTACAGCAGCCTTATGACATTGAAGTAGGAGCCGGAACGATGAATCCCGCTACGACTCTGAGGGTGCTTGGGCCGGAACCGTGGCGTGTAGCCTATGTTGAGCCTTCGAGAAGACCGACTGACGGACGTTACGGAGAAAACCCCAACAGACTCCAGCACTATTACCAGTACCAGGTAATAATGCAGCCTGCGCCGAACAATATTCAGGAAATATACCTTGAAAGCTTGAAAGTTCTCGGTATTGACACCAAGGAACACGACATACGTTTTGTCGAAGATGACTGGGAAAATCCTACAACAGGCGCATGGGGACTTGGGTGGGAAGTATGGCTGGACGGTATGGAAGTAACGCAGTTTACCTATTTCCAGCAAATGGGATCGATAGACATGGAAGTAGTTCCTGCGGAGCTCACATATGGTATCGAAAGAATTGCCATGTTCGTTCAAAAAGTAGATAACGTCTATGACCTGAAGTGGGTCGGGGATGTAAAGTACGGAGATGTGCACCACAAAGGTGAAGTTGAACACTCCACATACAATTTTGAAGTTGCAAGCACTGATATGCTCTTTAAACTATTCAACATGTACGAAGCAGAATCTAAGAGAGTACTCGAGCGTGGATTGGTGCTTCCTGCTTACGATTATGTACTTAAATGCTCCCATTCGTTCAACCTTCTGGATGCAAGAAATGCAATAAGCGTGACAGAAAGAACAGGCTATATCGGAAGAGTCCGCTCTCTCGCGTCAGCATGCTGCCTTGCTTATGTTGCTCAGCGTGAAGCTATGGGGCATCCACTTACTGGTAAGTTTGACAGCCCTGCAAAAAATAAAGGAGGTGTGTGCTGATGTCAGCAAGAGATTTGCTTTTTGAAATAGGAACAGAAGAAATACCTGCCCGTTTTATGCCCAAAGCTTTGAGTGATTTAAAAGAATATGTACTTGAAGAACTTGATTCAGCACATATTCAGCACTCCGACATTACTGTCAACTGTACTCCGAGAAGACTCACCGTATATGTAAAGGATCTCTCCGAATCGCAGCAGGACAGTGTTGAACTCTCAAAAGGGCCTCTCAAGGCTCAGGCTTTTGATGCTGACGGAAATGCAACCAAGGCTGCCGAAGGCTTTGCCAGAAGCCGCGGAATTTCAGTCTCCGAACTCATTATAAAAAAAATAGGAAATGCCGAATACATTTTTGCGGAAAAGCGCGAAGCAGGAAAAGATACAGCCTCCATACTTCCATCTATATTGGAAAAAATAATAAAAAAACTCTCTTTCCCAAAGAGCATGTACTGGTTGGAGAAGACAGTTCGTTTTGCCAGGCCTGTGCGCTGGATTGTCGCTCTCTTCGGCTCTGATATCGTTAACGTCACTTTCGGAAGCGTGACGAGCGGCCGCACATCCAGAGGACACAGATTTATGGGTTCTGACTCTATAACTATAGCCTCTCCGTTGGAATATGCTTCCCTGATGGAAAAGAATTTTGTCGTTGTTGATCCTGAAGTCAGAAAGTCTATGATCCTGGAAGGCATAGCAAAAATAGAAGAAGAACTTGGAGCAAAAGTTGAAGTCGACCCGGCTCTGCTTGAGGAGAACGTCCACTTAAACGAGTACCCCATCACCTTCTACGGCTCGTTTGATAAAGAGTTCCTCGACATCCCCGAAGAAGTTCTGACACTTTCCATGGCAAAAAATCAGCGCTACTTCCCTGTCAGAGACAAGAACGGTAAACTCATGCCCAACTTTGTGGGAGTCAGCAACAACCGTGCAAAAGACATGAACGTCGTACGCGAAGGAAATGAAAGAGTCCTGCGCGCAAGACTTTATGACGCAGCTTTCTTCTGGAAGGAAGACCTGCAAAAGTCCCTTGACGAAAGAGCGGAAGAGCTGAAAAACGTAACATACCAGGAACAGCTTGGCTCAGTCTATGACAAAGTACAGAGAGTAAAGAACCTAGCTCTCTCCCTCACGAAAATTCTCGGAAAGAACGAACTTCTTCCCTTTGTGGAAAGAGCGTCCTCTCTTGCTAAATCTGACCTTGTCTCAAACATGGTCTACGAATTTTCCGACGTTCAGGGTGTCATGGGCAGAGAGTATGCGAGAAAAGCGAAAGAACCGGAAGAGGTTGCTTTGGCTCTCTACGAACAGTACCTGCCTAGATTTGCTGGAGATGAAATACCTTCTCAGTGCCCCGGTGCCATCTTGGGCATAGCGGAAAGAGCCGATACAATATCTGCAATATACAAAATAGGACTTGAACCGACCTCCTCTCAGGACCCTTACGGCCTTCGCAGAGCAGCGAGATGCATCAACGAGATAATCTGGGGCATGTCTTTTGATTTGGATATAGATAAACTTATGGCTTCGGCATCTGAACCTCTTGGTTCTGATGAAGAAACCCGTTCAAAAATATCCTCATTCCTCCAGCTCCGCCTTCAGGTACAGCTGAGAGAAAAAGGACTCAGACACGAAGTAGTCGCGCTCGCGCTGCAGACAAATCCCACGCGTCCGCTTCAGGCATTCCGCATGGCTGAGACTCTTCAGAAAACAAGCGAGGAAGAATGGTTCTCTGAACTGATCACAGCTGCGGTAAGAGTAAAAAATATTTTAGCAAAAGCCGGTGAAGTGAAGCATGTAGTTGACGATTCAAAATTTGTATCGGATTCAGAAAGAGCTCTCTACAAAGAACTGACCTCTCTGTCGGAGACAGCGCAAAAATCTGTTTCAGAATGTGACTGGGAAAAGCTTGCATCTGTTCTTGCAGAACTTGCCCCCGTCATAACCGGTTTCTTCAACGATGTTCTTGTCATGGATGAGAATATTGACATAAGAAACAACAGGCTCGCTCTATTGAACGAATGCCAAAATTTCTTCATGCAGATAGGAGATTTCAGTCTCCTCAAGTAATTACTATTTCAACCATTTAATTTTTTAAAATCGTGCGCAGTGCACGAAAAGTTTATAGGAGGCCGCGTTATGAGCGAAACCAAAAAGTATATTTATGATTTTAGCGAAGGCGATGCATCAATGAGGAATCTCCTTGGCGGTAAGGGAGCCAATCTTGCACAGATGTGGAAAATAGGTCTGCCCGTACCTCCAGGATTTATTCTTACAACCGAAGCTTGTCACAAATATTGGGAGGAAAATGATTTTATTTCCAAAATTTGGTCCGATGTGAAAAAAGCGATTGTTAGAGTTGAGAAACTTACCGAGAAGACATTCGGAGGTACAAAAAATCCTCTTCTTGTCTCTGTAAGATCCGGTGCGCCTGTATCCATGCCTGGCATGATGGATACAATACTCAACCTTGGGCTTAACGATGATACCGTAAAAGCTCTTGCAGAAGCAGCAGGGGACGAAAGATTCGCTTATGACAGCTACCGCAGATTTATTCAGATGTTTGCGGACGTAGTCCTGGGGGTAGATCTTGCAAAATTTGAAAAACGCCTGAATAAAACAAAGAACATCATAGGTGTCACGGAAGATTACAAAATCCCTGCCGATGCACTGAAAGTTCTTGTAAAAGACTACAAAGAAATAGTAAAAGAAGCAGGACATGAATTCCCCTCAGATCCCTGGGTCCAGCTTCGCCTTGCAATTGATGCCGTCTTCCGCAGCTGGAATACGCCCCGTGCTATAACATACAGAAAAATTAACGACATCCCGTCATCATACGGCACAGCCGTCAGCATCGTCACCATGGTATTCGGAAACCTTGGAGATGACTGCGGAACAGGCGTATGCTTCACACGCAGCCCGTCGACAGGCGAAAACAAACTCTTTGGAGAATACCTTATCAACGCTCAGGGAGAGGATGTCGTAGCGGGAATCCGCACTCCTATAGCCATATCCTCTCTTGCCGAAGCTATGCCTGCTGTATTTGAAGAATTTTCAAGAATAGCGAAACTGCTTGAAGAACACTACAAAGATGCACAGGATATCGAATTTACAATCGAAAAGGGAAAACTCTTCATCCTTCAGACAAGAAATGGCAAGAGAACCGCGGCTGCTGCGGTAAAAGTTGCTGTAGACATGTTCAGAGACGGTTTGATTGACGAAAAGACAGCTCTCTCAAGAGTCGCGCCCGAACAGGTCGAACAGCTGCTTCACCCTCAGATTGACCCCAAAGCGGAAGTAAGAGCTCTCGCAAGAGCTCTGCCTGCATCCCCAGGAGCCGCAGTAGGAGCAGTTGTCTTTGATGCCGATGAAGCTGTTGAACGCGGACGCAGTGGCGAAGCAGTAATACTTGTAAGACCTGAGACAACTCCCGATGACATTCACGGACTTTTTGCCTCACAGGGAGTCCTGACAAGCCACGGCGGCATGACAAGCCACGCGGCAGTTGTCGCCCGCGGACTTGGCAAACCATGTGTATCTGGTGCAGAAAGAGTAAAGATTGACATCGAGAAAGAACTCTTCTCAGTAGGCAGCACAACTGTAAAGAAAAACGACATAATAACGCTCGACGGAAGCAATGGAGTTGTAATCTTGGGAGAAGTCCCTCTTGTAGAACCACAGTTTAACGAAGACTTTAGATTCATACTTGATGCCGCCGACAAATACTCCAAACTTGAAGTATGGGCAAATGCGGATACTCCTGAAGATGCACAGAGAGCGCGTCTCTTCGGAGCAAAAGGAATAGGACTATGCCGTACAGAACACATGTTCATGGCAGCAGACAGGCTCCCTGTCATGCAGGAAATGGTCATTGCGGGAACAAGAGAAGATAGAATCGCCCAGCTCAACAAACTTGAGATAATGCAGGAAACAGACTTCTTAGGAATATTTGAAGCTATGGACGGTCTGCCTGTTACCATAAGACTTCTTGACCCCCCTCTCCACGAATTCCTGCCTAAAATCGACGAACTGCAAAGACAGCTCGCGGAAACAGTGCCTGGCAGCCCAAAGGCCCTCAAAATCAGTGCGACAATGGCAAGAGCCTTCAACCTTCACGAGATAAACCCGATGCTTGGCTTCAGAGGCTGCAGACTTGGAATAATATATCCCGAAATTTATGAAATGCAGGTAAGAGCAATATTCAACGCCGCCTGCAAACTGACCAACAGAGGAATAAAAGTACTTCCCAACATCATGGTCCCCCTTGTAGGCACAAAAGAAGAAATGATACGTCTGCGCTCGATGATAGACATCATCGGTCCCGCCGTAATCAAGAGCTATGGCTGCGACCTCAAGTACGAAGTGGGAACAATGATAGAACTTCCGCGCGCTGCAATAGTCGCCGATCAGCTTGCCGAATTTGCACAGTTCTTCAGCTTCGGAACAAACGACCTTACACAGACGACGTTCGGATACTCGCGCGATGATGCCGAGGGCAAATTCCTCGCTCAGTACGTCGAGTCCGGCATACTTCCGCGTAACCCGTTCGCTGTTCTTGACAGAGACGGTGTGGGCGGACTCATGAAAATCGCCGTCAATGGCGGACGTTCCGTAAATCCCGAGATGCACTTGGGAATATGCGGCGAACACGGAGGAAACCCATCGAGCGTGGCATTCTGCCATAAACTCGGCCTCAACTACGTGAGCTGCTCTCCCTTCAGAGTCCCCGTTTCGCGCCTTTCCGCGGCTCATGCTGCACTTGGAATACTTGAATAACATAAGCAATACCCTCTGATTATAATTTGCAATAATATGTATAATAAAGACAGGACTCAGTCCTGTCTTTATTTTTTATAAAATTGCGGAGGCAGAGATGAATAATATAAGAACAAGATGGGAAGAAATTGAACGACATATACTTTCGCCTAATGCCTGTCTCTCGGTCAACAGCAGAGGACGCGAACGCTACGAAGAGCCATGTGAGATCAGAACATGTTTTCAGCGCGACAGAGACAGAATAATACACAGCAAATCATTCCGACGTCTCAAATACAAGACACAAGTACTCCTCCTTCCCGAAGGAGATCACTACCGTACACGCCTCACTCACACATTGGAAGTATCACAGATAGCGAGGACAATCGCACGCGCTCTGAGACTCAATGAAGACCTCACAGAGGCAATAGCCTTGGGGCATGATCTCGGACATACTCCGTTTGGACACATGGGCGAAAAAGTACTCAGCCACCTTGCCAAACAAAATGGACTGAACGGTTTTCACCATGCCGCTCAAAGCCTCAGAGTTGTAGACTTCACGGAAAAAGACGGCAAAGGCTTAAACCTGACATGGGAAGTGCGAATGGGCATAATACAGCATTCAAAAGGTCAAGTCGACGTACGTTCAGGCTACGATCTTGAAAATCCCTCCACACTTGAAGCATGGGTAGTTCGCATATCGGACTCTGTCGCATACCTCAACCACGACCTTGATGATGCTATTAGGGCAGGTATGGTAAAAATGGAAGAGTTGCCATGCGAAGTCCTAACCACCATAGGCAAGACCCACTCGGAAAGAATCAACACACTGATACTCAATATAATCCAAAACAGCACGGAAAATACAGTCAAATTCAGCGCGGAAATGCTCTTATGCATAGAAAAAATGAGAAACTTCCTCTACGAACGCGTATACAGCATGGCAAATGCAAGAATAGAGGATAGCAGAGTTGACCATGTAATAACCTCGCTCTTCAACTACACAATGCAAAAAAAAGGCGGCGACCCGCAGGCCGCCGTAGACTACATCTCAAGTATGACAGACAGATTTGCGCTTCAGTTGTTCCAGGAACTCTTTGTGCCCAGTCCCTGGCCCAACCCACACGTAAATGCACAAATCAGTCGCTAATCTTATACTTCTTTAAAAGCTCCTGATACTTTGCCTCCATATCGCTTTGCTGGCTTGGGTCATTCTTATACGGATTGACATTCTTGCCCGGAACCTTTACCTTCTCAGCTTCCTTAGGCTTTTGCGTCGGAATGACCTCGGATGTATCTATATTCGTCTGAGGTTCATTCCCCCCAGAATCTGCCGAAGCAGGCTGCTCGTTCGGAGCCGTTTGCGATGAATTCATAGCATACTTATAGTGAGTGCTCTCATCATCTATAGGAGC
>CAYRAI010000038.1:0-20158 GCA_964422205.1 uncultured Synergistaceae bacterium | reverse complement strand
ACTCTGCAAGCGGAACACCTCCTTCGGCAGACTTAGGTAATTATACCAACTATCTCTAAAATTAGCCAACTATTTTACAAAATATGCCAACTTGTTGGCATAAATTACAGCATAGTTTGCTAATTTCTAAAATTCCCCAACTTGTTGGCAGAATTACGCTGTCTGTTTGCAAAAATCGCTTGGCTCAGTTTATTCTAAAATTTTCCCGCAAGCGGTATAATGTGTTTGGTTTCTCATTCTTTCAATTTTTACGTGAAAGAGTACAACTGCTCCGCAGAAATTTATACTATCGAAGATTTTTATATAATGGTCGTATCGAAAAACTATCGGCACAATTTATCTATAGGAGCGTGAGTATCATGAGGATTCGCACTAGATTTTTGGCGGTTTTCCTTGCATCGGTGCTTTGCTTCTGTCTGAATACGGCGGCTATGGCTCAGATAAGCGAGTATGCGGAGGGCGAGGTGCTGGTGACTCTTTCGGGCTCTTATAGTGTCAATGTCTTTAACGCAAACAATGCGGCAGAGCAGACAAAGAACATCGCTGCGCGTATGAGCGCGGTTGCTCCGGCAGGGACAAAGACGGTAACTGCCTACAACGACCTCTCTTCGGGCAGCGGACGGACAATGGCTCATTTGAAGTCAGAGACAAAGACAACAGAAGAACTTATGTCCGAGATATCGGGCAAATCGGGCGTTTTGGGAGTTTTCCCGAACTATAAGAGGTATGAGACCTCTGTCTCTCTGCCCAATGACAGCATTCATAAGGCTGCGTATGTATTTCGTTGGGGATATGAGGCCTCCAAGGCAGTCAATGTGTGGAGCCAAGGCAGCACCGGTTCTCAGGATGTCGTGGCTGCTGTAGTCGATACAGGGGTCAAGTATGACCACAGAGACCTCATCGGCAATATGAGACGAGTAAGCGGCTTGACCGGAGATTATGCAGAGCTTAACGATGCTTTCGGCGCATGGTTCACCGGAAATAATGGTAAGACAAGGTACAAAATCGGTGATATAAATTCATCCGGCGAAACTACAAGAACTTATGACGAGCAGAGGATAATTGGCTATACCCCCTATTACCTTAACGAAAAATACTACGGGGATATTTCGGGACACGGCTCACACGTGGCGGGAATAATAGGAGCAAAAGGCAATAACGGAATGGGCATAGCGGGAATGAACTGGAATGTCACGATACTTCCCGTCAATGTATTTATGTATGACAGTGCGAAGGGTACCGGCGGAGGAGCGTGGGACTCCGATGTTATCAGAGGACTGGAATATATTAATGCCGTAAACAAGTCCTCAAACCTCCGGGGCAGAGTCAAGGTTGTGAACATGTCGCTGGGCGGCTGGAGCCCTAAGACAGGAGGATACCCAGACCAGAATTTCGTATATAACAGTATAAATAATCCCTACGCACAGGCTATAAAGAAGCTCGGAGACAACGGAATTATAGTCTGCATAGCCGCGGGCAACGATGGTCAGAACATAAATAACCCTACCGGAAGTTACGCGGGCAAACTCCCCTTCCCCGCGTCATTCGGGGCTCTGTCCGGGATAAGCAATGTAATAGTGGTTGGTGCAGCTCAGTGTAATTTCGATTCAAAGAGTATTACCAGGGCGGGCTACTCAAACTACAGTAATCCAAACAAGTCCGACGGAACCCGCTATGTGGACATTGTAGCTCCGGGAAGCGATATCCTCAGCACAGTACCGCTTTATAACATAAATGGTGAACTGCGTGTAGCCAGATACACTAACGGCGAACCCCTGCCCGATGTCTATCAGGTGCTTGTGGACAAGCAGAACGACAGTTATCCGGGATATCAGTTCATGCAGGGAACGTCTATGGCAGCTCCCATGGTGACTGGCGCGGTGGCTCTTCTGTGCGCGAAGTATCCCACAGCCTCCGTAAAGGAGATAAAAGACATGTTCTTCTCGGGCGCAAACCCGAAGATTCTGAAAACGGGCATATCCACCTACGGCTTCCTCGACGTGGAAAGCTCCGTCAAACGCGGAGCATCCATCAAACTGAAAGAAGCAAAGTCAAAATCTTCATTGGGCATGACAACTTTGGCTTTGTCGCCTGCGTTTGACGAAATGAACATGGATTTCGAAGTGTCACAGGACATTAAAGACCTGAATCTCTTCGCAATGACAGAGTCGGAAGACGAACTGTACTATGTAGACTATGACCTTGCTTATGATATAGCGGATAAGCTGACCAGTAATGAGTACGATGAATTCTACGGTGTAGAGAGCCTGCCGCTCTTCTCTCTTGCAAGTGCCGATGCAAACAACTTTACGTCGGGTGACATGGTTCCCGTAACATTTGAACTGGAAGCTGAGTGGTTCGGCGGCACAGTCGGAGAGCTGCGCATGGCGAAGGCGCCAAAGAGCGCCTTGTCTTCGGACGCGCTTCCCCTCACCTATACAATGAGCGCCGACAGCAAAGTTGACGGCACATTCTGCGTGAGTGCGGACGGACACATACTCAGTCCCGATACGGAGATATCATCAGATGATACAGACGTATACGAAGTGACAATCTTTACAAAGGACAATGGGGCGTTTGACCTCAACCAGGCAAGCGGTAAGATACTCAACGCAACAGTGCTTTACAATGTCATAGCGGCACAGGATGAAGAAGTAAGCGTAGATGTGGTCTCTCCCGAGATTCTGCCTGAGGATATAATAGGAGAGTATGTATATAAAGAGCACAAATCAAGCGGGAGCGGCGGCTGTAATGCCGGCTTTGCGGCTATGGCTCTGCTGGCGTTCATTCCCGTAGTGCTCCGCAAAAAGAAGTGAGCGGGGGAATAAATTAAAAGCATAGGAAAAATAAAATTCTCAAAGTCCGTATAACACAGAGCTGTTGTTCCGATATCTTCTTTGTCAGCATGAGATAAAATCTGCCGCTGCACCAGAGCCTAGTAATATTTCAGCACCCATCAAGCTCTGATGCAGCGGCAGATGTTGTCTGTAAGCTTCAGCATAAGTTCGAAAAAGCCTTGCCTGATTATTTCCGAAAATATATTTGCTCCTTAACGGTCAAGCAGTTTATGTGATTTTTTGCGGTATTTTGTGTTTGTACCAGGTATCTTGTACTTTGGTAAAATTTATGTAAAGATATCTGGCGAGAGCATGAAGTTCGGCCGGTTATTGATATGATAGTTACAGATTCAAGCATAGAAAAAGAACTTTACGAAGCGTATAAAGAGAGCTTCGGCAAAGAGATATTACTTTCGCCGCAGCAGTAAAAGAATTTTTTAGGAGGTAATTTATTTGACCGCATTTTCTCCGGATGCACTCATTTTTGACGTAGATGGAGTGCTGCTTGACGTAAGAAAATCGTTTCCCGAAATGATACGCAGAACCATAACCACACTATGGGAGAAGCGGGGAGGAGAGGCTGATTCCGAAGGCTATAACTCCGAATATGAGTGGGTGCTCAAACGTCACGGATTTTTTAACGACGACTACATAATACCATGGGTGCTGCTGTGCATGGCATTGGCCAGCGGCGAAAAAAAACTGTCTTTGGCACTGCCCTCTCCCGCCAGACTTGCCGATATGATAAAAAATTCTGGGAGTGATGTCGAAGAGTGGACGCGCAGAAATTTCGGAGATGAGATAAAACTTTTAACTGTACAGGAGGAAGGCTGGGGACTCTATGCCGGAGATGGGCGTAATCCGGGGCTCTATAATCTCGAAGTTCCTCTTGTATCAACAAATTGGAAAGATATGCCGCTTCCCGTAGGGATATATACAGGCAGAAACACGGCAGAGTGGGCACTCGCAAAAGCCACTCTCGGCTGGCAGGACTTTCCCCTCTCTCAGACAATACTTTACGATACCGGAGTCAGAAAACCCTCTCCGCTCGGCATAGAGATATTATCAGACAGAATGGGCTTTAAGAGACCGATGTTCTTCGGAGATACGGCAAGTGATGCAAAAGCATTGCGTGCTTACGATTCAAACGGTCTTTTCACAGCGATAGGAAATTTGCTGCCCGAGGAAAAAAGCTACCCAAGCGCTCAGGCGGCACTAAACGACATTTTCGGGATATAGAAATCTGAGGCAAATTATCGCCTGAACAGAGCTAACTCGGAATAATATTGTAACGGAAGAAATCAAGAGAAAGCTTTGCCGGAAAAGTGCTGCATGATTTATTCTGTATTCAAAAATTTCCGTGTAGCTGCTTGAGCAGTAATCTGAGCCTCCTTTAGTATTGGATATGGCTGCTGCTATTTGTGTTTATTTCGGTTTTATGCATAAAATATGCCTTGATTTTGAGTGATGTATGAGCGCGCGGTTAGCTGCTGTCCGAGTTTCAAGAGGTGTATGTAATGACATATGTGAATTTTTTATATCAAGAAATGGTGGAAGGATGAGTTTTTCTATAGTGGTTTTGAGATTGACATCCTTTCTTAAAAACATTATCCACCCCAGTGGCAGTAGAATTTGATTTGCTTTTTTAAGAGATAAATTTTGAAAGGCGGTGATCGCATGTTTGCAGGAGGCTTCTGAGAAGATTTAAAAGGCAGGATGCACGTTGTGCATTTTACTCAGTATTGCGTCTCACATGCGATTTCGGCTTTCGGAGTTATTTCTTTTTAGTCCCTTTCCGTATTCCTTTTCGCATTTGACTTTCTGACATACTGATATCCTGTAAATCTCACAATGCCTCGCGCGCCGCGGGAATTTTGTCTCTTGGCGCGGTTCAGCGTGCATGGAGTATATTTCTGTGTTTCGGCGCAGGTGTATTCTGTGCGGATTTTATTTTTGACCGGAGGATGTTTTATATGGAAGAAAGCGGCACAAAGAACAAAAGTTCGATTATAAGGCAGAAAATAATATTGGCTCTTGTTATAGCGGCGGCAGTCGCGGCATATTTTGTCGTGCCTTCGTATAAGAGCGCAATAGATGATATCTTTAAAACTTTTGCTTCCGGCGACTTTACAGTTATGAAGGAGTTTGTGGCAAGGTATGGGAAGCAGGCGGCGGCAGTATCTTTCCTGCTGATGGTTTTTCAGTCTGTTGCCGCGCCTCTGCCGGCTTTTTTAATAACTTTTGCCAATGCGAATCTTTTCGGATGGTGGCAGGGAGCTATTCTCTCGTGGACAAGTGCCATGGCCGGGGCGGCTCTCTGCTTTTATATCGCAAGGATTATGGGGCGCGATGTGGTTGAGAAACTTACGAGCCGCACCGGGCTCAAGTCTATTGATGATTTTTTCGCAAGGCACGGCAGGCAGAGCGTCCTGATTGCGCGGCTTCTGCCCTTTATCTCTTTTGATTTTGTGAGTTATGCCGCCGGGCTGACTTCTATGGGCTTTCTTGAGTTTTTCATCGCAACAGGCATAGGACAGCTTCCCGCAACTATTGTATATTCCTACGTCGGCGGGATGCTGACAGGTGGAGCGAAGCTGGTTGTTATGGGGCTTTTGATTCTCTTCAGCTTGTCTATACTGTTTGCCATGATGCGCCAGATATATGTTGAAAGGTCTAAAAGATCAGCCGATGCAAAGCAGGGTTAAGAGCAGGAGGGGATATTACGGAGTAAAGCTGCACCAATTTTTAAGTTTTTCCCCGATATTTGCAAAAAAGACCGTAATGGGAGAGTGGGCTTTCTTTCCCGGATGCAGCATGATGGGCTATGACCCGGAGCTTGTAATGAGAGTCTACTCTCGTTTAAAAGAGTTCGAGCCGTCTATGGGCATCATAAGCGGCTGCTGCGGTCATCCTGCTTTTGGCATTGACGACAAGAGCGGTTTTGAGAGGTACAGTGCAGGGAACGCTGCGAACTTTAAGTCATGGGGCGTTAAAAAACTTGTCGTATGCTGCCCGAACTGCGCCGAAACTCTCAAGGGCATAGAGGGTGTTTCTGTTGTCTCGATATGGTCTTTCCTGGAGAGGGAGAAGTACACGGCAGATTTGTCGGGAAACGAGCGTTATGTGCTCCACGACCCGTGCCCTACAAGGAGAGACCCGGAAACCCAGGAAGCCTTTAGGTGGGTAATGGCAAGATGCGGAGTCTCTTGGGAGGAGTATCCCTCTTCGCGGGAGAGAGCGCTCTGCTGCGGAAAGGTGCGAATGCTCATGGTTCTCAACCCTCCGAAGGGGCGGGAAGTTCTGATGAAGAGAGTGGGCGAGAGTGCAAACAGGAATGTGCTGACTTACTGTTTTTCCTGCGCGGATTCTTTTAGAAGCGCAGGATGCCGCTCGGTGCACGGGCTTGAGCTTCTCTTTCCCGGAGTCAGAAAAGAGAGGGGCACATGGATGAATCGCTTTAAGTCGGCTTCTTTTGCCGGAAGGGCGCAGTGATGTACGCTTCCGTCAGAAATTACACGAAGCCTATGATTTTGGCTTTTATATGCGTTTTCATATATGTGCTGAACTCAAGGTACGGGCTCTCATCTTATATAACGGGCAGAGAGAGCATTGAAAGTCTCCGTCTCCTCGTGGAGAGCAACTACTGCATGGCGGCATTTATCTATTTCGCTGCTGCATCTGTCGCTTCGGTTCTGCTGGCTCTTCCGGGGGTGTTTTTTGCAGTGGCGGCGGGAATGATGTTCGGCCCTGTTGCAGGAACACTTCTATGCCTTGCGGCAGCCACTGTTGGAGCTGTGCTGGCTTTTCTTGCGGGAAGATTCTTTCTCAAGGAGAGCGTCAAGCCGATGGTCGAGAAGAACCGAGTTTTAAAAAAATTTTTGTTTGACGATGCGGAGAAAAGTGCGATGGTCATGCTTATGGTGACAAGGCTTGTGCCTATATTTCCATATAATCTTCAGAATTTCGCATATGGAATAACGGATGTGAAGCTTGTCCCTTATACACTTTACACGTTTTTCTTCATGGCTCCGGGGGTTGCTCTTTTCACTTTGGGAGCGGCAGGCTTGGTCTCTCCGTCCGGTGGAAAAAACATGATTTGCGCAAGTGCGGCAGGTGCCATTCTGCTTGCTTGCTCGGCTTTTGCGGTTTATAAAAAATTCTACAAAAATAATCAAGGAGGAACAGTGAATGAATAAGAAAGTTTTGGCATCTGCGGCGGTAGTTGTTGTTTTGGCGGCGGGGCTCTTTGCATGGAATTCTGCAAAGAAGTCCGAATCAAAGGCTCTTCCCATGGAGATTAACAAAGAAGCGAGAGAGATTGTTATGCCAGCCGAGGTTAACGGAAAATATTTTAACGAGCCTACAAGGCACGGAGTAGTCTTCCTTACAGGGTCAAACGGCGAGAAGTCTGTTCTGCGCGGTCTTTCGGACGAGAAGGAATTTCACGCCGCTCTTATCTCGCTCGGAGCTGTGCCGGGCGATAATGTGAAGCTTGCGGATATGAAGGCAGGGCCTAATGACGGCAAGAGCGTCGAAGGCACAAAGCTTAATGTCTTTGTAAAGTGGGATGGCTCCAACGGCGAAATCCCCTTTAACGACATTATAAAATCGACGAATCCTCGCCCGATGGATGTTCGCTTCGGCGGTAATCTTGAGGCGGCTAAGAAGGCCAACACAGGCTGCATCCTATGTCTTGACAGCTGCGCCGTTGGCATTACGAGCAACTCGTCATACCCCACAGGCACGACACAGAACAAAGTCTCCGAATTCTACGGCAACAAGGATGTCCTTCCCGCGGACGGAACTAGAGTATCTGTAATTTTTAGGATTGCGGAATAGCAATATTCTCAATGAAAACGGTAAGACAGGTATATTTTTCGTTTATTTGGGCTGTGGCTCTTGCCTCAGTCTGTTTCCAGAGCAATTGGCTCGAGATGCGGGTTAATATAGGACTTCTGCTGTTCATTTTTGCGGGGATCATATATGTCGCCCAGGCCGCGAAGAATTTTGCCCCGTCTCTTTCTGTTACGGCGGCAAGTCTTGCCTTCACGGCATCGGGAGGAGCTCTGCTTTTGGGCGGAGAAAGGTTTATCGCCCGTCCCGCACTAATGGTAAGAGAGGGGCTGGCTTTCGGCAGTATGCCTCTTTCCTCCATTAATGCGGCTCTCATGATATTTCTGGCATCTGGAGCAATTCTTATAATTTTTGATGAAATTAAAAATAAAAAATTCTGCAAATAGCACAAATATGTGGGAGGCATTATTTTGAAAAATAAAATTTCAGCCGCTTTTAATATCGCAGCAGCACTTCTTCTTGCATTAGGTCCTTGGTTTCTGTTCAAAACATGCGGCACAGAGGTAAAAATCATGAAGTGTTTCTGGACTTCAAGAGCGGAGATTGCGATAGCTCTTATTTTAGCGTCTCTCGCAGTCTGCGCTCTCGTCTCAAAAGAGAAGGCGGCTCTCAGAACTGCCGCGGCTGTGTCTATTGTTACATCTCTAATGGCTGCCGCTCTTCCCGCACTTCTCATAGGAGGCTGTATGAAGCCCGATATGGCATGCCGCACAACGACATTCCCGGCAATATACCTTATCGTTCTGGCAAACATTGCTGCACAGGGCGTCATACTTTTCCTAATGCGCAAGAGAGGCTAAAACAATGTCAATTATCGGCATCGCACTGCGCAATCTGACTCACAGAAGCGTTAGGACTTGTTTCATGGTGCTCTTTGCCTCTGTCATGGCGGCTTCTCTTTTCATGAGCTCCGTCATAGTCAGGAGCGTTGAGGTGCGTCTTGAAAACACAGTCTCGCGCATGGGTGCCGATATTGTAATTGTGCCTAAGGATGCTGCTTCTGACACGGTAAAGACGCTCTTCGCTGGAGAGCTGAGCAGCTTTTACTTTGACGGAAAAGAAGCTGATAAGCTCTTAAATATGGCAGGCATCGGCAAGGCCAGTCCTCAGCTCTTTATAGCCACACTTGACGCGGTATGCTGTCTTCAGCCTACGCAAATAGTTGCTTTTGACCCAAAGAGCGACTTTATCGTCAAGCCGTGGCTTGATCAGCTTCACGTTTCGGAACTAAAAAAAGATGAGGTTATTATAGGTTCGTCAATACTTGCGGAGGCGGGGGAGAAAATCAAATTCTTCGGGCATGATTTCATAGTGGCTGGAAGTATGGCAAAGACCGACACAGGCTATGATAACTGTGTCTTTATGGACTTCGCCTCCGCCCGCTCTCTCATGGAGTCTCCGATACTGAAAAATGTAATGGCGCGCAAAACGGCCGGCATGAAAAACCCGATCTCGGCTGTTATGATAAGGACGAAAGAGGGCACGGAGGCTGGCCCCCTTGCTACAAAACTTAATTACACCTATCCCGACACAGTACTTAAAGCGTGGACGAGAAACGGCATATTCAGCTCGCTTTCAGAGTCTATGAAGCAGATGTCCTCGTACCTTACCTTTCTAAGTGCCATCTCCGTTGTGCTTGTCATACTCTCACTCATGTGCATATTTACGATAACAGTAAATGAAAGAAGGCGCGAGTTCGGCATAATGACCGCGATAGGAGCGTCAAAAGCTCAGCTATCCTCCGTAATAGCGGCGGAGGCCTTTGTTATAGGAGCAGCCGGGGGATTGTTCGGAATAGTTTTCTCCGTAATAATGTTTTTCGTATTCAAAGATGTGATAACGGTAAAGCTCGGAGTTCCCGCCTCTCTTTTCGCATTCTCGGCAGCTTTTACCGCTCTTAAGTGCGTAGGAGCCTCTGTCGCCGTGAGCCTCGCCTCCTCTCTGTACTCCGTTTGCGCCATTGTCAGAGAAGAACCCGTAAACCTGATACGTGAGGGAGATTAGACAATGCTTGAAATTAAAAATCTGAACAAGAAATACAGCCGCGGAGGAAAGGAATTTTCAGCTCTATCGGACGTATCACTTTCCGCAGGCGCGGGAGATTTTATAGGAATATCCGGGCCGTCCGGCAGCGGAAAGAGCACACTATTCCACATCGTATCCGGGCTTTTGAAGCCCGACTGCGGAACTGTAAAAATAGCCGGAGCTGATATCTCGGCAATGTCCGAAAGAGAGCTCGCAATTCTCAGAAGAAGTGACGTTGGCTGCATCCTTCAGGGTGAAAACCTGCTTTCAAATTTTACGGTTGCGGAAAATATATCTCTGCCTCTTTGGCTAGGGCACGAGAGGTGCTGCAGAGAGAGGGTATCGGAGCTTCTCTCCGCTTTCGGACTTTCCGGCATGGAGGACTCATACCCTTCTTCCCTATCCGGCGGCGAACAGCGCAGAGTCTCCATAATAAGGGGCTTTATTCACAGTCCGAAGCTCGTAATAGCGGACGAGCCGACAAACAGCCTCGACCCTGAAAATGCCGCTGTTATTATGGCCTTCTTCAAAAAAATGGCTGACGAGAGGAAAGTAACCCTTCTCATCAGCTCTCATGACAGTGATATGTTATGCTTCGCCTCAAAAAGATATGTAATGTCCAGAGGGAAGCTCTCGGAATTTAAGGTTTAAGCTCTTTTAAAGAGTCTTTTCCGACCACTCTGTTATTTTGCCGCTCTTTGCGTCTATCGAAAATTCAAACTTTTTCCCGCCGAAGACTATTGTTCCGTCATATTCTAGTTTGCCGTTGTCTTTGTCCAGTTTGAATTTGCGGATGTCGGACTGTGACGCACCGGGTACTTTTGCCAGTGCCGTATCTTTTGCCGCCTTTTCTGATATCATGTCTTTGTCGGATACCTTGCATGATGCCTGAGAAACAGCATCGACCTCATACTTTTTAACGGCCCCCGTCACTGCGTCGATATCATAGTCATACTCTTTCTTACCAACATAGAACTCGATTTCATACTCTGCCTTGCCGTCGTCCTTATCCAGCTTCACCTTTGTAAACTTCGCATCGGCCACTTTTACCTTAGCGTGAGCAAGGGCTATCTCCTTGGCTTTAGCTTCGCCTATATATTTATCCGCCGCCTGAAGAATGGCCGAACCAGAAAATACAAGTGCCAGAACAAAAACTGCTGCTCCCGCAGCACACATAATCTTTCGAAGCAAAAAAATTCCTCCTTTGTGTTGTTTATGTAACTTATAGTTTCTTATTTTCCGGGAAAAAAGCAAGTAATAATTACTAAAAAATAAAGATATCATTATTCCGTATCGGCAGAAATTTTTTAAAATTTGCCGTACTTTTGACCTTCCCTACTCTTGCAAATAGTGTAAACTTATGTAAGTTTATTAAAAATAATGACAGGAGCTGAATATTTTGACAGATAAAAAGGTTCTCGGTTTCATCGGCACAGGTGTCATGGGTTCAAGCATGGCGGGGCATCTCATCGCTGCGGGATATGAAGTCCACGTATATAACCGCACGAAGAGCAAGGCTGAGAAGCTCGTGGAAAAAGGTGCCGTTTGGGAAGATAATCCCGCCTCCGTAGCGGCCAAGTGTGACGCGGTATTTACAATAGTCGGATACCCCAAAGACGTTGAGAGCGTCTATCTCGGCAAAGACGGACTTGTCGAAAATGCAAAACCGGGAACAATACTTGTCGATATGACAACCTCAAGCCCCAAACTCGCCCGCAAAATCTGGGAAGCCGGAAAGAAAAAAAGCCTCAAAGTATTGGATGCTCCCGTTACCGGAGGAGACAGGGGCGCGCGCGAAGCTACTCTTACGATTTTTGTAGGCGGAGACGAAGCCGACTTTGAAGAAGCCAAGCAGTACTTTGAAGTCATGGGACGCACGATACGCAGAATGGGCGGAGCCGGAGACGGGCAGAACGCAAAGCTCGCAAATCAGATAGTCATAGCGGGAACAATGACTGGCATGTGCGAGGCTCTGGCATTCGCCAAGTCCTGCGGACTTGACTTAAACGTCCTGCTGGAAGCGGTAAGCGGCGGTTCTGCAAACACATGGAGCCTTGCCAATTACGGCCCGAGAATATTGAAGGGCGACTTTGAACCGGGCTTCTTTGTAAAGCACTATATAAAGGATATGAAGCTTGCCGAAGAGAGCGCGAACGACATGGAGCTGGACATCCCGGCTCTCTCTCTGACACGTCAGCTCTACGAGGAGATAGCCGAAGCGGGAATGGAAAATGCGGGAACTCAGGCTCTCTACTGCCTCTATGACCCCGAAGAGGAATAGCAGAGCCAATTAGAAATAAGTCTGGAGGATAAAATATGACATTTATAATTGCAGCGGCAATAGCGGCGGGCATAGTTCTTTGGCTCATGATGACCTACAACGGTCTGGTCAGCCTGCGCAACATGATGCAGGAGGGATGGAGCGGAATAGACGTGCAGCTCAAACGCCGTTTTGACCTCATTCCGAACCTTGTCGAGACGGTAAAGGGCTATGCCTCACATGAAAAAGAAACACTGCAGAACGTGACTTCCGCCAGAACGGCGGTCACAAATGCGGGCGGCGACCATGAGAAGAGGCTTGAAGCGGAAAACATGCTTACAGGTACGCTCCGCACTCTCTTTGCTGTTGCGGAGAGCTATCCCGACCTCAAAGCCAACACAAACTTCTTGAATTTGCAGGAGCAGCTCTCGGCAATAGAAAACGACCTGCAGATGGCAAGACGCTACTACAACGGCACAGTGCGCAACCTCAACACTGCGATACAGAAGTTCCCTGCAGTGCTCATAGCACGCCAGTTTGGATTTAACGAAGCTCCGTTCTTTGAAGCTGAAGACGGAGAAAAGGCAGTGCCCAAAGTTTCATTCTAATGTTTCCGTCCATGTCCGCGGCATTGCCTTCAAGCTGTGCCGCGGATGCGTTTTTGAACATCATCACCTCTTGTAAGGGAGGTCTAATATTGAAGAAGAGACCTATTAAAATATTAACAGTTTCATTTATTATGCTCTTATTGTCCGTCTTTCCTGCGTTCTCTGCCGAAGTGCTTGAAAATTTTGACGCAGCGATAAAAATAAATGAGGACAGTTCCCTTTCCGTAACGGAAAACATAACGGCAAAAGTTGAAAATATCAACATCAGCCGCGGCATAATAAGAGCATTTCCGGTCGAATATGAAGATAAAAACGGCAGAAGCGTCACAGTCGGCTTTGACGTGGAGGACGTAATGCTTGACGGAGCTCCCGTCCCTTGGGAAGTATCGGACAGCGGACGCTACAAGGCGCTCCGCATAGGGGACGCAGACAAAATAATACCGCGCGGACTCCACACCTTTACAATAAAATACAGGACGACAAGACAAATAGGCTTCTACGAAAATCACGACGAACTCTACTGGAATGTAACAGGCAACCAGTGGACATTCCCCATTATTCATTCGACAGTAAAAGTTTCTCTGCCGAACCTTCCCTACGGAGAAGGCTTCAGCTCGGCCGAGTGGTATGTGGGAGCTTACGGAGAAAAGGGCAGTCCAAGCGACGCGAAGCTCGGAAAGTCGCGCAGTATATCAATAACAAGGCCCCTTATGCCGGGAGAAGGCTACACAGTAGTCTACACATGGCCTAAGGGAATAGTCACCCCTCCGCCCCCTCCCAGAGAGGACAATGAAAAGGCACACGTCATAATAGGGGCTCTGACTCTTATCTCCATGGCAGGGTGGTTTGCCTTCGCATGGAGAAAGTGGGGCAAAGATCCGAGCCGCAAAGCAGTCATACCTATATTCTGCCCTCCCGACGGTGAATCGCCCTCATTCCTCCGCTTTGCGAGAGACCTGAAAAGCGACAAAACGGCATTTACAGCGGAAATCCTTAACCTTGCGGTAAAGGGAGCTCTCACCATAGAGGAAGAAAAGGGCGAAGACGGCTTTTTCAGCAAAGGCAAGAGTACCTTCATACTGCATGCGAAGGATAAGAGCCCAGAAAAGCTCAAGCCCGAAGAGGACGTAGTAATGATGCACCTCTTCCCCGGCGAAGCCGACACTTTGGTTTTGACCAACGACAGTGCGGAACAGATATCCGACGCTCTGGCAGGTTTGCGCGGAGTCATGCGCAGAAGGACAAAAGAGCTGTATTCTGACAATGCGGTAAAATGTCTGCCAGGAGTTCTGATATATGCGGCAGGCACTGCTGCTCTCTACCCGTTCAGCGGAGAGTACCCTCTGAACTTCACACTCTGCGGCATATGCGGAGCGGTAATGATTTTTATAGGAATGAGAAAGACCAAAAAGGCCGCGAACAGCGGGGGTCAGAAGACGGCTCAGTTTATAGGGCGCATATTGCCTCCCGTTTTGATAGGGCTTATCGCCTCTGTCGCTCTTATAGACTCTGACGCCGCGCCTTTCACATTTATCCTCTTCACACTCTCTGCTGTGATTATCTCCGTAATGAAACCGCTCATGGGAGCGAGAACGGAGAGAGGCAACGAAATGCTCAATGCCGCTTTGGGACTCACTCTCTACATGACCACAGCGGAAAAAGAGAGGCTTGAAATGTTCAACCCTCCGACCGAAACTCCGGAGCTGTTTGAAAAACTCATGCCATACGCATTGGCTCTCGATGCCGCGAATACATGGGGCAGCAAATTTGAAAAGATTCTGACGGACGCGGACTACAAGCCCACATGGTACACAGGGCCTGGGACTTACGGCATGTTCCTCTACGGAAGCGGAATGGGCAGCTTCTACAATTCATTCGCTGAAAATATCTCCAATAGCTTAATATCCGAGACGACAATGTCCGCTCCCGGAACAAGCTCAGGCTTCGGAGGAGGCGGCTTCTCGGGCGGCGGCGGAGGAGGCGGCGGCGGAAGCGGCTGGTAAGGAACTTTGAGACAGTATAAAATGAGCGGCCTCGGATTTATTCCGAAGCCGCTCATTTTTAAATTCCTATCTGTGCAGTATTCGCTCTATCGTATTCCATATATCGGGCTTTTCGTGACCCTTTGCCCAAGCCGCGATCCCTGCCAATCCGTATCGTTCCGTCAGAATAATTCTTCTTTCCATAGAAGCCGAGTCCTCCATCCAGACTTTGTGAATCTTGCCGCCGAGAGAGTACATGAAGAAATTCTGCCCGGTCTTCTCGTTCCAGATGGGAGGCGCCTGCCTCAGAGCGGAAAGAGCTTCAGCCTCCGCCATTGTAAGAGTGTAGGACTTGACCTTAACTTTGCCGCCTCCGACCGGAGTCTCTTCCCAGCGTCTCGTATAGAAGGGAACCCCGAGTACAAGCTTCGCTCTGTCAACGCCCTCTGCTATTGTATTCTGTACAGCTCTCTCCACCCAAGGCAGAGATGCTACAGAACCAGCTGTCTGACATGTTCTCCAATGTTCGTCATAAGCCATGAGCATAACATAGTCTACATGCTTTGAAAGAGCCGCGCGGCTGTGGCTGCGGGATGTGGCGCTGTTGCCCGGCACATGGACATCTATTGAACTTTTGATGCCCTGCTCCTTAAGCCTCGCTCCGAGCAAAGCCATAAATCTGACAAAAGAGTCGGCATCCGAGGCGTTAACATTTTCAAAGTCTATATTTATTCCGTCCAAATTGTACAGCTTTGCATATATCAGAAGCCGCGCAGTAAAGAGATTCATAGCTTTGGCGTTGGCAAACATCTGAGCAGTGATACTCCTGTTAAAGCCGTTTGACGCGAGAGCCCAGATTTGGTAGCCCTTTCTGTGAGCTTCCTCCACATACGACACTGATGCTCTGTTCGCGCACATGCCGCTTCCGTCCATGAGGTTAAACCAGGTCGGAGAGAGCACATTAAGACCGCTGATGCGCTGCTCCGATGCTATATTGGGGTTGCTGCGGGAAACTCTGACCCAAGTAAGAGATACCTTCTCACCTTCGGCAAACTTAGGAGATGGAACTTTGGGAGCTGACTCGGAAGACTTTCGTATCACGGCGGAATCTCCGTTTATTGTGTAAGAGAGGCCTGTGACGGCTTCCATCCCCGTCATATTAAAGTAAGAGACCCCTTCCGATACGGCGGAAGGAAAGTAAAGAGCTATATAATCTCCCGCCAGCTCACTCAGAGAATTAATATTAAAAACTTTGGCAGGCTCTCTTACCGATATGATAAAGCCCTTTCCGTTAGGCCCTGCGGATATAGGCACTCCCAGCTTCTCCGCTGAAGAAGCCGGTATCCATAAATCGCCCGTGCGTATAAAGCCTGTTCCGGCGGAAGATGCTGCTCCGTTCTCATATATAAGAGCTATGGGAATGTCTCCCTCATCAGCGAATGATGAGGAAGGAACGGCAAAGAGGAGAAAAAGCGCTGACATAACTGTAAAAACTTTTGCTGAAAAATTCAAAACGATTACCCCTTTCGATGCAATCTGCTAATATTAGCCTCAAACGTAAAAGTTATGTTCGGCAAAATTGCTTTATAAGTATATAATTACTCATGAAAAATATCTCTTAAAGAGCGGGGTGGCATGTCTGAGAAAATATATATTTGCACTGATGCTCTTTTCTCTGGTTGTCCTTATCCCGTCATGCTTGTACGCATCCGAAGATACGGGACTGACGACAGAAGATTTTTTTAGAAGACTCTCCTTCGCATATTCGCGTGTCCCGAGCGGCATATCAAAGGCTCAGATAGAAAGCGACATAAAAAGAGTCTCCGAAAATTCAATAATGCTTGGCTACAACAGCTCCGTAATGATACTCGTAAATACACACAAAGGAGTAAGAGGCACCATAAGCAACATTGCCGTGACGTATTTTCTGGGCGATCCGGAATTGGAAAAGACAGCTTCGCCGCACAGCAATGATAAAATATTCGAAAGCATATGCACTCAAGTCATATATGCCGTAAACAAAGACATTACGGCTGCTGCGGCCCGAGCTCTCCTCTCCGAGATAGGATTGTTCGGCCCCATGCTTGACGGAGTACAGAGAAGCCGCACTCTGTCTGACTACAGCTACATCTTAAGGCTCCAGCCCAATGACATGGCAGTTATGGTAATATCACATGCATCGGAAGGCAAAATAAAAAAATAAACCTAACAAAGAGAGGTAAACAATATGACGACAGAAACGCTCCTTGAGAAACTTGATAAGGCTGAGACAGACGAAGAGATACGCGAAATAGGAGAACAGCTTCTTGAGCAGGACAGCAGCAGCCCCTACGGAAAACTTGCCGTATGGGAGACGATGGAATATGAAGACTGCGTGGAAAATCTCGACATGCTTCGCGAAGCCCTGGACTCAATCCGCGCCGTTGTGGACGCAAAGGCTGAACCTGCCGTAATAGACGAAGACCGTGACGCTCAGGTCTACTGCACTGTAATGATGAACCTCGGATACTCACTGCTGGCGGAAGGCGAACATGAAGAGGCTCTTGAAGTGGCGCGCGAGTTTGCCAACTTTGACGATGAGGGCTACTTCCCAAGCCGCACGCTCCTTTACCGCTGCATGCTCGATATGCAGATGTACAGAGAAATCCTTGATACACTTGAAGCCGATCCCCTTGAGTCAGTCGTAGGAGAGCACGCCAGAGCAATAGCCAAACTCGAAATGGACTATGACGACGGTGAAGTCCGCGATGCCCTGAACTACGCCATCTCACTTGCTCCCGACGTTCCATTCTTCATACTCAACATCTGGGACATGCCCGAAGCAGACGAAGATATAGACGAAGACATGGAAGACGTCGTAAACTACGCGACATACCTTGCGGAGCCGTGGTGCGCAAGCGACAAGCGCCTGGGGCTTCTCTCCGTTCCCACATTCCTCTTCGGCTACCTTACAGAGAGACTTGAAGACGAAAAAGACATTAACCTCCTCACAGAGGGATATGAAAGCGCAGGAGTCCTGGAGGACGTGGAAGCAGCCAAAAAGAGCATCGAAGAAATGTCCGAAGAATCCCGCGACCCAGAAGAAATAGACGCATTCGCACTTGGAGAAGCAGCCTCAATAACAGAAAAAATCCTGGCATCCCAGCCGGAATAATAAAAATTACACCGACACAGAGCCGAAGCTAAAAGCTTCGGATCTGTGTTTATAAAAGCATATGGGGATAATCAAAAGTATGCCATAGCTTTTATTACGGTTAAACCATCATCTGTACTTGTTTATGCCCTTTTTTTAAATATTAAGCCGCCAATGCAGAAACCTATAATTGTCGGCACTACCCAAGCGAACCCATATCCGCTGAGGGGTATTGCAGCATACAAATTGTCAAGAGCTGTGAAGCTGAAACTGATTAATCCCATGGCTTTCATAATGGCATATGAGTCGTAAGCACCAATAATTACAGCCATGAAGATGGCTCCCTTCCATGCGCCGTCATTTGGGACAAAGTTTTTAGCAAGAGAGAGCAGTGTCATTGTTATAGTTGCAGGATAGATAAGCATGAAGAGCGGCCCTGCAATAAATGCTATTCTTGCGACTCCTCCAAGAGCCCCTAAGCCGCAGACTACGCTTAAAGCGGCTATTATCCTTTTGAAAGGAATTCTGCCCTTTGTCCAGCCCGATATAACGTCAGCCAGTGTACCGAACATTCCCACTGTTGTAGTTTGACATGCCAAGATGACCGCTATTGACAAGAAGGCTGAGCCCTTTGCTCCCAAGAGCTTATCTACCAGGCTTATGAGCAGTGTCGGAGAGTCCATATCTTTTCCGAAGATTGAACTTCCCTGAGCTCCCAAGACCAAAAGCCCCCCATATACTATGAACAGTCCCGCAAAAGCTACTGCGACTGAGGAGCAGCAGATTTTAAACATTCCGCTGCCTTCGGAGTAGCCTTTTTGCTTCATAGCGGCTATGAAGAATGAGCCGCAGAGCAGTCCTGTCACGATATCCCCCGTTTGGTATCCTGTCAAAAATGCATTGGTAAAGACCTTTTCAACCTGAGGCTCACGAGGTGCGGCTATGGGAGTTATGAATGTCAGACATACAATTACAAAGAGCACGAGAAGCAGTATCGGTGTAAGGATTTTGCCTACTTTATCAATAATTGTGGACTTTTCTTTAGCAAAAAAGTAGGATAGCCCAAAGTAAAGTGCCGTAAAGCAATATAAAGTGATTTTGTCAGCACCTTGGTATATATTGCAAAATCCGCTGGCATATGCTACGGCGCAAGTTCTCGGCATAGTTACACCTATTGCTATAATCATTGCAACTCCCCAGAAAGCATCGTAGAACCATGGGGCTATCTTGACCGTAATCATTTTAAGGTCTCCACCCATATTTCCTATTGCTATTACTGATAATACCGGCAGGAAAACTCCGGTCAGAGTCAGGCCCAAAATGCCCATTCCCCACTTACTGCCTGACAGAAGCCCTATTGACGGCGGAAATATCAAGTTTCCTGCCCCAAAAAACACCGCAAAAATTGCAAATCCAACAACAAACGTATCAATAGCAAACGAACGATTATTTTTCTTCATAGTGTATTTCTCCCGCCCTTCTCGGCTGTTTTAATATTAAATAGATTTTATGACGCTTTGGATTATCATCGGCACATAGTTCTCGACATCCGGCATGTATACTCTCTCCGTGAGCTGATGACAGCCGCCGCAGCGGGGGCCTATCATGTAGCTTGGAATATTAAGCTCTGCGATATCGTCAAAGGGAATTGAATATAGCTCTTTTGGTACTGAGAGGGACTCCATAATCCTATTTTGGCTATCTTTGTCAGAACATGACATATAGCTTATATCAGCCATTCCAGGCAGATAGGGCATTACGTTAAGCTCCATGCCCATAGCACTCATAACTGTACTGCGAATTGCATTTTCGATACAGCTTGTCTCCTTATTTACATATACATTTGATACGGCAGGGTAGTATGGAGGAGCCATGCCTATAACAAAGAGAGGACTGTCTATTTGCGCATTCTCAAGCAATGTCTTCATATAAGTGCATGATGCGTCCTGGAGCGTTATCTGGCCGCTTTCCGCCTGCTTTGTTATGGCATGAGATACTTCGTTCATGAAAAGTTCATATTTGTCGCCCTTAACCTCACGAACCCTTTCCTCAAGCTGTTTCATTGAAATTACATCTGCTTTGAGCGAAAGGCGTGCTGTTTCTTCAACCAGTTTTTTAGCCTTTGCAATATCAAAAACCTTATTATATTTTTCGATGATTCTTTTAAAAGATTCTTCGCATATTTCACCTATTTTTCTCATAATGAGCTCAGGTGTTTTGTCTCCCAAAAAGAGAACATTTATGCAGGCAGCCGAGTATTCCGGCAGAGAAACATCGTATGTGTTTTTCAGTACCTTCATTATCTGAACTGCAGGAGGTGACGTATAGATACCCAAGTCATATGACATAAGGTCGGGGTTTATATCTATGTCTCTGACCGCTTCAGCTATCATGTGTGCCGAGTTTAGCCCCTCAATATTAGTGGCGCAGTGAGCAAGCTTCCCTTTCGCTATTATTAT
>CAYRAI010000037.1:0-20448 GCA_964422205.1 uncultured Synergistaceae bacterium | reverse complement strand
CAAAATTTGCTACAGCCCGTCCGGGGCGGTGAAAATTTTAGACGGTCTCGACGATGATAAAGTTTCATCGTTTTTAAAAATGCTACGCGAGTCGGGACACCTCTCTCCATTTGAACATGTCTCGTTTACTTTTGCGATAGAAGGAATAAGCCGTGTGGCTACTCATCAGCTTGTGCGCCACAGAATGGCGAGCTACTCACAGCAGAGCCAGAGGTACGTTGGTATGGACGGACAGTCCTGCATTGTTCCTCCGTCTGTGGCTAGCATACCTCAGGTAGCAGAGATTTTCGCCAAACAGGCTGAGTCTGCATGGAAATGCTATGACGAACTGGTTAAGGCAGGAGTTCCAAAGGAAGATGCGAGATTCATACTTCCTCACGGAGCGGAGAGCCGTATTGTTGTCACGATGAACGCGCGCGAGCTGCACCATTTCTTTGCTTTGAGACTCTGCCGAAGAGCCCAATGGGAGATACGGGAGCTTGCGGTAAAAATGTTTGTTCTGGCAAGAGAAGCCGCCCCCGAGCTTTTTGAAACAGGCGGCCCGTCATGCGTCGTCTTGGGACGCTGCACGGAAGCTCACTCATGCGGGAGACCGTATTCGTCTATGGAAGAGATGCTTTCTGAATGAGAATTTTTTATATAGCAAATGCGATAATATCAATGCTTGCCGCACCCGCGAAGAAGCGTATTCCCGTTGGAGGGCAGGCTGTAATCGAAGGAGTTCTTATGAAAGGGCCCGAGCACTGGGGGCTCGCAGTCAGAGAACCATCAGGCAATATATGGCTCAAAGCGTGGCTTGGTTCGGAATGGCTCAAGCACGGTATATGGAAGCTGCCCGTTGTGCGTGGCTTTGCGACAATGGTGGAAATGATGAGAATAGGAACGAGAGCTCTCTCCATGTCTGCAGAAATAAGCCTCGGAGAAGAGGATAAGATAACGCCGCTTGAAATGGCGGGTTCGATAGCTGTTGCCATCGCTGCCGTTGTTGGGCTCTTTGTGGCACTGCCCCTCTTTGTTTCGGAACACCTCACCTCGCTCTTTAACCTTTCCCATATCTGGAAGAATATCATAGAAGGTTTTACCAGAGGAGTTGTCTTTGTCAGCTATGTTGCCCTCATAGGCCTTTGGAAAGATATAAAAAGAGTTTTTGCCTACCACGGAGCCGAGCATAAGACAATAAATGCTTATGAGAATGACGCCGAACTTACTCCCGAAACGGTGGCTAATTATTCGAGAATACATCGCCGCTGCGGGACATCTTTTCTGCTGGTCGTCATACTTGTCAGCATAATAGTCTTTTCTGCGATAGGCGGAGGTTCAGTTCTATGGAGAATAGGAAGCAGGGTTGTGCTCCTGCCCTTTGTCATAGGTTTGTCCTATGAATTTATAAGAGGTGCGTCGAACTCTGAAACGTGGGGCAGAGCCTGCATAAAACCGGCGCTGTCTTTGCAGTATATCACTACAAAAGAACCGAGCCTCGACCAGATAGAAGTTGCACTTGCAGCTCTGGATTTGGCTCTTCATCCGGAAAAAGACAATCAGAATTCACAGGTGGTGTAGTATATGGAGCTTATCAGCAAGTTAAGAGAGATAGAAAAAAGTTATAAAGAAATAGAACAGAAGATGGCTGACCCGGAAGTTGCCAATAATCCCAAGGAAATGCAGTCTCTGGGCAAGAAGCATGTTGACCTTTCCCAGATAGTAGAAGCTTTTATGGAGTACGAGTCAGTTCTTAAAGGCATTGAGGACGCAAAAGAAATGATTGCCGGAGACGATGCCGAAATGAAAGAACTCGCAAAAGCGGAACTTGATGAGCTAGAGGCTAAAATCCCCGAGCTTGAGCATCATATTCAGATATTGCTTCTTCCAAAAGATATTAATGACGACAAGAGCGTCATGATCGAAATCAGAGGCGGAGCTGGCGGCGATGAGGCTGCTCTCTTCGCGGCGAATCTTTTCCGCATGTACACGCGCTTTGCGGAACGTGAGCACTGGAAGACAGAGATGATATCCTCCAACGAGACTGGAATCGGAGGATATAAGGAAGTTGTCTTCAAGGTTGACGGAGTGGGAGCTTTCAGTAAGCTAAAATTTGAGAGCGGAGTTCACCGAGTGCAGAGAGTTCCAGAAACAGAGGCGAGCGGACGTATTCACACCTCTACAGCCACAGTCGCTGTACTGCCCGAAGCGGCAGATGTCGATGTGGAAATTCGCACCGAGGACTTGAAGATAGACACATATAGATCGAGCGGAGCAGGCGGACAGCATGTTAACATGACAGACTCTGCCGTCCGCATAACGCATCTGCCAACTGGTATTGTAGTAACATGCCAGGATGAGCGCTCTCAGATTAAAAACAGAGCCAAAGCCATGCAGTTCCTTCGTACAAAGCTTTATGACGCGGAGCTTCAAAAGCAGAATGCGGCAATGGCTGCGGAACGCAAAGGACAGGTCGGAACAGGAGACAGGTCGGAGAGAATCAGAACTTACAACTTCCCGCAGAACAGGATATCTGACCACCGCATCAACCTTACCATTTACAAGCTCGACCAGATGATGGACGGCGACATATATGAACTGATCCGCGCTCTCGCGGAAGCTGATCAGGCGGAAAAACTCAAGGCGCTCTCCGTCTGATAAAATACCGTGAAACTCTTTGAATTGAGGTCCAAGGCGGCGGAAGCTCTTGCCGATGCCGCTGTAGAAAGAGCCGGTTATACGGCAGACTTGATTATATCGCAGACACTCTCTCTCAACAGGATTGAACTTGTTACAAAGAAAGATGAAAACATTGACTCTTCTCTCTGCGACGCAGTATTTGCCATGGTTGCCAGAAGGCTTAAACGTGTACCTCTTTCTTATATACTCGGAGAGTCGGAGTTTTACGGGCACAAGTTTGCTGTCGGCCCCGGTTGTCTCATACCCAGACCAGAGACGGAATTGCTGGTTGAAAGTATGCTGAATCTTGTGAAATCAGGTACTTTCGCAGATTGGTGCACCGGCAGCGGATGTATCGGCATTACAATACTTCTTGAAAATGCAGGCTTCAAAGGCTATGGAGTAGACTCAAGCCCGGAAGCTTTGGCTTGGGCTGGAAAAAACACCATTATACACGGAGTGGACGACAGATTCAGCCTGATACTCTGCTCTGAGCCGAAAAATGCCGGAATTGAAGATGGGAGTCTCGACTTTATAATCGCTAATCCGCCTTACATTCCAAGCCGCGAGATAGAGTCCCTGATGTCGGACGTAAGGGACTATGAGCCTAAAGAAGCTCTCGACGGAGGCATTGAAGGGCTTGATGTTTTCGTAAAGATTATCGAGGCGGCACCGGTGCTGATAAAAAAAGGCGGATATTTGGGTTTTGAAACGGCAGGCGATTGTCAAGCCGAGCATCTGCTTAAAATAGTACCAGAATGTTTCGTGCTAACGAACAAAGTTCACGATTATAATGGTATTTTACGGCACATTATATGGCAAATATCCTGAAAATAGGATAAAATATAAAGGAATTTCTGAAATATCAGAATCTATGGAGGCGTAGTATTATGGAAAAGAGAGAATTAGTAATCATCGGCGCAGGTCCTGCAGGACTTTCTTCCGCTATCTACGGCCGTCGTGCCGGACTTGATGTCCTTATTCTTGAAAAGGGCACACCGGGCGGACAGATCAACATCACAGATGAAATCGAGAACTGGCCCGGAGTAATCCACTCAACAGGTTCAGAGCTTGGTGAGTCTTTCCGCAAACACGCGGCTCATTTCAACACAGAGTTCAGAGATTGCACAGTTAAGAGCATTGAAATGCGCAGCGGCAGCAAAATTATCGTCACAGACAAGGGCGAAATCGAGGCAGAGGCTATTATCCTTGCCACAGGTGCAAGTTTCCGTAAACTCGGATGCCCCGGCGAAGCTGAAAAGACTGGCGCTGGCGTCAGCTACTGCGCAGTCTGCGACGGAGCTTTCTTTGAGGACGAGACAATAGCGGTAGTCGGCGGCGGAAACGTAGCTGTCGAAGAAGCCGGATATCTGACACGTTTTGCCAAGAAGGTCTACATTATTCACAGACGCGATGAATTCAGAGCTGACAGACTTGCCATCGAGCAGGCACTCGCAAACCCCAAAATAGAGCCGGTATGGAACAGCGTTGTCGAGTCAATCGAAGGCGACGGCCTTGTAGAGAAGCTCGTGCTTAAGAACGTCAAGACAGGCGAAGTCTCGGATCTCCCCGTAGCCGGCGTATTCGTCTTTGTCGGAACAGAGCCCAACGTCGCTTACCTCGGCGAGCCCGGTTCAGTCGTAAAGCAGACAAGAGGCGGCTGGGTTGATACAAACGAGAAGATGGAAACATCCGTCGAAGGTATCTTCGCAGCAGGCGACATCCGCGACAAGTTCCTCCGTCAGGTCGTAACGGCAGCCGGTGACGGTGCAATCGCATCCATGGCCGCATACTCCTACATCACAGAACAGCTCCACCTCCGCTCAGTCCTCATCGAGCCCGAAGAGGTAGTGGCTCTTCTCACATCAAGCATCGACCAGGCTCAGGTAACTCTCCAGGTTGAGACCGAGAAGTTCGCGAAGGAAAGCGGAAAGAAAATAGCTTTCATCGACGGCTACAGAAACGGCAAGATGGTAGAGAAGCTCGGAATCGCACAGCTTCCCGCAATCATCGAAATGAAGAAGGGCGAGATGACACGTTCAGCTCAGCCTTCATCACTTCAGGACATCAAGGATTTCATAGCCTAAGTTCTGAAAACCGAATCAAAACACATTAGAGGAGCCTCCTTTAGGAGGCCCCTCTTTTTTATTATATTACAAAGAAACCTTCCGGCTATGTCTGAAGTTTTCTTTTGCCTTCACAAAATTCATAATGAAAATTTGCGTAACGTGCCTGAATCCATTTTTATTTTATTCATTATAATAGATAAAGACATTGTAGCTGTTTCATTTTTGAGATATCAGTACGAGGAGGCATTAATAATGAAAAAATATTTTGCCGTTATAGCATTTGTCATGCTGACGCTTTTTACCGCCTGCGCGGCGATTGCCGCTCCTTCGCCCGAACCGAGCAATAAAACTATAAAAAAAGAGATAAAGATAGGCAAAAAGGGCGCGGAAGCTATAGAAAAACAGATACCTAGAGTCCTTGACCCTTCAAGAGAAGCCAAGCTTGCAATAATAACGGGTAAGCTTACTCCATATCTCCAGCGTGACCTTGAGTACGGTGTGCGAATTCTTGAGATGAAGGAGCCTAATGCCTTTGCGCTTCCGGGAGGACGCACATATATAACAACAGGGATGCTTGATTTTTTGAAGAGCGAGGACGAAATAGCTGCGGTACTGTGTCACGAGTTTATCCATGCAGACAGAGCCCACGGCATTATTCAGGCGCGCCGCAACAACAGCCTTATGCTGCTTACCATTGCAGGGCTTGTAGCAGCTACTCAGGCGGGGGATTCCGGAGCCGGAATTGCTGCTATGGCGAACGGCATTCAAACTGCGCTGATTAATAATTACAGCATAGAGCTTGAAAAAGAGGCGGATGCACGAGGAATAGACGTGCTCTACAAGGCTGGATATAATCCGGCTGCAATGCTTACCATGATGGAGCGTCTCAGGATAGAGAAGCTGAAAAGAGCCTACCGCGACCCTGGAATATATCAGACCCACCCTGAGGATGAAGAACGAGTAAACGCGGCACTTAAATATATGAAGGATAAAGGGATAGAGGTTCAGCGCAAAGATGTTGTTCAGAGTCTGAAGGTCAAGTGCGTCAATGTTTCGGGCGATGTCAGAATACTTGTGGATGGAGCGGCTCTGCTCTCTCTTCCAGATACCGCTGACAATATGGAATTTTTTAAGAAACTATCCTCACGCCTAGATTCGGTCCTTGAGCTGGAATTGGCCCCGTATGACATTCAGGTAAGAGGAATAGCTCCGTCTCAGGCTTTGGTTATCAGAGGCAAGGAAATTATAAACAGTAATGAGCTTATTAAGGGCATGCCTGCATTAATCGAAATACGCAACAGGATTAACGAGGCTATTAACAGTGCAAGAAGGGGAAATCCTCTGACTAATTATTATATGTAGCTGAAAATTAGTCTCTCTTCACGCTATTTTTCTGAACATGTCCTAAACCTCCCAAATTACTGTAAAATAGTTGAATGACTAGGAGGGGTATCCATTGTACATCTCACTATATCGCAAATACAGACCCCAGACATTTTCGGACATGGTCGGGCAGAGTGCCGCAGTAAGCGTCCTTCTGGAATCTTTGAAGGAAGGGCGGCTTGGACATGCTTATCTCTTTTCTGGGCCCAGAGGATGCGGCAAGACTTCGGCAGCACGCCTTGTCGCCAAGAGTCTTAACTGTCAGAACCCGTCAAGCGGCTGTGAGCCGTGCGGTGAGTGTTCAAGCTGTGTCGGCATATCACTAGGCGACCATTTGGATGTAATAGAAATTGACGGAGCGTCAAACAGAGGTATCGGAGAGATTCGTGACCTAAAGACTCATGTCAACTTGAAGCCTCTGAGCGCTCCATACAAAGTTTATATAATAGACGAAGTTCACATGCTAACGGAGGCTGCTTTTAACGCTCTTCTCAAGACATTGGAAGAGCCTCCTGCAAATGTTATCTTTCTTCTTGCGACAACCGAGCCTCATAAGGTTCCTGTAACTATAAGGTCACGGTGTCAGCATATTCCGTTTCACAGAATATCTATAGCCGACATGGTTTCGCGCATTTCGTATGTATGTGGATGTGAGAACATCAAAAGCGAAAAAGAAGCTGTGTGGGAGATAGCCCGCCAGGCTGACGGAGCGCTGCGCGATGCTCTTTCTCTTACTGAGCAGGCTGTGGCTCTTGGAAGAGGCAGCCTGACACTTGAGAGTGTGCGCGACTTGACAGGAGGAAGCAACAGAAGCGAGCTTGAAAAATGGATAACGAACCTCAGGCTTAACCCTGAGGAGGCCGTTTGCGCTCTGCATATGATGCTTTCAAGAGGAATGTCGCCCGAGAGGTTCTGCGAGTCGCTTTTCGCTCTCTTCAGGGATTTATGGATTTTTGCTTTGTGGAAGGAAAAAGGGCTTGAAGCCCTTGAAATATCCGAAGCGGAGAGAGAATATCTGCAAAGTGAATCAGCCTTTTGGGATAAAGATAAGCTCGGAAGGATATGTTCGTTCTGCAGCTCTCTGCTGCCGAGGTCGAGATACGGCATGAGGATAGAGGTATTTTCAGGCCTTATAATGATAGAGATAATGAAGATAATGGGCTCTGAGGAGGCTGCTCTTCCTAAGGAGCGGCAGCCACAGGAAGAGCTCATGCTGCCTATGCGCCGCCATGTTACGGATGTCCAGGTGAAGGAGAGTGAACCCGAAGCAGAGCGTACAAAGGCTGATTTTGACGAGATGAGGTCTTCGTCAGCGTCTCTTTCTGTTTCGGAAGGTATTTCCTGCGACGTTTCGTCGGAGGAAACGTCAAAAATCTGTTCTGAACTGGCCTGCCGCGATTTCTCAAATTTGTTCGCGAATATAAAAAGCCGCAGGCTTCTGATTGCTTCGGCCTTGCTCAACGCTTCTCTTACCGCCGATGAGAACGGGTGGAATGTAAAATTTGAATGCGAATGTCCCGCAAATGTCTTGCTCTCTGTCCCTCAGTACAGGAAAATCCTTGGAGATGCGGTAGCTGCCACTTGGCATGTGACTTCGGGTAATGAAGTTTCCCGAGAGGAAAAATCGGCTGATATCCCTGAAATGCCGCATGTCGCCAAAGAGAGTGCACCGGAGGACAAAAAAAATGAAGATATCGCGCCGGTTGGCAATTCCCAGCCGGAAGCCCTCAGAATGCTTAAACTTATGGGAGCTGATATTCTTTACATAAAAGAGGCTGGTATCGCAGGCGAGGAATTATCTGAGAATGGAGATCACTAATTAATGGATAGACCTTTTGTACATCTTCACGTTCACAGTGAATACAGTTTGCTGGACGGAGCTAACAGGTGCGGCGATCTGGCGAAAGCGACAAAGGAAATGGGTATGAATGCCGTAGCTCTGACAGACCATGGTGTCATGTACGGCTGCTACGAATTTTATACAAAATGTAAGAGCGCTGGCGTAAAGCCGATACTGGGCTGCGAAGTGTATGTCGAGCCTAACGGCTACAGCTGCAGAGACAGCAAGAACCAGTTTCATCTCATTCTGCTTGCGGAAAACGACGAGGGATATCATAACCTTGTACGCCTAGTCTCTGTAGCGAATACTGACGGATTTTATTACAAGCCGAGAATTGACCATGAGCTGCTTGCAAAGTACAGCAAGGGAATAATAGGAGCTTCCGCATGTCTGGGCGGAGAGATTCCTAATATGATTATGAAGGGCGATATAGAGGGAGCAGCTTCGCGTGCGGAGCTGTACCGAGATATCTTGGGCAATGGGAACTTCTTTTTGGAGCTTCAGCATAACAGTATTCCGGAACAGGCCATAGTCAATAAAAATCTTGTTGATATATCGCGTTCACACAATTTTCAGCTTATAGCGACAAATGACTCTCATTATATGAAGCGCAGCGACGCGTCATGGCACGATATTCTGCTCTGCGTGCAGACGGGCAATACTTTGGACAACCCAAACAGATACAGATTTACGGGAGACGATTACTACTTCAGAACTCCCGAAGAAATGTGGAATATATTCGGAGCGGAGCTCCCCGAGTCTTTGACAAACACTCAGATGATAGCAGATAGATGCGATGTCGAGCTTAAAATGGGACATTATTATCTTCCGGAATTTCCGCTCCCAGAGGGAGAGACATTGGAAACTCATCTGAGGCGCATGGCGGACGACGGGCTTAAGAGACGTCTGAAAACAGACAATCCCCCTGATGAGTATGTCACAAGACTGAAGTATGAGCTAGGTATAATAGAGCAGATGGGATTTCCAGGGTACTTCTGCATAGTGTCCGACATTATAGTGGCCGCAAAAAAACGCGGCATACCGATTGGGCCGGGCAGAGGCTCTGCGGCAGGTTCTCTTGTCGCATGGTCTCTCGGAATTACAGACTTAGATCCTCTTAAATATGACTTGCTCTTTGAACGATTCTTAAATCCGGAACGAATAAGCATGCCAGATATCGATACCGACGTCTCCGACAAGAGGCGTGAAGAGCTCATAGCTTATATTGTCGAAAAGTACGGGAGTGACAGAGTAGCTCAGATAATAACGTTCGGAAGCATGAAGAGCAAAGGCGCCATAGCCGATGTGGGCAGGGCTATGGGAATTCCGATATCTGAGGTCAGAGAAGTCACCAAGCTCATACCCGATGCTCTGAAATCGGGAATCAAGACTATACCGGAGGCAATAGAGGCCGTGCCTGACTTGGGAGCTATGTACAAGAACAACCCTGAAGTCAGAAAACTGCTTGATGTGGCTCAAAAGATAGAGGGGCTTTCGCGCCATACATCTCAGCATGCTGCTGGCGTAGTCATAACGCCTAAACCCATTGCGGAGATGGTGCCTGTCAAAAAGTTTGGAGAAAACCAGATAGCCACACAATATTCGATGGAGCCTGTGGAAAAGCTGGGACTCGTTAAGATGGATTTCCTCGGTCTTCGCACTCTTTCCGTCCTGGAAGGCGCTTTGACCAATATCGAAGGCAACGGCAAAGGAAAAATAGATCTTGACGAAATTCCGATAGATGATGCCAAGACTTATGAGATGCTGCAAAGGGGAGAGACCTTAGGCGTATTTCAGCTTGAATCCGCAGGAATGACTGCTCTCGTTATGAGAATGAAGCCTGACTGTTTTGAAGACCTTATTGCTCTCGTCGCTCTCTATCGCCCCGGTCCTCTTGAAAGCGGAATGGCTGACCAGTATGTAAAATGCAAACACAAAGAAGAGCCTGTTCACTATTTGCATCCCAAACTAGAGGAATCAATGAAGGGAACTTACGGAGTTATTCTCTATCAGGAGCAGGTAATGCAGAGCGCTTCTCAGCTTGCCGGCTTTACTCTCGGAGAAGCAGACCTTCTTCGCCGCGCCATGGGCAAGAAAAAAGTCGAGGTTATGGCAGAGCAGAGAATAAAATTTGTAAACGGAGCAGTTAAAAACGGCGTTGAGGAAAAAACAGCGGGAAATATTTTCGACATTATAGAAAAATTTGCCGGATATGGATTCAATAAATCTCATAGTGCAGCTTACGCTCTCATAAGCTACAGAACTGCTTGGCTTAAAGCGAACTACGGCCCCGAATTTTTGGCATCGTATCTGACTAGCATAGTAGGCTCCAAGATGGACGTCCTAGGGCAATATATAAGAAGCGTCCGAGAGGCCGGATACCCCGTTCTTCCACCCGATATAAACGAATCGAGAGAGGACTTTACTGTGGTAGGAGACGTTATAAGGCTTGGACTTTCAGCCATAGCAAAAGTTGGGCATGGGGCTGTTATCAACATTATAGAGAGCCGAGAAAAGAAAAACAAATTTACAACATTTTGGGATTTTATGACAAAGATAGACACAAGAGTAGTAAACAAGGGAGTAATAGAGAACCTTATTAAAGCAGGTGCTTTTGACAGTATTGACACAAACAGGGCGAAACTTTTGGGGGCTCTGCCTATGTTCCTCGACTCCGTTTCAAAACGGCCTTCTGACGTGAATCAATGTTCCCTGTTTTCGGAGGAGGATAGTGCAGAGCTTGAGCCTGTTATATCAGAGTGCGAAGATTTTACGACAAGAGAGAAGCTCGATTTTGAAAAAGAGAGCATGGGCCTGTACATATCGGGACACCCGTTTGATCAGTATGAGCCGAAAGTCAGAGAATATATCAATTGTCCTCTTATAGAGCTGGGACATTGGATGCCGATGCATATTCCCGTAGTTACGGCAGGACTTCTCGCCTCCTCATCGGAGAAATTTACCAAAAAGGGAGACCCTATGGGGATACTTACAGTAGAGGACTCGGATACAACGGTTGAGATCGTCGTATTTCCGAAAATGTGGCCGAAAGTCAAGCCGTATCTGAAAATGGGAGGTCTATTTATCATTAAGGGACAGCCTCGCTCCGACAGAGGAATATCAGTTCTTGCGGACGAAATATTTTCAGAGGAGGATTTTGCGGACAACCTTGAGCCTCATGTGATCATATCCATTGATTCCGACGGTTTGCCTGAGAGCTTTTACACGTCTCTTTTTAAAGTTTTCTCGAACAATCCGGGGCACCATGAACTTATTTTAAAGATGGTCTCCCAGGAACAGACTGTTGTTTCACAGATAAAACAGGTTAAAATAGACCCTACCGATAAATTTTTGAGTGAACTTGAAAGCACGTCTGGCGGCAGAGCGGTAAGAATCTAGATTTTTGCGGATACTGCAAAGCATCCTGCGCAGAAGGAGAGATATACAGATGGTAATTTCGGATAAAGAAGGCTCTTATTCATCAGGAGGCGACTATGTCGTAATAAAAGCTCAAGAAAACGGTGTAACTGTCATAGGCGTTACAAGAGGAGCAGAAAACAGATTTCTGCATACAGAGAAACTTGATGAAGGAGAAGTATGGATAGCTCAATTTACAGAGCATATCTCCGCAATGAAAATACGCGGTTCCGCCACCATATTGACAAAGTACGGCGAAGTCAAGTGTGGTAAATAGAGAGAAGGATATTAATATGAACAGCGTTTTAAGAAAGGTAAAGATTGTCTGCACCTTGGGGCCTGCTTCCGATACTTATGAAAAAATAAGAGATTTGCTAGGGGCAGGGATGAATGTGGCCAGGCTGAACTTCAGCCACGGCGACTATTCCTCTCACGAGCGCACAATCAACAATATCAGAGCAGCTGAGAAGAACCTTGACACTCCAGTTGCGGTTCTGCTTGATACAAAAGGGCCGGAAATAAGAACAGGACTTCTTCGCGACCATGCAAAGGTGATGCTCGTTCAGGATTCGGATTTTGAGCTTCGCTTTGACGGCATTGAGGGCGACTCGCAAGGCGTATCTGTCGATTACGCCCCTCTCCACGATGAAGTTGCGATAGGACAGGCAATATATATTGACGATGGGGTCATAAAACTTCAAGTTGTAGAGCTTACTTCAGATGCCGTTGTCTGCCGTGTCATTGTCGGAGGCGAACTTGGCGAACGCAAGGGGATTAACGTTCCCTCCGCTGATCTCTCTGTTCCCACTCTTACAGATAAAGACATAAATGACATAAAGTGGAGCTCGGAGCACGATGTGGACTATATTGCAGTCTCGTTTGTAAGAAGCAGTGAAGATATTTTAAATGTCAAAAAATTGGTGGAAAAATACGGCGGAGACTCAAAAATAATAGCGAAAATAGAGACAAGGCAGTCTGTTGAGCGTTTGGATGAGATACTTGCAGTATCAGACGGCATTATGGTCGCACGCGGTGACCTCGGCGTTGAGATACCTATGGAGGATGTTCCAGTTCTCCAAAAAGATATCATTAAAAAATGTCTGATACAGGGTAAACAGTCTATAGTTGCGACACAGATGCTTGACTCCATGATAAGAAATCCGCGTCCCACAAGGGCCGAAGCAAGTGACGTAGCCAATGCCGTTATTGACGGCACCGATGCTGTTATGCTTTCCGGCGAGACAGCAAGCGGAAAGTACCCACTCGAAGCGGTTAAGACCATGAATAATATAATTATGAAGATAGAGAGCCGCATTGACCTATTGCAGAATACGCCCGAGACTATAGCTGACGACAATCTTATTTCAGATGCCGTAAGTTACTCTACAAGAGACATCTCAAAAGCTGTTAATGCCGCTGCGATAGTCACTATGACTAAAAGCGGAGCCACTGCCAGAATGGTGAGCAAGTACAGACCTCTTTGCAGAATAATAGCTCCTACGCCGCTTCGCAAGTCTTGGAGACAGATGGCTCTCGTATGGGGAACAATGCCCATCCTGTGTGAAATAACAGATGAGCTGGAATCTTCCGTAGATAAGGTCCTTACCATTCTTCAAAAAGAGGGACATATAAAAGCAGGGGATATTATTGTCATCACCTCGGGAGTCCCTCTCGGTGTAAAAGGGACGACTAATACAGTACATGTTCAGAGAGTTTCAGGCAAAAAGACAGAATCATCGGAGAATACTAACCTGTGCCTCTTATAGGTTCGCACCTCTCAGTCGCAGGGGGACTGCATAAAGCGTTTGAAAGAGGAGACTTCCTCGGCTGTGAGTCGATGCAGATATTTACGAGAAATCAAAGACAGTGGCAGAGCAAACCACTATCTTTTCAGGAAATCGACAACTTCTACATTGCGTCAAAATCCAGCTCGGTAAAGACAGTTGTCTCTCATGCATCGTATCTGATTAATCTTGCTGGAAGCAGTGATACGCGCATGCGCAGCGAGAAAGCTCTTATTGAGGAGATCGAAAGATGTGCCCAGCTTAATATAAGCGACACAGTTCTCCATCCCGGATTCGCGGGCGATGAGAGCAAAGAAGAAGCGATAAGAAAATTAAGCGATTCTCTCATCAGAGTGATAAATGCGACAAGCGCCTATAAGGTGAGGGTACTTCTTGAGACAATGGCGGGGCAGGGCTCGGTGCTGGGAGCGGATTTTTCAGACTTTTCATCTCTGCTTGATGCGGTGGATGACAATCCGCGCATCGGCTTCTGCGCCGACATGTGCCATATCTTTGCCGCAGGCTATGAAATACGTTCAGCGGAAGGCTATGAGAGAACAGTATCGCTAATGTCAAAACACATGGGGCTTTACAATATTCACTGCTGGCATCTAAGCGACAGCAAGACAGAAAAGGGCAGCAACAAGGACAGACATGAGCATCTGGGATGCGGAGAAATAGGTCTTACACCATTTTCAATGCTCATGGGTGACGAGCGTTTTAGTAATATACCTGCTATACTTGAAACACCTAAGGACGGAGGCGGGGATGACGAAAACTTATCTATCCTCCGCAAATTAAGAGGTATCTGATAAAGGAATTAATTAAATTTAAACATAAAAAGTATTTTAAAGACCGGGGGGATGCGTGTGCCCTTTTTTGATTTAAGATGGCAGGATTTGCCTGATATCATTATCGTTGCATTTATTATATACAGAGTACTGATGCTTCTTGTCGGAACAAGAGCCATGCAGCTTCTTCGCGGAGTGCTGATTATTGGTCTGATAGGGGCTCTGGCCAATATACTTGAACTCAGAAGCCTCTCTTGGATAATCGGAAAACTTCTCGGTGCCTTTATTATAGTCATTCCCGTATTGTTTCAGCCCGAGCTGCGCCATATGCTGGAAGAGCTGGGCAAGGGGCATCTTTGGAGAGTTGAGGTAAACGAGGAGATGCTTGATGCTCGCTCCGATCAGCTTGCCAAAGCACTGCTATACTGCCAGTCCCAAAGGATCGGAGCTTTATGTGTGCTGCAGAGAAACACAAGCTTAAAGGAAGTTTGGAGGACGGCTGTACTTCTGAAAGCTGATATTACTGAAGAACTGCTTGTCTCTATATTTTGGCCAGGGACCCCGCTCCACGACGGAGCGGTTGTAATAGACCCCAAATCGGTGGTAGCAGCAGGATGCTACCTTCCTCTGACAGAAAAGACCGATATCTCCAGATGGTACGGCACAAGGCACAGAGCCGCACTTGGAGTTACGGAAATGTCCGATGCTCTGGCTCTTGTAGTTTCCGAGGAACGTGGTGAGATAACAGTGGCAGTGGGAGGACGCCTTTCAAAGGCACTCAGCGAGACGCAGCTGAGAAGTATATGCAGCCACTATTTCAGCCATGAAGAGGGCAAGGATTCGACATTTATGGACAGACTGAGAGAAGAAATACAGCAGCAGTGGCCTGGGAGCGCTTCAGATGAAAAAGCCTAATATCATAAACAACATAGAAATTATTTTGCGCCGTTTTACGGAAAAGCTTCTCCGTGCAGGGGGCCTTCTTGAGAGAAACGGAGATTCCTTCTTCGACACCAAGCTCTTCTTATGTGGAGTGTCGGTATTTATATCTGTGCTGATTTGGACTTTTGTGGCATGGGACGGCAATACAGATGGAACAAGAAGTATCTCAGTGCCTGTACAGTATGTTAATCTGTCAAAAGGTTACTCTATCTACACTCAAAATAAAAGAATAGAAATAAGGCTGGCTGGACGCCTCAGCTCTCTTGCCAATATTGAGGAATCGGACATATCTGCTACCGTAGATTTACAGGGCATGCAGATAGGAAGCTATTCTCTGCCGATCAAGGTTGATGCCCCGCAGTTTGTTAGGATAAGATCCCAGACACCTTCCCTTGCTGAAGTTGAAATCTACAGATATGTCGAAAGAACTATCCCCATTACATGGAAACTGGAAGAAATACTGAGCAATGATGCCATTGTTTCAAACGTAGAACTCTCTCCGTCTGAGGCCACAATAAGCGGACCCGAAAATGATGTGCTCTCTGTTCAGTCAATAGAGGCTCTTGTTCCTGTTGACAAAAACACTGCAGACGAAGTTAAAGTGCCTCTGAGAGTTACCGGTGTCGCGTCTGACTCAGCTCAGCGAATAACAATAATTCCTTCTGCGGTAAATGCCAAATTGGTGTTTGAACAGGAAGTTTTGGCAGAGAGGATACCTGTAAGGGTTTCCGTAGTTGGAGTGCCAGCCGACGATATGCAGATTGACAGTATTAAAGTAGTTCCGGACAGAGTCTCCGTCAAAGGAAGGGGAGACCTTGTCAGAAAAATGAAGTCAATCGTCTTGCCCCCTGTTGACATAACTGGACTTGACCAGAATCTCCAGCTTATGATACAGCTTCAGCCTGACGGCCTCGAACCAGGAATTGAAATAGACGGACCAGACAGGGCCAGAGTCGATATTATTCTCAGAAATAAAATGACTACCAAAACGTTCTCGAATATAGGGATAATGGTAACAGGAATAGATGAAAATAAAGATTGGAAGGTTCAGCCGCAATATGCCTCCGTCACAATAGAAGGAAGCCAAGCTGCTCTGAATTCGCTCCAAAATAACCATGCACCGTTTGAGCTTTATGTGGATGTTTCAAACATAGTCTCGCACCAAATAGAGCTGCCTGTACTCGTAAAGAACCTTAAAAAAGATTTTCAAATTGTTAAGATTGAACCGGAAGAAGTCTCTGTCTCCATTGTCAACTAAAAAATTTAAATATTATTCTGCAAATATAATTAAGAGGAGTGTTGGGCGTGTCTGATTCATCAAATAGACAAAGAAAATATTTTGGCACTGACGGAGTGCGTGACATAGCGAATGAGGGAAATATGACACCTGAATTTGCTCTCGCTCTAGGGCGTGCTTATACGCTTTTTAACATAGAACGAGGCGTAAAGCGTCCCAATATTGCAGTAGGGCGTGACACAAGATTTTCAGGCCCTATGATTCAGGCGGCACTTACGGCAGGAATAAATTCGGCCGGAGGCGACGTTACCGATCTTGGAGTGATTCCGACTCCTGGCGTGAGCTATGCCGTAGCAAATAATAATTTTGACGGAGGCGCCGTGATAAGCGCCTCGCACAACCCGTCAGAATATAACGGGATAAAGTTTCTTGACGGCAATGGGTTTAAGCTTACCGACTCGGAAGAGCTCTCAATAGAAGATAAAATATTCGGAAAGAATGACTCAATGCGCCCCACTCATTCATCATTGGGCACTGTGGCTTTGGGACTATCAATCTCTGATGACTATCTTAAATCTCTGCAGGCTTTAATGGATGATATTTGCAGAAAAGATTACCCCATAACGACGGATGGAGCAAACGGAGCCGCGTCTCATCTTCTTGCCCCGCTTTTCAGTTCTTGGAAAGCCAAGGTAAACATAACAGCCAATAAGCCTGACGGCATAAATATCAACAGCGGTGTCGGAGTTACTCACATGAACCATCTATGCGCCGAAACAGTCAAAAGCGGATCGCTTCTAGGCATAGCTTATGACGGAGACACGGACAGAGTTCTCATGTGCGACTCTAAAGGACGCGTGCTTGACGGAGACATTATGCTGTGGGTCATAGGAAGATGGCTTGCAAAACACGGTAAGCTTGGCTCTGGAGTAGTGGCTACTGTTATGAGCAATATGATTTTGGAAGATTTGCTTGCAAAGGATGGAATAAAAGTTTTCCGCTGCGGAGTCGGAGACAGGTATGTGCTGGATACGATGAGAAAGAATGACTGCCGTCTTGGGGGAGAACAGTCTGGACATATAATAGCCTTAGACCATGCAAATACCGGCGACGGGCTTTGCTCCGGCGCGCTTTTTCTCAAAGCCGCAGAGGACTTGGACGAAGATATAGCGACTTTAGCAGATAGATTTGATCGTTATCCTCAGGTACTCACAAATGTGAGAATTAAAAGCAAAGAAAAACTGATGAGCAGTGTAAAGCTCGCAGATGCCGTTAAAGATGCAGAGAAAAAGCTGGAAGGAAAAGGAAGAATGCTGCTTCGTCCATCTGGCACAGAGCCTCTCCTGCGTATTTTTGTCGAGGCGAGAGATGTTTCTCTTATGGAAAATATCGCCTCATCTCTTGAACAAACAATAAATGAAATTATTGCGGAGGAACTGTAAATTGACTTTATTCACACCGATACACAGAGCGGTTTTTCCAGTAGCAGGACTTGGTACGAGATTCCTGCCGGCAACAAAGGATGTTCCCAAAGAAATGCTTCCCTTGATAGACAGACCCCTTATTCACCACGGAGTGGACGAGGCAGTGGCTTCTGGGTGCGATGAAATTGTTTTTGTCACAGGCAGCGGAAAAGAGTCGATAGAAAAATATTTCAGCCCTTCATCCGCGCTGGAGGAACATTTGCGTTCCCATGGAAAAGACGAACTTGCGGATGTAATAGAATCAATATCCAAACTTGCGAAGTTCTTTTATACAATGCAAAAAAAGCCTCTCGGTCTGGGGCATGCGGTGCTCTGTGCAGAGGAGTACTGCAGAGATTCCTTCTTCGGTCTTATTCTGCCAGACGATGTATTCTCTGCTTCTCCCACAGTTTTGTCTCAGCTTGACGCAGTTAGGCAAAAACACGGCGGATCTGTACTTAGCCTTGAGGTTGTTCCAAGAAGCGAGACATACCGATACGGAATTGTCGATGCCGAAGAGACAGAGCCCGGGGTTTACAGAATAAAAGGGCTTGTTGAAAAGCCGGATCCTGCCTCCGCTCCCTCAAACCTTGCAATAATGGGGCGCTATATCTTGTCCCCGTCCATATTTGAACACTTAAAAATGCTGAAACCGGGCAAAGGCGGAGAGTACCAGCTCACCGATGCTATAGCGTCAATGCTCGAAACGGAGCAAGTTTACGGAGCTGTATATAAAGGTGTCCGCTTGGACTGCGGTGTCAGAGAGGGCTGGATAAGAGCCACTGTCGCAAAAGCTCTGGAAGACCCGGCTCTGCGCGATATAGTGCTTGATGTAGTCAGGGAGAGCGGACTCATAAAATAGTCTGACATGCCAATGAATATATAAATACGAGCCTTCCTTTTGGATTAAAGGAAGGCTCTTCTTATTATTTGCTTTTCTGTACTTCTTCTGTAAAAGGATAGTAAATTCTGAGTCCGGTTATATCTTTGAGTCCGCTGTCATTGCGTCCTGCCGTTTCATCTAAAGTCTGCCAGCCTCCGTTTCCGTATCGGGCCAAAATAAGAGATTTTCTGCCGTAAGTGGACCAAACATCCCATAGTTTTTCACCCGAAGCCGGCCCCGGAACCAGAGCATTTTTAAAAAGAGGAGGAGTTCCTCCCATCATGGATTTTCCGTCCGAAGGTCCTATTATAAGCCACTGGGACATATCCCATGCTCCCTGCATTTCTTTTGAAGTCAAAGCATGATCCCACGGAATAATCTGAAATCCTCCCGTAACTCCGCGCGGCGTAGTTGAAATATCTATAACCCCGCTGTGATTTGCTCTAATAGCTCCGGTACGCTGGAATAGAGTTCCCTCAAAACGTCCGGTACCTTTTATTGGCTTTATAACACGCGCTAAAACCTCATATCCCTCCGACGTCCATGCAGTTACTCTGCCGCCTGGCCGATTTTCTATATCAACCATATAAGGCATGGCTCTATCCTCATATACCGTAATGACAAGAGTGTCTTTGGGCTTAGGAAGTGTTTCCGGAGACAAAGCAAGAAGCTCGCCTCCGCTTTTGCGTACAAGAACCTTTGAGCCTACAGGCGGAGTCCATGCGCCGAAAATACTTTCTCCGGCTTTCGGCGAAATAACGACAGACGCTCCTGCTCCCGCTGCAGGTGCAATAGTCTCAATAGGTATTATGCTCATTGTGCGTCCTTTGCCTTTTTCTACGGATACAAGCATGTGAATTGCGTTGACAGCCGATGCGCAGACTGTTCCCTGCGTGCTCCATGAACTGGCTGTGTAGCTGGGCCAGCGTGTCTTTACAGGCAGAAGCTCAACTGTTCCGACGTTATACATTGTTCCGCTTCTGTCTGTTACAGTTACTGCAGCGCCTTTTTCCATAGGTATCTCTATTTCGAAAAGTTTAATCTCTGATGCCGCTGCGCTTCCGCAAAACGAAAATAAAAATGCACAGAACAAAAGCAGTGCGGCTTTCTTAGTGAGTTTCATCTTTATCACCTCATAAGGCAATTATGTCCATGCCGTTTTTAGAACTTCAAATTTATCCCTATTGGAAAGAACCATATAGCCCATATATTTCCTACAAAGTGGAAAATAACAGAGGGCAGAATGTTGCCGTACCTTTCCCTTAATATACTCATTATAACGCCTGGAAAGAATGTTGTGAGAGAAATAATATTAGGTGCGGCAATAAGATGAATCGGGGCGAAGATCATATTAGTCAAAAGTACAGCGGCTGAAACTGGAAGATATTTTTTAATTATTGTCTGGAGCCACCCGCGAAAAAATGTTTCTTCAATGACGGCGGCAGCCAGTCCGGCGGCAGCCAAATTCAGCGCCTCATAAAGAGTTCTTCTGTGGGGAAGAGAGTCCCATGGCCACATCAAAGCTACAGGTGTCAGCAACAGCAAAACGGCTGCAGACACAAAAAGTGTCTGCAGTATATCTTTTTTTTTATTGGACCAGCTTAACCCATAGTCAGCGGGATTTTCTTTTCTGTACCAGCACCAGAAATAAGGCCAGTATAGCAAAAAAACTCCTGCTGCAAGAGATATTATCTCCTTCATTAAATTACAGAGTTTTATATTTTACAGCAGTCCGAGCAAAGTCCGTAGAAAAATATTTCAGCCTGTTCTATCTGTGCTATGTTGTTCTGCGATGCGCTTGCAGAGCGGAATAAGTTGTCCTCGTCAATATTTATGTCTACAAGCTTGCCGCATTTCTTGCATAGAAAGTGTCCGTGCGTCGCAATTGTAGGGTCGAAATAGACGCGTTTGTCGTCAATGCTCAGTATCTTGATAAGTCCAGCTTCGGCAAGCAGCTGAGCCGTGCTGTAGACTGTTGCGA